>NZ_CANDOA010000005.1:0-698850 GCF_947387565.1 Flammeovirga sp. SubArs3 | reverse complement strand
CGAACAGAGCAGTTAAGCCCTACAGTGCTGATGGTACTGGGTTAACCCCCGGGAGAGTAAGTCGGCGCCACATTCATTAGATATAGAAGGTTAGTTAACACAAGATGTTAGCTAACCTTTTTTTGTATATCAAGAATTTTTTATACGTTTCAGATCTAATTAGTGAGAAGAAACCACTTGAGCTGTTTGCCTCAAGTAAAAAATAATAATAGTGTACCAAAACTGTAAACATATGTTCACAACCGAACATTATATATTAGTGTACTAATTACCTAATACACTTTAATTGTTTGATAAACAGTGTGTTATGATTTTTTGGCATACGATTGGAATATACTATGGCATATTACTAGTGTTCAAATTAATTATACTTACTTACATTATTTATTATGAAAACTTTATTTATCTCTCTTTTTATCTCAGTATTTACAATGAACGTTTTTGCTGAAATTCCTGAAGAATCAAAAAATTCTGAATCGGCGAAATTAGTTAAAATGGTAAAAGAAGCAGACGTTAATGATTGGGAAACCTATACTAAAGCTGCTTTGTATTCAATTAACTGGAATGCAGATTTAGAATTAGCAAAAGAATGGATTGATCATGCAATAGCATTAGATAAAAACCATAAGACATTAGAGGTATTAGGAGACTATTACTTAAGAATAGGTGAACATAGTCAAGCATTAAATCTTTATATGAAAGCCTTAGAAATTAATGTCACAGAGATCGATAAAGTAGCAAAAGATAGACTTCAAAGAAAAATTAAAGTTTACGCTAAAATATTAAAATAGACTTCACAGTAGTTAGTTAGATATATTGGCCCTGTAATGCGAAATAAGTAGCATTACAGGGCCTTTTTTTATTTCAATTTTCGTAATAAATTTCGGCAACCTACCTCAATATATCTATGACTTAGAGCGGATAGTAAAATAGTGATACTAAGAAAGGTAATGATATAAAGAAAGTACAAATGTGAAGGTAGTCGATCCCATCCATAGTCTTGTTTCCAGCTTGGAAATTGAAACCAGAAAAAGAAAAAAACTAATCCATGCATCAAGTAAATAGAATAAGAAATATCTCCAAGGTATTTGATATAGCGTTTTTCTAGAATTGATTTGATACTAGAATTGTTATAAGCTATGGCTAATAAAAATAAGGAGAACAATGGAATAAAAACTAGATCATTTATTTTGTAATGGAAGCCAATACTTATAAAGACAAATAGTAGAATACAAGTAATATCTTTCTGTAGAATATTATGATTCCAATTCATTTGAAATAAGAGGTATAGGTTAATTCCAATGAAAAACTGAAAAATACAGCGTAGAAAACCATAATCCCAAGTGATATCTAAATTGTGATTAGGGTGAAAATTGACCAATAACGATATACAACCAAACAAAACGAATAGCTTAATGTAAATCAAGTACCGTTTTGAATGACCAATTATAGGAAGTACAAGGATCGCAAAACAATAAGTCCACCATTCCGCACCAATAGACCATGATGGCATATTCCAAGATAAGAAATGATAAAAATTCATTGCGTTAGTCATAAAAAACTGACTGAATAAAGCTGTGTTTGAGAAATAAAGGTGCCAACTATCATCTTGTAATTGTGGATATGTTTTTCCAATAATAGGAACTGTAATAATCAACAAGACTAGTGTAAAAAAGTGTAGAGGGTAAAGACGTGTGAACCTACTCCATAGAAATGACTTAATATTTTGTATGCTGTAGCCATTTTCTTTGAAAAGTTGACCATAGACATGGTAAATGATAAAACCACTCAGTAGAAAGAAGAAATCGACCCATAAATAGCCTTTAGAAAATATTCCTGTAGCTGTTCTTGGTAAGATACCTCCAAGGTCTCTGTAATAAGTACTAACGTCTATGTGGAATAATACAACCCATAGTGCAGCAATTCCTCGAAGTGGAGTAAGAGAACTTAAGTAGCTGACTTTTAGTGGATCAGTATTTTTCGAATTTGTTGCGTTAGTATTGATAGTTAATCCTGTTTTCATTTTCATTTGTTTAAGTATTTGATATATTTGGTTAAGTAAACTTAAATAAGGCTGATGTATTCTTTAATCTATATTCAAATAAATAATTAAATTTTTATTATAAATCATTCTATCAGCCCACAGTAAACTATAATTAAAATGAACAGTAAACTATTTTTAGCTTGTTTGGCAACAAGTGCCATGTCCTTCTACGCTCATGCCCAATCTTCCCCAAAAGTAGAAATCTATGATCAAGATTTCCAGTATGTAAGTGGAGAGTACTCTACTAAAGTAGAAAACCAGTCACTATCTTCGATTGTAAGCATGGTGAAACTAGATGATGGCAGTGTTCTAATGTCGTCAAAGAAAGACAACAAGTCTTTTATTTTAAAGGATGGAAAGATCAAACCAGTTACATCTTTTGATGCAGAAAGTGCAGTATTGGAAGCATTGAAGTTTTCTGCCGTTGCTGATGGTTCTGATTTTGTTTTCCAAAACTTAACTACGGGAGCCTTTGATGGTAAAGGCGATTTTTACGCTATCTATGTCAGAAGCAAAGAGTTCAACACAATTGGTAAAAAGGATGAACTTCATAAGTTCAATAAGACAACCAAAAAGCTTGAGCCTATTGACAAGCCATCTGACTACAAAAACTTCCACCCTCACAAAATGGTTGGTGTGGAGAATGGGTTCGTTTGTATTCTTATTAAGCCAATTGAACGTGATGGTTCAACTAAATATGAATATCGTTTTTCTCATTATGACGGAACCCAATTCAACGTCTTAGAATTACCTGATAGTAAAAAGGTATCAGATGTATTTAAAGGAAAAGATGGTAGAGTTTGGGTAACAGGCAAGAATAAAGTATATACTTATGCTGATGGTCAGTTGAAGGAAGAGTTTTCAGTGGGTAACGAAAAGACTAGAATTGCTGAATTTTCTATAAATTCTAAAGGGATTGCACTGATTGATTTTACTTCTGGATCAGTAGGAGCATATAATACAAATACGAATAAACTAGAAAAGGTATTTCCTAAGAATGAGTCAGCCATTGTAGGAGATGAATCAGCATCTCGATCAATACAAGAAATTGAGGTTGATGATAAGGATCGTTTTGTGATCAGTGCATCAAAATATAAAATGGATTTTGAGTTTGATTTATTGAAATATCAGTTCGAAAGTAATGGTTCATTAGTGATTCTTGAGTATCCTAATTTAAAAGAAATTGGAGGAGGAGTTACGTTGATGAACTCAATGACTCAAGATAATGATGATTACAAAAGCTATGTAGGAAAGTCATCTTTAGTAGACCAAGAAGGTAACCTTTCATTATTATCTTTAGATGGAAAAACGATTAATAAAATCTCTAAAGATGGTCAAGTAACCTCATATAGTATAGAAGAGATTGGAAAAGAACTTGGTTTCAGTTATCCGGATTATATGATTTATCCAAATAGCTGGACAATTGATGAAGTATCTGGAAATATATACATTTCAACACCAACCCGTAAGCAAACATTTGTTCTAAAAGCGGATGGTTCAAAAGAAAAATTAGCGTTCTCATTAGATAAGAAGTTAGGAGGAAAAACCATCAAAAGAGTGACCTTTGATTCCCAAAATCAGGCGTATTGGTTGGCTACGAATAAAGGCTTTGCGTTTAGCCCAATTAACGGGGAACCGAAATATTATACTAAGAAGCAAACAGGTATTGGTACTGGATATGGTCTTTTTGAATTTAGAGCTGATACTCAGGGTAAACTTTGGGTAAGTCATTCAAAAGGTGTTGCTGTTTTTGATAAAGATGGTCAGGTATCTAATCTTGAAAATGAAAATTCAGCAAACTACATTTCTCATTTTTCTATTAAAGATAATACAGGACGAAGTGTAGCTGTAGGATCAAAAGGTACGTTTGCAATTAGTGGTGAAACAGCAACTAAAGAAATAGATTTTGAAAGTTTAAAAGCGGAGCTAACGAAAAAGTACGGAGAAGAGAATAATTCTGTATTTATGAAGGCAGCTATTTTCGATCAAAAAAATCAACTTTGGGTGATCACTGATAAGAATAAAGTAGCGTATTTTACAGGCAGTGATTGGAATATTATTGATATGAAACAATATTATTGTGCACCAGAAGTTTTCACTCTTTTCAATGACAAAGAAGGAAGAGTGAATATAGTAGCGGGTGAGCCATTAAAGCCTGTAGTTGCAACACCGACAGAACAAGCGGCGGCAGCGGCAGCTGAGGCTAAGAAAACGCCAAAAGACTATTTATTAGAGGAAATAGATCACACTTATTATTTCCCAGAACAAGTAGTTGTTTTTGATGTTAATCAAGCGAACTAAGATCAACCTCTTACACTTTGTAAGTTAAGTTGTGAATAAAATGATGAAGACTACCTCATTCACTTGGGGTAGTCTTTTTTGTTCGGTGTTAATCAAAAATGCTTACAATAGAGGTTTAAACTTTTGCAATTCAAACGAACTATTTCTTTATAATTCTGATTGAAGAATTTAAAATTACAATCAGATTACATATTTCTAAACCTGTATTTTGATGGTATACTATGAACTACTCCCGTATGTAGACATGCACTTCATCTATACAACTTTTTTTGTAGTAGTGATATACTGTTGATGATCTAATCAAATCATTTTTTAAGTGTAGATGGATGTGACAAAGAAAAATACAGATCAATATGAAAAAGATAGTATTAGTATTGACCTTGATGTTTTTATCTTTATTGTCATTTGCACAAGATCAAGGGCAGTGGGGAGCATTGTACTTCAAGGCTAGAATGAGTGACCGTTTTAGTTATTATGCGGAACACCATATCAGATTTAATAATACAGAGTTATATAAGTCTTACAATAGAATGGGACTTCAGTATGCGGTAGCTAAGAATTTCAGCATTGTTGTTGGACCTGCCGTAATTGCTAAGTTTAATACTGAAAAAGAAACGGCCATTGAATATAGGATATGGCATCAGTATTTGTATACCCATAAAATAGGAAGAATCGAAATGCACCATCAAGTGCGTTTAGAACATGTTTGGTTTGAAGGTGCTACATGGAATAGGTATAGATATAAACCTTATGCATATATCCCGCTCAATACAAGAGAAATGGAAATAGGTACTGTTTATTTTGTGCCGAGTATAGAGTTGTTCTTGTATGATCAGCATGCTTCAGCTTTAGAAGACCTGAGGATATATAATGCTTTGGGATATGTGTTATCTAAAAAAGCTGCGATTACGGTAGGACATATGTGGACATGGAATCAGGAAGATTATAGTAATGTATTTAGGTATAGTTTGTACTTAACATTATAGATATACAGGCCAGTTATTTTCAATTGAAAGTGATTGGCCTTTTTCATTTTTTATATAGAGGGAATAACATTTTTCTACAAATGAAACACTGTATTCAGATTATGGAACTAATTGTACATTATTATTACTTAAACACTGTTAACTAAGGTTTAAGCCCTCATTTTTTTTGTAATTTGGACTTACTAAATGTGATCAAACAAAATATATTTAAATGAAACGAATTATTATCCTTTTGTCTTTACTCACCTATTGTCAATTAGCATGGTCTCAAGGTTTTTTAAGAACTGAAAGAACGAATATTATCAATGATGAAGGAAATGTATTATTGAGAAGTATTGGTACCGGAAATTGGATGATTCAAGAAGGGTATATGATGCAATCTACAGGAGCGAATATCAATACCCATACTCAATTTCGAGAAAAACTTGAAGAACAAATCGGTAAAAGAAAAACGGCGAAGTTTTATGATGCTTGGTTGGAAAATCATTTTACAAAAGCGGACCTAGACTCCATGAAAGCTTGGGGTTTTAATAGTGTAAGAGTTGCCCTACATTATAAATGGTTTACTTTACCTATTGAAGAAGAGAAGGAGGTAAAAGGAACACTGACCAATACTTGGTTGGATAAGGGCTTTGCAATGACTGATCAATTATTGGAGTGGTGTGAAGCCAATGAGATGTATCTAATTTTAGATATGCATGGAGCTCCTGGTGGACAAGGAAAAGATGCTAATATCTCTGATTATGATACAGACAAACCTTCATTATGGGAAAGCGAAGAAAATCAAGATAAACTTACTGCTCTATGGATAAAGCTTGCAGACAGATACAAAGATAATATCTGGATTGGAGGTTATGATTTAATCAATGAACCCAATTGGGGTTTTAATGGTAGTGGTTCAGCTAATGGATGTGGTTGTTCTGAAAATGATCAAATATGGGATCTACATGAGCGTTTAATTCAGGCGATTAGAACTGTAGATCAAAATCATATTGTATATGTTTCAGGTAACTGTTGGGGTAATACTTATGCAGGTTTTGAGAACCATTCTTTGAAAGATGTAGATGACAATATGGTGATTACTTTCCATAAGTATTGGAATTACAATAGTGATGTATCAGTTCAAGGGTGGTTAGAGATGAGAGAAAAATTTCAGTTACCTCTTTGGATGAGTGAAGCGGGTGAAAACTCTAATACATGGTTTTCAGATTGTATTGCTCTATTTGAATTAAATAATATTGGTTGGTCTTGGTGGCCAGTGAAGAAAAGCAGAGTAAACAATATTTTGAAAGTTGAAACCCCTCAATCCTATAAAGACCTTTTAGCAGCTTGGGAAAAAGGGGAGGACTTATCTAAAAAAGAGACATACAATGCCGTAATGGAGTATATGGAGAGTCATAAGAATGAAAACTGTATAGTAGCATCAGATGTTATTTATGCAATGATGGGACAGTCTACAACTAACTTAACATCACCTTATACCTCACATAAAATCAATACACCAATTTTGTTCGCTGATTATGATATGGGGAGAAATCGATATGCCTATTTTGATCATGTTTCAGCAGACTACCATGTAGATACTCACAAGGAACGAGCAGTTTGGAATAGCGGGTACTCTTACAGAAATGACGGTGTAGACATTGGAATAGAGAATGATGCCCCTTATGTTGGTTGGACAGAAGATGGAGAGTGGTTAAAATATACGATTCAAATAACATCTTCAGGGGTTTATTCGATAGAGGTTAATTATTCAGCAGAAGAACATGATGGAGCTTTAGAGTTGACTAAGAATCATATAGTATTAGGTGAGGCTATCTTACCTAAGAATGGAAAACCATTTGATTGGAGAACAGTTGAAATGAAGAATATCAGTCTCTCAGAAGGAAACAATGAACTCGTATTTAAAATCAAAAAAGGGGGAATTCACCTGAAAGATTTTGTGATTAAAAAAGCCAAAGAATTATAATCAACCTACCGTTTTATAATAAAGCTCCTATTGTACTAAACCAGTATAATAGGAGCTTTTTTAGTCTTATTTTGAATGTTTATACACTTGATTTTATTAACTTCTAAGAAGGATTATCGTTATGCAAAAATACATCCCATAAAATGTGACTTTAACTAGCTTAGTTGACACATTAATAGTGATACACTTCAATAACCTTTAGACATAAAAGAATGAAAACATACGATGTAATAATTATTGGTGGAGGCCAAGCGGGAATATCAGTAGCTTATTTTTTAAGAAGATATAAACTTGATTACTTAATTCTCGATAGCCAGGAAACTCCAGGAGGTAGATGGAACCAAGTATGGGATTCTCTGCATTTATTTTCTCCAAGAGAATATTCATCATTATCGGGGTGGCAATTTCCTAAAAATAAAGAAGTGTACGCTCCTAAAGATGAGGTGATTGATTATTACACAAAGTATGAATCTCGTTATGAATTAAATGTTGAAAGGCCTGTTGAGGTTGACAAAGTAAAGTTTGAAGATGGTATATATAAGATATCTTCAAATAAAGGTGATTTTATGGCAAAGGCTGTTGTGGTGGCTACAGGTGCTAACAATATACCAGTGATACCTAATATTAAAAGTAAGGACCAATATAAAGGCATTCAAATGCACTCTTTAGACTATAGAACCCCAAATGATTTTGTAGGAAAGAAAACATTAATTCTCGGTGGAGGTAACTCGGGTGCACAGATTTTAGCAGAGGTATCTGAACATACGGAAACAGTTTGGGCAACATTACAAGAGCCTCAATTCTTACCAGATGATCAAGATGGGAGATATTTATTTACTCGTTCTAATGAAGCTTATCTAAACGGTAAAATGGATGTTAGTTTAAAGGATGATTTGGGTAAGATAGTAATGGTTGCCCCTGTAAAGGAAGCAAGGGAACGAGATGTATTACACGCAAGAAAATCTGATTTCGAATTTACTGAGGATGGTGTGATCTGGGGAAATGGTGAAGAAGAAAAATTTGATGCTGTTATTTATTCCACTGGATTTAGACCTGACCTAAGCTTATTATCTTCATTAGATGTCATTGAGGATAATAAAATAGCGACAAATGAGACAGAATCAATAAAACAAAAAGGTTTATACTTAGTCGGTTTAGGAAACTGGACTGGCTATGCATCGGCTACAATTTATGGTGTGGGGAAAACAGCCAGAGATACAGCTCAGAAAATAGCGAATTACTTAGATAAATGATGAAAGATATATAGCATAAAAAACGCCCATGAATAAAACATGGGCGTTTATCATATACACTAAATTCTATTAATGCATCACTACTTCTTTAGAAGCCCCTTTAGGGTAGCGTATTTCCTCTACCATATCTGTGACTTCTTCAGGTGGTGTTGCTGTAAACTGAGCAACAACGACTGAAACAATCACATTGATGATCATTGCAATTGTACCAAAACCTTCGGGTGAAATACCGAACCACCAATCTTCAGGAGTTGTGTCTCCAAATGTATTGAATTTAAAACGTAAAATATAGAAGATCATACTTCCTAGACCGGCTATCATTCCACTGATTGCACCTTCCTTGTTCATCCTTTTGTAGAAAATTCCAAGGATAATAGCAGGGAAAAATGATGCAGCCGCTAGTCCAAATGCCAATGCAACAACTGCCGCGACAAAACCAGGAGGGTTAATACCAAAGTACCCCGCAACAACCACTGCACATGCCGCCGCCGTTCTTGCAGCGATCAGTTCTCCTTTTTCGGATATATTTGGCATCAGTTGTTTCTTTAGTAAATCATGTGATACAGATGCTGAAATGACTAATAATAAACCTGCAGCGGTAGATAATGCTGCAGCTAATGCTCCTGCAGCGACTAAAGCAATGACCCAGTTGGGAAGGTTGGCAATTTCTGGATTGGCCAATACAATAATATCTCGATCTATTTGTAATTCATTTGTAGCCACATCACTTACATACTGAATTTTACCGTCGTTATTTTTATCATTGAAGGCAATTAATCCGGTGGTTTCCCATTTGTTAAACCATTCGGGCATAGCATCATACCTCTTTTCGCTTACTGTTTCAATTAAATTTACTCTTGCAAAAGCAGAGATTGCTGGAGCAGTTGTATATAAAATAGCAATAAACGCTAAAGCATAACCAGCTGAAGACCGAGCATCTTTTACTTTTGGAACAGTAAAAAAGCGAACAATTACATGGGGAAGACCTGCAGTTCCTAACATCAAAGCAGCAGTAATACAGAAGACATCAATCATAGACTTTTGACCTTCGGTATAGGTACTAAAACCTAAATCAACAGAAAGCTGATCGAGTTTGTCTAATAGGTAAGTATCAGAGTTGGCTAGGGTATCCCCAAAACCTAATTGAGGAATAGGATTTCCTGTTAGTTGAATTGAGATAAAAATTGCAGGTACCATAAAGGCAAAAATCAGAATACAGTACTGTGCTACTTGTGTATAAGTGATCCCTTTCATACCACCTAAAACAGCATAGATAAAGACCAGTGCCATTCCAATAATAACACCTGTATTAATGTCTACTTCTAAAAAGCGGGAAAAGACGACACCTACACCTCTCATTTGACCTGCAACATATGTGAAGGAAACGATTAAGGCAGCAAATATGGCGACTGTTCTTGCTGTTTGGGAATAGTATCGATCACCAATAAAATCAGGAACGGTAAACTTCCCGAACTTCCTTAAGTAAGGAGCCAATAGTAGAGCAAGAAGAACATATCCTCCTGTCCATCCCATTAGATAAACCCCACCATCATACCCCATAAACGAGATAAGGCCAGCCATGGAGATAAATGATGCAGCAGACATCCAATCTGCAGCAGTAGCCATACCATTAGCGAACGGAGATACTCCGCCACCGGCTACATAAAATTCTTTAGTAGATCCGGCTCTAGACCAGATAGCAATGCCGATATATATTAAGAAGGTAATACCTACAATGAGGTAAGTCCAAGTTTGAACATTCATGAGAGAGAATTTAGTTAAGTTTTAAGTGTTTTAGTTGTCGTCTTCTACATCATATTTTTTGTCTAGCTTATTCATTAAAAAGATGTAAGCTATAATGAGAATGGTGAAAATGTAAATAGCTCCTTGTTGAGCAAACCAGAAACCGAGTTTAAATCCGCCGATTCGGATTTCATTCAATGTGTCTCGAAATAGTATTCCAGCTCCGAATGAACAGAGAAACCATATACTCAACAAAGCACCGAGGTATTTTAAGTTAGTTTTCCAGTACTTTTTACGAGCAATGTTAGTCTCTTTGTTTTCATTTGTTGGAATCATTTCTTCTTTTAGTTCATTCATAAAAAATAGTCTAATTTGTAATAATTCATCATAGAAAATTACATAAACTATAGAATACTTTCAAAGAAATTGGAAGATTACTTAAATAGAAGGTGGGTTCTTGTATTTATTTGATACACATAAGTATATATAAAAAAAATGCCACTAATGATTGACATTAGCGGCATTTAATTGCTGTTACTTAGCTACATTCTTGACTCTATTACTATCGTCGTATTTTGTGAGTGTTAGCCTTACGATACTATCTTTTGTTGCTTTTAAATCATGTGGAACATGACCATCTAAAGTAAGTAAATCTCCTTCGACTAGATGAAGAATTTCATTATTTACTCCAAAGTCGATATTACCTTTTACCATTTCGATAACGATAGGAGTAGGTGCTTTATGTTCTTTCATCACCGTTCCTTCTTTCATGGCTATTCTAATCTCTTTTGTAAATTCTGTTTCGAAAAGTACAGAGATCATAGGTTTGACATCACTGTATTGTAGGTCTTGATAAATGTTAGATTTTTTCATTTTCGTTCTCTTTGTTTTTACAAAGTTAAGACCACATATAGCAATATTTCTTGATATAAATCAGGTTTAGAGCTGAGTTTTTATCAAAGCTATGTCACCTATTTCTCAACAGTATCTTTAGACACTGAAATAGCATTTGAAATACATTTAGCTGCCTGTTTTCCAGCAATTACGGTCCCTTCCATATATCCTACATTGAGACCAAAATTAATCCAATCACCAGAGAAATAAAGGTTATCATAACCAGTTTCATCTGCTTTTAAACGGTATTTATTACTTCCTGGCCTTGCAATTACATAATGCATTGAAGGGTCTATATTTGTAAGGAAAAACTGATTGTTGAATTTTTCCTCCAAGGTTTCTTCTTCTTGTGAGTCACAAAGTAGAGCATAATCAAATTGATTGTCTTTGACTGCATTTGGCCATATCCAACCCATGTTTTTATTCATGTACTCCTTTGCAACCTTTTTTAATAATGTGATCTGATCAGCAGGGTAGGACGTTTTACTTTTATCAAAATCAGTCAGATGGTTCGGCCAAGTACCACACCAATAGCTAATTTGCTTCGCCTCGTTTCCTTTTTGCCATTTTTCATAAGGAGAAACGAAGGTCATTGTTGTCCATGAATACAAAGGATCATCATAGATGACAGTATTCGCATAAGACTTTTCTTTCATGCCCCATTCACCTAGATCCATACCCAATTCTTGATCGTCTTTTTTCAACCAGAATTGAACATTTGCAGTAGCAGATGCTTCCACATTTTCTACCATATCTTTCCACTCTTGCTTACTTTCTACTATATCTTTACATAGATATTTCAGTGGCTTAATGGAAGTGGCCAACACAGCGATGTCAAAATCAACACCTTTAGAAAGTTGTAAGGAATCTACATTTTTCCATTCAGACCAATGCGATTCAAGGTTTACTTTTCCTTCTTCAATTTGCTTCGCTTGTATTGGATTAATTTGGTTTAAATCGGGAGTAGTTCTCCATTGAAAAACACCTTTTTGTTTGACAATAGGGTTATATTCTTTAATATTTTCTTGAAGATCAACTTGTCTATCTAGCTTGATCGATTCAATTTCTTTTCCATCAGAATAATTCACTTGATTCAATTGATGGAAGAATTTAAACTTGATTCCTTTATGTCTAAGTGCAACAAACAAAGGTGCAATAAACGACCCGCCTGTTCCACCGACTAAGTTCCATACAAAGCTGCCTTTATAGCTAGGGATCATAAGCATCATATTGATAGCAATATCTGCTGCCACTTTACCCCTTTCACCATTTAACATGTTAGAGAATGTTCCTTTATAAAGAAACCTTACAATGGATGAATTGATAATCTGATCGTCAGCTCCGTGCTTGCTTAACCATTCAGAAAAGTCGTAATGGTTAATATTACTCCAATTGAATTCTGTCTCCTCATATACATCAGAGAAAACGCCTTTTAGGGAAACTAATACTAAAATTAATAACTCTCGAATTCGTCTTAAAGCATTACTTTTATCCAGAGCATTAGCAATGACATTACTTTTTAATAACTTAATGACTCTTTCGGAAGTGGCTATGATCCTTTTTACAGATTTATTATCTGGGTTAGATGTGATATCATTCGATAAACTTTCGAAGATCGATATGATACTTTTCATCCACCAAGCATCACTTTTAGAGATATGCTGCTTAAAGAAAAGTTTATTCAGCATTCGATTTTTGAACGCGACTTTTCCGGCTTTATTTTTCTGATATGGAGACCCCAAAAGTGTTTCTAAACCCAATGCAATAAATTCTTGAATAGAAACCGAAATATCTTTATCTTCGAGGGACCCAGGCTCTAAGTTATTTTCTGGTAAGACAAATGGCCAATCTAACCATTTTTCGTCTTTTCTAGGCTCAACCAAAGAGGTAACGGGATTGGCTTTAAAGGCATCTTTCCAACTTTTAAATGCTCCATCCTCATTTATTTTATTTTCTTCGATATAAGAATATACTTCCTTAACCAAACGGAAAGCATTATGGTACCAACCTTGGAACATATGGATTCCAATTTCTTCAATTCTGCCTTGTTCATTGATACCAGTAGAGGCTTTACCACCACATCTCCATCCTTGTTGGTAAATCGTTATATCGTATTTTTTTTCCCAATCTTTCTGATTAGTTAATTCCCATGCGGTAGTTAATCCGGCGATTCCACCTCCGAATATTGCAATTTTTTTCATTTGCTAAATTAAGTTTGTAATGCTAAAGTTTAGTTTTGATTGATGTAAAGGGTAAGCAGTAGGGTAGAGTTGTTTTACTTTTGTAAGTTTATCTACCACAGAGAACTTAGGATCAGCAATAAATCTACCAATAAATCCTAGGTATTTGCATTTTCCTTCTACTACCTTCTCCATATATAAAACCCTATTAATTACCTCTTGTATAAATACTTGTTCATGATAAGGTTCTTTGTCTATTAATGATGAATAGGTATCACATGCGAACAAAATCGTTGAATTATGTGCTCGATACCATGTGATTGCACTGGGTGCATTAAAATAGTCTATCCATTTTTGTACTGGAATTAAATTTGAAGTATCCGTTTGTCCATTTTCATAATAATATGAAGCCAAAGTAGAGAGATAGATGTACTTTAAATTGGTGTTGTACCACCAATGATTATTATACTTTTTGTCAAGTACTCCTCTTTTAATTTCCCACTCTAAAAAGTCGATTTCAGATTTACCAAAACCGTAATCTGACTTCTTAGAAAAACCATATTTAATATAAAAGTCTTTTCTAGCTTTTAATCGTCGTTCAGGATGGTCTTTAATAGTGTCAATAAGTCGTGATACTTTAAATTCAATAGTAGCATAGTTTGCGTCAAAAAAATTACTTGTCATTGTTAAGAAAGCTTGAGAACAGATTAGATAATTAGTATAATATTACTAATATTTTTCGTAAAAAGCGTTTCGTTAATATTAATTCTTACAATTTGATCGTCTGAACCTACAAATTTGATGATTTAAAGAGTAATTAATAACTCAAAGAATAGGCTGTCATTTATTATTTATATTACAAATTAAAAAAACAAAAAAGCAGCAAGAGTAAACTTGCTGCTATAGAAGTATAAATAGAGGTAAGTGAGTTTATTTTTTTACAATTTTCTTTGAAATAATACCACTTTCCGTTTCAATATTTATGATATAAACACCCACTTTAAGTGTGGATATATCTATCTCTTTTTGCTTTGTGGTCAATACAACCTGTCCTGATAGGGAAATAATATCACTTTTAATATTCCCTTCTATACCTCTTAGATGAATAATACTATCACTTGGAATAGGGCATATATTCAATTGATCGATTTTTTGTTCTAATCCTAAAGGTTGATCATTTTCATTACTCATATTGAACGTAGATCGTTGAACGGGTACTGATAATTCATAAGTTTTAAGAATCATAGTTGAGATATGCCCACCGTCATCATCAAAAGATACAGTGATTGTGTTATTTTCAGATAGATGGTCATATTCTACTGGAACTTCTATAACACCAAAGAAGCGGTCACGATTTTCTTGATGATTACCTTTCCAATTGTTGGGTACCTGAATTTGTTTGCCATTTACCTTTACTTTTGGAGTAAGCGATTTCCCTAGATCTCTACCTAAACCAATTCTTAATATTGCCTCTCCATTTTTATCAATGTGTACCTTATTGATCTGAAAAGAGACTTCTTTATTTGCAGTGATCGGCTGTAAATAAGTATCAGCATAGAATAATTGCTCCTTCTTCATCTCGTCGATAGTAACATCATCGGTAAATGTGTATTCTAATATCATCGTACCTTCAGAACCAATGGTTACTTCTGATACATGTTCTGTGTAGTAAGTAGTATCTAATTGCGTGATAAGGTTGTTTTCATAAGCATGTTTTACCATTAAGTCGCTTATTGGGTAGGCTGTAATATTACTGATATTGAGCTGAATATCTTTCACTTCTTGGTCTAAGTTACTTAGTATCAAGTACAGCTTATTTCCATCTATATAGGCATCAGAAAGTAGATCGAAGTCAGTAGGTTTTGTGTCTATTCTTGTCCCCTTAACATTCGCCCATAATTCAAAAAACTTCAATAGATCAGTATAAACATAACCAGAATGAGGATCTTCTCCTTCAACTTCTCCAATCTCTCTCATAAGGCGAGGTCCGTAGGTATTGTATTCATCTTCAGCTTTATTGTGTGCCCATGAAGCTTTGGTTAAAACAAAAGGAATAGCATTGATGATTTGGTCCTGACGTTCCATTAGTTGAATCATCATAGAAGAGAAAGAACGGACATTGTACCAATCTCTTTCTGCATAATAAGGTCCATCACAACTTGGGCAAAACCATCCGTATTCAGAAATAGACCAAGGTTTTACCTCACCTAATTGGAGCATACTATAATGATTGATCATATCCATGATGGCCTCGATATTGCTTCCTTTTCGTTGCTTTTCTAGCATGTCAGTCTGGTCTCCAACAAAATCATATAAGTGAAAAGAGAAAAAATCCATTTCTTCACCAGCAACATCAATAAATAGTTTCCAGTTTTTCTCCCAATGCCCAAAATCATGGTCTTCATAGGCGGGATGGGCTGCAGTATAGCCACCAACTAAAACATCTGGATGGTCTTTTTTGATTCTTTTGGCTACTACATTATGCATTTTCGCAATATCTTCATGGGAAGTATTGTATTGATAGGCTTTTACAAAAGGCTCATTTAAGACCTCTACCAATCTTGGTTTCTGTTTACCAGTAGTGCCCCCTTCTCCAAAATAGTGCGTGAGGTAATTACTAAAAAATTCAGCAACAGCATCATTACCATCATAAGCCCATGGTGATGCATCACTACAGCAAGAACTAGGGCTGGTAAGTTGACCATTGGGATACATTGGCCACATTTGCCCTCCCTCCATCATGTAAATTTCTCTATTTTCTAATGCATGTGCACTGGTTTTAGAGGCATAATTACTTTTTGCTTGTTGTCCTTTCTCTTGCATATGAGAAATATCCGGCCAACCCGGTTTGTTTGGATCTTCTCTCACCTGATTAAACTCCCAAACGATAGACCCATTGTTTCTACCGAGGTATATATCATAATCATTCAAAAAGGAGTCACGTTGTTCATCACTATCCCATTCATTTCCAACAATATTTTCATGGAATACCATAAACTTGGATCTGTCAAACTCTGCACTGTTGCCAACAACATGTTTCATATTGAGGTTAACATCAAGTGTATCTTGCCCAAATAATGTAATACAAGATAGAGTTAGAATAATAGTGGTTATAGGCTTGTAGTTCATTATCAAATAAGTTTTTATTGATTAATTCATTTCATACTATCAAGCCAAATTTACAATTGCCTCTATCCAAGCTTTAAGATAAATTGTTGAAATATAGGGGGTAAAGTCAATGTTCAGTTAATAATGAGTGGAAAAATTTTGTGATGTAGAGGTGGTTAATTTCGATTCAATATTGATAATGATAAAGGGTTAATTTTTACTGACCACCCAATCCTCAGTCTCCTTAAGTAACTTTACAGCGACCTTATAGTGAGCATTTTTATCTATTGCAGTAAGTTTTAAAGATGCTTGTGATGTTTCCTCAATCAGTTGACCATTCTTATACCATCTGTATTTTACTCCAATTTTATTGGTCGATAGTTTTTTCTTTTTAATGATCATCTTTGGTGATTCCTCTTTTAGGACGCTTCCAATCTTTTGAGCAATAATTAGCGCCCCTTCTTTATCGGGGTGTACGCCATCAGGAAATAACTTTTGTTTATTCTGAGTTGCTTCATGAATATCAATCAGGTTGATCCCCATTTCTTCTGAGACCTCATTTATAATTGGAATAATTCCTTTTTCAATATTTGTGTTACTTACATCAAAATTATGATTGTAGGCAAAAGCAGGAGTGGCTAAATAAATTGTAGGTGAAGTAGATAGTGTATCAAATGAGTTATAAAACTCAATGAGGTCTCGTTTCAAGTGCTCTTTTCTTTTATCCCAAATAAAAGGTTTAGAGTCATTAGTTCCCAACATTATCATTACAACATTTGGGAGAAAAGGTTGATGGGAATAGTTGAATTCTGAGGTTTTCCAATAAGAATCATTGATGTCTTTTGACATTGTTTTTCCTGGATTACCAAAGTTGTAGGTTATATATTCCTCTCCTAAAATCTTTTGCAATTGAGAAGGGTAGCAAACTTCTGCTCTTTCACTTCCCAAACCATGACCGTATGTAATACTATTGCCTACACAAGCTACTTTTATCTTATCTTTTGGAAAATCGCTATTGCAAAGACCAAATGGTACAGTCGGTAATATTTTTTCTTGATCTACTGTTACAGACCTGAAGCCACCGTTAGCACAAGGACCAAAAGCAAACTCCCCGCCTTCCCATAGGGGACCATTGAAGAATTTATACTCATAAGTTTGTCCTTCGTCTAAGTCTAATGTTATTTCATAAATATTGTTAGTGGTCTTCGATAAAGGGTTTTGATCAAATTTCCACCCGTTGATTTCCCCTGAAATATAGATACCTTTTGGGTGCACCTCAATTCCTTCTAGATCGACCCTAAAAGTAATATTTGTGGCATTGGAACAAATTGAGATCAGAAGTAGGGATAAAAAAATTACGCTTTTCAAGAGGTTTGTATTTATATAGGTTTTCTATTCAACCCAAAAGTAAAACGTTAAGGTTGTATACACAATGATGTTTAACAATGTTATATCCTAATCGAAAAGCAATTTTTGAAATATAAAAAAAGACTTTATCGCTAAAATAAAGTCTTTCTGAATGTGTTAACTATTACATTGATCTAATAAGTCACAGGCGATTACTTCACCTAGAGGACTTAGTTTAATATAAATTTCTTGATGATCATTTATTGAGTTTTCTACAATACCCTTACGTTCTAATTCTTGGGTAATGTTCAATAAATCATACGATGTAGCAGACAAACCAAATGATTTGGTCATTTCTTGTAATGATACATCTTTCATAATCATAGTTCCTTGAATGATCTTATTGGTTAGGTTGTTGTCGTTCATAATAATTCATTTAGTTTTTATTATTGATTATATCTAACGACGGTTCCTACTTACCTTTCAACTATGAATTGCTTTTTTATTGGCGAAAAGTGATTGTTATTTTATTAATCTTTAGTTGTTACAAGTAGTTACAGAAAAATTTCTTCATGAATTGGGGAGAAAAATATTGTTTTTCTAAATGGACTACTGAACAATACTCTTTTGCGTATATCAAGTAAAAATCTATGTAAAAAGACTGTTTTTAGTATGAAAATGAGAATGTATACAGTTTTTGTCTAGTTATTTTTTTGTCAAATACTTCAAAACTTTCTATTCGCGAAAACTCAAATAAAGTATTAAAAAATTCTTATACAGTTTTTGTCTAGTCACTAAAATTGATATCTCGATTTTGTTGCTTCAAATTAGTGATGTAGATATTACACTTGTGGTTTAGCACTATTGTAGTGTAAGCGAAACCCCAAATACCACAAGTGTTTATTTACACTCTTGTAAACAAAAAAGAGCCTACCATAAAGACGGGAATCTTAAGCATGGCAGACTCTATTAGAAATTAATGTTCAACTTCTAATCCTCAAATATGTATGATTAAATAGAAAAAACTGCTATTAAGAGGGAAGAAAATTAACCTTCCCACCAACTTCTGAAAACTACGGCTATGAACTCACTCAGAAGCAACGCGTTATGAAAGTACTAAATTATTAATTTTTGAGCTCACCTCTTAGAGTACTTTCACTTTTTAAATGTAATGAATTAATGAAATGAACTATTACAACTTACGTAGTAGGCTGCTCGGCTTACTATTAATGACTTCTTGTGCCCTGACGACATATGCACAAGATGTAAATGTAGATGTTAACCTTAACATCAAGCACTCCGTAAATGGGGTGTCTGAATTTGAAAGGGAAAAATATATGACACTTCATGGAACCTCCTTTGAAACTGATTGGGATGGTGAAGAAGATAAGCTCGACTACCTTTTAAATACACTCGATACCTACTTTGGTAGAGATACGGGTTCCGCAACATGGAAATTTAATGCAACAGAAGAAGACCCCAACCGACCAAATCGTCCAAGTTTAGAACACATGGATGAGTTGGGAACATGGTTAAAAGGGGAGTACAGTAAGGATTACCTTTCTCATCAGTATGAGGCAAGAAGTCGAGATATGATTGGAGGAACAAATCCTCACCCAACATACCCAACGTTAAGTTGGAATGGTGATGGTGAAACTTGGACGGGGTGGCAACCTATGGATGTAGATGTATCTGCAGAATGGGTAGTGAATTACCTTGACGGCTTCTTTCGTAAATCTGATGGTGCTCCAGGAGAACCCCTTCCACATTATTGGGAGGTGATTAATGAGCCAGATATGCCGATGATGACAGGCCATATGACTTGTACTTCTCAAGAAAAGATATGGGAGTACCATAATCTTGTTGCATTGGGAGTACGAGAACGTTTTGGTGCAAATAATCCCAATCGTCCTAAAATTGGCGGGATGACTTGGGGACTTCATGATTTCCACTTACCTGATGGTATTTCTCGTTATGATGAAGATTATTTAGACCAATGGTTAGATGGTGATGGCTATATCACTTATCACAACATGATGGATTCTGAAGCGAACAACTATAGAACAAACCCTTGGTATCAATGGGATATTATGTGGCAGGGTTTTATGGATACCTGTGGAGATAATATGGACTTTTATTCCATTCATATTTATGATTGGCCAGGATGGAATCTCAATGCAAATGATGCTCCAGCAGCTACTCGTTCAGGTGGTCATACAGAAGCTATGTTGGATATCATCGAATGGTATGATTTATATAAAAACGGTGAAAGAAAAGAATTGATCGTTTCTGAATTTGGAGCGGTAAATGGGCTTTATAATGAGAACAATAGACCAGGTGTTTATGATCAACAAAGAATGGATTGGGAGAACATCAAACCATTCAATGCTATGTTTATGCAATTCCTTGAGCGTCCGGATTATATCACTAAATCAATGCCTTTTACACCAATTAAGGCGATTTGGGGTGATATTCCTGATCAAGACCTACGTTATCCGTATGCTATGATGCGCGATGAAAACGGAGATGGTGAATGGGAATGGTCAGAATATATCAAGTTTTTCCAATTATGGAGTAATGTAAAAGGTACTCGAATTGATACAAAATCATCGAATAGAGACCTTCAGGTAGATGCTTATGTAGAAGGTAATAAAACCTACCTAATCATCAATAACTTAGAAGATGATACAAAGACAGTAGACTTATCCTTCTACGATGATTATGAAAATCCTGTAGAAAGTGTGTTGATCAAAAACCTTTACTTAGATATGAATCAAGGTACATACGGTAAACCTGCTTTAGATGAGTTTACGGTAAATTCTGCACCTGGATCTGTGCAACTGAGTAATAATGCAACGATGATTTTAGAGTATACATTTGCCAATGCCGTAACTGTAGATCAAAGCTCTGAAGAAACGAAGTTTATGGGTGAAAAGATTGGGTCTGGCTACCATGAGTTTGGTAGTGAACTTATTCATGCAACAAGTCAGAATCTTTCTACATCAGTCAACAATGTTGTGGTGCCAAATGGTGAGTATGAAGCAACATTGAGAATATCAGGAGCATTTTTTAAAGCACATTTATCTTCTGTTGAAGTAAAGCTGAATGGGGTAGTTCTTGAGCATAATAGCAATTGGAGAGGTTCATTAGAAGATTTACGAAACCAATGGTTAGGTGTTCTTGAGGTGGATATTCCTCCAGGAGTACTTCAAGCATCAAATACTATTGAATGTAAGACCAATGCTCCAACTGATTGGGCTACAACTCAAATTCAAGTTTGGGACTTTAGTAAAGCTCCGGGGCGTTCTGGAGAAAATGGAGTTGCTTTAACAGGCTTATCTATTGAAGGAACACAAGAGTTAATGGCAGGAAAAGAAGTAGGGTTAACAGCAAACCTAGAGCCAGCTAACGCGACAAACAAGCAACTAGTGTGGTCTTCAAGCGCACCATCAATCATTACAGTAGATGAATTTGGTGTGATTAAAGCTATGACGAACTCAGGAAATGCAACGATTACAGCTGCAAATATAGATGGAACAATTGTGGCTACGCATACAGTTGCCGCTATTCCATATGCAGATACTCCTGTTAACAATATTACTATTGATGAAGGGGCAACTACAAACGTTCAGTTTTATGTTACTTCTCCATTAACGTTAACGATCTCACCAGAGGATGCAACAAATCAAGAAGTAGTTTGGTCAAGTTCTAATGATGAAATTGTTTCTGTTGATCCAAAAACAGGAAGAGTTACTGGTAAAGCCATTGGTGAATCTGCAATTGTTACAGCTACCATCAACGATAATGGAAATATAATCACAGCATCTACAACTGTTACTGTTGGTATTGTTGGAGAAGAAAAGGTGTATTGTGATGCGATGATCACAGAAGTTACCGGAAATACGGATTACACTTTTGACGTATTCGTCAATTTGTTAGGTGAAAGAGAGGTAAAGGTAGAATTATTACAAGGGAACACTGTCTTGGGAACGGGATCAACTGCTGCAACAGTGGCTGGAAAAGATGTAGTCTCTGTGGATGTTTCACTGAATACTGTACCAACTATTGGTAATTATACTCTAAGAGTAACGGCGTTAAGTAATGGCAACCAAGTAATAGACCAATGCTCTTCTAACTTGAGTATTTTAGATAGAATTCGCCCTGAATCAATTGCACTTACAGATTGGTTGAGGGAAGTAGAAATAGGAGAAACGGTACCAGTAACAGCAAATGTATTACCGGAAAATGCATATAATAAATCTATCAATTGGACATCTTCGAATTCATCAGTAGCAACCGTAAATAATGAAGGTATTGTAACAGGTGTTAGTCTTGGAACGACTACAATAAGGGCAACAACACAGGATGGAGGTCTAGTTGCTCAAACTACAATTGAAGTAAAGTCTCAGGTGGTGGTACAGCCTACGGTGATTATTATACCATCGGATGTTACAGTTTTTCCAAATGGATCATTATCAGTATCTCCGGTTTTCGAGCCAGAATGGACAACAGAAAAGAGCATTACTTGGGCTTCAAGTAATACAGCTCTGGCTACAGTAGATGGAAATGGTAATATTTCTGCTGGAGGAACAACAGGCACTTTGACTTTAACTGCTACATCAACATCTAACCCTTCTGTACAAGGTGTAAGTAATGTAACTGTAGGTACGACATTGATTATTCAAGCGGAATCGTTCTCAGGAATGGGAGGACCAGTTGGAGAAATTGCCATATATGATATACCAACAGGTGGCCAGGGTATTAATAATGTTCAGTCTGGTGATTATGTTGAATTTGATGTATTTATTCCACAAGGTGGAGAATATAGTGTATCTTTCTTAGCAGGAACTGCTGTAGAGGATGGTGTGATTGAGATGTTTGTGGACGGTAATAGTGTGGGCAGTAAACAAGTTCCAATGAACGATTGGGATGCCTTTGCTAATGTTCCCTTAGGTCAAAATGTAAATCTAAGTCAAGGTCAAGTAAAAATTGGTCTCGTTGGCTCGGGTACTTCTCAATGGCAATGGAATTTAGATAAATTCGAGTTGTCTTTCCAAGGAGAAATTACTTGTGACCCATTGACTGGAGTGACAATCTCATCAACAGAAACGTCGATTCCATTAGGACAGTCTACCACGTTCTCAGCGTCTTTAATACCACAATCAGCTTGTACAACAAATATCTCTTGGACGTCTAGCAATACTAATATTGCTACTGTTAATCAGAGTGGTACTGTAACAGGAGTTGGAACAGGAACAGCAACAATTACAGCAACCACTCAAAACGGTGGATTCACAGCGACTAAAGATATAATTGTAGAAAATGCTCCAAATGTTCCAGTAACTGGTGTAAGTATTAGTCCAGCATCATTAATACTTAATGTTGGAGAAGATCAACTATTAACGGCAACAGTTGCTCCTGCTAATGCAACCAATAAGACAGTAGTGTGGAGTTCTTCTAACCAATCTGTTGCCACAGTAGATGCCAGTGGTCGAGTGATTGCTATTTCAGAGGGATCATCAGTGATTTCAGCAACCACTGTAGATGGAACGTTTGTAGCCTCATCTGATATCACAGTCAACGAAGTAACAGTTACACCTCCACCTTCTGGAACAATTGTGATTGAAGCAGAGGACTTTGAAACTACAGGTGGTACTTTCAATGATGGTAATGTTCCATTTGGAGTAAATAGAGTGGCAGGTATTGGTATCAATTGGGTTAATGCTGGCGACTGGGCAGAATATACTGTGAATGCAGTAGGTACATTCGAAGTGGAGTACATGATTTCTACTCCAATGGAAAACGCGACAGTTCAAATTCAATTAGATGGAAATGTAGTTGGTAACGATAATGTTGTAAACAACGGACAATGGGATGATTATATCTCTCTAAAATCAGTACATCAATTGACATTAAATGGAGAGCATCAATTGAGAGTAGCCGGTGTGGGAAGTAACGATTGGCAGTTCAATTTAGATAAAGTGATTCTAACACCAATTGAAACCACTGTGATTCCTGTAACAGGAGTATCACTAAATGCTACAAGCATCAGTTTAATAGAAGGAGAAACACATCAACTTGTGGCAAGTATTGCTCCTTCCAATGCATCAGAACAGTCGGTGTCTTGGTCTACTTCTAATACTAATGCAGTGGCTGTTAATAATGGAACCGTCACAGCTATTGCAGAAGGTAGTGCTGTAGTTACAGTTACTACTACTGATGGTAGTTATACAGCAACAGCAAATGTAAGTGTATCAAAACCAAGTACAGGACCAGCATCTTTAGTAATTGAAGCAGAAGACTTTACTTCAACTGGAGGTACATACAATGATGGTTTTGTGCCACTAGGTGTTAATCAAGTGGCAGGTTTAGGTATTAATTGGGTAAATACTGGCGATTGGTCAGAGTATACAATTGATGTTCCTTCTGCTGGAAATTATGATATCGAGTATATGATTTCAACACCAATGAGTGGAGATGTAGCTATTCAAGTACTTGTTGACGGTAGTGTAGTGACTACGGATGCAGTACCTAACAATGGACAGTGGGATGACTATCAGTCATTGGTTGCATCTTCTCAGGCTGCATTAACTACGGGTGCTCATACGGTTCGCATCGTCGCATCAGGAAGTGATGCATGGCAATGGAATTTAGATAAAGTGACATTCTCAACTGGTTCTTCAGCTAGAACACTTTCAGAAGAACAATTGACAGCCTCTACTTTAGATATTTATCCAAACCCTGCAAATCAGGTCGTAAATGTTAAAGGTTTACCTAATGGATCGTATCAAATTGCCTTGTATAATATGAATGGACAAATCGTTCATCATTCTGCAATCGATTATAGATATGTACATCAATTGGATGTAAGTACACTAACAACTGGCGTGTATTTATTGAGAATTGTTGGAGAAGGTATTGACCGCAAAGTAAGAATTGCTGTAAGCAAATAATTTAATCATGGAGGTGTCTATTACACAATAGGCACCTCTTCTTCAATAGCACAGATTTCTGTGAATAATACTATCAAATCTTAACTTTTAATCTTATTGAAATGAAAAAACTACTGATTTTGGCAGTAGCCTTATTACTTTCTCTAACAACATTCTCTCAGGATTGGAGCAGTATTCCTGTTCCTGCTGATGCGGGGAGTGGTAAAGAATGGGAATTACAAGAAAATGTTTCAGACGATTTCAACTACACTTTTAATCCTGTAAATTCAAAGTCTAATTTTGGTAATGGCAAGTGGTATAATTTTTATCACAATACATGGGACGGGCCAGGTACTACTTATTGGAAGTATCAAAATGTTAGTGTACAAAATGGCCGATTATTGATCAATGCATCAAGATGGGATCAAGGCAATCAATCTAACCCTTGGAATGGAAATAGTGCAAAAATGGGGTTACCAAACAATGGTGTTAACTCTGGTTGTGTGACTTCCAACAGTAGAGTTCAATATCCAGTATATGTTGAATCATCGATTAGTGTTGCCAATATCGGTTTGGCTTCATGTTTCTGGTTATTGAGCCCTGATGATACTCAAGAAATTGATATTATTGAAAACTATGGTGGGGTAAATGGTTTCAAACATCTAACGCATATTAGTCACCACTCGTTTATTAGAAGCCCTTTCCACGATTACCAACCAAGAGATTGGAACAGTTGGTGGCCAGACAGCCGAGTAAGCACTTCTTACGGATGGGGTGATTGGGCTTGGAATAATGGAAACAGAAGATACCTACGATTGGGGGTATATTGGAAAACGCCCAATCACTTTGAATACTATATCGATGGTGAGCTAGTGAGAGTAATGTATCATAATGCAATCGCTACATTAATGAATGGTACATGGGAGTATACTTACTACAAAGAAAAAAATCCTGCAAATACTACAGATGCCTGGGGCAATAATGTTGGAGGAATGCCAACAAATGGATCAAATGGATATTCTGAAGTAATTACTTATGCTACGGGTTCATCGTTCTCGTTTACGACATTACAGTCAGCAAGTAATGCTTCTAATGGTATTAATGTGATTGATCCGGGAGAGTACCAAGGAGGAACAGGTTTTACAAAAGAGATGGACATTATTATCAATGTTGAGTCTCAATCATGGTTAGTATCAAGAGGCGAGACGCCAAGTGATTCAGATCTAGCTGATCCATCAAAAAACCAAATGGAAATTGATTGGGTGAGAGTATATAAACCAGTTAACTCATCAGGAGGAAGCGATATCAATGTGATTGGAGTGAACTTATCTCCATCAACATTAAACCTATCTACAGGAGAAACAGGAAACTTAACAGGACAGGTGGTTCCTGCAAATGCGACAGATCAGACGATGGTATTTACTTCAAATAATGAATCAGTGGCCACTGTTACCCAATCGGGTGTAGTAACTGCAGTTAGCGAAGGAAATGCAACAATAACAGCTACAACTACAGACGGCGGATATACTGCAACTTCTATTATAGTTGTTTCTGATGATGCTCCTGTAGTTGGCCAACCTTTAGTGATCGAAGCTGAAAACTTTACTACAACAGGTGGTACATTCAATGATGGTTTTGTACCTTATGGAGTAAGTACATCGGGTGTTGGAATTAATTATGTAAACAGTGGAGATTGGACAGAATATACTGTAAATGCTTCAGGCACATTCGATATTGATTACTCGATTTCCACACCAATAACTAACGGTACAAACATAGAGTTGTTAGTAGACGGTGTTTCAAAAGCCAATGATGCAGTGCCAAATAATGGCGGATGGGATAGTTATTCAAATCTATCTTCTTCATCACAAGTGACTTTAAGCGGTGTTCATACCATAAGAATTATTGCCAACGGAAATAACGATTGGCAATGGAACTTAGATAAAATTACTTTAACTCCTGTGTCATCTAATGTTTCAGTAACAGGTGTATCATTAGACCAGAATAATGTGAGTTTACAAGTATCTGAAACTGCACAATTAACTGCAGTTGTGACTCCTTTAAATGCAACAAATCAGACCATAACTTGGTCGAGTAGTAATACGAATGTGGCTTCTGTAAATAATGGGTTTATTAGTGCCAATGGAGCAGGGACGGCTAATATCAGTGTGACAACTGCTGATGGTAATCATTCTGCTACAGCAGTAATTACTGTGACGAACCAACCTGTAACAGGAGTTGCTTCATTTACCATCGAGGCAGAAAATTTTACTACAACTGGCGGTACATTTAATGATGGTCAAGTTCCTTACGGTATGAACATTATGGCAGGTGTTGGTGTGAATTGGGTTAACTCTGGAGACTGGGCTCAATATAGTGTAAATGTACCTGAAAATGGTGTTTACTCTATTGAATATTTGGTTTCTACACCAATGAATGGCGGTACACAAATTCAATTGGTTGTGGATGGAACGGTAGCTTCTACAGACGCAGTACCAAATAACGGACTGTGGGATGATTACCAGTCTTTATCGGCAGGGAATACAGTGAGTCTTTCTGCAGGAGTACACACTTTTAGAGTAAATGCGTTAGGATCTAATGATTGGCAATGGAACTTGGATAAAATTAACTTCTCAACAGGAAGCAATATGAGAGAAATGGCTGAAAATACCTTGTCTTTAGCTCCAGAAGTATACGCTTATCCTAATCCAACAACACGCATTGTTAAGGTAAATGGATTAGCCAATCAAGATTATGAAGTGTTAGTATACAATCTGAATGGTCAGCAAGTTCATGCTTCTACCATTGCCTATAGATATAAACATCAATTGGATCTTTCAGCTTTACCCAATGGGATCTACTTTATTAGTATTGTAGATCATCAGACAATAAGAAAAGTTAGAATAGCATTAATGAGATAATTTGCTGCTACATCTTTAACTACTATTCTTAATGAATAGAAAACAAATGTGATAAAAAAAGAAGCTGAAAATTTCGGCTTCTTTTTTCTTTTAAATGATGAAATTACTTATTCTGAAATGTTATTCTTAGTAAGTTCTTTTAATATCACACTGCTAATATGTCCTCCTTCATCTGGGAACGTTATTTCAACAGTATTACTTTCTAATAAATATTCTTTTGGTACGTCAACTTCAATAGAAGTAAACAATTGAGGTCTTAAATGTTGTGATAGCCCCATTAATTGTTGAGGTACTTGCACTTCTTTACCATTCACACTTACAGTGGGAAACACTTTTTGACCATGAGGTCTGCTATAGCCAATTCTTATTTTAGCGGAAGATAAATTTGTGGTATTCAGTTTATCAAAAGTATAAGTTGTAGCTTTTGAAGCTTGAATTTCTTGGAGTATAAGATCTGAATAATGTTTAGTTTCTTTGATGTTGACTAAAGAGGTGATTTCTTCTTTGAGGGTATATGTAATAATTGCTGTCCCTTCACTATCTAATTGGTATGTATCACCCAACTGCGCATTGACAAGAACAGGCTGATGATCTTTCAAAGTCAATTGTTTACCCTCTACTTTTAGAAGGCTTTCCTTTGGAAGGTCCAATAGGTTTAGAGACACATTTTTAGGTGCTCTTGTGAGATTACTTAGTGCTACATAAATGTGATTACCGTCTTTATAGGCATCCACCAATAATGTAGGGTCTTGAGAAGTAATATTAATTTTGGATCCTTTCACCTCAGACCATAACTCATAGAACTTTATTTGCTCTGTGAATACCCACTTCTTGCTTTTTCCTTCTAATTCAAACTCTTGTCTTAATAAACGCCAAGGGTAAGGATTTTCCTTTCTTCCCCATTCGGCTTTACCAATCATAAAAGGAATAGCTTTAACTATATGATCAGGTCGCTGCATAAACTGCATCATCATTGGGCTCATTGATTTCATGTAATCCCAATCACGCTCGGCATACCAAGGTTTACCTTCTGTAGCATGGTCTCTTCCACCATATTCCGAAATAAGAATTGGAATGACTCTGCCGTATTTTTTCATACTATACGATTCCATCAAATCTAGCGTAGCTTCAATTCTTCCACCAGTAAAATTGATGGGACCATCAAAGGTTGTAGGGTCATTATCTCCAAGGTGATGATGGTTAAAATCGTAAAGGTGAATAGAGACAAAATCCATATATTCCCCAGACATGTCATAGAAGAGCTTCATTCTACTGTTCCATTGTTCAAAGTCGGCATCATCGAAAAATGGAAAAGCGGCAGTATATCCACCTATTTTTACTTCTGTATTATGCTTTTTGAAAGCCTGAGATGCTTTGTTATGAAATTCGAAAATTTCTTTTGGTTCTTTTCGTTCAGAAAGGTCCGCAACACCATCGATGAGTTCCCAAAGAGGTTCATTAATAACTTCAACGTATTCAGGACGAATTGGCCCGTCTGAAATTGGAGCGCCTTTGTCTCTGTAGAATTCGTTAATAAATTGTCCCATAAAATCACCAATTGCTTCTGGGCCACTGATTGTCCAACCTTTTTCGGGGTGGTTAATATTAGTAGAATGACCTGTCCAGAAGAATTGTACTTGTCCACCTACCATTTCAAAATTATGAGACTCATACTGATGTGTATGCTTCCATTTTTTTGCATATTCTACTTCCCTAAACCGTTTACCTGCTGTTTCCATGAAGTTTGGATCTACAAAACCTGTTTGTTTAGGGTTTTCTTTTGAACGATGGATAACACCTCCCATAATTCCATTATTACGCCCTAAATAAACATCCAAATCATTGATGACATAATCCATGAGTTTTTCACTACCTATAAAGTCATGTTCCATTTGGGTAGCATGTAAAACGATGTATTTACTCCTATCGAACTCTTGAATAGAGCCAATAGAATATCGTTGTTGTGGATAAATATTTACGGTAGAAGTTTGTGCTATTACAGATTGATAGAAGCATATACATCCTATAAATAATGTAAAAAAAGGTTTTAAAGCATTCATTAATGATTTTGAAATTTAATTTGAAAGAATAGATTCCTTCGTAGTGTTAAGTAAGCGATACCCAAGCAGTAATAAATGTACTTTATAATCGAATGTCATCACATCAGTTTGTAACCTTGTCGAGGTAGAATCTATCTCCTATGGCCTTAAAAGGGCCATTGTTCAGTTTTTTTCTAGTTTCATCTTTCTTAAAAATCACCCGAACAAATTGATGAAAGGGATTTCTCTGAGTAAATCAATACCTAATTGTTGTTGTCATGATACAATTTCTAAAATAGAAAATAATACTGAAATCTCCTTATGATTCCATGAGGAGATCTTTTTCATAGTGTTATTAGAAGTAGAAATTAATAAAGAACATAAGGGTAAAATCAGAGAACATGAAAGTAAAATCGAGAATATTTTCTTGTCGTTTATATCATCATAAATCAGATAAACTGATACAGTATTGAATTACAAATAGTAGAATTGATGAAGAAAATATCCTTACTAATTTTAGTGACCATCATATCGTTTGGGACCTTTGCTCAGAAAAAAAAATCGAAACAGAAACAACCCAATATCTTGGTGATTTGGGGTGATGACATTGGTTTTTGGAATATCTCAGCTTATAATAGAGGTATGATGGGGTATAGAACACCCAATATCGATAGAATCGCAAAAGAAGGTGCGATTTTTACCGATCATTATGCACAGCAATCTTGTACGGCAGGACGTTCAGCTTTTGCATTAGGAGAGCATCCTTTTAGAACAGGTTTGTTAACCATTGGTATGCCGGGAGCCGATCATGGTATTCCAGATTGGGCTCCGACTATTGGAGATGTGCTAAAAGAGAAAGGATATACTACGGCTCAATTTGGTAAAAATCATTTAGGTGATCAAGATAAGCACCTTCCAACAAATCATGGTTTTGATGAGTTCTTTGGAAATTTATATCACTTAAACGCAGAAGAAGAACCTGAGACAGAGACTTACCCTAAGGACCCTGAATTCAGAAAAAAATATGGCCCTAGAGGTGTTCTACATACTTATGCTGATGGTAGAATTTCTGATACAGGACCATTAACACGTAAACGTATGGAAACGGTTGATGATGAATTCTTGGCGGCATCGACTCAGTTTATCGAGAATGCAGTGAAAAGTGACCAACCTTTCTTTGTATGGTTTAACTCTTCTAGAATGCATATTCATACTAGATTGAAAGAGGAATCGATTGGAGTTACCGGTAAAGGATTGTACCCTGATGGCATGGTTGAGCATGATAATCAGGTAGGTACATTGTTAGATCTAATTGAAGAATTAGGAGTAGATGATAATACTATCGTTATTTATTCGACTGATAATGGAGCTGAAAAGTTCACATGGCCTGATGGTGGTACTACACCTTTTCATGGTGAAAAAGGAACAACATACGAAGGAGGTATGAGAGTGCCTCAATTAGTAAAATGGCCTGGTGTGATCGAGGCTGGAGCAGAAATTAACGATATTATGTCTCATGAAGATTGGTTGCCTACATTAGCTGCCGCTGCGGGGTACGATGATATTGTTGCCGATGCAAAAAATGGTTTCGAAGCGAACGGAAAGGAATGGAGAGTACATCTTGATGGGTATAACTTCTTGCCTTATTTCCAAGGAAAAGAAGAAGAAGGACCTAGACATGAAATCTATTACTTTGCCCAAAATGGTAAATTTGATGCTTTAAGAATCGATGATTTGAAAATCTCATTTACTCAATTAGAAGGTAACTTCAGAACAGCAGTAAGACAAAGTACTGCTTGGCCAACAGTAACAAACCTTAAGTCTGATCCATTTGAGACAGCCAAGTTTGAATCGGAAATGTACTTCCGCTGGTTGGTAGATCAAATGTGGGTAATGGTACCGGCAGGAGCAAAAGTGAAGGAGTTCTTAGGCACTATGGATCAATATCCTTTCCAAATGGGCTTCCAAGTTAATATGTCAGATATTGGCTATGAAACATTCAGAATGAAGAAATTTATGTCTGATTTAGAGGAGATGAAAAGTCAATTCGATAAGAAATAAGCATAATTAATTAAATTAGGAGTGCCTACTATTCAATAGGGTAGTAGGTGCTCAATCAAATAAATATCAAATAGTATAAGATGGAAATACCCCATATAAAAATAAAGGAAGGAAGTAATTATGATCTCATACTTCAATTACAATCCCTATATGGTGGTAGTATAAAGGATCAGATATATAAGGTTTCTGATGAACTGTTTGATATTGAAATCAGGTATTTTAGACTAAGTGAAGGAATTGAGATCTCTTTAAATACGATTTCATTTAAGCAAGACCATCGAGTAACTTTTATTGGTAATAAAAAAGAAAACAGACACCTATGTTTCCGTTTTTCCTACAAAGGGGACTTTATGAGAGGACATCCTTTTGATCACCAAGAAACTCAGTTGACTGAGGGGATGGCTATTTTTGATACGGCACTTACTTTTGATGTATTGATGCGTAAGGATCAGGTTCATCAGTGGTTAGGTGTGAGGGCATCCAGTGAAGTGTTAAAGAGTAACTTTCTAATTTTTGCTGATTATTTTGGCGATGTTTTTAATACCGATAAAACTTGGATGATATATGATCACATATCCCTTGAAATACATTTGTTGCTAAAAGAATTATTCCACTTAAAAGAGTTAGATAAGCCCGCACCAGTGGTAAATTCCTTGATTATTGCTCGATCAAGTGAAGCTATTGGGTTATTCTATGAAAGGATTCTAAGCAGAGAAGTAACCAATGAAAAGTTTATTCATCAAAATGATTTAGAGGCATTGCTACAAATTAAAGACGATATATTAAGTACTTTCGAACATCCCCCTTCTTTGGAAGAATTGGCACAAGAATATGGATTCTCTGTATCAAAACTAAGAAGGGATTTTAAAAATGTCTTTGGAACTTCACTGCATCGTTTTCATCAAAATTATCGATTAGAACAGGCAAAAATAAGTTTGTCGACTAAAAATATGACCATTACAGAGATATCAAGAATGTACGGGTATAAATCAATTTCTAAATTCTCATTTGCTTTCAAAAAGAAATTCGGAAAATCACCCAGTGAATTTCAAAACCTCTAATTTGGTTTCATCTAACAAAAAAGCCCTCATTAGATATTGCATCCAATGAGGGTCCTTTTTTATCCTATCTGTGAAATAAACTCTTCTAGATTATCTTGTCTTGACAACCCTAATTTTTTCCTTAATCGATATCTCGTTGTATGTACAGACTCTGTTGAAATACCCAATAATTTAGACATTCCTTTACTATCAAAGTTTAATTTAATCAATGCACATATTTTTTGATCACCTTGAGTAAGTTTAGGAAAACGCTCATTTAACTCTTTATAGAAGTTTTCATTTACCTCAACAAATCTTGCTTCAAACTCTTTCCAATTATTATTGGTATTAAGGTTAATCTTTTTTGCAAGCTTATTGATCTGGTTAGGATCAGGGTTTTTCTTTTGTTCTACTAACTCTTTCTTAATTTCAGCAAGTGTTTCTTCATGCTGAATAATTTGTAAAACAGAGGAAGTCAACTCTTTATTCTTGATTTCAAGAACTTCCTTGATCTTCTCTTTTTCGAAACGTTGCTTCTCAATAAATAGTAATTGCTTTGCCTTGTATTTATTGCGAAGGTTACGGTATACAAAAAATACAACCAATACCAAACCGCCTATAGTCACATAGAAAATTAAATTTCTTAAGTAATTGATTTTACTTTCTTGTTTTAGACGTTGTAACTCTTGTTGTTGTAGTAGTTCTTTTTGTTGTTGTTGTTTTTTCCTAAACTGATCCTTGATTTCCATAAAGCGTTTGTTGGAAATATTTCTACTACCAAATTGCTTTTCATTAAGGTCTTTAGAAATTTTCAACATCTTGTAAGCCTCTTTGTACCTGTTTGATTTAGTCAGCACTTTAGAGAGTTCTTCATAAATAAGAGGAAACAAATCGGAGTGACTTTTATGTTTAAGACCGGCACTGATTGCACTACGGTAGTATTTTTCAGCTTCTTTATTCTGATGTAATTCTTGGTAAATGTTTCCAATAAAGTAGTGGAAGATCACCAAATAACTATGTTGCTTTTCTGTAAAGTATTTGTTTAATGGAAGGAGAGTCTTTAAAGCGGCTTCATATTCTTCATCCTCATAATAGATATAACCATATTCAGCATCGATAAAAGCATTTCCTTCTTGTAATAAGTCGGGGTGAAGTTCTTTTGTAATTAAACAACTATCTAAATAGGCTCTGGCTTTTTCGTATTCATTACGTTTTCTAGCCAGAGTTGCGATGGCATAATAATTATCTACTAATACTTTTGGACTAATTTTCCCATTCGCTTTTGTGATTTCTAATGCTTTGTTGAAGTAGTCATTAGAAAGGTTGTCTCTTTCGTAGAAACTATAGAGCCAACCTAAGCCATTGTAGATATTTACCTTTGATAAATCGTCATCAATTTTTTCAGCAATTCCTAAAGCTTCCCAATAGCCATCATAAGAGTGACCAAAGTGACCATTATGAGCATATAAATTGGAAAGTCCAATTAAGGATTGTATCCAAGTTAAGCTATCTTTTAACTTAATAGATTCCGAAATAGAGTACTGATACATGGATATCGCACTATCGGGATAACTAAATTTAATTGCGTCGGCTTGTTCTAATAAATTTTGTGTACTTTTTACACTCAATTTTTTCTGAACAAGAGATTTTTTTTCATTTTTTATTGAATTTCCAGAGTTTGAAGAGATTTTTTCTTTGGAAAAACAACTCGATTTAAGAGCAAAAATACAGAGAAAAATCAGAGTTAGATGTCTAGTCATTTTTTCAAAAAATATGGTTTTTGTAAAATTTAAATAGTTGGTTTGTAGATGATTACAAATAACGTGTCTAGTTGAATTTATTGGTATTTTGACCAAAAAATCATTCTGTTGAGTTTTGATCTAGTCAAATATATGAGAAATAAATTTCTTTTTCACATCTTTGTTAAGGGTTTCGCGAACACTTATTAATTCTAACTAGTTGTCCGCTGATTTTTTAAATACTTAACTTTGAAATGAAATGATTAGCAGGCTGCTCTTTTTTAATCTAACTTATTATGAGTATGAGTAAAGCTTATGATTTTTTTAAAATTATTCTGACTTTCATAATGCTCTCTATCATTACTGTAGATAGTTACGCACAGAATATTTTAAGAGGGCGAGTGACAGACGCTGAAACAAATGAGCCGTTACCTGGTGTGAATATTTTTATTCAAAAAACAACACAGGGAACAACAACTAACTTTGAAGGTGAATATTCACTGGAAGTAAAACCTGGTTCGAATGTAGTTATCACATACATCGGATATCAGGAACAAGTTGTAAATATTACAACACAAACAGAGTTGAATATCCAACTTAGTATGGATACTGAAGCTCTAGACGAGGTAGTAGTTATTGGATATGGTACGCAGAAAAAGAAAGAAATTACAGGTGCCGTAGGGTCTCTTAAATCAGAAGCGATCTTAAAAGTACCGACATCAGACTTAGGAGAATCTCTTCAAGGTCAAATTGCAGGTGTTGATGTTCAGGCAAGTTCGGGTAGACCGGGTGCTGAATCCAACATCCAAATTCGTGGTATTGTTTCGGCAACTTCAGCAGGAGCTCCACTTTATGTAGTAGATGGTATTCCTTTTCAAGGGAATCCAAATATTGCACCTGAACAAATTGAAAGTATTGAGGTACTGAAAGATGGTGCAGCAGCATCGATTTACGGTACAAGAGCTGCAGGTGGTGTTATTTTGATTACTACGAAAAGAGGTAAAGAGGATTCTTTTAATGTAGATTTCTCCGCTTATGCTGGTATTCAAAACATTACTTCTGGTACTCCATTAATGAATACGACAGAACAAATGTACGTAGAGGAGACTAGGTTAGCTGCAATTGGTCAAAAACCTATTCACTTTGTATTTAATCCTAATGCATTGTACAACAATAGCGATTTCGTGGGTGATGTACAGAATGATAATGCAGGGATGCAATCGTATAACTTGGGTATTTCAGGTGGTTCTAGAAACGTAAAATTCAATGTTTCTACTAACTACTTTAACCAAGATGGTGTAATGGCAAATTCTGGATTCGAAAGATTCTCCACTCGTTTAAATGGTGAATTTAAGAAGAACAAATTTAGAGCTTTTGCTTCAGTAGCTATTACAGATGAGAAGACAAATCAAGAGCCTTGGGGCTTATACGAATATGCTGTAATTCAAAAGCCTTACGAACAACCGTTAGGAGATTTGGAATTAGTAGGTGGCAATTCAGTATTTGTTGAATCACAAAACGCTTTACAATTTGGTTGGTTAGCACGTCAGTTACAAAACTCTGATGTTAGAGATGTAATGTCGACAAATATGGCCTTATCAATGGAGTATGAGATTGTAAAAGGATTATCGTATCAAGTAAACTTGGGTAGAAATACTTGGGATTACGAGAGAAACTTCTTCAGACCAGAGTTTTTAGTTTACAATGAAAACGGTCTAGTACCTGCAGGTTCAAATGTAGATGCGATGTTAAATCAAGAAAATACCTTAAATACAGGTACTACTTTAGAAAACATCTTAAAGTACAACAGACAGTTTGGTAAACATACAATTGGTCTTACAGCAGTATACTCGTGGGAAGAATACCACAGTAAGCAAACAGGTGTAGGTGTAGTAGGTTTATTATCTAACGATACACCAGTATTAAGTGCAGGTCAAACAGCCACAAAACCATACGGTTATGAAAATACGCAGACACTAACAGGTAAAATGTTTAGAGCTCAGTATAACTATGATAATCGTTACTTAGTTTCATTCTCAGTAAGAAATGATGGATCGTCGAACTTCTCTCCAGAGAATCGTTACGGTACTTTCTTTGGTGGATCAGCAGGTTGGAATATCTCAGAAGAACAATTCTTCAAAAATGCATCAGGTTTATCATTTATTGAAAACTTAAAAGTTAGAGCATCATATGGTGAGGTAGGTAACCAAAACATTGATCCATACATGTGGATGCCAGTAATTGAGGCAGGTGTTGATTATCCATTCGGACCAGAAGGAAGCGAAGAGTTAGGTATTGGTGCTATTCAAAGACAATATTCTAATGAAGGCATTAAGTGGGAAACTACTATTGCAAAGAATATTGGTTTAGACTTGAGTATGTTCAACGATAGATTACAGTTTACTGCTGATTTCTATAAGAACGATAAAGAGGATATGTTGTTGAACCAACGTTTAGCACCTTCTTCAGGTACTTGGGTAACAAGAGCAGTTAACCATTATAATAATATTGTTGTTAATGCAGGTGACATGTACAATAAGGGTATGGAGTTCTCATTAACGTACAAGCAAGCATATGAAAATGGCTTCAATTGGAGTGTTACAGGTACTTATGCACAAAATAGAAACAAAGTAACTGACCTTAATGGTTTAGAAGGTTTTGCTCTTAGCGGTGGTGTTCCTGTATTGACAAGAGGAGAAAGAACAGACCCTACAACTTTCTTAATTAAAGGATACGAAGCAGGTGCATTCTTCTTACTTGAAAATGAAGGTGTGATTAAAACACAAGAACAATTAGAAGAATATAGAGAATTGAATGGATCAGCAATGCTTGGTGACATCATGTACAAAGATCAAAATGATGATGGTGTAATTGATGATAACGATAGAGTGTATGCAGGTTCTGGACAAGCGAAGTTCAATATGGGTATGGGTATCAATGCTTCTTATAAAGGTTTTGACTTCTACATGCAATTGTATTACTCACATGGATCTAAAATTTACAACGGATCAGCTTTATATGCTTATGGTGGATCTCGTCACAAAGATCAAGTGTATATGTGGACACCTCAGAATCCTAATTCTGATGTACCTTCAGCAAGAAACAACCAAGAGCATGAAAACACTAGAGCGCGTTCTGATTACTTCTTAGAAGATGGTTCATACCTAAGAATAAGAAATATCACTTTAGGATATACTGTACCTAAGAAATTGTTTAAAGACAAGATCAATCAGTTAAGATTCTATGTTACAGCTCAAAATCCTTTCACTTTCACAAAGTACAAAGGTTACGATCCAGAAATTGGTGGAGATGGTCTATACATGAGAGGTGTAGATGCGGGTAACTACCCTGTAACAAGAAGATTATTAGCAGGTATGAAATTAAACTTCTAATCAGACAAAAGACGTAATAGATGAAAAATATTAAAAAATATATCGCCGGTGGTGTTCTTGCAGCTTTTGTGATGATGGGCTGTAGCGAAGATGAATTTTTAACTCAAGATAATCCGAATAGTATTACTCCAGCATTTTTCTGGAAAACAAATGAGGATTTTAATAAAGCGACGAATACTGTTTATGCAGCACTTCAGTTTGGTTCTGTAAGTGGTTCTAACAGATCGTACGATATGGTAAGAGGTGATTTAGCCGGTACTGAAAACTGGTACCCTCAATATCCTTTTGCAGAACTGACTGTAAATGACGCATCAGAGTATGTACAAAACAGATGGAATGAGTTGTACATTGGTATCTTCAGAGCAAACCAAGTTTTAGAAAACCTTGGTAATGAAGATACTGAATTAACAGATGATGAAAAAGTATCGTTCGAAGCACAAGTAAGATTCCTTAGAGCTTTTTACTACTTCGAATTAGTCAATACATACGGAAAAGCAGTTGTACACACTTCTGTTGTTAAAAGCCAAGAAGAGTTCAACCGTCCTACTTCTACTATGGCAGAGGTATATGAATCTGTTATTATGCCAGATTTAGAGTTTGCACAAGCAAATTTACCTCAAGAATGGACAGACAAAGGAGATATTGGTAGAGCAACTTGGGGTGCCGCTACTTCATTAATTGGTAAAGCAAAACTTTACAATCAGGATTTTGCAGGTGCTGCAGAAACATTCAAAGAAGTAATTGATAGCAGAGTATATTCATTAACGTCAGAACTTATTGATAACCATACAGACCTTAATGAATTTAATGCTGAGTCTATCTTCGAAACAACATACTCAGATGTGTTAAAACCGGGTGCTCCTGGTCAAACAGTTGATGATAATCCTAATGAAACTTCTGGTGAAGCTACAGGATTAGCATGGCAAACAGCACCTTTAAGTGCTGGCGGTTACAACACGGTGTTGACATCTTACTATTTGCATGAATTAATGGTTTATGATGAGTTAGATCCTACAAATTCAGCAAACGAAGGTAAAGAACATTCGATCCGTATGAATGCTTCTATTGTTCCTGTTAACTATGATGATCTATATTTTGAAGAAGAGTCAGGTACAAAAACTGGATGGGCATATGGGCAATCTGCTTATGTGAAGAAACATTCGAATTGGTATCAAACTCAATACGAAGATTCTCAAGAACGTTCAGGTATTAACTGGAGACATATCCGTTATGCAGATGTATTACTAATGTATGCTGAAGCAGTTCTTGAATCTACTGGCGACTTCCAAACAGCAATGACTTACATCGATATGATTCGTTCTAGAGCAGGTGTAAAAACATTGGAAACTTATACTTTAGAAAATGCGGGTCAATTCCCGGCATTACATCGATCAGTACAAGTTCATGGCACACATGAATTAGTTACTCCTTCTGTTGAAACTGTAAGAACTCACTTAAGAATGGTAGAAAGACCATTAGAGTTATGTTTTGAAGGGCATAGATGGAGAGACCTAGTACGTTGGGGTAATGTTCAGGAGGTATTAACTCAGAATAAGGCAGATGAAGATTGGAGATTAAACAACTTTGAGTCGATTGAAAATGCAGCACCACTTTTCATTGTTGAAAGAGTGAGACCAGACTACCAAGTAGCGGCAGATATCTACGACTCGAATACTCATGATTACTTCCCGATTCCAACGGGTGAAACACAAATCAACACAGGTTTATCTCAGTAATTTTCTAAACTAAACACTGAAATTGAAATGAAAAAACTAAATTATATAGTATTCTTCTCAATGATTGCCATGCTGATTGGCTGTAACGCCAATGAATGGGAGGCTCCTTCAGAAGAACCAAACCACCATGTAGTGTATACATCGGAAGCTGACTACGACAATAAAGTTGAAGTTGGAGGAAAGATCTCATTTGGTGATGTATCTAGAGGTGTAACTTCTAGAACATGGACAATTCCAAGTGGTGCAATTATGGACGGTTCAACTTCCTCAACTTCTTCGGAAGATGTAATTCATGTTACATTTAATGAAGTAGGAGAACATAAAGTAGAGTTGGCGCAAACTTTTAGTAGTTCTGCTTATGTAGATACGGTTTTAATGGGAAGCCAAATTGATACGGCTTATACTGTCACAGTATTAGAACCGGTAGACGTTTCTTTAAAAGCCTATGTAATTGATATTGATGGTACAGAAACAGAGTTGGACTTAACAAGTGGTGTAACAAATGAAATCCTTGCAGGTCTTTATGTTAAGTATGTATTTGATTCGAAAGGTTCTCCTGAAAATGTAAATTATGAATTTGAGGGTGGTGATCCAGCAACTATGGCATACGATGAAACTCAGATTCTTGAAGGTACAGCTGCAGAAACTTTTGTACAATATAAAAGGTTAGGTGAATTTTCTACTTCAGTTGTAGCAAGTAGAGATAGACCATTTGGAGCAGATACTTTAAGCTTGCTGAACTTAATTAAAGTGGTACCTTCAACTCACCCTGTTGAATTGACAGGAGTTTATACAGTTGGAGAGAAAGTAGCACTAGATTTCAGTAGAGAGATCAATCCAGAAACTGTAGATGCAGCAACATTTACAATTCACTTAGTAAATACGGACAAAGGAATTGACAAATCTGTAACTGTAACTTCTGCTTCTTTGGATGAAGATGCGGCAAACATCGTTTTACTTGAATTGGAAGATGAAGTGATCTACTACGATGATGTAGCTACTGTAACCTATACACCAGGCAACCTTACTTCATTAGATGGTAAGGAAGTGGATGCATTTAGTGATCAGTTAATTTCTATTGGCGGATTAGTAAATATCCTTGAGTCGTCAACTTTTGATCAAGGAATTGAGAACTCTTTAAATTCTAACTATGCAGCAGCAGGCTGGGGTGGTTCTTGGGACAATTACACTGCTGAAGTTACTTCAGAGAAAGCGTACTCAGGATCAAAAAGTTTGAAAATTCATATGGCAGATGCATCAGCAAACATGGCAATGGTTCATGTTGATGATAGCGGAAGCGGTCATGAAGTGCCAACAGAAGCGGGTAAAACTTACCTAATTACTGCCATGATCTATATTGATAACTATACAGCATGGGCTGGTTTTGAAGTTGACTTTAATGCAACATGGACAAACAGAGCTGAGTTATCTGGAGGTAGTCCACAAAATGAGTGGTACGAAGCTAGTTTCGGAATCTATACTTGTAGAGATGGTGAAAGCAAAGTGCCAACACTAAGAGCGTTTAACGAATATGGTGGTGGTGTTCCATTAACTTACTATGTGGATGATTTCAGTATCGTAGAGGTAAGCTTAAGACCATAAAACCCCTTATGGGTAAAGTAAATATTTAAAATTTTGGGCTGCTGTTTTTTTCTGTAATTTTCAAAAATTACAGCAGCCCTTTCTTACTCCTAACATTAATAAATCTAATGTTTGAGGTATCATAAATGTCATATTATATAGAGTGTAAACCAATTTAATGAAGGGAGAAAATTAGCAACAACTTGAAAGGACAGGACAATGAGATTTTATTTAATAAGTATATTGATATGTATTGGGCTGATAGGATGCCAAGAGAAAAAGGCAAACCTACCTCAAAGAAATAACGACTTCAATTTTGATTGGGAATTCGCTTTATTAAATGTAGATCAGGCAGATCTACAACTTAATGAAGTTCCTAAAACAAAATGGGAAGAGGTGCGACTTCCACATGATTGGGTCATTGAACACGATTACGATTCGGCCAATGCAGAATTTGCTCCAGCCACGGGATATATCTATGGTGGAGGAATTGGTTGGTACAAAAAGAACTTTCACCTATCACTAACGAAAAATCAAAAGGCATTTATCCTATTTGATGGTGTCTATAATAAGTCTGAGGTATATCTAAATGGTAAAAAACTAGGTTTTCACCCTTATGGATATTCTCCATTTTATTATGATTTAACTCCATATCTTCAATCAAATAAAGAAAATACAATTGCTGTAAAGGTAGACCATCGCAATTATGCAGACAGTAGATGGTATACTGGTGCAGGTATCTACAGAAATGTAGAGTTAATAGTAACTGACAAACTACATATTCCTGTTTGGGGATCATTTATTACTACTCCTGAAGTTTCTAAAGAGAAAGCTTTAGTACAACTTAAGACAGACATTAATAATGGTTATTCAATAGATAAAAATATTGAAATAGTAACAGAAATTTATAATCAAGACGGAAAATTTATAACTAAAACTTCTGACAACAAACTGATAAAAGCGAATAGTACAATTAAGCTAAACCAACAAGTAAACTTGACTGATCCAGAACTTTGGGACGTGGACAATCCAAAGTTATACTTGGCGAAAACAAAACTGGTTGTTGATAATGGACAAGTTGATGAACTAGTTACCAATTTCGGTGTACGAAACATACGATTCGATGCAGACTCCGGTTTTTTCTTGAATGGACAGAACATGAAAATTAAAGGAGTCTGCCTACACCATGATGCAGGTTTAGTGGGTACTGCTGTACCAAAAGATGTTTGGCGCAGACGATTAGAGGTATTAAAGGAAGGTGGTTGTAATGCAATTAGAGTGGCACATAACCCAGCTTCAAACGAGTTTTTAGATTTATGTGATGAGTTAGGTTTCTTAGTTCAAGACGAATTTTTTGACGAATGGGATTACCCTAAAGACAAAAGATGGAACCAAAAAGAACAGTCGCAAAACTTTGAGACAGAAGGATATACAAATTACTTCCAAGAATATGCTGAAAGTGATTTAAAATCAGTGATCTTATCACACAGAAATCACCCTTCGGTATTTCAATGGAGTATTGGTAACGAAATCGAGTGGACTTATCCGCGTATTTCGAAGGCCACAGGTTTCTTTGGGAATATGAATTGGAATGGTAATTATTTTTGGTCAAAATCTCCATATTCAAGAGAAGAGATTAAGAATGAATTAGACCGTTTACCAAAACAGGAACATACAATCGGAAATACAGCAGAAATGCTAGTGAAGTGGACTAAAGAGATGGATCTAACTAGACCTGTTACGGCAAACTGTATTCTTCCTTCAGCATCACATGAAACAAAATACGGTCAATCTTTAGATATTGTAGGGTATAGTTACCGAAGAGTTTTATACGATTACGGTCATGAAAACTATCCAGATAAAGTAATCATGGGTACAGAAAACTTAGCTCAATATCATGAATGGAAAGCCATTATGGATCGACCATTTATTGCTGGTACTTTCTTCTGGACAGGTATAAACTATTTAGGTGAAATCAGAGCGAATTGGCCAGCTAAAGGTAATGATGCGGGTATGGTTGATTTTGCAGGTTTTCCTAAGCCTTCTTATCATATGATAAAGACATTGTGGTCTGATAAACCTCATACTTTTATTGCTACTCAATCGATAGAAAAATCAATTAATAAACTCAACAAAAAAGGAGAGTTAGTAGCAAAAAATCCTGAGGCCTGGAAAACGGCATTATGGGAATGGCATGATGTAAACAACCATTGGAATTATAGCAAAGGACAGATGATTAGCGTAGAACTGTACTCTAATTCTGAAGAAATTGAACTGTTTTTAAATGGTAAAAGCTTAGGTGTGAAAACATTAGATCAGTTTGAAGATCACATTTACAAGTGGGCCGTTCCATTTGAAAAAGGGGAACTATCAGCTATTGGTAAAAAAGGCGGTATCACTACAGAAACGAAATTAGTTACGGCAGGGGAACCTGAAAAAGTGAAGCTAACCCTTGATAAAAGGAGATTGGAAAATGACCGTTATGAAGTAGCACATGTAGTTGCTCAATTAGTGGATGGACAAGGAAATCCGGTACGTCATGAGGAGAGAATTATCAATTTCGATATCCCACAGTACTTAAGGGTATTGGGCGTTGATAATGGCGCTGTAACTAATATTCAGAATCATACATTAAGAAAAATAGAGACAGATAAAGGAAGAGCATTACTGGTACTTCAATCTACAAAAGATGCAGTAGATGTAGAAGTTAAAGCAACAGTTGATGGACTTTCAGAAGATAAGATTCTTCTAACTATTGGCGATGATAAGGAAGACCAAGAAGACGTATTTGCAGAATTGAACTAAACAAAAGGATAAGACGATGAAAGCAGCATTTTATGAATCGAAAGGAAAAATTTCAGTAGGTGAAGGACAATCAATTAAACCTGGAAAAGGTGAGGTGAGATTGGATGTGGCTTACTGTGGAGTATGTGGCACAGATGTACATATTTTTCATGGAGTGATGGACCAGAGAGTAAGTCCTCCACAAACAGTTGGTCATGAAGCTTCTGCTGTTGTAGCAGAAGTAGGTGAAGGCGTAACGAATGTAAAAGTAGGTGATAAAGTTGCTGTACGCCCATTAAATTTTGGAGATGAACACCCGTTTGATAAAGGATTCAAACATGTGGGTAAGAATTTGAAATTCATTGGTATAGATTCAAGTGGAGCATTTCAGAATTCTTGGACCGTACCTGCTTATACATTACATAAACTTCCAGAACAGTTAAGCTTAATGCATGGTGCATTTGTTGAGCCATTAGCTGTGGCATGTCATGATGTTAAAATTGGTAGAGTCACAAAAGGCGAAAATTGTTTGGTTATTGGCGGAGGCCCAATTGGTACATTAATCGGTTATGTTCTAAAAGAGAAAGGAGCCAATGTATTGATTTCAGAAGTGAATGAGGTCAGGTTGAAAATGCTAAACGATTTAGGTTTTACAACAATCAATCCTGCCAAAGAAAACCTAACAGAAAGAATTTCTGAATTGACAGATGAGAAAATGATTGACTGTGCTTTTGAAGTATCAGGTTCAGCTCCAGGTGTTCAGACGATGACTGAGGTGGTTAATGTAAGAGGAAGAATTGTGATGGTTGCGATCCATGGAGGTGAGCAAAAGAAGGTAGATTTATTTAAATTCTTCTGGTCGGAAATCGAACTATTAGGTGCTAGACTTTATGAAGAAGATGACTATGAAGAAGCAATTCGTATTGCCGATTCTGGTTTTGTTCCTTTTGAAAAACTCATCACAAAAGTAGATGATCTGGATAATATCCAATCTGTATTCGATGAAATTGATAACAATCCAGAAGGGATGAAATACTTAATTAGATGCAATGATTTAAATCTGGACAACTAATTATAAATCCTATTCAAAAACTAAGATTCAATCTTCACATTTTATATTAAATAGAGAAACAATGAGCATTTTAGATAACTTCCAATTAAAAGATAAAGTCGCATTAGTTACAGGTTGTAAAAGAGGTATTGGTAAAGCCATGGCAATTGGTTTGGCTGAGGCAGGTGCAGATGTTATTGGCGTCTCGGCATCACTAGAATTAGAAGGAAGTGATGTACAGAAAGAAGTAGAAGCAAGAGGTAGAAAGTTTAAAGCTTACCAATGTGACTTTTCTGATAGAAAATCATTGTATGACTTCATTTTAACAGTAAAAGGAAACCATCCTAAAATTGATATTTTAGTCAATAACGCGGGTACGATTTTAAGAGCCCCAGCGGCAGAACATCCCGACGAAATGTGGGATAAAGTAGTTGAGGTAAACCAAAATGCACAGTTCATCTTAACAAGAGAAATAGGAAAAGAAATGGTGGCAAGAGGAGAAGGTAAAGTGATCTTCACTGCTTCATTATTAACTTTCCAAGGAGGTATTACCGTTCCAGGTTATGCAGCAAGTAAAGGAGCGATTGGACAATTAACAATGGCTTTTGCAAATGAATGGGCTGGGAAAGGTGTAAATGTAAACGCTATCGCTCCAGGGTATATCAGCACAGATAATACTGAGGCATTAAGAAATGATCCTGAAAGAGCACAATCTATACTTTCAAGAATTCCTGCAGGAAGATGGGGTGACCCAGTAGATTTTGCAGGACCAGTAGTCTTCTTAGCCTCACAGGCTGCTGCCTATATGCATGGCAGCGTAATGCTTGTAGATGGCGGATGGATGGGACGCTAAACAATGAATATATATAATTTGAATGATTGAAAATGGGGACTGCCGATATCAATTTCATACGCACTAGATGATGCAGTCCTCTTTTTTCTTAAACCAGAAAACTAATCGATTATGTCTGAAGTATTAGCAGCAGCAGAAGTCAAAGAATATGACTTATTTATTGATGGAGAATGGATCAAAGCCTCTTCAGGAGTTACAGAAAATGTAATAAGCCCAATTAACGAAGATATCGTTGGTGTTGTCCAAGTAGGAGACGAACACGAGGCGAATTTGGCACTTAGTGCTGCAGAGAAAGCACAGAAGGAATGGAAGAAGCTACCTTCTATTGAAAGAGCGAATCTAATGAGAAAGTTTGCTGCAGAAATTAGAGCAAACAAACCATTCCTATCCAACTTACTGACAAGAGAACAAGGCAAACTATTATCAGTAGCAGAAATGGAGGTAGAAGTAACAGCTACTTTTATCGAATATGCCTGCGACTGGGCAAGACATATTGAGGGGGACATTATGCCCTCTAGCAATCCAGGAGAACAAATCTGGATTCAAAAAATACCTCGTGGTGTGATTGTGGCGATAACAGCATGGAACTTCCCGTTGGCGTTGGCTGGTAGAAAAATCGGTCCAGCGCTAGTAGCGGGAAATGCCATTGTTGTCAAACCAACTCAGGAAACACCATTAGCGACTTTAGAATTAGGATACATTGCTGAGAAAGTGGGTATTCCTAAGGGACTTATCAATATCGTAACGGGTAAAGGTAGAGTATTGGGTAATGCATTAGTGGCGAATCCAATTACTAAAATGGTCACAATGACTGGTTCAACACCTGCTGGACAACAAATCTTTAAAACTGCATCAGAGCATTTAGCTCATGTTCAGTTAGAGCTTGGAGGAAAAGCACCAGCAATCGTATTTCCTGATGCGGACATCGATTTAGCTGTAGATGCCTGTTTCAGTTCTCGATTTGATAACTGTGGTCAGGTATGTACTTGTAATGAAAGAATGTATGTTCATGAAGCGATTTATGATGTATTCATGGAGCGTTTTATGGAAAAAGTGAAGGCCATTAAGGTTGGAAACCCATTAGAATCGTCAACGACTATGGGACCTAAAGTGAATGCTTCTGAGATCAAGAACATGGAACACTTAGTGGCTAAATCCATAGAAGAAGGAGCTACTATTGCTCATGGTGGTGGTAAACCTGCAGGAAAAGAATTTGATAAAGGTTTCTGGTTTGAGCCTACTGTAATTACAGATGTAACTCAAGACATGACCATTGTACATGAAGAAGCTTTTGGTCCAATACTACCTGTATTAAAGTTCAAAGAATTTGATGAAGTAGTTAAATACGCAAATGATTGTGAGTTTGGTCTAGCAGCGATGGTTTTCACTAGAGACATTAATACGATCATGCAACTAAATGATGACCTTGAATTTGGTGAGATTTATGTCAACAGAGGTCATGGCGAGCAACATCAAGGATTCCATAATGGATACAAGCTTAGTGGAACAGGTGGAGAAGACGGAAAGTATGGCTTTGAGCAATACATGGAGAAGAAAACATTTTATGTAAAATACTAAACAGGATTAAGTAAGGAGTAAGACTTTTACTTAGCTCCTTACTTTTCCTTTATAGATATGAAAACAGCAATTAAAGATATAAAAACAAGGTTATTTGAGGTTCCTTTGCCAGAAGTATTATCTGATGCAAAGCATGGGGATCACTATCACTTTGAGTTGATAACAACAACGATTACTCTTGAAAATGGCGTGTCTGGAACAGGATATACCTATACGGGAGGTAAAGGAGGAAAGGCAATAAAAGCTATGTTGGATCATGATTTAGCACCTGCACTTTTATCACAAAATGGAGCTGATATTGATGGCATTTATGACTTCATGGAATGGCATATCCATTATGTAGGTAGAGGAGGTATTGCTTCTTTTGCCATCTCTGCAGTAGATATTGCTCTATGGGATATCAAATGTAAAATGGCTGACCAACCACTTTGGAAAATGGCAGGTGGTCAAGGAAATACATGTAAGGCATATTGTGGAGGTATCGATTTGATGTTTCCAATAGAAAAGCTTTTGAACAATATGCAATCTTATATGGATAGAGGGTTCAATGCGGTGAAAATAAAGATAGGTAGAGAAAACCTGGACGAAGATATCGAACGTATCAAAGCAGTAAGAGAATATATAGGCGATGATGTAACCTTTATGGTAGACGCCAATTACTCTATGACTGTAGAAAAAGCAATTGAATGTGCGAATCGTTTCAAGCCTTATAATATCACATGGTTTGAGGAGCCGATTATTCCAGACAATTATAAGGGTTACGCAGAAATTACAGAGAAAACGGGTGTACCAGTGGCTATGGGAGAGAACTTGCATACCATTCATGAATTTGAATATGCAATGGAACAATCTAAACTTTCTTTTGTACAGCCAGATGCATCTAACTGTGGAGGTGTAACAGGGTGGTTAAAAGCGGCTAAGCTTGCCAAAGAAAACGGTATTCCTGTTTGTTCACATGGTATGCAAGAATTACATGTAAGCTTGGTCTCTTCACAAGAAAATTCGGGTTGGTTAGAGGTACATAGTTTCCCTATCGACGAATATACAACAAGACCATTAGTAGTGGAGAACTTTAGAGCAGTAGCTTCAGATGCTCCAGGTACTGGTGTTGTATTTGATTGGGAAAAACTGAGCCCTTTCGAAATTAAATCAACAGAATTGGTATAGCTGTCACACATCATCAATACATCAATAAATAACCAAACAACATCATGATCAAAAGCAACTTATTTGGAGTACATGAAGGCTATAAAGTCTTTCAGTATGAATTAAAAAATACCAAAGGAATGATAGTGAAAATTATGACTTTGGGAGCTACAATTACGTCTATTCAAGTGCCAAATAAAAAAGGCAATGTAACAGAAGTAGCCTGCGGTTTTGATCAGTTGTCTGGGTATTTTTCAGAAGAATATAAAGCCAATGCACCTTATTTTGGTTGTACAGTAGGTCGCTTTGCATCAAGAATAAAAGATGGCCAATTCTCTATTGATGGTGAAAAGTATAGTGTTGCAACTAATGATGGCCCCAATCATTTACATGGAGGAATAAAAGGGTTAGATAAGCAGTTATGGCAATGTGTTAATGAAGTCAGTTCAGAAGTAGGGGATAGTATTACTTTCCAACGCAAAAGTAATGACATGGAAGAAGGTTTTCCTGGTAATGTAGTGATTGAAGTGACTTTTACTTTAATGAATAACAATGCCATTGAGATCGTTTACCATGCTACCACAGACAAGAAAACGCCAATTTCGTTGACGAATCATACGTATTTCAACTTGTCAGGATTTAAAGAACAGATTGGAAATCATCAGGTAAAGATTTTAGCAGATGAATTTCTAAAGGCAGATCCGACGAATGTTCCTGTGGGTGAGAAAGTGGCAGTTGATGGCTCTATTTTAGACCTTAAAAAAGGAAAGCTACTCAATGAAGTACTTGCAGAGTTAGCAACGGGGTGTGAACATTATTTCTTATTTGATCCCTCAGAATCATTAAAAAAAGTAGCGGAATTTAAACATTTAGCGTCGGATATTTCTTTAGAAGTATCGACAACAGAACCAGGTATGTTGTTTTACACTGGCTATTTTACTTCTGATGCTTTAAAAAGAGAAAGTGGTGATCAATATGGACGATATAAGGCCTTTTGTTGTGAAACACATCGTTTTCCTAATGGCCCTAACATCGCGGATGCTCCACGGGTATTCACTACTCCAGATCAACCATATACTAGTACAACAGTCTTTTCATTTAACTAAAAAATAATCATGATCGAAGGAATATTATGGTCAGTTTTTGCAGGTTTGATGCTAGGGTTATATGCATTACCTGAAAAATTCACCAAAGAGTTTGAGTTTGAGAATACATGGGGCTTGTTCTTCATGATCAATACATTTATTATCCCCAATATCGCAGCCTACTTAATGGTCGACAACTTTGGAGATATCCTGTTATCTATTCCTACAAATGTATTAGTGGGAATGGGAATCGCTAGTTTCTTATGGGGTATTGGTGTAATGATGTGGGGTAAAGCCATTAATTATATTGGATTATCGTTAGGGTTCTCACTATTTATAGGCACAATTATTTTAATAGGCTCTCTGATTCCATTTATGATTGATGGAATTCCTGAAGTACATGTATTTGGTACAATCATGCTAGGTATTATGATTGTTTTAATAGGTGTGATGAGCAATGGTAGAGCAGGTTTATTAAAGCAAAAAGAATCTGAAAAAGAATCAGAAGTAAAAAGTGATTCGATGGTAACAGGAATTGCAATTGCTGTGGTAGGTGGTCTTCTCGCAACAGGTTTTAATTATGCGAATACAGTTGGAGGCGGAGTGATCTACGAAGCTTGTGTAGCAAATGGTAATCCGGAGTGGGTGAGTGCCATTGTTGTGATGTATATTATATACATTTTTGGTGGTTTGTCTATCGCTTCGTATTTTATCTATCAATTATCGGCAAAGAAACTATGGCATAATTTTATTACTCCTTCTTTCCCGAAGAACACCCTTTTAACAACGCTAATGGGAATTTTTAACTTCTCAGCATCCGCACTTTTTGCCTATGCAGCATTTAAGTTAGGTCAAAATGGAGGTACAGTAGGTTACGCTATTTTTAATACCGTATCTGTTGGTGTGGCTATTATAGGTGGGTTGATCACAAAAGAATGGATAGAGGCACCAAAGCAAGCCAAACAATCTTTGTATGTAGGACTCTCTTGTATGATTGTAGGCATCACAGTAATTGCATTTGGTAATAGTTTAATCTAACAAACAAAAAAGAGTATGTAATGAATGGACAATGATCTATTCGAATTCAAGATATCATTATGAAAAACTTAAGTATACTAACAGGACTATTTTTACTAGGCACAAGTATTTTTTCTGCTTGTACAAAGCCAACAGCTCCTCAGGCAGAGGTGAAAGGTGATTATTCTAATGTTTCAAAAGAGAAGCTAGACTTCTTGGGGATTACAGACATTAATCATTTAAGTGCGGCATCAAAGAGAGCACTAGATTGGCCAGATTCTTTAAATAATGATTGGTTTGGGGAGTTTTCTGTACATAACCTAAAGGGAGATTTGGCTTACGAAGAAGGAGTAGTAAGAAGAGATCCGTCTGCCTTATTATTTATTGATGGTTTATATTATGTATTCTATTCAAAATCGGTAGGTAAAACTGATGGTTTTGGTGGAGACATTGAAAACGAAAAAGTTTTCCCTTGGGATAGATGTGATATTTGGTACGCTACCTCTCATGATGGATGGACATGGAAAGAAGAAGGTGTTGCCGTAGAAAGAGGTGACAAAGGTACTTTTGATGATCGTTCGGTATTTACTCCAGAAGTAATGGAATATGATGGAAAGTATTACTTATGCTACCAAACAATTAAGTCACCTTACAATGTAAGAACTAAAAATCAAGTTGGTTTAGCTTATGCAGATTCTCCACGAGGACCTTGGAAGAAATTATCAGAACCGATCTTAAGTCCTGCAGATAACGGTGTTTGGAAAGGGGAAGAACAAAATAGATTCCTAGTAGAGAAAAAAGGAGATTTTGATAGCCATAAAGTACATGATCCATGTATCATCCCTTACAAAGGAAAGTTCTACCTGTATTATAAAGGCGAGCAAATGGGTGAAGCAATTACATTTGGTGGTCGTCAGATTAGACATGGTGTAGCTATCGCTGATAATCCGTTAGGACCCTATGTGAAATCGCCATACAATCCTATTTCAAACTCTGGTCATGAGATTTGTGTTTGGAAACATAAAGATGGTATTATGTCATTGATCACAACTGACGGTCCAGAAAAAGGAACAGTACAATTTGCTGCCGATGGTATTAACTTCAATATTCAAGCGTCGATTCCTGGAGCACCACATGCCATGGGATTGAACAGAAGTTTAAATACAAATGAAGGGTTTGCCATCTTTGGATGGGGTTTAACACATAAATATCATAATTACGATTATCAGCACATTCAAAGGTTCCAAGGAAGAAGAAAAACAGCACATACTGCAAAAAACGAGAAGGCGGCCAATAAGAAGGCGACTCGATAAAAAAACTTGATTAGGGCGAAGAAATTCGCCCTTTTTCATCATTGTTCAGTTAAAATCGAGTGTGAAAACATCCAAATTAAGAGGTGAACAGTGTAAGTTTACCTTATCACAAAGTGGCTCTCAGCATAGTTAGTTTTATAGATTTTTTTATTTGCTATATTTCATCTAACACTGACAACACTTCCAATAGATCAATTATACTAACAAGTAAATTACGAAATGAAATATCTAGTATTGGTTTCTATTCTCTTCATTAATGTGCCATTGTTTGCACAGAATATTGGAGTGGATGTAAACATTAACATGAAGCATACAGTAGGTGATGTGTCTACTTTCGAAAGAGAGAAATTTATTACTGTACATGCAGGGATCAGAGAAAATGATTGGACACAATATGGAAGCACAGACCCATCCAATATTAAGGATGACCTTATGAACCAAAAGGATGTTTACTTTGGTAGAAATACTGGAGAAATCACTTGGAATATCAACGGTGTTCTAAATGAAGATCCACAAAGACCCGGTTTTGTGGATTTAGACCAATTGAAAGAAGAAGGAGAAAAACATAGAGAAAACTACATTAATCGAACAGATTTTAATAGTTATGGTGAGAGAAATAATTCTCATATCCTAGCTACTCAATTTCATCCGTTTTGGCCTGATGGTAAGGAAACAAGTAAAGGGTGGTCATTTTCACAAGCTGATACTGATGAGGAGCCTTTTGGTACTGCTTCCGGAGAATATTGCGCACATTTTATCAAAGAATATTATGAGCAAGGTTCCGAAAAAAGACCAGCCTATTTTGAGGTAATCAATGAGCCTATTTATGAAATGTTTGGCTGTGAGGATTGTGGTGAAACGGATGAAGGCATTGAACAAATTTTCAAGTACCATAATACTGTAGCAAAAGAAGTAAAGAAGGTCAATCCCGATATGAAAGTGGGTGGTTTTACGACAGCCTTTCCTAACTTCGAATATGATAACTTCCAACGTTGGGAAAAACGATGGAACAAGTTTATGGATACTTGTGGTGAAAACATGGATTTCTGGTCTATCCACCTTTATGATTGGCCGACTTTCCGCGGAGAAAGAAGAATGAGAAAAGGAAGTAATCTGGAAGCTACACTAGATATGATGGACCATGCTAGTTTTGATAAGTTTGGTGAAGTAAAACCTACTTTGGTTTCAGAATATGGAGCACAAGTACACTCAATGCTTCAGGATCAATGGTCGTCAGAAAGAGATTGGTATTATTTAAAATCAACCAACTCTATGATGCTTACTTTTATGGATAGAGCAGATAATATCGCTAAAGCACTTCCTTTTATTGTTTTAAAAGCAACATGGGGTACTGTAGATGGAGTGCCTTACAATTGGAGACTTCTAAGACAGGAAGATGAGCCCAATAGCTTAACTGGAGATTGGGTGTATACAGATTTGATTCTCTTTTATGATCTTTGGAAGGACGTAAAAGGAACACGAGTTGAAAATTTATCTCAAAACGTAGATATACAAACTAATGCCTTTGTAGATGGAAATCAGTTGCATTTGATTTTAAGTAACCTAAATCAAAATGCAGAGACTATTGAACTAAGTATTTTAGGGCAGGGAGATAATACAATTGAAAGCATTCAAAGTAAACATTTATATGGTATCAATAATGGTGCATTCTTAAAAGAAGAAGTACTTTCGGAAGATACAGAACAAGTGACATTGCAAGCTGAATCTACTATGATTTTAACTTATACTTTTGCTGAAGATATTGCAATTGAAGAAACAGCAGGAGAGACCAAGTATTTTTCAGATGTTTATTATCAACCAATTGATGGCACTGAACAATCTTTTAAAATTTCGGGCCTTGAGGTAGATGAGTATGGTGAAGCAGTCTTGAGAATTGGTATGGGTAGATCACATGCTTTATCAAAGCAGCCTACAGTAAAAGTTAATGGTACTAACGTTGTCGTTCCAACCAACATTAGAGGTGATTTACAAGAGCAAAGAGACTCATTTTTTGGTGTAGTAGAGATACCTGTACCATATGAATTACTTGAGGTAAATAACTCTATATCAATACAGTTTCCTGAAAGTGGAGGACATATCAGTAGTGTAAACATGAGAGTGTACAATTTTAGTCAAGAAGTGACGAGAACATTCGATACTACGCCTCCTACATCTGTTAATGATATTAAATTAGCTGATGAAATCAAGCTATATCCTAACCCAAGTAATGGTAAGGAAGTGAACATATTGGTAAACAATCAACAACTACCAAATACATTTACTCTTTTAGATATTAACGGTAGAGTGATTAAAAATGAAGTGGTATCAGCCTCACAATTTTCGATTTCTACAGTTGATTTGAAATCAGGTATTTATATTGTAAGACTTCAATTTGGAGATCAATTTATCAATAAGAAATTGATCATTGAATAAACTATTTTCAGAAAATATTATGAAGAAGATTGTCAGCTTTGGGGAATTATTAATCCGACTTTCATCACCTGGTTATCAGCGTTTACAGCAAGCAAAACAACTGAACATAGATTTTGGTGGAGCTGAAGCAAATGTTGCCGTTTCATTAGCACAGTTTGGTGATCAAGTTTCTTATGTAACGAGAGTACCTGACAATGACATGACGGTGAGTGCATTACGACACTTAAATAGTTACGGAGTATCTACCCAAGATGTTTTATTAGGAGGGGATAGAATGGGACTTTATTTCTATGAAAATGGTTCCAATGGACGAGCAAGTAAGGTTGTTTATGATCGTCAGTTTTCATCTACAGCTACACTTCGAAGAGGAATGATCAATTGGGAAAAGGTATATGAAGGATCCGATTGGTTTCATTGGTCTGGAATTACTCCAGCAATTTCAGAAGGAGCAACAGATGCTCTTCTAGAAGGGTTAGAGTTTGCCCAAGCGAAAGGCTTAACCATATCAATGGATTATAACTTTAGAGGGAATCTTTGGAAGTGGGGAAAAACTGCTGATGAAGTAATGCCCGAACTCATGCAGTTTAATCATGTAATGTCTGGGACTCATCCAGATGTTGATGTATTGGCAGGAGATATAGATGATTACCTTTTTAAAGTTGAAGGGGATAAGATTATGGCACAATACCCCAATTGTAAAATTGTAGTGTTCACCTCTAGGGGAGTAGTATCTGCAAGTCATAATACTTGGAGTGGTGCATTGTATGATGGTGAAAAGGTGTACAGAAGTCAAAAGTATGATATTACACATATTGTAGACCGAGTAGGTGGTGGTGACTCATTTATGGCTGCTTTGATCTATGGTCTTAGAAACCTGAAGAATCACCAAGAAACGATAGACTTTGCAGTAGCAGCATCAGCTATAAAACACACAATTGAAGGCGATCAGAATGTATGCTCTAAAGAAGAAGTCTATCATTTTATGAAAACAAACGGAACAGGAAAAATAGTTAGATAATGAAATTTTCAAGAATCGAAGTAGCTTTAAAGATGAAGCAGACAGGCATTGTTCCTGTGTTTTATCATCAAGATGTTGAAGTAAGTATCAATGTATTAAAAGCCTGTTACGAAGGAGGAGTGAGAGTATTTGAGTTTACTAACAGAGGAGATAATGCTCATGAGATCTTTAGACATTTAATCGAATATAGAAATCAATTTTTACCTGAATTAGCTTTAGGTATTGGTTCTTTGGTTGATGCACCTACAACTGCACTATATATTCAAATGGGTGCTGATTTTATTGTTTCACCAGTGGTGAATGAAGATATGGCAAAGCTATGTAACCGTAGAAAAGTGGCTTGGTGCCCAGGGTGTGGTTCTGTATCTGAAATTTCATTTGCGGAAGAATTGGGTGCAGAAGTGGTAAAAGTATTTCCAGCTACACAAGTGGGTGGTCCAAGTTTTATTAAGGCAGTAAAAGCACCTCAACCTTGGACAAACATTATGCCTACAGGAGGAGTAAAAACTACATTTGAGAACCTGCAGGAATGGTTCAATGCAGGAGCTTATTGTGTAGGAATTGGAGCTCAATTGTTTATCAAGGATGCAGATGGCAACTTTGATTTGAAAAGTATTAAAGAAAAGGTCATCGAATTAAGAGGTTATGTTGATGATTTAACGAATGAATTAAGTGCTGTTTAAATGGTATTGAAGAGACTAAAAATATTATTACTACTTTTTTCTTTTTCTGGTGTAGAAATCAATGCACAGCATACTACACCGAATATCATTCTTATATTATCTGATGATGCAGGGTATGCTGATTTTGGATTCCAAGGGAGTCGGGTCATGTGTACTCCTGCATTGGATCAACTAGCAAAAGAAAGTGTTTCTTTCCCCCAAGCATATGTAGCCGGAGCAGTATGTGGACCTTCAAGAGCTGCTTTGTTAACTGGTAGATATCAGCAACGCTTTGGTTTTGAAGAAAACAATGTTCCGGGCTATATGCAAAATTATTGTATCGAGGATGATCAGATGGGATTGCCATTGGAAGAAAGAACCATTGGTAACTACATGCAGTCTTTGGGTTATACAACTGGGATTATCGGTAAGTGGCATATGGGAAATGATGATGTATTCCATCCATTAAAAAGAGGGTTTGATTTTTTCTATGGTTTTAGAGGAGGTGCTAGAAGTTATTGGCCTTTTTCAGAGGAAAATAAGAATTCAAGAGAAGAGGATTACATGGAAAGGGGGTTCCGAAATTTTGAAGAACCTGACCAATATCTCACAGATGCTTTTACAGAAGAAACCATACAGTTTATAGACGATAATTTAGATACTCCTTTTTTTCTTTTCTTATCCTTTAATGCAGTGCATACACCAATGGATGCGAAAAAGGAAGATTTAGCTCAGTTTCCTACTCTTGAGGGTAATAGAAAGAAATTGGCGGCAATGACTTATGGGATGGATAGAGGGTTTCAGAAAATTTTTGATCACCTAAAGAAATTAGGTATTGAGAAGAATACAGTAATCATTTACACCAATGATAATGGTGGTCCAACAGATGCCAACTCTTCTGATAATTCTCCGCTAAGTGGTACAAAAGCAAGCCATTATGAAGGTGGAATTCGAGTTCCTTTTCTGATGAAATTACCAAATGGATCAAGTCAAGATATATATCAACAACCAATAAGTACTTTAGATATTTTACCCACCTGTTTTGCTTTAGGCGGTGGAGAGGATAAAATTTTAGAAACAATAGATGGTGTAAATCTTTTACCCTATTTACAAAACGCAAACTCTGAGATACCTCATAAAGAACTTTACTGGAAGAAAGAAAATAGAGGAGCCGTTCGATCAGGAAATTGGAAATTTCTCAGATTTCCAGATCGACCTGCCGAGTTATATGATTTATCAAAAGATATTGGAGAAACGAATAATCTAGCTGCTATTTATCCTGAAAAGGTAAAAGAGATGTATCAAATGCTTTTTAATTGGGAAACCACCCTATCCAGACCTAGATGGCAACTACAACGAAAATATGAAAAAGCAGCAATGGAAAGGATAGATAAATATAAGAAAGCAAAGACCAACTAACCACCTAATTTTGACTGATATACCTAAAAATACTCAACCAATTTTTGTATTTCATTAAACTTATATACTTTAGTGACATAAACTTAAAGCTCTTATTTTTTAATTAACAAACTAATGTGTAGACTAATTCTTACCTTTCTATTTATCCTTAGTTTCTCTGTGTCCCAAGCTCAGTATACCTTAACGGATGATGATGTTATAGTGAACGAGCATGGAGCAATTGTATATTGTTCTTATATGGATGGAGGCGAAATCATTATTCCTGATCAATTAGATGGGATGACGATTACCAGTATTGGGAGTAAGTCGTTTAAAGAACTAGGAATTACCAAAGTTCATTTACCTCTAAATGTGATTTCCATTCGAGATGAAGCTTTCGAGGGGAATAAAATTTCGCATCTAGATCTAAATGAAAAATTACAAAATATTGGTTCTTCTGCATTTAGGAATAATCAATTGACCAATATCCTTTTTAATGATGCTTTTGAGGAGATTGGGGCTTATGCTTTTGCAGATAATCATATAGAATCTGTGACTTTTAATGAAGGTTTAGTAACTATCAACGGCTTTTCATTTCAACACAATAAAATAGAAAGCATCAGCTTTCCTTTGGCTATTGAGAAGATTGATCCTACTTTCTTATACAATCAGCAACAACAAAATGATATCCATTCTTTAGAAGGGTGGTATACTGAAGATGCTCCGGAGAAAAGAATAGATCTTACAGTAAATAATCTTCGAGGAAAAACCATCAATTCCAAGTACATTACAGGGAAGTATACCCTTAAAGATGATGATGTATATCTAGATCGAGACGGAGTTTTAATAGGTTGTACTCATGTTGAAGGTAAACATATAATTATACCTTCAGTATTAGATGGAAAGAAAATAACTAAGATAGGGAGCAGTGTTTTCGATCACTTGGATATTGAATCAGTTCAGTTTCCTGAGGGAGTAGTATCTATTGGAGAAAACTGCTTTTTTGGTTCAAATCTAAAAGATATCCAATTCCCTTCTACACTAAAATCAATAGGACATCATGCTTTTTGTGTCAATGATTTAAGGTACTTAGAATTACCAGATTCTTTAGAATCTATTCAATATTATGCTTTTTCAGGGAATCAAATTACTAGTCTAAAGCTTCCTAAGTTTCTCAAAACATTAAGAAACAATGCTTTTTCAGAAAATAACCTTAGACGAGTAGAACTCCCTCAAGGATTGGAATATATCTATAAGAATGCATTCGGGTTAAATAGAGAATTGTCATATATCAGTTTTCCTAAAGGCATGAAATATATTGAGTTTAACTCTTTTGATTATTACTACAATGGAAATGATAATTGGTTCGATAAAAATGATGCACCATTAGAAACGGTATCTATTTCTGATGAAGATCAATTTTTTTGGAGAGAGATGACGTATCCAGAAAATACTATCACTTACCATAATGTTGAAAACTACAATGGTGAGACAGTATATGATCCTGCTTTAGGAATGTCTCTCCTTGAACCTGATCACCCGACTTTAACTTTCGTAGGTTGGTATTCAGATGCTGAGTTCAACTATCCGATAGCATCTATTGAGAAAGGTATGGTCGGTGAAATTGACCTTTATGCTAAATTTGAAAAGTTCTATACGCTGAACTATTATTTCGGTGAAGAGAAGATTAATGAACAGTTGTTTTCAGCTGAAGATCAATTTTCTATCGAACCTATTGCTATAGAAAATCATGAATTTAGGGGGTGGTATACTGATGCTAATTTTACCGAACTAATTACTACCCTTCCTAATGATCCTTTTCAAGATATTGATATCTATGGTCAATATATTCCTAAGGTAACCATCACACTTTATAGTTTTGGTGAGGAGGTAGACGCTTTAGAATACGTTGTGGGAGATGATATTATTTTGCAGACTCTAGAGAAAACGGGGTACGAGTTTAATGGTTGGTATAACAGTGATGAACTGATCAATGAAGTAGATCCTACAGACTTTATCAATGATCAAAATATATATGCAAAATGGAGTATCAATGAATATACGATTACTTACCATTACCCAGACCTAGAGACAGAAATTTATACTGTTGCATCAGTTGGTCAGAAATTACAAATACCTACACGAAAAGGATTTATCTTTAATGGTTGGTTTTTAGATGAAAGTTTAACGCAACAAATCACTAAAATTCAGCAAGGAATGGCTGAAAACATAGAAGTTTTTCCTAAATGGTTAGAAGCCTATGCTCTTCAGGATAAAGATGTTGTTGTAAATGAAGATGGAGTTTTAGTAAGTTGTTCTTATGAGGATGGAGGTACTGTGATTATTCCACCAATTTTGGATGGTGTAGAAATAAAACACATTGGAGACCACTCTTTTTACTATCATTCTTTAACATCTGTAAGTATACCTGAGGGAGTAGAAAGTATTGGAAAACATGCCTTTTATTCTAATCAACTAGAATATTTAGAATTACCCGAAAGTCTTTTAAAGATAGAAGATCATGCCTTTGAACGTAATAAGCTGGTAACAGTTGATCTTCCAGAAAGTCTTATAGAAATCGGTATCCAATCTTTCTATGTAAACGATATTGTGCATGTAGTTTTGCCATCACAATTAGCTAAAGTAGGTGATAAAGCTTTTATGTATAATGAAATCACAGAAGTTCATATCAATGATATCCTTAATGATCTAGGTACCTACGTTTTCGCAAATAATACTATAACCGAAATAGTACTACCTGAAACGATGGAGACAGTACCAGAGGGTATCTTCGATCAAAATAAACTAACATCTGTGGTTCTACCATCCAATATTCAATATATCAATAAAAGGGCCTTTGCGAGTAACCAAATATCGTCATTGATACTACCAAAGGGCATAAAATCTATTGGGGAAGAAGCGTTTACTGGAAATTCACTTGCTAATATAAATTTACCAAATGGTCTAGAATTAATTGCTGATGGAGCATTTAGATCGAATAAGATTAGAGAAGTGATTTTTCCTACTTCGATCCAAAATATTGGACAATTTGCATTTGCGTGGAATTCGATACAGTCTACCGAACTACCCGAAACTATTACAGTGATTGCCGATGGAATTTTCTTGGAGAACCAATTGACAGAGGTGAACCTTCCCCCTTATATCACAAAAATTGGTCATCAAGCTTTTGAGTCAAATGAAATTGAGAAAACTAATATTCCAGAGAGTGTCACTTATATTGGAAACTATGCTTTTCAACAAAATGAACTGAAAAATATTCCTTTTCATGAGAATATTGAATATATCGGTGATGATGCTTTTTCTTGGAATAATATTGAAGAAGTCATATTACCAAGTCACTTGGACTTTCTTGGAGAGAAAGCTTTTAGACGTAATGAAATTACAAAAGTACAGTTTCCTAAAACGGGACTGACCACCATTAAGAATTATACTTTCAGTAGTAATAAAATTGATTCATTAGAGATACCCGAGAATATTGAAACAATTGGGGAATATGCTTTCTATCAAAATGAATTAAGCGAAGTGATTTTCCCATCTTCATTAACAACAATCGAGAGTGATGCATTTGGCAGAAACAGAATTGATTCTGTCAAGTTGCCTCAAAGTTTAGCATTTATTGGAGAAGAAGCTTTTAAGTACAATAGTTTGGAATACGTAGAAATTCCGAGAAGTGTTAAACAGATAGAAAGTTATGCTTTTATGTATAATTGCCTTGATTCCATTTTCATTCCACAAGAGGTAGAAACTCTAGGTTATAATATATTCAGTTTAACTGTCTGTGATGATGAATTAGGGTACGAAGAACAATATTGGTTAGATAAAAATGATGAACAGGTTACGTCTATTCGAGTAACTGGGGAAGATGAGTTTTACTATATACACAAGAATACTATCGATTATGAAATAGAGTATAAATATGTCATCACTGGTTATGGATACGGAGGGACTAAAAAGTTTGAAAATCATCATTGGAAGACGACTTATACCGTAGAAGATGATTTTGAACTAGAATTACCAGAGCAAGAAGCAGGATATACATTTGGAACTTGGCATACTGATTATTACTTCAATCATGAGATTACAAAAATTGAGAAAGGGACTACTGGTAAAAAATATCTTCATATTAGAAAAACACCAATAGACTATTCTATTCAAGTTAATGGGGTGGAAAATTATTATGGAAAAACATCTTATACTATTCTAGATGATTTTTCATTTTCAACACCTAAGAAGGAAGGATATGGTTTCCGAGGTTGGTTTTCTGATGAAGATCTTCAACATGAAATACATGGAATTTCTGAAGGGTCAATGGGGGAGATCAACATCTATTCGAAATGGGAGAAGGAATATAAGCTCACATTTTTGGATGGAGAGGAAGAAGTAGATTCTGAAATATTTTTTAGAGACTCAGAAGTAATAGTTTTACCTACTTCTCTTTCAAAAAAAGGATATGAGTTTAATGGATGGTATACCGATCCATCGTTTACTACAGCTATTACTGAAATACCTAGCGGTTCTACAGGTGATATAGCATTACACTCAAAATGGGAACTAATAGAGTATTCTATTCATTATCATGATGGAAGCACTGATTCTGAAACATATACAGTAGAGACCGATGAGTATTCATTGATAACACCTACTAAACCAGGATATACTTTTGAAGGCTGGTACCTTGATGAAAGTTATACCTCTAAGATAGAAACGATTACCAAAGGGAGTACAGGAGACTTGGATTTATACCCGAAATGGAAGGTAATAGAGTATAGCATTTCTTACAATAATGTGGAGGATTATGATGGGTTATCCATTTACACAATATTGTCAGACAATTATCTATTATCAGATCCTTCTAAGGAAGGTTATTCATTTATAGGTTGGTTTATTGATGATGCTTACACTACTTCAATTTCAGTAATTGAGACAGGAACACTAGGTAATATTGACTTGTATGCGAAATGGGATATTGAAGAGTATACTATTCATTATCATGGAGTGGATGACACAGACCTTCCGAAGGTCTACACCATTGAATCAGAAGATTATCAATTAAAACACCCAGAAAAGCTAGGCTACACCTTTGAAGGTTGGTATTTAGATGAAAGTTATACCTCTAAGATAGCAACGATTACCAAAGGGAGTACAGGAGACTTGGATTTGTATTCAAAATGGGAGATTGTGGAGTATACAATTATCTATAATAATATTGATAACTATAATGGATTGTCTAGTTATACGGTGTTGTCAGATACATACTTACTAACAAAAGCATATAGGGAAGGGTACACTTTTGAAGGATGGTATTTGGACGAATCTTTGACGTCCGAAATCACAGAGATATCTAAAGGCAGTACTGGAAACCTTAGTTTGTATGCAAAATGGAAACTTCAAGATTATAGTATTTACTATCATGACGTTGATAACTTTAATGGTGTAGGTGGTTATAGTCATACAACAGAAACATTCCAATTAGAAGCACCAATTAGAGATGGTTATAGTTTCGTTGGTTGGTACTTGGATCAAGGATATAATAATGCCATAGCTGAAGTTGTACAAGGTTCTACAGGTGATCTTAATTTGTATGCAAAGTGGGAAGAAGTTGAATATCTCATTACATATCAAAATGTCGATACTTATTTGGGTGTAAACAGCTACACTATTAATTCACCTACGATTAGTCTGTCGGATCCATCGAAAAATGGGTATCAATTTGAGGGTTGGTTTGTGGACCAAAATTATACAGATAAGCTGACGTCAATCCCTACAGGCAGTTTAGGAGATATAACACTCTATGCCAAATGGTCATTGATTGAGTATACTATATCCTACGAAGGTGTAGATAATTATAATGGTGTAACCACATATTCGATTGAATCGGAAACGTTTACACTAACTATACCGGAGAATATTGAAGGAGAATTTGATGGTTGGTATACAGACCCCGGGTATCAGAATAAGGTAGACAAAGTAATGAAAGGGACTTATGGTGATTTAGTATTTTATGCCAAGATCAACCCTATTATTAATGATCTCACTGGACTTATATCGCAAGATATTCATTTATATCCTAACCCCAGCTCTAACTATTTCTCTTTAAATATTCATGCTGATAAAGTGTCTATTTACTCCTATCAGGGATTGAAATTGAAAGAGTTTACAGGTAATGATTTCTATGATATTTCTGATTTGGCCACTGGGGTTTACATGGTGTATGTCAAATTGGGAGATATGGTCTTTTCAAAGAAGTTAGTGGTCAACTAACATTAAGTATTTTATAAACAATTAGTTAATACAAAGAAATATCAAAAAGCGAGAAGGTAGTATATCACTTACCTTCTCGCTTTTTTTCATAGATTATTTAAATATTATCGGAGTATAAATTTTCAGTAATATTGAATGAATATTCAGAGTATTTTGAACTATTGATAAATTTGGTCGGGTTTTTGGATTCTTGTTTAGTGTACCCACAATTTCACTGACAATGAAAACATTACGATTAATAATTTTAACGCTTTTAGTATCAATTACTTCATTTGCCCAATCAACTCAATCTCAGCAATGGGATAATAATACTTGTGGCACTTTAAGCTTCTTTAGTGATAGCTTATTATTACATATACCTCAAAATGCCTTTGCAATAGAAGAAGGTGCAATAAAAGGAGAGTTAGATGTTAGAGTAAAACTCTATGCTAATTACTTTGATATGCTTGAAGGAGGTATTCCTATGAAAGATGACCAAGGGATTTATGTTTCTGGAGGTATGTATGATATTGAAATATCTTACAAAAATCAGAAAGTGAAATATATTAAGCCCGTTGAAGTGTCGTATATATCAGATGGTATAGACAAGTTTAATGGTTATGCTTTTAATCAAACATCGAATTCATGGAACAAGTTGGAACAGGATATCTTGGATTATGCGTCTGAAGAATCTCTTAATGACGATTGGGGAGCACTATCTCCAAACTTAGACACTACTGATGATGATTGGGGATCTGATGATATGGATTTCGATGGTTGGAGTACTGAATATACGGCAGTGAATAATTGGTTATACAAGACCATGAATATCACTACCAATGGACTTTATAATTACGACTACCTTGTGGATAATGAGAAACTAGTTGCTTATCAATTACAAGTTGAGGATAAGGAAATTAACAAAGTATATGTTCATTATCAGGATCTAAATACGGTTGTATATTATGATGTAAACGACCAAGGAAGTGTTCAAGAGTTTGCGTTAATAGATACCGACTTATCGAATGTGACGATTTTTACTTTTAAGAAGAAAAATGATACACAGGCGACAATGGGTGAAGTATCTTTAGAAGAAACTTTAAAATTGGATAAGGAAAAAGTAAATGTATTAAAGTTCAAATATTCAACAATTTCGTTAGATAAAAATACCCTAGATCAAAGTCTTTCATCAATATAAAACCCAAAATATTATGAAGTATTTATTATTAGTATTTCAAATAATATTTTCTTTCTCATTGTTTGCTCAGGAGTCTTTGGAAGAAGTACATATCAATACTACTTTCAAAGGGAATGAATGTTATAAATCTTTGGCAGAGACGCTATTAGGAGAGTTAAAGGCCAAAAATATTCAAGCATTCTTACCCTTAAATAAAACAAAGCCTACTTCTTTTAGAAGTTTGTCGTATCAACTTAGAGGATGGGGGAATGTCAATTCTAACCCTCAAAAATCTATTTGTGATCCTTATGCTGAGATAAACGATATGGCTTATCTTTTTAATCAGGATTACATCTTACTGTACGATGATTCAAATAAGATGCTGGACAAGACAATTGAGCCAATTTATATTCAATTTATTATTGCTCCAGAATATTCTCAAACGGGCTTAGAAGTATATGGTCCTGTTTTTTCTTATCAGGAAATAAAGGAAACAAAAATAAAGTTGAAAGATACAGACCTGTTTATTAGTGATTTAATTACTAATAGAAGATTTCAAGGTTATAAAATAGATGACAAAGGAAATACTATTCCGATGTGGACACATTAATTACATTGTACCTATAATTTTTATATGAGGAACTGATCTTAAAAAATAAGATCAGTTTTTTATTATAAACATAAGTCGCAACTTGCAACTAATAAATTGCAAAATAAAAAGTGATGCTCAAGAGAACACCACTTTAATCAATTATTGTTTTATCAACTTAACAATTGATGGTTGATCATCTACGTAAACGTAGACCATGTAAAGACCAACTTGAAGTTGCGAGATATCAAAAGTATTACCTCTTGAAAATTCACAAACTTGTTGTCCTGACATGTTGTAAATAACGAGATGATCAATGCTGTTAGTAAATGAAATGAATTGGTTAGAAGGATTCGGATAAAATGCTATTTGCTCTGTAGGAGCGATACTACTAATGATATCATTATCATCAGATGTTGCTTCTTCCCACTTTGCATAGACGTTTATATTTTCTGTAGTTCCAGTTGCGATGCTTTCAATAGGAGTCAAAAGTTGTTCATCACTATACCATCCCATAAAAGTATAATCATCCCTTTCTGCATCTTCAAAGTAGATCTCTTCTTGGAATGTAAATGAATTAGGATTGTCATGATCATAACCATTATGGTAGGTGATCAAGTATTCTGTTAGACTCCATTTGGCATACAAAGATAAATCACCCAGTTGATGATTATCTATATCAAAGGAAGTAGTAAAATCAGCATCTGTATACCAACCGTCGAATGTATACCCTTCGATGGTTGTTTCATTAATTTCTAGAGGGTTGGATACCGTATAATAAGTTGACTTATTAAACGTCATCTCGTCATATAAAACGACTTGATAGAAAATCTCTTCTGTTCTAAATGCTAATGTATAATCGTACTGTAAATTATTATATGTCTTTTGTTCAAAAGTAAATTGATGTCCCTCTGGCATATCATCTTGTGATGGAGTAATAGTAATACTACTACCTTTCAGTACTTGAAGTTCAAAAGATGTATTCTGCTCCAACACTTCATTAATACTACCATCAATTGTCAATGTTGTTGCAAAAGGAAGGGATACAGAAATGTACGAGTAATCACTATCAAAAGTAGCTTCAATATTGAATTTATAATCTGTATCAGCTGTAATAACTACATATACTTTTTGCCCTTCGGTTAATCCATCTATGTTTAGCTCAACCTGATCAGAAGAAGAGCTTTCAGGATTGTAAAAACCTAAGTCTCCATATTCATTTGTATCACAATTATTTTCAGAATATACATCAATGTAGATATCAGTATCTGAAATTATCGTAAGTTCTCCATCACTTGGAATGGTAAATTCATAGAACTTTGCATTGTTGGAAACGATCAATTCCTGAGTATCCAAAGTCAATTCAGCAAGAGATTCACAACTTAAGCCAGCATCATCTGTAAAACCTATCTCAAAGTTATAGCTCTCGCTATTGTTATCGTTCAAAAATCTCAGATAATAGGTTTCTCCTTCAGTAACTGTTGTTGTAATAATTGATTGAAGTCCCATGTCATTGTCTGATGAATTGATTGCTCCATCATTAGGATCACAATCATTATCAAGAACAATGTAAGTGTCTATCCCTTCGGCATGACCTGCAGTACTGATAAATAGTTCACCCGATCTTTCTGCAGTATATGAGAAGTAATCTGTATCTTCAGTATTGTCTGCCATATAAACCCCTGCTGAGGTTAATGCTGTAATTTCGAATTGATCACAAGTGATAATTTCTTCAAAAGAGATATCAAAGTTGTGGTTTCCTCCACCATATGTATTGGCCCATTGGAAAAAGATGACATCACCCGGTTCACCTGAATGTGTGAATGTAGAGGCAGATCCGCAGGTGTCATCATAATTTTCTGGGGTAGCCTCGCAGCTTGTATATAGATTAAGGTCAGTATCAACATTATTATCACATGAAGAAACAGTGACCTCACCATATTTTGTGAAAGTGTAAGAATACCATTGTGCTTCAGAAGCTGAAAAATCAACTGCATTTTCGCCTTCAATACCAACAATTGGTTGATCACATGAATAACCTTCTGTGAAGTCTAATTCGTCTACTAGTGCTGTGTATTCATCATAATTATTCTCTACATTAATAAACTTAATGTAGAAGGTATCATTTGTTTCTGCTTCAATAAAAACTTCACTTTTAGTAGAACTACAGTTTTGTTCAGTAGTATTGACTAAAGCATCACAGCTATTTTTATACACTTCAAAAGCAGTTTCAACAGCGAGTTGATTATTTAACCCACAAGTTGATACTCTGAGTAAACCATCTTGTGTGGCTGTATATTGATACCAAGCGTCTCCATTACTTTCAATATGATTGATAGTAAACGAGCCAGTATTATCTAACGTTGTGGCTGTTTCACAAGAAGATGCACTATTGATATCATTATAATAATCAAGTAATGTCGCATAAGCATCGGCCATACCTGCACCATGAAATGCATCATGTCCTTCTCTATCCTCATTACTTCTACCAATCTCATCTACAGCATTTTTTTCTAGATAATAGAGTGCCTTGGAAAGTGAGAAATCAGGATCTCCCAAACCCTTCATTAACGCAATGATTCCAGCAATTATTGGTGCTGCTTGAGAAGTACCCGACATGGTAACATAACTGGTATTCGAAGTATGAGATAGACCAACTATTCCATTACCCGGAGCTGAGATATCAATATGATTACCATAACTACTACCGCCTCCCCACAAGAAAGGACTTGCTCTTGTTCCATCATAAGATAGAGCACCTACTGATACAACATTATTTAGTCCGGCAGGGTAGGAAGTGGTGCTATTGTTGGAGTTGCCCATAGAAGCAACAATGATAACGTTATTTTCTACTGCATAATCTACCGCATCTTGCATAGCTGCAGAGTAACCTGTACCACCTAAAGACATATTAATGACATCTGCACCATTATCTACTGCGTAATAAATCGCTTGAATCCAATCAGAATACCAACCAGAACCTGATGAGTTAAGTACTTTAAGCGTCATCAATTTACAATTCCAGTCAACTCCTGCCATCATATTGTTATTATTACCATTGGCTCCAATGATACTAGTTACATGTGTTCCATGTCGGTGGTCGTCTGTTGGGTCTGCATCTCCAGCATCTCCTTGGTGACCGACGTTAATCATATTATAGCCATAGATATCGTCGATAAACCCATTGTTATCATCATCAATACCATTGTAGGGAATTTCATCTTCGTTGACCCATAATCGGCCATCAAATTCGGGGTGATCTAGCTTAAGACCGGTGTCTAAAGTGGCTACAGTAATGGTTCCACTACCTTTAGTAATACTCCATGCTTCAGGCATGTTGATATCAATACCTGCTACACTATTATTAATTGAGCCATCATTAGATAGAGACCATTGATTAGAATACCCAGGATCGTTGGGAATTACCTCACCTAGAATTTCTCCTTGTTGATCTTCTTCAATAAATTCATACAGACCTGATGCATACAAGTCCATAATCTTATCTTGAATATTTTCATCATTATCAAATTCAAGCACCACCAATTCGGCCTTCTTTCCTTGAGCGGATGATTTATGACGAAGTAACTTACCTTTAAAAGTTCTCTGGTTGCCATGTTGTATGGGATTGCTTAACACTACAGAATTCTGAACAACTTCAGCATCTGTTGTTTTTTTAAGTTTAGCAATTAAAGTAACCTTTTCCTTATCTGTTTTAGCTTTAACATTAGTGGCATATTGAGCAGTACAATTTAAAGCAAACAATAGGAGTAGTATAGTAAAAAATGCGTTAAGTATTTTCATTAGTATAAATAGCAAAAAATAGTTTGTCGTCTCTTCTTTAATGTCGACAATATGAAATTTTATTTAGCAAGAGTATGTAGATGATCTTCCAATAACTAAAAAAAAGTTGACTTTTGGCAATTTCTAAAGTTACAATCTGTTACAATGGGAAGTTACAAGTCGTTACTAGGGGACTTTTTAATGAAAATCTACTACTAATACCATATGATGAATATCAAACGATATCGTTAATGCCTAATACAGTTTTTTTGAAAGTGGTAGGATATAGAGTGTGATGTTTATAAAAAAGAAAACACCTCACTGGCAATACCAATGAGGTGTTTTAAGAACTTAACTCTCTCAATTTTTTTCACTTATCTACTAAGCGCATTCATCTAACTTCACTTATATATACTGATGTGATTAAAATGTTGTTGCACTACAAACAATATTTTTTATCAATAAAAGTAAATGTTATTCATGTTGAATGGAGTTAAGACTTAAGCTACCTTGTACTAGATAAAAGATAAATGTACTTCACTACGTTTCTAGTAATTAGATTACATAATTGTCTAATTCTATTCAATTATTTAACAATACTATCCTTTAGACAACATAAGAAAAGAGGGTAAAGAATCTATATATATTTCCTACGCTGAATTTCTAATACAATTATACTAGGTTAAATTAATAAAGTAACAATGTTTCATATTAATAAATGGTAAGTAACTATTCCTTCATTTTGTTACAAATTTTAGACTGTTATTGGTATTTGTTTTTACTTGTTTTGATTAATCATAAACAATAAAAAAATATACAATCGATCATTTAAGATATATCACAACTTTAGTAAAACAGGTAGGGCACTTTTTTTTAATATTAGAAGGATGAATAAATGGTCAACCAATTATTAGAATAAATATACAGATAGGGTTTTGATGTGTAAACGAGCTTTTTCAAGCTCTAAAGTTTCGATAGTAAAAAGTAAGCATTAAGAAATTTGATAAGAATTAATGAGTCATCTTCTTCCAATTAATAAGGGCTACAAAAATATTAATGGGTGAATAAGTAAAAATGGTAACCAATGGATAATAATTTGATGGTAAATGGTAAACCAATTAAATATTTAAGCGAATAAGGGAGTTGTTTTTCTAATTTTTGTACTGAATTTCAATTTTAATTTTTTAATAAAATTTTAGTGATAAATATTAAAAATAGTACTATTTAAAGTGTAAATATTGACTTATTCTAAGAAAAAGAGAAAAAAGTGTTGTTGAGACACTATTTTATTATAACAAAGTTTGCATTTAAAATTTAATCCTCGTAAAATTGGTCAACCAGTTTATGGTAACCCAGCCGGGCGTTATTCAAATTGGCGAATAAAATTGAAATAATGAATTATTATTAAGGATATAAGGTAGCAACACGAACATTGAACACTCTTGAATCAATCTTTTTTAAATCTACTCTCTATCAAGTTTTTTGAGTTGAAAAAAAGATTTTTACTGTAAAAATTGATATAAGTTTTGGAAGTGAAGTTTAAATGTTTGTAAATTGGTCTACCAATTAATAGGCGAGCACAAAATGGAACAAACGGTATTTAATACTTTTAGAAAAATAGAAATTGAGAAACCAGTTGATAAGATTATCAAACAGGTAAAAGCTTTAATTTCTACGGGGCAGTTAAAAGCAGGGGATAAACTTCCATCAGAGAGAAAGCTTTCCGATCTATTTGGTATTGGTAGAACACATGTACGAGATGCAATAAGAAAATTAGAATTTTATGGCATTTTAAAAACACTTCCTCAGAGTGGAACAGTAGTAGCAGGGTTTGGAATTACAGCATTAGAAGGTTTAATCACAGATGTGTTGGATTTAGAGGGGAATGATTTTACTGCATTAGTAGAAACAAGAGTTGTACTTGAAAGAAATACCGCAAGGTTTGCAGCATTAAGAAGAGACGAAAAAGATATAGTATCCATATCAAGTGCTTTATCAGCATATGAGGAGGCTCTAAAACATGGTAGAGATACTGTAGAACATGATTTAATGTTTCATATGAAAATAGCAGAGGCGAGCAAGAACACAGTTCTGAAATCACTAATGCTAATCGTCGCACCAGATATTATCACGTTCTTTAAAGAAAATGATGTCTGTTCAGGAGATAAACCCAATAAGGCCGTAGAAGATCACTATGAAATTTTGGAGCACATCTCAAACCGTAATCCCGAAAAGGCAGAACAGGCAATGTATAATCACTTGAGAGGTATCTTGAAAACAGATATTTTTTAGGTACTAAAACTGATGTATAACTGAGTAAACACCAAGTATGCCTATGAAGTAAGGTCTTTATAAACAAAAAATGGATTAACAAGCTGTTAATCCATGCAGGATTTCTTAAGCAGGGTCATCGGCAAAATCATCCGCTAAACAGAAAACCTTAGTAGGTCAAATATAACAGATGAAATGAGCAATCACAAACACAGCTCCTACTAACGCCTGCATACTATTCTATTTTTTTATTATTAAATAAGCTTTAGTACTACAACATGAATGTATATATCATCTTGTTATCCAAAAGTGAAAAGGTACTATTGCTCTCTCTTTATGAAATAAAATGAACAACATAAAATTATTACTATCAACTTTCACACTATTACTCTTTCTGTGCATTCCAAATGCATATGCACAAGAAACCCATATGGTAAAGGGTAAGGTCGTAAACCAGGATAATTTTCCATTACCGGGTGTATCGATTGTTATTAAAGATGCAGAAAGAAGTAAAGGGACAATTTCTGATTTTGACGGAAATTTCTCATTAATGGTAAAACCCACTGACGTTTTAGTTTTCTCTTTTATTGGCTGTAAAACTCAAGAGGTTTCAGTAAATAATGCTACGGAACTAAATATTTCTTTACTTGAAGAAGCAAGCCAATTAGACGAAATTGTAGTGGTAGGTTATGGTGCAGTTCAAAAATCACATTTAACTGGTGCCGTATCAAAAGTATCTAACGATAACTTAGATCAAATTCCTTTAGCTAGGGTAGATGATGCTTTAGCGGGACAAGTTTCAGGTGTTAACATTCAAATGACTAACCCTGCAGCTGGTGAGGCTCCAACTATCCGAGTACGTGGTGTAGGTTCAATTACTTCATTCCCTAATCCACTTATTGTAGTAGACGGAATCGTAGTAGATCAGGATTACTTAGCAAGTTTGGATATGAACGATGTTGAGTCAATCGAAGTATTAAAAGATGCTTCATCTGCAGCGATCTATGGTTCAAGAGGTTCGAATGGTGTAATCCTTATTACGAACAAATCGGGTAAAGAAGGAAAAGCGAAGTTTAACTATAACGGTTACTTCGGAATTAAGTCAGTACCTAAGAATGATGTATTGAAAACAGTTGGTGAGTGGACTTCATTTGTTACTGAAAACAATGAAGGAGAACTAACAGACAGAATGAAATATATTCAACAGTTAGGTACAGAAACAGCTTGGGATGATGTAGTAATGGATGGAGGAACAATTCAATCTCACTCATTATCAGCAAGAGGTGGTTCTGAGAAAACAAAGTATTCAGCTTCAGGTAACTATTTAAAAGATGAAGGTGTTCTTCTTACAGATAGCTATGAGAGAATCAACTTCAGATTAAAAGTAGATACTAAAGTAAATGACCGTTTATCATTCGGTATGAACTTAAACCCTTCATACAGTAACCAACGTCGTTTCCCAATTGGTCTTCATGATGCAATTAGACAATCACCTTGGTTACCTGAATACTTAGACGAAAACAGTATCAAATATGTGAACCGTTTAAGAGAAGAAGGTAGATGGGCAGATGCAAAAGTGGGCGATTATGCAATGGAAAGAATGTTTGATGACTATGATTTAGACAACGGGATGCCAATCGAAACTGGTGGAACGGATATCAGTACTACATCAAATGTATCTCCAATTTCTAAAATCTTAGAGCGTGAGTACAGAAAGTATCAAACTAAATTATTCACGAACTTATATTTGAAATACAAAATTGCTGAAGGTTTAAACTTCCGTTCATCTGTAGGTGGTGATTATAAAAATACTAGAAACCAACGTTACACAGGTGTAAAAGCAAGTAGAAACGCAGAGAGTGGTACTTCAGCTTTCGATTCTAGAAGTAACCAATTCCATATTGTAACAGAGCAAACGTTAACTTACGATAAGAGATTTGGAACGAAGCACTCATTAAATGCTGTAGCAGGTTTCGCTTTTGAATTCTGGGATAACAACTACAGTGAGGTAGAGGCCAACGGTTATAACTTCGATTATATCAAAACGATCCCAACAACGAACGTTACGGGTGCTGAAACATATGCTAACCAAAAGTCATTAGTATCTTATTTAGGTCGTGTGAATTATGCATATGCTGATAAGTATTTAGTATCAGTAAGTTTCAGAACAGACGGTAGTTCTAAGTTTGGTGAAGACAATAAATTTGGTGTATTCCCAGCAGCTTCAGTGGGTTGGAGAATCAACCAAGAAAACTTCTTAAAAGACAGCAAAGTAATCAGTAACTTGAAAGTAAGAGCAAGTTATGGTGTTACTGGTAATGATGGTGAAGATAGAATCATCGGTAGATATCCTGCAATTGGTCTTGTAGAACCTGTAGGTGCTGTTTTTGATGGAAACATCTACTCTGGATTTAACCAATCGACATTATCGAACCCTCAATTAAGATGGGAAAAATCGGTTGAATTTAACCCAGGTATTGATGTAGGATTCTTACAAGATCGTTTCGGATTTAGTGTAGATTTCTACAAGAGAAATAGCCAAGATCTATTATTGAATAGACCGATTCCTTCAGCAACAGGATTTAGCGATGCAATTGTCAACTTAGGTGAGGTAGAAAACAGAGGTGTTGAAGTGGAAGTACGTACAACAAACGTAGTTTCAGGAGGATTCAAATGGCAAACAACAGCTAACCTTTCATTAAACGAAAATAAGCTGATCAGCATGGCAGGTGCAGATGGATTAATTTCAACAGTTGATCCTAAGCGTCCGGCAGAGTGGATTGCAAAAGAAGGCCACCCTGTATCATCATTCTATGGTTATGTAGTGGAGAAAGAAATTCCTTTAGAGAATATCAAGAATCCATTCTACCCAATCAATGGTCAGTCTCAAGATGTATATGTGAAAGACTTAAATGGTGATGGTATTATTGATCCAGATGATAGAACGATTTTAGGTTCACCTTATCCAAAACTTATCTGGTCAGTAAACAACACAATCAACTACAAGAGCTTCGATTTAAGCTTTATGTTCCAAGGTTCTCATGGTGCGAAAGTAAGAAACATGGATCCTCAGTATGTAAACAATCAGTTTAGCTCGAACCAAGATTATATCACAGACGAGGAAGATCCAAACTTCTTCCAAGACGCAGATAAAGTTCAACAAAGAATTTTTACTGACGATATCGTAATGGATGCTTCTTATATCACATTAAGAAACTTAAATGTTGGTTATACTTTACCAACTGAGCCATTGAAAAAGGTAGGAATTAACTCATTGAGAGTATATGTAGCTGCACAAAACTTGATCTACATTATGGGTAAAGACTACAGAGGTTACAACCCAGAAGGTATCAACCAAGGATTAGATTCACCATTAACTTATGGTTATCAAAGAGGTGCAGCACCAATTCACAGAACATTCTCAGCAGGTTTAAATCTTTCATTCTAGGAACAACATGAAAACAAAAAATATATTAAAGGTCGCAGCAATAGTTTTTGGAGCATGGACATTTACTGCCTGCGAGAGTCAATTGGATTTAAAACCAGTTTCAGCCATCGGTGATAACGGTTTTTACACCAACACTGATGAAGTAGAAGCTGCTGTATTTGCTATCTATGATGGATTACAAAATACAGTTCAAAGAGAATTTGCTCTAACTGAAATGAGGTCTGATAATACAAAGACAAAAAACAGTGAAGGGGAATGGGCACAGTTCGAGAAGATGGATGTATCGCCGACAAATGGTACATTATCTGAATATTGGACAGATTTATACAATGTTGTATTCAGAGCGAACAAAGTAATAGCATCTTTGGATGTTGTCACTGAAGAAGCTACAAAGGCACAATTCGAAAGTGAAGCTAAATTTGCGAGAGCATTGATGTACTTCAATTTGACAAGAGCATACGGTGAAGTTCCTTTGGTAACAAGAGTAATTGTTCCAGGTGAAGAGGAAGCAACAACAAAAACTGCTACAAATACTGTTTACCAACAAATTGAACAAGATTTGATGGACGCTATCGAAGTATTACCAAGCAGAGGAGACACTAACGAAGGTAGAGCGACTAAAGGTGCAGCACAAGCACTCTTAGCAAAAGTAAAATTAACTACTGGAGATTATGCTGGTGCAAAAACGTTGTTAGAAACAGTAATGAACAGCGGTGACTATGCTTTAGTAGAGAACTACTCAGATGTTTTCTATAGCGAGTTAAACACAGAGATTATCTTTGCTATTCAGTTTATTAATGACAATGCTGTAGAATCACAAGACTTCTCTTATGAGTTTACAAAATTGGGTAGAAGTAGTGGTCTTAACTATGTGACGGCTGATTTTAAAGCCAATGTAGATCCAACGGATACAGAAAGAATGGCTGTTCTTTATAATCCTGAAGATCAGCAAGAAAATGGTAAGTTCTTAACATCATCTGCTGATAACAGATTATGTGGTAATGACTGGATCGTTTTAAGAATGGCTGATGTTTACTTAATGTATGCTGAAGCAATTCTTGCAGGAGAGTCATCGACAACAAATGCAGATGCTGTGAATGCTTACAACATGATTAGAGCAAGAGTAGGTTTATCAACTTTAGCTGTTGGAGAGACACTAACTAAAGATGCTTTATTAGCAGAAAGAAGAGTTGAATTAGCCTTTGAAAATCATAGATTATTCGATTTAGTTCGATTTGGTGAGGCAGAAAACGTAATGGGAGATTTTGCAGAAGAGAATGGGTTTACATTCAACGCTACGAAGCTTTTATTACCAATCCCTCAGAGAGAAATTGATACAAGCTATGGCTTGTTGACACAAAACCCTGGGTACTAATTTACCTGATGGAGTAGTGCATTGGAACTTAAGTTTATTTGATGCACGGGTAAGATTATCTTCCATGCCTACTCCAACTATTAAACTTTTCTTTCAATCGACAACAATAAAGACATGAAATCATTTTTGAAATATATTGGAATGGCAAGTGCACTAAGTATGACCTTGTTTGCTTGTACAGAAGAATTACCAGGTGTGGGTTCTATTCCAGATTTAACACCACCATCTGCAGACTTTTCTTATAAAGCTACTCAAGAAGATTATAGAGAAGTAGCATTTACAAATACATCTATCTCTGCGGGTATTTTCGAATGGAATTTTGGCGACGGAGGTACATCCGATGAAAAAGATCCAGTACATATGTTCCCAGGAGAAGGCGAATATGATGTGGTGCTTAAAGTAAAAGATGGCAATGATTTATCTTCAGATACAACGATCACAGTAGCAATTGTAGATGAGTTTGTACCTGAATTTCAATGTAACAGTTTTGAGTGTGACGACCGCAGTGTGTGGGGCAGTTTCTCAGGATCAGGGTCACCAACTCCTCCAGATCAGGACACTGGAGCGAAAATAGGTAATGATGGTCAGTATTTAGATCAGACTATCAAAGTAACTGGAGGTGTTACATACAATGTAAGTTTCCATTATGTAAGTAAGGCAGGTGGAACAAGTGCAGGTGAATTATTAATGGAGGATCCAGACAACGGAATTACGTTTGTGGACGAGTCGCTTCCTCTAACAGAAAATTCATCAGAATATGTATATACAAGCTATGTGATCGAAACAGCTAGTAATACTACTCAATTGCGTTTCAGCATGAACTTCGGTGATGTTGAAACAAGATATGATCTTGTAGAAATCAAAAAAGTAGACTAACACTAATTACACCCGGCTTTTGGTCGGGTGTCTTAGACAAACTGACAAACAAACAACTTATTCACTCACATCAACCTTTGAAAAGATAGTTATGAAAAACATCTATTTTATATGGATCAAAAACATAATAGCACTGTCTTTTGTAGTGTATTCATCTAAATCACTTGGACAAGTGATCGTAAGTGATGCCGCTACATTGGAAGAGCAAATTGCGTCGGCCACTGCCGGTGATACTATCCTGATGAAAAATGGTATTTGGAAGGACCTAGAAGTGAAATTTACAGGAGAGGGGACGGTAGAAAAACCTATTATTCTAAAAGCACAAACAAACGGAAAAGTAATTATAGAAGGACAGTCTTACATCGGAATTTCAGGAAAATATCTTGTTGTAGAAGGTCTTACATTTAAGAATGGATATACACCTACGAATGCCGTAATTAGTTATAGAACAAGCAGTAAAGATTTTGCTTACCACTGTAGAGTAACACAATGCCTTATTGAAAACTTCAGTAATCCAGAACGATACGAGGCAGACAAGTGGGTAGAAATGTACGGTAAGGATAATCGTTTTGATCATAATGCTCTTATCGATAAAAGAAATAAAGGAGTAACGTTTACGGTTCGATTAAATAATGAAGAAAGTAGAGAGAACAATCACATTATTGAATATAACTACTTTGGTAAACGCCAAAACCTTGGCTCAAATGGTGGAGAAACATTAAGAATAGGCACTAGCCATTATTCGAGAACAAATTCCAACTCAATCGTTAGAAAAAATTATTTTGAGTCTTGCGATGGAGAGTTAGAAATCATCTCTAATAAATCATGTGGTAATACATACCAAGACAATGTATTTGATGCTTGTAAGGGGACTTTAACCATGAGACATGGAGAACGAACTTTAGTAGAAAACAACTACTTCTTAGGAAAAAGAAAGCACAATACTGGAGGTATTCGAGTAATCAATGAAAGACAAACGGTCAATAATAACTATATCAGCGGACTAACAGGATACCGATTTAGAGGGGCTTTAGTGGTGATGAATGGTGTACCGAATTCTCCGCTCAATAGATATAATCAGGTAGATGGAGCTGTAATTAGCAATAACTTGATTCTTAATAGCGACCACGTTCAATTATGTGCAGGAAGTGATGTAGAAAGATCTGCAACGCCGATTAACTCTACGATGTCCGATAATATTTTCATGACAAATACAAACCCTAGCTTATTTACGGTTTATGATGATATTTCGGGAATTCAATTTGAAGGGAATTTTGTAAATAAAGAAGAAAATGTTCCTGTAGAAAATGGGTTTAAAAGTATAGATTATCAGTTGACAAAAAACAGTAATGGTTTACTTTCACCAAGTAAAAAATTACTCAAGAAAATAGGGTTTAAAGGTGATGTTGCACTACCAGTGTCAAGGGAGGAAGTAGGGCCAGCGTTTTACGACAAAGATACTAAAGTGATAGGTTTAAACGAAGGAAAGGAAATCCATGTTCAACCTGGAATCAATACAATTATTGAGGCACTTAAAATGGCTAATCCTGGAGATATCCTTTTATTAGAAGGGAATAAGGAATATGTTTTAACGAAGACAGCCTATATACATTTTCCTGTGACATTAAAAGGTGAAGGCAAGGCAACAATCTTATCAGAAAAATCTGTAGCTTTTCAATTAGAGAATGAGGCAGATTTAGAGCTTAATCATTTAGTGATTGATGCTAAAAATGCACCAGACCAATCTGGAAATTGTATTGTTAGTACAAGCAGGTATTCGATGAACGACAATTATATCTTTAAGACTTTGGACTGTGAAATTCGTAACCTTAACATTAATCACACTTTCAATTTTTTGAAAATATATCCATCGACAATGGCTGATACTGTTTTGATTGAAAATTCACAATTTGGTCAAGTAACAGGTTCGATTCTTGCATTAGATAAAGAGGTAGATGATCTAGGAATGTACAACGCAGAATATGTGATCATTCAACAATCTTCATTCAAGAATATAGACAACACAATTGCCGACGTTTATAGAGGTGGTACTGATGAAAGTACATTTGGCCCTAACGTTGAAGTACTCGATTGCACTTTTGAAAATGTAGGTCATAGTAAAAGAAATAAAGAACAATCTTCACTGACATTTCATGGTGTTCAGAAGCTGGAAATCGATGAATGTCATTGGATAAAAAGTGCTCCATTAAAGTTATTCCTAACGAATGGTGAGCCAATATCAGAAATTAAAAATTGTACTTTTCAAGAGACGGACAAAGTAGTAGCAAACTCTGATAAATACAGTTTCGAAAACATTAAAATGATCAATAAATAATGTTGATAAGAAAATATACGATACTTGTTTATTTACTAATAGTTAGTTTTTCACCTCTTTTTGGTCAGCATCAATTGACGTTGACCAATGAGGAGGAAAAGGAAATTAAGCAAGGAGAAACGGTAGAACTATTTAGTAATTCTGTAAAAGCAGCTGAGAAAAAATTGGCTCCTTATCTAGAGAAAGGTGTAGACGTTCCAACTCCAAAAGATTTGGCGGGTGGATACACACATAGTCAGCATAAGAAGAACTATTTTCTAATGCAGAAGGCAGGGGTATTGTTTCAAATTACTGGAGACGAAGCGTACGCAGAATTCATTAAAAATACTTTGGAGAAGTACAGTGCCCAATATAAAAACTGGGACAGACACCCTTCGAAGAAATCATATGCAAGAGGGAAAATATTCTGGCAATGTTTAAATGATGCCAATTGGTTAGTATATACATCACAGGCCTATGGAAGTATCTACTCTTGGTTAAGTCCAAAAGAAAGAAAGAAGCTAAACAATGAGTTATTTAGACCAATGGCTGATTTCTTATCCGTAGAAACACCTCGATTTTTTAATCGCCTACATAATCACAGTACTTGGGCTAATGCAGGTGTAGGTATGATTGGCCTTGTGATGGAAGACGAGGACTTAGTACAAAAGGCCTTGTATGGTTTACCGATCACTGACGAAAAGGTAAAAGATAATGATGGTGGAAGTATCACAAAGGAAGGACAAAAAGAAGCGGGTTTTCTTGCTCAAATAGATCACTCATTCTCTCCTGACGGATACTATACGGAAGGACCGTATTACCAACGTTATGCGATGTATCCATTTTTAATCTTCGCTTTAGCGTTGGAAAATCAGCAACCATCATTAGAAATTTTTAAATATAGAGATGGAGTATTATTAAAGGCAGTAGATGCACTTTTACAACAAACGAATGCTTCTGGAGAGTTTTTCCCGTTAAATGATGCCCAAAAAGGGATGTCGTATTACTCTAGAGAATTACAACTATCGCTGGCATTAGGGTATTACTATGGCAAACAAGACAAGGGATTACTTGGTCTAATCAAAGAACAACAAAGAGTACCTCTAAATTATGCAGGGTACATTGTAGCTAGAGATATAAATAAAGGTCTTGCACAACCATTCAAAAAGCACAGTATTTATTTCAGTGATGGACCGAAAGGGGATAAAGGAGGAATTGGTGTACTAAGAAGTGATGAGGTGGAGTTGATTATGAAATTCTCTCAACATGGAATGGGACATGGTCATTTCGATAGATTATCATACAGTCTAAATTTTGGTAAGGAAGAAGTCTTACAGGATTATGGTGCTGCAAGATATGTCAATATCCATCAAAAAGATGGTGGTGGATATTTGAAAGAAAATAAAACATGGGCAAAACAAACTATTGCTCACAATACTGTGGTCGTAGGTAAAAGATCACAATTTAAAGGCAACGTCAAAAAAGCTGACAGTATTTCTCCAGACGAATATATTTTCTCTACTGATAAGGAGAATGTACAAGTAGTAAGTGCTAAAGAAAGCAACGCTTACCAAGGAGTAGACTTACATAGAACATTGGTTTTAATAAAAGACTCAAGCTTTGAGAATCCATTGGTGTTAGATTTATTCAATGTACAATTAGATACTGCACAGCTCTTACAATTACCTTATCATTACCACGGTCAACTTATGTTTTCATCAGTTGATTTACAGAGAGCAACTACTTTAAAACCTTTGGGTGAAAAAGATGGGTATCAGCATTTATGGAATGTTGCTGAAGGAGAGGTAAAAGGAGCGTTTAATCAGATCAATTGGTTTGATAAACATAGATTTTACACACTAAATATGGCAACTACAGAAGGGGAAAGTATCACTTTGGCCGAACTTGGAGCCAATGATCCTCACTTTAATTTGAGAAGAGACCCTTCTATAATCCTTAATAAACAAGGTCAAAAGGGAGACAACTGGATGGTCTCAATTTTGGAAACACATGGTAGTTATTCTACCGTTACTGAAGCGTCGAAAAACACTTACAGTACAATCAAAGATGTATTCATTTCATTTCAAAATAACGAATATATAACAGTTAACTTCACTAACAAACAAAATGAAGAATGGACCTTCATACTTTCAACTGTGGACAATTCAGATGTTAAAGAACATCAACTTTCTTTGAAGGATAGAGTGATTAAATGGGACGGTCCATTCGTCCTGTTTAAAAATGAAATTGATCAGTAAAACAATACAATAAAGCTAATATGGCAACAGAATTTAAAGTAACAGAAGAAGAACGCTTAGAAAAAGCAACTTCATCATCTACTTTTCAAGTTAAAGGACTTAGATGGTGGATTATTGGATTGGTCTGTCTGGCGACAATTATTAACTACATCGATAGGTCTGCAATGGCCATTATGTGGCCAAGTATCGCCGAGGATCTTAATATGAGTAAGAATGATTATGCAATGATCTTAAATGTTTTCATGATTGCTTACGCTGTAGGGCAGTCAGTATCAGGAAAAATGTTTGATAAGATCGGAACAAAGCTTGGTTTTGTGATTTCAATCTCTGTTTGGGGTGTAGCAACTATGCTTCATGCAGTCGCAAAAGGAGTGTTCTCATTTGCAGGTTTCAGAATTATGCTAGGTATGGGTGAAGCCGGTAACTGGCCAGGAGCTGTAAAGAATAATGCAGAGTGGTTTCCAGTTAAAGAAAGAGCTTTAGCTCAAGGTATTTTTAACTCAGGAGCAGCATTAGGTTCTGTTGTTGCCCCTCCGCTTATTGCCATTCTTTGGGCCACTTTTGGATGGGAAAAAACCTTTATGATTGTAGGTGTCTTGGGTCTACTTTGGGTTATTCCTTGGGTAATTATTAATAAAGGAATTCCAGCGAAACACCCTTGGATTACTAAAGCAGAAAAGGAATATATTCTTGCTGATCAGGAAGAGAAAAAAGATGCTGCTCCAGGTCTAAGTATGAAAGAAATTTTATCGTACAAGGCGTCATGGTCAGTGTTAATGTCAAGATTTTTCATCGAACCGATCTGGTGGTTATTCGTAGGTTGGATGCCATTATACTTATCTGATACATATGGATTCAATGTAAAAGAAATCGGTTACTTCGCTTGGGTACCATATGTAGGTGCTGCATTAGGTAGTTTATCGGGAGGATATTTTTCTGGTAAGTTGATGTTGGCAGGAGCGTCTGTTGATCAAGCAAGAAAAAGAACAATCTCTATTGGTGGTATCATCATGTTTACAGGTTTATTAGCCACAATTTTCTTAGCGGATAGTGCTTTAAAATTCGTGATTATCGTAGCCTTAGTATTATATGGTTTCCAGTTTGTGATCAGTAATATCCAAACGATACCAAGTGATTTATTTACAGGAAAGTCGGTAGGTTCACTAGCAGGACTAGGTGGTACTGTGGGTGTATTCTCAGTAATTATTATGAATTTCTTAGTTCCAATTATCTCTAGCTACTCTTATGTACCCATCTTCGTGATGATTGCAGTGTTCGTCCCATTAGGAGTAGGCTCGATTTATTTATTCGCTAAAGAAATCAAATCAATAAAATAAATTTTTAATCTCTCTTCTTTCACTAAAGCAGTTTTTGAGAGATAGCTGATTTATTTCACAAGTGAAAGAAGTACAACTTCAATTTATTATGTTATTAGAAAACAAAGTAGCCATTGTAACAGGTGGAGCTAGAGATATCGGTAAAGCGGTGTCTATGAAATTAGCTAAGGAAGGGGCAAAAGTTGTGATTAACTATTTCGATAATGAAGTACAAGCAACTCAAACTTTAATAGAAATAAAAGCATTAGGAGGAGACGCAATTCTAGTTCAAGGTGATATGACCAAGAAAGAGGATGTGGATAATGTTGTTGAGCAAGCGTTACAAGCTTATGGCGGTAAAATTGACATTTTAGTTAACGTAGCTGGTGGATTAGTAGCAAGAAAAAAATTGGATGAAATGGATGTTGATTTCTTCAACTTCGTGATTCAATTAAACTTAAATACTGTCATGTTAATGACGCAAGCGGTAGTACCTCATATGCCATCGGGCGGATCTATTGTCAACTTTGCTTCACAAGCAGGTAAAGATGGTGGTGGACCAGGAGCAAGTGCTTATGCTACAGCAAAAGGTGCAGTGATGACATTTACTCGTTCAATGGCTAAAGAGTTAGGGCCGAAAAACATTCGTGTTAATTCTTTATGTCCAGGTATGATAGCAACAACTTTCCACGATACATTTACAACTACGGCAGTACGTGAGAAAGTAGCTGTTTCTACTCCATTAGGAAGAGAAGGTAAAGCAGAGGAAGTAGCAGACTTTGTTGCTTGTATCGCCTCGCCACAATCATCATTTGTGACGGGTACCAATATTGATATCAACGGAGGTTTAATGTTCTCATAACATGAAAAAGGTAGTAACATTTGGCGAATTACTTTATCGTTTTTCGCCAGTGGGCAACCTTCGTTTCTCACAAGCCAACCAATACGAAGCAACTGTAGGTGGAGCAGAAGCCAACATTGCAATCTCTTTAGCTCAATACGGTGATGACGTTGAATATGTAAGTATCGTTCCTGATAATGCATTAGGTCAATTTGCTGTTAGAGAAGTTAAGAAATGGGGAGCTGGAGTAGAAGGTGTCCAATTCGGAGGAGAGAAAATGGGGATGTACTTCCTCGAAAAAGGAGGTTCATTAAGAGGTGGTAATGTCATCTACGATAGAGCAGGAGCAAGTATCACCCATGTAGATGCGAATACATTTGATTGGGATGCCATCTTAGAAGATGCAGATTGGTTCCACTGGTCAGGTATCACACCGGCTTTATCGAAGGGTGCTGCTGCAGCCAATTTAGCCGCAGTAGAAGCCGCTTATAGAAAAGGAATTCCTGTTTCTTGTGACTTGAACTATAGAAGTAAGCTATGGAAGTATGGTGTGGATCCAAAACACATCATGCCTAAGTTACTGGAGAATACAACAATTTGTTTAGCTAACGAAGAGGATGTAGCCAAGTACTTGGGTATTCAACCACAGGAATCTGATTACGAAATTGTAGATGGATTTGATAAACGTTGTTATAAGTTTATCAGTAAAGAAGTAATGAAGGCTTTTCCTAACCTTGATTATGTGATCACCACTTTAAGACAAACAATTAATGCTTCACACAATAGATGGTCAGGAGTGATCTACAACGGAGAAGAGTTTGTGATGGGTGATGTTCATGAAATCCCTTCAATTATTGATAGAGTAGGCGGTGGCGATTCATTTATGGCCGCTTATATCCACGGGAAAAGAAAATTTGTAGTAGACAAAGAAGCATTAGACTTTGCATTGGCTGCTTCTGCATACAAACTATCTATTCCTGGAGATTACAACATCGCAACAGAAGAAGAAGTTTTCCAGATTATGGATAAAAATAGCATTAAAAAAATCGACCGATAATTCATGGCAAGATTTACAAGAATTGAAGTTGTTTTAAGCATGAAGGAATGTGGAATCGTTCCAGTATTCTATCATCCCAATCCAGAAGTGTGCTGGGAGGTAGTATATGCATGCTATAAAGCAGGAGTAAGAGTTTTCGAATTTACGAATCGAGGAGACAATGCTCACAAGGTTTTCGATAAAGTAATGGAGAATGTAATATCGTTAGCTCCTGATATGAAAATGGGTGTTGGGTCTGTTGTCGACGATTATACAGCAAGTTTATATATTCAGAATGGAGCGGACTTTATCGTTTCTCCAATCTTGAATGCAGAAATAGCAAAGCGCTGTAATCGTAGAAAGGTGGCTTGGATGCCGGGCTGTGGGTCCGCATCTGAAATATCTTATGCAGAAGAGTTAGGTGCAGAGGTAGTGAAAATATTCCCAGGGTTACAAGTGGGTGGTCCTGAGTTTGTGAAAGCAGTAAAAGCACCTATGCCTTGGTCTAGTATTATGCCTACAGGAGGTGTACAACCTAAGTTTGATGAACTACAAGAGTGGTTTAAAGCAGGAGTACATTGTGTAGGTCTAGGCTCTCAACTTCTCGACAAGAGTATGATTGAATTTGGTGATTATGAAGCTTTAACCCAACATATACAAAAGGTATTTGTAATGGCACAAGAGGCAAGAGGTGTCAAACAACCTTTGTTGGGTTAGGGCGTCATCGCCTTATCCTTTAAAAATATATGTCTAACATTAAATTTTTTATTATCGACAATTAACAACTACAACAATTTATAGGATCCTAACTAACAATTAGCAAGTGTGCAATGTTTCAAGGCTTCGTAGGAAGCAAACCACTTTAATTTACAATCAACACAAACGCTTCTTTTTTAGCACACATTAAATAATTAATCATGAACAACCAGTTGATTTTAATTGGAAAGAAGTTTTCGAACGTAATAATGGGAACAATGCTTTTTGCAGGTGCAATGAGCTGTACAAACAACCAACAAGAAGTGAGTATTGAGGAAGATGCTGCTCAAAGCAGTAATGCTAGAACTGTGGTTGGTTTAACTAACAGTAGCTTCGAAAGTAGCTGGAGTGGATGGAATGATGTCGATCCTTCTGCAGTTTCTGGAGATGCAAATACAGGATCTAAAGCGGCAAAAATCACCGGAGCAGGTGGTGAGTTTTCTCAAGATGTAGCTATTTCATCAAACACTGACTATGAACTTTCTGTGTATGTAAAAGGTAGCTGGAGAATTTCGGCTACAGTAAATGGAACAAGAAAATCAAGAAGCGGTAATACTTCTGATTGGAAATTGGAAACAGTATCTTTTAATTCAGGTTCAGGATCTACTGTAACGATTAAAGGAGAATACAACAGCGGAGAAGGAAGATATGATGATTTTGAATTAGCTACTGCTGACAATGGTGGTACAACTCCTCCTCCATCTAATGAAGGACCACTTTCAGTTTCTGGCGTGGCTTCATCATCGGATGACGGAAACGTTGCATCGAATACTATTGATGGAAACATTGGTACTCGTTGGTCTGCAAATGGTAATGGACAATGGGTTCGTTATGATTTTGGATCAGTAAAAAATGTTTCTTCAGTAAAAATTGCATGGTTTAAGGGTGATCAAAGATCAAGTACTTTTGAAATCTTAGCTGGAGATGCTACAAACGATTTATCGGTTGTGTATTCTGGAGTTGCTTCAGGTAGCACAGTAGAATTAGAAGATGTAAATGTATCTACATTCTCTGGTCGTTATGTACAAATCGTTGGCTATGGTAATACTTCAAACTCATGGAATAGTATTACAGAGGTTGAATTTGCAGGGACTGATGGTGATGGGAACGGCGTTGATCCTACAGATCCAGTAGACCCAGTTGATCCAACTCCTGGTGGATACCCATATGATGTACTTGGATTACAAAATTGGAAGTTAAATGCATTCTCTGGATCATTAAACAACCCTACTTTTGTTGATCAGATTCCAAACTTAGACACTTACGAAAACGATAATTGGTTCTATACAGATGGTTCGAAAGTATTCTTTAAATGTTATGCAGGTTATCCTACATCTTCTGGATCAGGAAATCCTAGAACGGAATTAAGAGAATTAACTGCTAATGGATCTTCAAATATTTATTGGGACGGTGGTAGCGGAACTAACCGTATGGAATGGAAAGTTACTGTTAACCAATTACCAAGTTCAGGAAAGCTTTGCTTCGGACAAATTCACGGGCCTTCTAACTCTTATGACGATGTAATCCGTGTTCAGTTTGAAGGGGACCCGAACCAATCTTCAGGATCAGCGAGAATGAAGATCATGGGATGGGTAACAGAAGAGAACGGTGATAAGTCAGGCGACTTTATTGATGGTAATTGGGCCCTTGACCAAGAGATGCACCTGGAATTGATTTTTGAGAATAGCAATGTTGTTCTTTATTCAATTTCATCAAGTGGATCAAGAACAGAGATTTACAGATTTAATGGTTGTAATAGTGATTCTAACTACTTTAAGGCAGGAAATTATATGCAATCGATGAAAGGTAAGTCATTGGATACTAGCGATTATGGCTTGGTATCTATCAGTTACTTAAAAGTTAAGCATTAACGGAAAACGGACGAATATATATCTAATTTCACTTTAATGTGTGTGCGATTTTAGTTCTCAAATGGACAACGCATAAACCATTCATGTTAGGAGTAATGCTAGAGTAAAAAACAGAAATTTGAGTGTTTAATAGATGTGTTTTTATTGGTAGCTCTAGTAGAACGAATAATGTGATCAATTTCAAAACTAAATATTTAGAGACATGGCATTGCTGTGTCTCTATTTTTTTGCAAGTGTTGTATTAACGGTTATTGTGTGTTATTAAAGAATTTCATATTTATATTTGGGCAAATTACTAAATATGAAACAGCAGACTTTAAATATCCTATTATTAGTTTTACTTTCATTTCAGCTAACATACGCCAACAGTATTAATGATGCGATAAGAAAAGCAACGCAAAAACAAGAGTCTTCTCCAGACAGCTGTATCGATTTGTCTCAGAAAATTCTAACGCAATTAACAGACGAACAGGTAAAAGAGAAAGCTCAAGTTTATTGGAACTTAGCACAAGGTTATTTATATAAACATCAGTACCATACCGCACTATTTTATGGACTAAAGGGAGAGGAGTTATTGAAAAACGATAATGAATCATTCATTTACCAAGACATCATGGCTACGTTAGGTTGGGTATATTATGATATTGGCAATCCAGCTCAAGCTATCCCATATCATAGAAAAGCATTGGAGGCTGCCCAACGAAGGAATGATTTTGAAAGTGAAATCCGTTATACCAATGCCTTAGGACTTGATGCATCAGCCGCAAAGCTTTTTGACAAAGGGTTAAATTACTTTATGAAGGCCAAATTCTTAATTGAACAATCTGGAAAGCCACACCTTCGATTACAATCCATGTTAGATAATAATATTGGAATGATTTATATCGAGTATGAAAATTGGGATAAGGCAGAAGCAAGCTTAAGAAACTCTATTAAAAATAGTACTGGTAAGGCGACTTCCTTGTTGGAATCCTACGCCTTATTAGCACAAGTGACGCTCAATAAAAAGCAACTGGAAGAAACTAAAAAGCTCTTGGATCTTTGTGAAGAACTATCCCATAAAACCACTTATAGTTTTAGTCTTTTGGAATACTACAAGGTAAGAATTGACTATGAAGAATTAATCGGTTATTACAAAGAAGCCTACCTATTTCAAAAGAAATATTTGACTTTGCATAATAAGGTAGACAATGAGGGAGTGCAAGAAGTGATGAATTACCTTCTTAATGTCCAAGAGCAGAAATTAGCCCAAGATCAATTATTGATAGAACAGGCGAAAACTATCGAAGGGAAAAGATATCAATTGGCAGTAGTAGGCGTATTATTAATGATATTAATAGTAGGTATATTCTATTATGTATTCCGTTCTAGAGCAGAAAGAGAAGTTTTAAAGCAAGAGCTTTTGCAAAAAGAATTAGCTGCTAAACAAAAGGAAAAGGAAGAATTGAACAATGAGTTAGCTTTTAAGAATGAAAAGCTAGAAACATTGGCACTGAACCTCAACCAAAGAAATGAGTTGATTGATGCCTTATCCGAGCAAATCAAAGAAAACTCTTCAAAAGAAGTTCGAGAGGGATGGAATAATTTTATGAATGTCATCCAACAATCTCATAAGACTCATGAGATATCAGATAAAGTAGTACAGAGTTTTAGATATAGATTGCAAGAGAAGTTTCCTAGTCTAACCGAAAAAGATCAGCAATTAGTCATGGATATTAGAAATAATCTATCATCAAAAGAGATAGCAGACAAATATCATGTTGCTGTAAAATCTGTTGAAATGAGCAGGTATAGATTGCGTAAAAAACTGAATATCGAAAAAGGGACCCATTTAAAGGATTTTATTATGGAAATCTGATAAATTATTGTAGAGGTTGACCTCTACATTCGAACTCTACGATGAAAAAAATGAGTTGTATAGTTTTTATTTAAGTATCAATAAATCAGGTGAATAATAATTAAAATAATAGTCTTTTAATCGTTGTATAGATTGAGTATAGGTTGAAAAATTTTAAATGTAAAAACAACACCCTTACTTTGCCCATGTGAACAAACAACAAGAGTTTATTTTACATTATGATCAAAAAATTACACATATTATTCTTCTTATCATTAGGTGGTATTCTTCTAGGGTGCCATACTAATAAAGATATTTCTAAGAGGAATAAAACACGATTCAGCTATCCTAATGTTCTTAATTTAAAAGGGAATATTATTAACCCCAATCAGGAAGGAGTTTCTTCTTTTTCTGATCTTGGTACTTGGCATTCATTTAGTTTAGTAGATGAAAAAACATCTACAAAAAAAGGAGCTTTTGTAGGACCTTTCTTAATGAGACAACAAGAAAGTATCTGGTTGAGCCCATCTTTAGTAGGACTTACGATCAAAGATGTACAGGCAGATCAATTGTTGGACCTTTCTAAAGCAAGCTTAAAAGAAAATACATTTTACCCAGGAGTATTAAAGCAGTCGTTTGCTATCGACAAGTTGGATATTGTATTGTACTTATTCAATATCAATCAACGTTCATCGATGATTACAGCAGAAATTACCAACAACGGAAAAGCAAAAGAATTTCAATTGGGTTTCTCAGGGTCAGTATTTAATAACTTCTCTGAGGGTTTAAGAAAAACAGCACATGGTTTAGAAATAGACGTTGTCAATGATGAGAAAGTAAACTTAGTATTCCAGGAGAAAAACATTCACCTTGGAGATAGTGATTATGTATACCTAGAAAATGCAAAACTACTTCCTGCAAAGGGCGAAACATCTATCTCAATGGCAATGAGTTATACTTTTTCGACTCAAGAAGAACAAGAGTTTAACAAGAAAAATATAGCAGGGTTAAAACAAGCAAAGCAATTATTATCAGACAATGAACACCGTTGGAATGGATATATCAATACACTAAATCAAGGTGATACGGATAGAATTTTAGCGATCGAAAAATATGATAGATTGGCAGTTAAATCTTTGCTTACCCTAATGCATAATTGGAGATCTGAAGCAGGCGATATCAAACATCAAGGTATTGTTCCTTCGTATGCGGCAACGTATTTCCAAGGACTTTGGGCGTGGGACTCATGGAAACATGCAGTAGCAATTGCACCTTTTGAGGGAGAGTTGGCAAAGGATCAGATCAGAGCGATGTATGACTACCAAAACCAAGAGGGGATGATTGCAGATTGTTTCTTTAGAGATCTTCAAATTGAAGGTGTGAACTGGAGAAATACAAAAGCACCTTTATCGGGATGGTCAATTTATAAAGTTTTTGAAGCAACAAAAGATAAGGACTTTTTAGTTGAGATGTATCCGAAACTAAAGAAATATCATGAGTGGTGGTACATAAATAGAGACCATGACAACAATGGCCTATGTGAGTACGGATCAACAGACGGAACTAGAATTGCTGCAGCATGGGAAAGTGGTATGGATAATGCCGTTAGGTTCGATAAAGCAACTATAATGGAAAATACTAAAGGTGCATTTTCTATCAATCAAGAATCTGTAGATTTAAATGCGTATCTGTACCAAGAAAAGCTTTTCTTAAGTCTGATTGCTGATCGAATCAATAAACAAGAGGATGCTGAAAAGTATAACCAAGAAGCATTGAAGTTAAAGAAGATGATACAGGAAATCATGTATTCTGAAGAGGATGGCTTCTTTTATGATGTTACTTTAGGCAATCAGAATGTAGTAGCGATACAAGGTCCAGAAGGTTGGTCGCCATTATACAATGAAATTGCTACAAAAGAACAGGCAGCGAGTGTAATGAAAGTGATGCTGGATGATACAAAGTTCAACACACCTATGCCTTTCCCGACATTAAGTGCTGCCAACGAACAGTTTAATCCAGAAAAAGGGTATTGGAGAGGCCCTGTGTGGTTGGATCAAGCCTACTTCGGAATAATGGGATTATATAACTACGGTTATAAAAACGAAGCAAAAGAAATGGCTGAGAAACTAGTCAATAGTGCAGAAGGGTTAGTGAATTCAGATAAGCCTATCAGAGAGAATTACCACCCGATGACAAAACAAGGATTAAATGCAGAACATTTCAGTTGGAGTGCAGCCCATATTCTGATGATGTTTTAGTAAGCAAATAGAGATTATATAAGATATTAAGACCAACTCCTCAATGAAATATATAGCAATTATATTCCTGGCACTGTACACCCAATTTTGTCTTGGGCAACAGTTGGAAGACTGGGAGGATCCGAACATTTTTGCCATCAATATGATGGAACCACATGCCATTTTTTATGTTTTTGATAACAAAGAAGAGGCATTGAAAAAAGATTGGAATCATTCAAGCAACTATAAGTCTTTGAATGGCACTTGGAAGTTCAATTGGTCGGTCGCCCCGACAAAACGTCCAAAAGATTTTTACAAAGTAGATTACAATGTGAGTAATTGGAATGAGATCAAAGTGCCAGCAAACATTGAGTTACAAGGGTATTCAGCTCCAATCTACACAGATGTACCTTATGCTTTCGAACCAAACCCTCCGTTTGTTCCTGTAGATCATAACCCAGTTGGGTCGTACAAGAGAAAATTTACAATACCTTCAGACTGGAATGGTGAGCAAATTATTATCCATTTTGGTGCAGTGAATTCTGCTATGTATTTATGGGTAAACGGAGAGAAAGTAGGCTATGGTGAAGGATCAAAAACTCCAATGGAATTTGACATCACAAGCTACTTAAAAGAAGGTGATAATGATCTAGCCGTTGAATTGTACCGTTTTTCGGATGGTTCTTACTTAGAAGATCAAGACATGTGGAAAATGAGTGGCATCGAAAGAGATGTGTATTTATATACGCGTACAAAAAACCATATCCGCGACTTTTTCATTCATCCTTCTTTAACCAATAACTATACGGATGGAACACTTAGCGTTGACTTTGATATCGTAAAGGAGGGTAAAGAAAAGCTGACTATTGAGGTAGAGTTATTGGATGAAGGTAAAGTGGTAGCTTCTGCAAAAGGTATCAGTAAACTGGACAAACAATTGACGGTGAACTTCAAAAATCCAATCAGAAATGTAAGAAAATGGACGGCTGAAACACCGAATTTATACGATATCAGAATCACTTTATACAATGCGAAAAAAGAGGTTCTAGAATCAACTGTAAGAACAATTGGTTTCAGAACTTCTGAAATTAAGAACAAGCAATTGTTGGTAAACGGTGCTCCTGTAACAATCAGAGGCGTCAACAGACATGAGCATTCTGCAGAAAATGGCAACATTATCTCAGAAAAGGAAATGATCAGAGACATCCAATTGATGCAACAATTCAACATCAATGCGGTAAGAGCTTCTCATTATCCAAACATGGCAAAATGGTACGAGCTATGTGACCGTTACGGAATGTATATCGTTGATGAAGCCAATATTGAATCGCATGGTATGGGTTACGGAGAGGAGTCTCTAGCAAAAGATACGACTTGGTTGGCGACGCACTTGAACAGAACGCAAAGAATGGTGGAAAGAACTAAAAACCATCCTTCTATTATTGTGTGGTCTTTAGGAAATGAAGCTGGTGATGGTATCAACTTTGAGAAGACTTCAGCTTGGATTAAGAGCAGAGATCTTTCTAGACCCGTACAATACGAGCAAGCAAAATCTAGACCTCATACGGATATTACAGTACCAATGTATGCGACAATCGATTGGATGAGAGAGTACATTGAAGGAGATTATGAGAAACCATATATCCTATGTGAGTATGCTCATGCAATGGGTAATTCGGTAGGAAACTTACAGGGATATTGGGACTTAATTTACTCGGAACCAAGTTTACAAGGTGGATTTATCTGGGATTGGGCAGACCAAACTTTCACTCAGGTAGATAGAGACGGAAAGCCTTTCTACGCATACGGTGGTGATATGGGATTTGTAGGTATTCATAACGATTCATCGTTCTGTGCGAATGGTTTGGTGACTAGTGATAGAAAATTAAATCCTCATATCTGGGAAGTGAAAAAGGTATACCAACCTTTCAAAATTCTAAGTGCAGATGCAGCCAAAGGCAATTTTAAACTTTGGAACCGTTTCAACTTTATTAATACAGAAGATTATGTGATGTCTTACCAAATCAAATATTATGATGAGGTAGTGGCAGAACAAGATATCGAGATGCCGATCGTGGCCGCTCAGGATACAGTAGATTTCAACATCACTTACCCAGCATTAGAGAACAAGTTTGGTGGTGAATATGTGATTACAATTTCTATCAGAAGTAAAAATTCTTCGGCATTGGTAGAGGCAAATCATGAAATCGCTTGGGATCAATATGTGATCAAGTCTTTTGAAAAGCCAATGGCTTCGACAAAGAAAATTGATTTCAAAGTAACTGACGGAGAAGCAGAAATAGTGGTAGAGAACACTTCAGTAAAGATTGTATTCAACAAAGAAACAGGGACAATTCAAGAATGGGTAGCAAACAAGGTTGCATTGATGAATGAAGGACCTCAGCCGAACTTCTGGAGAGCACCTACTGAAAACGATTTGGCTTGGGAGATGCCTAAGAAATTAGACATGTGGAGAAACGTTACGATCACAAACACAACGGTAACCAACGAAGTTCTTGAAGACCAAGTGAAAGTGACTGTAAAAGAAGAATTGTCACTTGAAGGATCATCAGTAACAACAACATATTCAATATATAATGATGATATCCATGTACAAGTGGACTATCATTTAAATGAAGAATTAGCCGACTTACCAAGATTGGGTATGCAGTTTAAAATGGACAAGACTTTCGATACTATGAAATGGTACGGTAGAGGTCCTTTGGAAAGCTACATTGATAGAAAATCGGGTATGAAGCTAGGGGTTTACGAGGGTAAAGTTTGGGATCAATATTACCCATATGTAAGACCACAAGAAACAGGACTAAAAGAAGATACGCAATGGGTCACTTTTAGAAATGAAAAAGGAAACGGTCTATTGATTGTAGCCGACAATGAAATGTCTGTCAATGCTCAACAATTTGATTTCTCTTCATTAGAGCACAGAGGTCAAAGAGAAATGGCACATGGTACAGACTTAGCACCTACGGATGAAATCTCGATTTGTATAGATCACAAACACATGGGATTAGGTGGTGATACAAGTTGGGGTTGGAGAGCACAGGCACATCCTGAATTCAGAGTAAAATCTCAAGATTACTCGTTTGGATTTAGAATGACACCAATCCAAAACGGACAAGATGTTTACAAAAAAGTGAGCTATTCTTCGGAAGCTTCAAACAGTAAATAACATGGAAACACTTTTGTTTTTAGGTGGAGGGGTACTCGTTGGGTACCTCTTCAGAAAAAGAGCTTCTCTACAGGAAAAAGTAGAGAAAGGAATTTCAGTAATGATATGGGTATTGCTTTTCTTTTTGGGTATCTCTATTGGAGCAAATCAAGAAGTAATTGAGAGTATTCACATCATTGGTTGGAAGGCATTTATCCTAACGATCGGCGGAATTGCAGGAAGCATTGCCTGTTCATATTTAGTGTATCTGAAATTTTTTAAATCATGAAAGGAACACTCATTACACTAGCTTTTTTTGTCGGAGGATGCATATTGTCCTTATTGGGTATCACACCAGATTTTTTTATCGAAAACGATCTTAGTACCTACGCCCTCTATATTTTGATGGCATTGGTAGGCGTAAGTTTAGGGTTGGATGAATCATCAATTGATATCCTTAAAAAAGCAAACTTAGGATTGGTATTGGTACCAGTATCGATAGGTTTCGGAAGTATCATCGGAGCAGGTTTGGCTTACACTTTAATTGCTGAATCGTTTAGAGAAGGAATGGCAGTAGGAGCAGGCTTTGGGTACTACAGTTTGTCGAGTATTTATATCTCCAACACTTATGATACCACCTTGGGAGTAATTGCTTTATTGTCGAATATTTCTAGAGAATTATTGACATTACTAATTACACCAATTTTAGTGAAACGTTTTGGTAAAATGTCGCCAATTGCTAGTGCAGGAGCGACGTCAATGGATACCACTTTACCAGTTATCACTCAATTTTCAGGAAAAGAATATGCATTGGTATCATTATTTAGTGGGATCGTCCTTACCATTATGGTACCCATATTATTACCAATAATATTATAAAACTAAACTGTTCATAATTAAATGAAGAGCATCAAAATCAGGTGATTGTTGGGGTAAACACATACACATACTATTTGAAATGAAACTTACACCTCGCTAAACTTTTTGATCCTCACCAAACAAACAACAATTCAATATTTGTCACACATTAACAAAAAAGAAATGAAATTAAACTTTACACACCTCTCCAATAAGTCATTGCGCTTATTGATGGTTATTGGGTTGTTTATGTGCTCATTGAGTTCATATGCACAAAATAGAATCATCAAAGGTCATGTTACTGATGAAACAGGGAGTGGCACACCAGGCGTTAACATTGTTATTACGGGAACAACAATAGGTACTGTAACAGACATTAGTGGTAATTTTGCTTTGGAAGTGGCCAATGGAAACACCATTGAATTCCGATACATTGGTTATGTTACTCAGGCACTAGAAGTTGTAGCTTCAAGAGATGAATACAATGTTCAGTTACAAGTGGATGCTCAAGAATTGGAGGAAATTGTAGTCGTTGGTTACGGTGTCCAAAAGAAGAGTGATTTATCCAGTGCGGTTTCTACAGTAAAAGCCGATGAAGCAAACAAGATTGCAGCAGCCTCTTCTGCTTCTATGTTACAAGGTAGAACTTCTGGTGTATCCGTCATCAATGGCGGAGCTCCAGGTACTACACCATATATCAAAATTAGAGGGATGTCCTCTTTTGGTGATGTGCAACCTTTATTTGTGATTGACGGAATTCCTGGCGGTGATATTTCTATGATTAACCCCGATGATATTGCATCTTTTGAAATTCTTAAAGATGGAGCTGCTGCAGCAATCTACGGTTCGTTAGCAGCAAACGGGGTAGTATTAGTTACTACAAAATCAGGAAAGAAAAACCAGAAGATGAAGATCGATTTCAATATGTATTCTGGTATCCAAAAAGCAACCAATCAGTTACCAATGGCTAACTCTGAAGAATGGTATTCTATTATGAACCAATCTTACAATAATTCTATTGCAGATGGATCATTAGCGGAGTCAGCAAAGCCTGCTTATTTACAGGCAGGTTCTGGATTTGATTTAAATAACTACGCGAACACCGATTGGCAAAATGAGACTTTACAAACAGGTATTATCCAAAATTATTCATTAGGAATGTCTGGTGGTGGAGAGTCATCAAATTATAACTTCTCGATGAACTACTTTAATCAAGATGGGGTAGTGATCAATACAGGCACCGAAAGATATAACTTCAGATATAAATCGACTTTTGAAAAAGGTAATTTGAAGATTTCACCAAATATTATTTATACGCATACGGTAACGGATAACAACACAATGAGTATGTCAAATATGCAAAAGGCATTACCATTGGTTGCTGTAAATGATCCATCAAAAGAGTCTGGTTACGGTTATATTAATGAGTATGATATTCGTAGTGGAGCTAATCCTGTAGGCCAATCGGAAATCATCAATTCACAAGACACAAAAGATCAGTTGCAAGCGAATTTGGGATTAAACTATCAGTTTAGCGATCATTTCTTTGCAATGGGTAATTTAGGTTACACTAAGAATTTCTTCCAAAATAGATATTATGCTCCTGCATATGTTCTTGCTTCAGATACGCAAAGACAAGACCCTTACTTAAGCGAATACCGTTCAAACTGGAGTGATTTAAACTATGACTTCACATTGAACTATATGAATACTTTTGGTAAGCACAGTATATCAGCCATGGCCGGTATTGTTGGATACAAGTACGACTATCAAAATATTGATATGAATGTAACAGGAGGAGCGATGTTCCCTGACTTTGGTGGATTAAATCCATCTTTTGGAGGTATGGCTTCTGGTGATTTCATTGGTGCAGGTGGATTCCAAACAGTTACTCGTTTCAGTTACATGACAAGGTTAAACTATAGCTATGATGATCGTTATTTAGTACAAGCGACAGTAAGAACAGATGGTTCGTCTAAGTTTGGAGACAACAACCGTTGGGGTACTTTCCCATCCGTTTCAGCGGCTTGGAAAATCCATAACGAAGAGTTCTTCGGTGGTATGACAGACATCTTCTCTGAACTAAAACTTAGAGGTTCATATGGTATCTTAGGTAGAGAAACTACATTGGATGCTTACTCTCGTCAGGCTTTAGTAGAGAATGGCTTCTGGTATGTTTGGGGTGGTCAGCCTGTAGGTGGTATCGGTTCTTTTGAAATGGCCAATCCAGACTTAGCTTGGGAACAATCAAAAACGATGAATATTGGTTTAGACTTTGGTTTATTAGAGGATAAGATCTACGGTACATTCAACTACTATGAAAATAACTCGGAATCATTATTAATGGAAGAACCAAACACACCTCCTTCTTCTGGTGTTGAACCTCCAATTGTCAATCTAGGCACAATTTCTAACAGAGGTATTGAGATTGAGTTAGGGTACAGAGGAGCAGTTGGTGATTTTAAATATGATGTAAAGGGTAACATCACAACGATCAAAAATGAAGTAGTATCGTTAGGTGGTTCAGATGCAATGCTTCCGGGTAATGATATTGCCTACACAGGTGCACAGACGTTTTCTGCAGTAGGCGCATCCGCTTCTCAATTCTATATGTATAAAACAAATGGAATCTTCCAAACTCAAGAGCAAATTGATAACTATGTTGGACCTGAGGGTACTCCAATTCAACCTAATGCTCAACCAGGTGATGTTATCTATGTAGACGTTAACGGAGACGGCATGATCGATTCACAAGATATCACAGATGTTGGATCGCCATTACCTACTTTAGAATATGGCTTAAATCTAGGATTCTCTTATAAAGGTTGGGACATGTCGATGTTCTTCCAAGGGGTATCTGGAAATAAGATTCTTAACGTCAATAGATATGAAATGGAAGCGGCCAACAATGGCTTTAACGTATCTTCTGACCTAATGAACGCTTGGACACCAACAAACACAAATACAGATATTCCAAGAAACGTTCAGGTAGACAATAATAATAACTATATGATGTCAGATAGATTCTTAGAAGACGGTTCTTACTTCCGTTTAAAGAACATCCAAATTGGGTACTCTTTACCAAAATCTACTTTAGCTAAAATGAAGGTGGAGAAATTAAGAATCTATGTAAATGCGGATAACTTGTTTACGATCACAGATTATTCAGGGTATGATCCAGAAATCGTTCCTACTGATGCACTAACACAAGGTGTAGACTACGGAAACTATCCAATGTATCAGACCTTTACAGCGGGTGTACAAGTTACTTTCTAATCACTAAATACGAACAGACAATGAAAAAATTATCAATATATATATTCGCTTTTGTAGCACTATTTTCATTAGGTGCCTGCGATAATTACTTAGATCAAGAATCACCGGATCAACCTACAACGGATCAGGTATGGCAAAGCTATGAGGCAGCGGAAAAATACTTGGCTTCAGCTTACTCATACATTTCAGCCAATGGCTGGAGATACCATGAGTACTATTACCTACCACAAAACTTTAGAGCGGACGACCTATTTCCTGAAAATGGAACAACAGCATGGTCTTACTTAGCTAGAATTGTAGGCTTTAATAATACAGCTTCGGACGGTGTACCTTCTGAGTTGTGGACGAATTGGTACAAAGGGGTGAAGTTAGCGAATGATGTTATCGCCAATGTTCCAGAAATGGAAATGCTTTCCGAAGACGAAAAGAACGAATTAGTTGCTGAAGCAAAATACCTAAGAGGCTTCTACTTCTTGAATTTACAGATGAATTTCCATGCGATCATTATGCCTGTAACTGTAGCAGAAAGTTCTGAAGATCTTCAGTTAGGGACATCTACAAAGCAACAGGTATTTGATCAAGTAGTAGAGGACCTTGCTTTTGCTGCTCAACACTTACCTTCAGATTGGGATGCAGACCAATGGGGAAGAGCTACAAAACATGCTGCAAATGCATTTTTAGGTAAGGCACACCTTTATATGGGTGATTACCAAAATGCAGTGGAAGCTTTCAATAAAATTTCAGGGCATGACCTAGTGGATGGTGATCAATATAGAGGAATGTTTGATGGGACATTGGAGCAAAATATTGAGGTATTATTCTCTAGAGGCTATACTGAGGAGCAAATGGATGCATTAGGATTGTATCATCAAATTGGTGTAGCAATGGCTCCTGGCGATCTTCAAGGGGGCTGGAATATGGCAAGTGTATCAAATTATTTTATGAATCAGTTAGAGGCTGGTGATGTAAGAAAAGCGGCATCTGTATTAGAGCATGGTGAAGAATTTGATGGGCAAACTATTGAATTTTTAAACCCTGAATTTAAGATGAGCATTAAATATGTGGAGTCTCTAGAATCGATTTCTATTAACCGTTCTGTAGTTGATATTATTCTAATGCGTTATGCTGATGTTCTTTTAATGCAGGCCGAAGCAAATTACGAATTAGGTAATGAAGGAGTAGCTTTAAACTTAGTCAATAGAATTAGAAATAGAGCTGGATTAGCAAATTCAAATGCATCAGGTACTGATTTGAGAGATGAAATCAGAAAGCAAAGAATGATTGAGCTCATTGGTGAAAATTCGAGATATTATGATCTGGTACGTTGGGGAATCGTTAAAGAGCAATTAGAAATGGCTCAACAACCTTATGCACAAAACCATGAGGAAAAACATAATTTCTTTCCAATCCCTTTAGAGGAAGTACAAAGAAATCCAAATGTTGAACCAACCCCTGGTTTCTAATATTCTCAATAGAATAAATAAAAACTCCCTGATCTCTACTTATGGAAATCAGGGAGTTTTTTTATTTCAAGATAGCTTCAATCTTTTCCAATTCTTCGTCCGAAAATTGAAGTTGTGATAGACTTCCAATATTTTCTTCCAACTGATGTGGTGAACTGGCACCTACAAGAACGGTCGTCACAGACGGATTATTGAGTAACCAGGCAATAGCCATTTGTGATAGCTTTTGACCCCTTTCCAATGTGATTTGGTGTAATGCTTTAATTTGATCCAGTTTATCTTCTACTGCTTCTAAGTTGAGATATGTATTGTTTTTCTTCGCTCTTGAATCATCTGGAATACCATTGACATACTTGTTTGTTAGCATGCCTTGAGCCAAAGGAGAAAAGACAATCGACCCCACATTTAATTCACTTAATTTTGGCATTAAGGCAGATTCAACTTCTCTTTCAAACATAGAATATTTTGATTGATGAATTAATAGAGGAGTACCCATCTCTCGCAACATGTTTGCTGCCTTTTCTGTGTCTTCTGGACTATAGCGAGATAAACCTATATATAGTGCCTTTCCTTGTTTTACAATTTGTGATAAAGCACTCATCGTTTCTTCTAAAGGGGTTTCTGGATCTGGTCTATGATGATAAAATACATCTACATACTCCAATCCCATCCTTTTTAAGCTTTGATCCAAACTAGCTATCAGGTACTTCTTAGATCCCCAATTGCCATAAGGGCCAGGCCACATATCATACCCTGCTTTTGTGGCAATAAATAGTTCATCTCTATAACTTTTGAAATCTATATTGAGAATCCTACCAAAGTTTTCTTCAGCAGATCCATAAGGAGGCCCATAGTTATTGGCTAGGTCTAAATGTGTGATACCTAGATCGAATGCTTTTCTAAGAATGTTTCTTGCATTACCAAAGTGGTCATTATAACCGAAGTTGTGCCACAAGCCTAAAGAGATCTTTGGCAATAAAATACCACTGTTTCCACAACGTTGATACTCCATTTTCTCGTATCGGTTTTCATTGGGAAAGTATGGAGCAACAGGGGCTTTATCAGATATGTTCATTTCAGGGACTTTGTAATTTATTTCTAATTAGTATTAAGTATTCTAATTTCACTATTAGTTTTTTAATTAAAAAGAGATAACTAATAGATTATCTAATCTCTATGATCTAGAGTGGTGTCGTTTGTTTAATACAAAGTAGATCTACAGTGCTATAATGTTACAATTCTACATTGTTCAAAATTCTCCTCTTCAAACGTATCGAAAGTCCAATCACTTAAAGCTTTTAATACAGGTAACAAACCTTTCCCTTTTTCAGATAGCGAATATTCTACTCTAGGTGGTACCTCAGGGTATTTAGTTCTAATGATTAACCCGTCTTCCTCCAGCTCTTTTAATTGTTCAGTCAATACCTTTTTAGATATAGTAGGGGTAAACATCAAAAGTTTACCAAATCGCATACTTCCATTTGCTAATAAATAAAGAATTATTGGTTTCCACTTCCCTCCAATAACGTTCATTGCATAGACTAATGAACACATATTTGGATTGTCAATCACTTTTCTTCCCATAGGTTACATTTTGGTTACCACTTTTTTTTTAGAATTCAACTTCTATAGTTTCAAATATAAACTATTGATGGTTTCTTTGTGAAACTAATGTACAAAACAATTTTAAAGACATGAAGAAAATATTAATAATTAACGGACATCAGTACTACGAATTCTCTGAGGGAAAGTTGAATGCATCTTTTATTGAAAAGGCAAAAACGATTTTAAACGAAGAAAACTTCGAAATAAAAGAAACAGCTGCATCAGAAAAATATGATGTAAAAGAGGAGGTTGAGAAATTTATCTGGGCGGATATTGTCTTTGTACAAACCCCTTTAAATTGGATGAGTGTATCATGGAGTTTTAAGAAATACTTGGATGATGTTCTTACACTAGGAATGATGGGTAGTATGTCGAAAGGTGATGGTAGAACTTCGGAGAACCCTAAGAAAAATTATGGCCTTGGTGGGTTATTGAAAGGTAAATATATGTTTTCTGTCACAGCAAATGCTCCAAAAGAAGCCTTTAATAACCCTGATGAGAAATTCTTTAATGGAATCTCAGAGGATGATTTATTACTTCCTATGCATTTGAATTTTAAATGGTTTGGACTAGAACCCCTTGCCACTTTCTTTTCTTATGATGTGATGAAAAACCCTGAAGTTGAAAATGATTTTATACGTTTCGAAAATCATATTAAAGAAGAATTAATCAATAAATCAAAGTAAAAGAGTATTATGGAACTTCAAAAAAGCTTAGACCGTTTAAAAGCGAAAATAGAAGGAGGCATGCCAGAAGAGTATGTCAAAATTATGCACCAAGCGACAAAGGGCCTTGAAGATTCAGGCATTGGTGAAGGAATTTTAAAAGTAGGAGAAAAAGCTCCAATATTTTCTTTACCTAATCAAGAAGGCGAGCTTGTTTCAAGCGAAGAATTATTAAAGAATGGACCACTAGTATTAACCTTTTATAGAGGAGTGTGGTGTCCTTATTGTAACACAGACTTGGCCTACCTTAATAAATTTTCTAAGGAAATCTCTGAACTGAAAGGAACAATTGTTAGCATCTCTCCTCAGATTGCTGATAACAATAAATTAATAGTAGAAAGACAACATTTAAACTATGATCTACTAAGCGATAAGGGGAATGAGGTGGCAGAACAGTTTGGGCTAAGATGGGAATTACAAGAACCATTAAAGTCTTTGTATAATGATCAATTCAATATAAATCTACCTACTTATAATGGTGAAGACTCTTGGTCATTACCGGTACCTGCTCGATTTATTGTCAACCAAGATGGAATTATCGTTTATGCTGAATTTTCAGTGGATTATACTAAAAGACCTAACTCGGATGTACTAATCGATGAGTTGAAAAAGATATAGTTCAATAAACTTTACGGCTTAAGAAAATGGTTCATTTTTCAAGTAGGAATCATTTTCTTAAGTTTTATTCTGCTCCTCTTATTTCCGCCATTCTCATGGGCATGCTATCTATTTTTCGGCAAAGGTCCTCGTAAGTGAATAGATCATTTTGCATTAATTTTACTCCGTTATCCAAACCTATTAAGACTACTTCAAAGTCGGATTTAGAAGTTAGCTTTAGTTGTGGATTTGAGAGCGTTTTCCATTCTGATAAATGGCAATCTGAAGTATAATCTGTGGTCCTATATTTACCTCCAACTATTTCAAAAAGTACGATTTTCCTTTCTGCTAATCCATCTTCATTTCCTTGAAATTCTTTCAACTGTTTTTGAAACTGGTGATTAGTTGAACTGATTGATTTTACAATAATTATTCTATTATCCCATCGATACTTTTTAAGATCTTGAGCACTTAGTATTAATGAAGTTAGCATAATCAATAGGGTAGTGGTAACGATTTTAATCATGATATTAAAGCAGGTTTCTATTCTTAATAATCACAAGAATAAGATAATGTTTTAAATGGGAGGATAAATCAAGATTTCACTAAAATAAAAAAGCACCACCGATGATATTACATCGATGGTGCTTTTTGTATTACAATATGATTCTACCAATCAATTGGGAAATAATCTTTTAAGAATTTTCCAGACCAATGTTTTCCAGAATTGATACCGTCGATCAGTGGATCAAGTACTCTGGCAGCACCATCCACAATATCTAATGGCGGTTGGAAATCATGTACTTCTTCTTTTTTCTTAGAGATATGAGCAGGATCTTCATCTGTTACCCATCCCGTATCAACCGCATTCATGTAAATACCTTCTTTGGCTAAAGTAGCAGCTGAAGTATGCGTTAACATGTTCAATGCAGCTTTTGCCATATTGGTATGTGGATGACGGTCTTCTTTATGGAAACGGTGGAATTTACCCTCCATTGCAGATACGTTAATAATATGTTTTTTACCCGTATTATCAGCTTGCATTAACTTAGATAAACGGTTACATAATACAAATGGTGCAATAGAGTTAACCAATTGAACTTCTACCATTTCTGGTGTTTCAATTTCTCCGATTCTTAACCTCCAGCTATTGGTTTTTCTAAGGTCTACCTGTTGTAAATCAACATCTAATTTACCTTCAGGGAAGACTTCTTTTGTTTGAATGGAGTTATCAAAACTATATGGAATCTGTGAAAGTTTTGCGGAAGCTCGGATACCGATACCTGCTTCTGTAGTACTCCATTTTACAGGTAAGCGTCTATTTTTTGCACTAGAGCTATCTTCAGATAAATCTTGTAGCTGTTCTAAACAATATTGATGTTCAGATAACAAGTGTTGTGTCTCTGGAGCTAATAATGCGAAAGGCTTTTCCTCATCGTCCATCATATGAGCATAGAAACCAGAAGGTCTTCTTACTGTTTGTGCAGCGTTATTGATAAGAATATCCAAACGACCGTACTTTTGCTCTATATAATTACAGAATATTTCTACACTTGGGATATGTCTTAAGTCAAGTCCATGAATTTTTAAGCGGTCTTTCCAAACATGGTAATCCTCTTCTTTCGAGAACCTTTTTGCAGAATCCACAGGGAAACGAGTTGTAGCGACAACAGTTGCTCCTGAACGAAGTAGAATGAGTGTGATATGATAACCAATCTTTAATCTCGAACCTGTTACTACGGCAATTTGCCCTGTGAGGTCAGCCTCTTGGAAGCGTTTTGCATAGTTAAAGTCTCCACACTCAGGACACATCTGATCATAAAAATGATGCAATTGAGTGTATTCCTTTTTACATACATAACAGTTTCTCGGAGATTCCAATTGTGGCATATCAACAGGAATGTTATGTTCTTCAAGAATTTTTGGAGCAATGAAAATATGATTTTCTCTAGCACTTCTAATCCCTGTGAATTTACGAGCATGACGGTCTTTTTCTTGTTGTTTTCTTTTGGCCGCCTTCTTTTTATCCTTACGTCTACTTTCAAATTCATCACGGTTGGGTCTTGTAAGTTTCCCTGCCGCCTTCATTAAAGCAATACGTTTCTCCTCAGGTATTTCGAATAATATATTGGTATTCTCAAGTATATCTTCCAAGATAGAAGTACACTTTTCAATATCAGCTTCGTTAATATTTTTTTTCTCTTCTTCCTGCATTTTTCTTTCCTTCAATAAAAATATGTCACCAAAGGTAGGAAATAACTTATATATATTTTGATTGAAGTAATATCCGATGAAAAATCTCCGAATAAATCACATCTGTTATAGATTTAACCCACAAGAAAGAACGTTGTATTAAGGTTTATTGTTGAGATAAAGTGACCTCATACGTATTGATTTTGATGACATCATTGTTATCTTTATTTCATTATAAAACACCAATTATTAATCCATGGAATATTTAGAATTAACCTCATACGAAGCTGAAATCAAAAATCTTGAAACACTATTTCAGCAAACTTTTGGAGATGCTGAAGGAGCAGCAGAAGGTAAAAATATTGGGCAATTGGTCCATGGATTGTTAACGACCACTCCTAAAGACGAAATCCGAGTTTTTGTAGCTAAAGATGATCAAGAATTTATAGGTAGTATTTTACTTACAAAGTTTGGTAACGAGCAAAATATTAATGCCTATTTATTGTCTCCTGTTGCTGTTAGTACAAAACATCAAGGAAAGAAAATAGGTCAGCAATTGATCAATTTTGCATTTTCACTGTTAAAGGTTGATGGAGTAGAAACAGTGGTTTCTTATGGTGATCCTAACTTTTATTCGAGAGTAGGTTTCCAGCAAATTACAGAAGAGGTAATTACTTCCCCTCATCATCTAAGTTTTCCTATTGGTTGGATAGCTGCCCCTTTACAATCGGATCAGATTACACCCATGGTAGGAAAAAATACTTGTGCTCCAGCTTTAGATGATCCTAAATTTTGGTAAATATCATCTAAGCAAGCCTTCGTTTTGTTTTTAGAGGAAAAGAATGTCTAGTGGTATGCAGTATTTGTGATTGAATGGGTATTTTATTAAAATGATATAAAGAACCTAAAAACCAATTATACAATGCAGGAACCTACTAAAGAACAAGAAGAAGTGGCTATCAAAAAAATCATTTCCATGATCAATGCTAATGGAGGACCTAATATCGGCCATTACCTGAGTCATTATTTGGAACTGGATTATCATTATAAAACATCCGAAGGAAAAGGACAGCTGTCTAGAGTAGGTGTCTATGAATATACCTTCGAGAGTAAAGTACCTGATGAAGAAAATATTCAGTTGATTCGCGAAAAGTTTGAATTCACTGATGAGGACTAAACAAAAATCCCGAATAGATTATTTCTATTCGGGATTTTTGTTTACTGCATTGGAGTCGACCACAACATAAAGTTCTCTTCATGATTAATTCGCCTTGCATTGGGCTGCTGACTTCCATCTGATTGCTCTTTTACCTCTTTTGATACATAATTTAAAAGTTCCTCCACAGTTACTTTATTGTCTTTATCATCGTCTGCTACTGTTTTAGAAATAGCCTGTCTAAGGTAATAAGTAAATAGACCGTTGTTATATTCTTCACCTTCCGATGCATATTCATTTCCGCCTGCACTTGAAATAATTGTTGCTCCTGTATCTCTTCTTAAATCTGTGAAAATATTCTGCATAAATTCAAAAGAAGAAGTAGTGGGTAGAGGGAGTTTGGGAACAAGCCCTCTGGCATAAGAAGAGACAATTTTCACTTCATTATTTTCAGCAAGAGGTGAGGTAGGAGATGTATCCAATTCACCAGAATGACAAGCATCGATAATCACTAGCTTTTTCCTTGCAGGAATACCGTCCAGAATATCAATAAAATCCTCATATTTCAGTCCCAACTTCTGAGGTTGTCTAAAGTTAATATCATGTGTGGTTAAATAGTATTCATAATTCAGATCCAACATACCATGTCCAGCATAATAAAGGAGAATTTTATCATCGACCTGAGTACCCTGCAATTGTTCCTTGATAGCAAGTATTTTTTCTTTCGTCACTTCCTCGTTGGTCAACAAGATAGGAGTAATATGATGCCCTTTTTCTTTTAAATCACTGACGATATCTCTAGCATCTTTATCTGCGTATTGTAAGTTCATGGTGCTGTCTTTGTAGTGTGAAATACCAATACTAACAACATAAAAAGTACTCGAAGTTTGTGATTCACAATCGATAAAAAACTCATCTTTTAAGGATGTATTTTGATTATCTGAACGTACTGCAACTTCTACCTTATTTTTCCCATCATTTAATGTAAGAGTTATTTCTTTGCTGATATTGGAAGAAGGGGCTGTTAATTGAAGACCTTTTTTTCCATAGATTGCGACGTTATTTACCCAAACATCTACTGTTGTAATGTTCGACTGGTCGATTGTTTTTGCCTCTATTGTGAAAGAGAATGGTTTGCTGTCAACACTAACAGGGATTTTATCTTTATGAATAGCAACCGTAGGCAGGGCATCGATTTTTGGAAATTGATCACTCAGCTTTAGTTTTTCTAAGCGTTTCTGAAAAGCAAGCTGTGCCTGATGAATATAATTCTTATCAGTACCTTCAATGCCTTCTAAAACCAAGTCAGGTCGATTAAACCATACATCAAATTGATCATACGGATAAACATTTAGCCCTTTTTTAAATAGAACATTATCTACGGCACCTTTGTCCGACATATAATACCCTTCATTATTAATAATACTCAAACCGTCATTTCCCGAAGATTGAAGTTGATAATTTAAAACATGGTCTTTTAAAGAATATACGCTAATTTTTTCATCAGAACTTAAAATATAGAGTTCATCCTCAGACAATTCTAAATTCTCAATATTACTATCGATGGTAAAAAGTACTTCCTGTTGTTTATCATGAATAGCATAGCTGATAACTTCATTTTTAGTGCTAATGATAAACAATGTATTTGTAGGTATATGGTATTTAAAGAGTTTATTCTTAATCTTTTTAAAATTCTTCAGTACAAATTGTTTGTTCTTAAAATCATAGATATTAATACCATTATTTGTCTGGTATATTTGATATCCTTTATCGACCAGCAGTTGGTAGTTTTTAAAGTATTTCTGTAAGTCCTTCTTATTAAATTCCTGATATTCAGACAAAGGGTAATCAATAGCATTTAGTTTAGTGCGTTTTCCACTTTTCACATCATACTTTACAAGCTTAGTTTCGATTTTATTTGCCTTTTGATCCTTGGTTAATTCCATTAAAAAAAAGGTATTTTGATCCGATTGATCATCTAAATTGGTGATTACTTCAGTACTAAAAATCTCATAGTTTTTCTTTAATGCGATATCATACCCAGCGAAGTATCTTTTTTCATTTAAGTTATAGGTGTAGATAATATGATTACCTCTTAATAAAAATTTCCCTAATTGAATTTTTTCTACAGGAAGTCTAAATAGCTTTTCAGAATGACCCGTTGATAAATTTTCGATATAGACATAGGGTTTTGATGTTAAATCTGAATGTCCTAGATAAATCATTTGGTTTTCATCCTCAGATAGATCTACATTGAAAGGATAGTTGGAAGCCTTGTCGATCTTAATGTTTTTAAGCTGTTTATTATCAATGTAAAATAATCCTTGCTTGTGATTATAAACAATGTGATTATTGTATTTTCTGAAATTATAAATATCGTTTTTAAAACGTTCAAGAGAGGATAATTCATTCTTCGTTTTATTATCAAACAGCTTGATATTTCCAAAAGTATCGCCGCCAACTACAATGTCGTATTTACTGTTATATCCTAAGGCAGACAACTCTCCTATGAATTTTTTATTGTGATAGAATTTAGTGATATCGTCATTAACAATATTTACTTGATGAATTCCATTATCATATCCATACGTAATCGTTCCTTCAACAATTTCGGCCAAGAAATTATCTTTTATAATTTTCAATTCCTGCTTGTTTTCATAATCGTAGACTAAAGTACAGGTACGTCCATCAACCTTTCCTACAAACATTACAAGGTGTTTCTCCTCATCTAGGTTGACCAGATTCATTGTAGAAAATGAGACTTCTGAATTCCGCTCATAATTAAAAACTGTAACTGGGTTTTTGGTGAAGTAATCTTTAAATACAGCCACTTCTTTATTTGTATATACAGCCATTAATGCTCCTGATTTGGAAAATTGTATATCAAAAATTCTATTTCCTTTCACTGGGATACTGAATGTCGTGAGTACCTTGCCTGAGTTGCCATGGATAACATAAGGGTCGCTCCATCCATGCATGTTGATACCAAAAATATAGGGAGTATTTGGTACTTTTTTGATCTTATGAATACTTAAATTTCCTACATGATTGAAGTCGATTTCTCTAATTTTCTTCCCAGAGGCAATATCGTAAGTGACTAGGTTTTTCCCATTAGTGATAATTACATCTCTTGAGTTTTTATCTAGAAAAGCATCATTAATTAGATCTTCCTTCCCTTGAATCTGTGTAATGATTTTTCTGGTTTTCATGTCCAATATGTACACAATATTCTTTGATAGAGCTAGTATTAGATTCTGATCTTTACTAAACAAAATCTTCTTTATTCCTGACGAAATTGTGGATTGAAGGTAAACTTCAGGTTTATGACTATCAAGTTGTTCTACGAGTTGGGTATTTCCATCGTATGTGAAACCGATGCTATCTACACTCATCGGAACATTAAGACTATCGATAAGTTGTGCATATTGAATATTCTTATCCTGATGGTATGATTTGATTAAGCTCTTTGTGTTGAGGTCCCATAGAAGTGCCGTAGGGTCAAAAAATGAATTCGTCAACAAGAAATCATGGCCATTGAAGTGTTGAGTACTTAAATCTGTAATATAACCTGTATGTACTTTTGTTACTTGCTCATCTGTAATTTCTCCAATGGATAGCGGGCAACGGATTAATCTACCTCTTGAGCCTAACAGTAATTCTTGGCTATCTTCTATAAATGCAATTGATGAAACAGCTTCTCCAAATAGATTTTTATGAGTAGAAAGTAATTCAAGGTTATCATTAAATTTATATACAGACCCATTCGACGTACCTATAATTATACCGTCCTTATACGAAAGGATAGACGTTGGAAAAGACTCAATTTCTAGTTCTTTGTCTAGGATAACTTTTCCTTGGTTATCGTATACTCTTACAGTTTTTAAATCTGGGAAAATACAGTAAATATGAGGTTTTGTCTGATGGTAAATAGCAGATAAAGGACGCATATTTCCGGGTATTGACCAAGAGTATTTTTTAGATAAATCATTAAAGTCCCAGACATTAACCTCCCCATTTTTATGGAAGGTTACAAAATTTTTCTCGTTAGTAACAGCCAAAGGGAGTAAATAATCTGACCAAGTAAACTCATGTTTGATGTTTTTATTTCCATCATTACCAATAAGGTATAGATTGTATAGTAAACTTACCTTATCTAATTTATTTGTATTGAAAGAAGTATATAAACTTTCTATATTTTCCTCGTATAGCACACTTCCAAAAAGGTCTAATACAGTGATTTTACTCCCATCAGTTCTGGCAAATAGATTACCAAATTGTTTGAACTTAATATTCTCATAAGGTAAGTCCCAATACCCCGAGATCAGGTATTGTTTCCAAGTTTCAGATACTCCAATAATACCATTGGTCGTTTGTACAAGGTACATCGAACCGATCATTTCAAATAGAGGGTAATTGCTAGTATTATAAGGGTAAAGTTCTCCAAAACCTATCTTGAGGTGTGGAATTTTATCTAGATATATATGATTTATTTCTTCACCGTTAAAGCTGATATGTTTAATCGATGTATTTTCATTTGATGTGAATTGATTGGGTGAAAGTAGTAAGTGAATTCCCGTTTCATTAATCTGACAACCTTTTATATATTCTTTCGAAGTGAAGACGTCCACCAATTGATCTCCTATTAATTCGAAAACATTTACAGCATCCACAATAAATGTCCTTTTTCCATCCTTACTAAACTTAATTTTAGCTAAAGACACATTTGTAGTCTGACTTTGATAATCATTAATTTCTTTTGTTTTAAGGTTGACGAAACGGATTCCAGGATAGGCTACGATAGCTAAGGTGTTCTCATTGGATAGAGCGATATCATTACCATGACCGATAAATATTGAATCTTCTAATGCATAATTCTTTTTATTCCAGAATCTGATTTGGTCATTGACTGTGATGATATGATCCGATGTTTCGAAAATCCTTTTCACATAAAATTGGTGAGGCAGAAAAGCGATTTCTTTACCATTAATCATTGAAACTCCTCGTACATCAGAATGTACATTATCACTGATCCAGATCAGATGATTACTTTTTGAAATCAGTAGATCATTGACCATCCCTTTATATTGTTGGGCATGGATACTAGAAGAGATAAGAAGAAGCGAAATAATAAAAAGTCGGAAGTAGATCATCATATAATCGTCGGGTACATGAAAAAGAGATAGGTATATATAACGAACTTAATAGATACGTCGGAGCTTTAAAAATTAGGAACATAAAAAAGGCTACCAAATAATAGTATGTATTATTGTTTGGCAGCCTTTTACAAAATGGACATTTATAAAGTTATTGTTTTATTAGCTTAAAGCTTTTTTCGTCTTCTCCAGAACCAATCTTCAGAATATACATACCTTTTGAACTTTGTATATTGATAGATGGAGAAACATTACCCTGTTGAATCAATTTACCATCTGTGGTAAATAAGAAATACTTTGCATTAGGAGGGTAGTTGATGACTTGTACGGTCTCTTGAAAAAGGGTAGGGAAAACGAGCATTTGATCAAGTTCATCTGTAGAAGTAATCACCTCGTCTTTATCTTTTTCCGAATAGCTTAGATCTGTAGTGTAATAAGAGAAAAGATTATAGACTTGGTATCCAGAATAGAACCTTTGATCACTCTTATCTTTCCACTCCACACTATTATAATAATCATCAGGATCTCGTGGTAGGTTGAAGTAAGTAAGGTCTGAATTTCCTGCAAAGGCCGAAGCTTGTATCATTCTAATTGAAAAAGGAAGCTTTAGATAAAATGGATTGAGCTGATTTTCAATAAATGCACCTTTTCCAATATGATGTAAGCCTTCTTGAAAGTTCAGATGGTCGATCTTATTGTTTTCAAATGCAAAATCTCCAATATATTTTAGATTGGAATCGAAGAACACTTCTTGAAGATCAAGTTGACCAAAGACACCTGATTCGTAAGGCTTGTCTGCAATTCCTTTGATTACTTCGCCATTAATCTGAGCAGGAATATCAATAATTTTTAAATCTCCATTATAAGAACAAGCTGTGATATACCCATCTTTTACAGTGATATCATTACTTGTTAGTTGATAGGCAATTTTTGCATAAAGTGGATAGTAGGTATACACTTGAGCACCTTCTTCAATTGCTGTTGAAGTTTGTGAATACCAATATTTAAATCCAGGATTAGAATTTTTGGGAACAGTATAATAAGAGAATTGATTACTTGAGAAGGCTCTTTCTCCAATATACATTATGCCTGAAGGTATTTCTATAGATGATAAATCATTTTCTTGAAATGCACTATTATGCAAAGAGTCCAATTCATCCGGCAAAGTAATTTCTGCAATTCTATTATTCATAAAGGCAGAAGTGCCAATCACTTTTACTTTTGAAGGAAGTGTTAAGTTCTGAATTGCATTATTTGTAAAAACACCATGTCCAATATATTCTAAATCAGAAGGTAACGTTACACCAACTAATCCTTTAGAAGATAAATCACAACGTATTCCTTTAATGGATTTGTTATCAATTTTATTTGGGAATTCTAGGTGTTTGTATTTTGAGAAATCGAGTTTTACATCAATAATATTCATCTCCTCATCGGTAATGATTTCATCTTCATCGATGATCTTTTTGAATATCACTGAGTATTTATCGTTGGTTTCTTTTGTGGTATTTGAAGTCAATTGGCTTTTTGTACTTTCATTGAACCACCCAATAAAATTAGGGTCATCTATTTTAGGGAAAGTAAGTGTGACATCTGGGTTTTCCGTAAATGCATATTCTCTAACAGTTCTAAGGCTATTTGGAAATGTTACTGTGTTCAATTTATTATACATAAATGATCTATAACCAATGTATTCCAATCCATCTGAAAATGTGATGTCTTGGATATTGTTAGAATAGAACGCTTCCTCATCAATATACTTTATGTTACCTGGTAGTGTTAAAGATGTCAATTCGTTAAAGGCAAATGTTTTAGCATATATAGTGTCTACTTGTGATGGTAGCTTTATGCTCGTCAGTTGATTACTATAAAATGCCTCACGACCAATATAATGTACTTGGTCAGGAATAGTAATTTCTTCCAATTGATTCCCTGAAAAAGCATTATCTCCAATATATTCTAAAGTTGCAGGGAGTTGTATCTTTTTTAGATGATAAAATCGTTGATTCGATTTTTTTGTTTCAATATAACGTAGAGTTTGCCCGTCTAAATTTTCATTTAAAATAATTTGAGAGACATTATCAGGATAACTAATTGATATTAAAGTATCATTACGAACAATCACATCATCGTCGGTTGGAGTATACTTGAACTTTGCAATGTAAGTATCATTGTAGTTGGTATAATGTACTGTTTCTCCTCCTTTATATTCTCCCCAATCAATAAAATTTTCATCATCAACTATAGGTAAAGTGATTTCTTTGAATTCTGCACCCCAAAATGCCTTTTTCTCGATTCGGATGACAGAGTTGGGAATATCCATCTTTTGTAAGTTGGGGTTATTACTAAGGCAACTTTCTCCAATCACTTGTAAACCATCATTGAATTCAAAGGTGACGAGTTTGTTGGTATAAAAAGAGGAGAACTCGATAGCAATAACATTTTTTGGAAGCTTAACTTCTGAGATGAGATTTTTGGCAAACTCATACCTACCAATCACTTCTAACTGTTTTGGAAATTGTATAGAAAAGATGTCTTTATCATAAAAACCAGTATTTCCACTATTATAGGCTTTAATACTTTTTACTGGATGATTTTGTAAGTATTCAGGAATGATAATATCCTTAAAATTGGGAGTAATTGTGAGCCCTACCAAGGTATCTTCTTCCATGATAACATCGTCATCTGTAAGGGTATAATATGATCGTTTGTATTTGGTACTAGTGAGGTTTTCTATTTTCTCCTCGCCAACATGAGTAATGCCAGTGTACGAATCGTACCATCCAATAAAATCTGGACTATCTGAAGTGGGATATACGGCCTCAAAATCAGGATTGTTGACAAATGCATACCTACCAATATATTCTAAACTCTCAGGTAAAACGACTGTTTTAAGGTTATTATTGATGAATGCATGATTGTAAATCATCTTGAGCGTAGATGGAAATTGGACTTCTTCTAAGCCTCTATTTTCAAATACATCATCGTCAATTCCAGTTACATATTGCCCATCTAGAAACTCAGGTATTATTATCTTTTTGTATTTATCATCAATGACGACACTTTTAATCACACCATCGACAACATAGGTAGAATTGCTTGTTAAAGTAAATGTATCGTCCTGTGCTTGTATTGAGGTAGTCATCAGTAGGACCATCCCCAAAATGCTACTTATTCTATTGAAATATTTTGTGATTACCATTCTAGTAATATTTAGTTCGTTTGCTTTATTAATTCTTGATTACTTTGAAAACCTCAATATTCTGATCAAGGATTAATTCAATAATATATACCCCTTTTTTGTAGTTTAAATCGATCTTATTATTTATTGGAGTGATCGTAATTTCATCCACTACTTTTCCTTCTACATTGAGTACTCTGCCTTTTGCTTCTTGTTCAAGATTTCTAATATAAACGGCATTGTTTGTAGGGTTTGGAAAAACTGAAAGTTGTGGTTGTTCTACATCAGGTAAATCGGTGGGTTTCTCGGGCTTTCCTTGTGGCCTGTCGCCTTTATATACCGCTAAGTAACTGACAAAAAAGTTATTCACCTCTTCGCCATTGTTGTATTTAACATTATCTCCACTCAGCCAATAATCAAAATCGCTATCTTTTGACATAGGAAGTTTAAAAGAGGTTAACTCTTTATTTCCATAAAATGCTCCCGCCTCTATTAGTTGGATATTGTTTGGAAGGTGTACGTTCTTCAATCCACTATTTTGGAAAGCACCGGCACCAATAGATAATAATGATTGAGGTAATTCTAGTGTATTGATATAATTATCCTTAAAGGCATTATCACCAATTGATATAATTCCTTCTTCTAGAATTAGGGTTCTAATACCGGCTTTATCTAAGACATCTGAACCTATACCTATTACATTTCTATTATTTAATTGTTTAGGAATATATAAATGCCAGAAATTTGAATTGCTGTAAGAGCTAACATGTGTGATAATTCCATCTTCTAAGGTAGCATCATTGCCACTTAAAGTATCTAAAAATAAGGCTTCAAAAGATACGTCTTCATTATTAACAACAGCATTGTTAGCATAAAATTGGCCTGAAGAATACCATTCTACAAAACCATCTTTTTGAATATTAGGTAATTTAAATGATGAGATATTATTTTCTGTAAAACATCCTACACCTATATATTCTAAAGAACTAGGTAGTTCTAATTGATTAATTTGATTTCGATGAAATGCATGATATCCCAAAGTCTTTAATTGGGCGTTTTCTTTCGGGAAATGTATTGCTGATATCTCATTATTTTCAAATGCATAACTTCCAATTTCATTTATACTTTTTGGAATAGTAATCGAAGCGATATCTCCATATTCGAAGGCATTGTTCCCAATTGTTTTTACACTTTCAGGAATAACAAGTGTCGTTAATTTCGAGTGTTTAAATGCATTATTATCAATGGTAATTAAAGAAGACGGTAGTTCAACCTCATAAGTGTTGGCATATTCAAAGGCATACTTCCCAATTTTTGTTATGCCTTCCTCGATAATAATTTTATAGGGTTTTGCCCCATTCATGATAGATCTACCATCATTACTTCCGATTTGGTAAATACTTTTATTACCTATTTTAAATGGGAATTTGATGTAAAGTTTGTCTTTTAAATCACTTGTTATTCTAATCAGTTGATTATTATTTAATTGTACATCACTCTCTTTTAAAGTGTATATATAAGCAGCAAATACTTCTTGGTGAGATCCATAATCATCTAAACGTAAGATATTATCTTTTAAGGCTTCTTCATTACCATGGTGCCAATTCATAAAATCTTCCTCAGATATTGCTGGTAGTTTTATCGATGTTAATTCATTACCACGGAAGGCAGAATGATTGATATACCGTATACTAGATGGTAAGTTGACATTTTGGAGTGCATTATCTTCAAAAGCATAATAGCCTATTTCTGTAATATTCTTACCAAAATTTACCGTGGTGAGGTTATTCCCCTCAAAGCACTTAGTTGGAATAACTTCCAATTGATCTGATAGTGTAACAGTAGTAAGATCATTATAAGAAAATGCGTCTTCTCCTAATTCATCGATATTAGATAGATCGATTTCTACTAGATTATTACCTTTATAAGCTTCACTTTGAATCGACTTCACTGAAGAAGGTAAATGCAATTGTGTTAATTGATTACCATAGAAAGCTTCAGAAGGAATTTCAGTGAATGAGTTTGTTTTAATGGATAAATCAGAGATCCTATTTCCTTTTAAAAATCCTTTTCCAACTCTTTTAATATTTTTTGGTATTTCAATCTTTTTGATGTAGTTGAATCCTAAACCATATTCATCTATAAATTCTAAGGTTTCAGGTAGTTTGATTGCCCTGATGTTTTTATGTCTTAGACCATCTTTTCCAATGCCAATGATCGTTTGACCTCTTATCACAGAAGGTAATTTTATGTGATAGGTTTTTATTTCACTGAGATAGAAATTTGTACCTGTAATTACCCCATCTCTTACGATAAAAAAGTCATCTAAAATAGATTTATAATATTGGGTATATCGTGACTCACCCGTTGTACTGATGACATCTCCAGGAGCGTTGAATTCATCACCTGCAGGATCATCCCAATAGAGGAAATCTTCTAAATTATCTGGCTGAGGTAAAGTGATTTCTTTTATATAATTCCCTTCAAAAGCATCATTGACTAAAGTATCTAATGTGGAAGGTAGCTGAACTTCTCTGATATTATTATAAGCAAATGCTTCATAATGAATCGATTCTAAACCTTCATTAAAGGTGACACTTTCAATATCATTATGGATGAAAGCCAAGTCATCTATTCGTTTTACAGAAGAAGGTATTGAAATTTGTTTGAGCTTATTACTATTAAAAGCACTTTCAAGAATTACTTCAACGCCTTCTTGGATAGTCAGTTGCTCCATACTATTTCTAGAAAATGATCCATAACCTATCACTTTCAGACTACCGGGAATCGAAATACTCTTTAGTTGGTTATTACTGAAACTATGTCTACCAATTGCCTTTATCTCTCCTAGGTCTAATTGTTGAAGCTGATTTTCATAGAAAGCAGATTTACCTACCTCCTCAATGCCATTTGCCAATGAAAGTTGATGTATGCAATTGTTATAAAAACTGTAGTCACCAATCTTTTGTAATGTGGGCGAGAACTGTAAATAGTGGATGTTTTTCTTATAAAATAAGCCATTCTTAGAACTTTCAGCACCTTGTAATTCAATAATATCTTGACCATCCAATTGAGAAGGAATAGTAATGTCATTGTATTTTTCGTCGTATTGAACTGAAGTGATACTACCTTGTTCTACTGTCACATCTTGGTCTTGTAGTGTATATTTTAAGATAGCAGTATACCCTTTGTCAAAATCAATAATTTTGTATCCTGAGTCTATTTCTTCTGTAGCAGAAGATAACCAATGTGTATAGGCAGGGTCAGAATTTTCTGGAAGGATAACAGAAGCATGTTCATTATCCGAAAAAGCCCCTTGTTTAAGGTATTGAATTGTACTTGGAAGCTGAATTACCGATAACTGATTTTCAGCAAACATATGAGTAGAAATCACTCTAACTTTTTCTTGTATTTCGAGTGTTTCGATCTCATTTTTTGCAAAAACAGAATCACCTACATCAATAGTAGAGTAGCCTAATGTGACTTTAGAAATGGCATTATTATTAAAAGAGGATGTACCTATAGCGGTAATATGATCTTCTAATGAAATTTCTTCGAGTTGATTATCTCTGAATGCTCCAATTCCAATTTTTTCTACAGACTCAGGCAATTGAATGCTTGAAAGTTGATTCTGCATAAAGGCATAATTACCAATATCTTTTAATGATGCAGGAAGTGTAACCTTTTGAATTCCTTTGTTATAGAAAACTCCTTGATTAGGAGTGTTATAAGATTCAATGCCTATAACTTCTTGTCCGTCTAAGGTAGATGGGATGATGATATTCGGATTCTCAAAAGAATAGGAACATAATTGAATGTAACCATTATATACGATTACGTCGTCATCATTTAAAGTGTAGTCGGTTTGAGCAAATAGATTACATGTAAGCAAGCTTACAGCAATAGTTGCTATTAATTTAGTGTACATAGAGTGCTTAAGTAAAGTTTCTACAAAAATAATAGAGAAGACGATAGCAATAAATGACTTTGACAAAGGATTCTTACATGATAATCTAATAGGCTGTTTGTCTGATAATTAAAATAGAGTTATTAAAGTATTTTTTACTAATTCTTTTACTTTTTTCACCAATCATTTAATTCAACATTGCCGACTTTTGTAACATCAATCAATAAACAACACACATTTACCTATTTATCACATTACATCTCATTATCATGTTTAAATCTATTCAATACGTAATAAGTGTTATTCTACCACTAGTAGCTTTTATCTCTTGTAGCCAAAAATTAGTGGTAACAGAGGAAAAGAATCCAGAAGGAACTGCTTTGGTAGTGATCGGTGCAGCATCCAGAATATCACAAGAAACAGCATTAATTGAGCGTCTTTATGAAGAAGGAGAGTTAGATAACCTTCAACTTGTAGCAGGTGTTAGTGCTGGAGCATTAAATGCAGTAATTATAGATGGAGTGAAAGAAGGACGTATATCATTTAAAGAAGTGAGGTCTATTTTATTCCAACTAAAAGAAGATGATATTTTTATCAATCCTGATCATCACCTTCCTGTTGATTTATCACCATTTGATTCTACTCTCAGAGCAGTATATGTAGAGACTATGGGTTATTCTTCAATAAAGGAGATTCAGTTACCGACTATTATTTCTACTGTGGATAAAAAAAGGGGGCAACTCGTCAGAATCACAAATATTGATGGCTTTAGAATGAATGATCAGGTCACTACTAACTTGGTGGAAGCATTGAAGGCAACAAGTGCGATGCCTCATGTTTTTCCTCATACTATTATTAATGATAGAAAGTATATTGATGGAGGAACGAAAGAAGATATTCCAATTGAAGCAGTGTTAGAGTACGAACGTTTTAGGAATCAAGATTTCGAAAAAATTATAGTGATTGGCATACAAAGAAATAAGACGACAAATTGGGAAACGGAAATGGACCTTCTAGAAATGAGAGGGTTAGAAGCTGATGTCCTAAAGAATATGTTGGAAGGCATGCACTATAATATGGATAAAAAGGATGTTCTAAAAGAAAAAATGACCACTTTTTACAAACAGCATACAAAAGAGTTAACGGATAGAATTTTTATTTACACACCTAATATTAAAGGGTTTAAGTATGTCCCCATTGTCGGTTTTAATGACCAAGAATATCAATATAAAACGGTATATCAATGGTCAAAGACAAACCATCCGATTCAATTGAAACACTATTTAGATGGTTTTAAGAAGGTGAGTCGTTTACACTCGAAATAACATTATAATACAATAATGGTTTTATAGCTAAAGGAATTACTATTCAACATAGAAGGTAATTGAATGAGTTATTTTCTTGGTTTTAAATATTTTGTACAAATTTTGCTATAAAGTATTTAGCCAATTCGACCTAAACCATGACGACATTAGAATACATCCAACAACTCTCTCAGGACAAATTATTATATTTTGCATTACCAATTTTTATTTTTGCAATAATCGTAGAATATCAAATTGCGAAAGAACACTATCTGAAAAAAGATACTTATGTGTCTTTAACAATGATGGTATTTTCTGCAATTGTAGAATTTGTACCTAAAGTAATCGCATTTATCGCTTTTGTTTATTTATATCAGCTAAGTCCATTGAAAGACATTGTACAACGACAATGGTGGGCTTGGGTAATTTTATTCTTTGCTGATGATTTCTCCTATTATTGGTTTCACCGTCTTAATCATGAATTGCGAATTTTTTGGGCAGGGCATGTCACTCATCATTCGTCAGAATACATGAATTTTGGAACTGCATTAAGACAAGGTGTAGGAGAAAGGGTACATAAATTCTTCTTTTGGGTTTGGATTCCATTGTTAGGGTTCGATCCTTTGATGATATTTACCATGATGGGAATCAGTTTGATTTATCAGTTTTGGGTACATACCGAAATGGTAGATAAGTTACCTCAATGGTTTGAATTTCTTTTTAATACGCCTTCACATCATCGAGTACATCATGCATCAAATATTCGCTATTTAGATTGTAATCATGCCGGTATACTAATTATTTGGGATAGACTTTTTGGTACTTTTGCAGAAGAACAAAAAGAGGTCGAAAAGCCTGTTTATGGATTAACTGTGAATATAGAAACCTATCAACCACTTGAGGTCGCTACTCATGAATATGCGGCAATATGGAAAGATATTCAAAGAGCCGATAAATGGTCAGATAAACTTAAATATCTGTTCAAATCACCTGGGTGGAGCCATGATGGGGAAGATAAAAGGGCTAAAACACTTAGAAAACAACAAGAAAAGAAAACAGAAATACTATCCAATTAGTTTACATTAACTGTACTCATTCAAGAACTATAACTTATGAACTCTAAAAAATACATTCTTCACATTATTGTTATTGCTCAGTTTTTATGCACATCATTATGGTTTGCAAGTAATGCTGTGATGCCTGAATTGATCAATAGTTTTTCATTGGAGAATAATGTTTTGAGTTATCTCACTTCCTCTGTTCAACTTGGTTTTATCATTGGAACACTTGTATTTGCACTTCTTTCAATTGCCGATCGTTTTTCTCCTGTCCAGGTATTTTTTGCCTGTGGGGTACTCGGAGCAGTGTTTAATGGAGGCATGACATGGGCTGGAAATACCTTAGAAACGCTAGTTGTATTAAGGTTTCTGACTGGATTTTTTCTTGCAGGAATATATCCTGTAGGGATGAAAATCGCGGCGGACTATTATAAACAGGGGCTAGGAAAATCATTAGGTTTTTTGGTAGGGGCTTTGGTGTTAGGAACGGCATTACCTCATTTGCTTAAAGGAGCTAAAGGAGATCTACCTTGGGAATTCGTGATTATGACGACTTCCTTATTGGCAGTCATAGGGGGAGGTTCTATGTATCTTTTTGTAGGAGATGGTCCGTATAGGACATCAAGCCAAAAGTTACAATTAAGTGCAATTTCTCAAGTATTTAAGAATAAAGAATTCAGAAAGTCTGCTTTTGGATATTTTGGACATATGTGGGAATTATATACGTTCTGGGCTTTGGTTCCTGCTATGCTTCAAGCCTATAATTTGATGCACCCTCAGGTGACTATCAATATACCTGTTTATTCATTTTTAGTTATTGGAATTGGTAGTTTAGCCTGCATTTTATCTGGGTATTTATCCTTACGTTTTAAGGTGAGAAAAGTGGCACTACTGGCATTGTTATTTTCAGGGTTTTGTTGTCTGATTTCTCCAATGATGTTTACCGTAGGATCTTTTCTGACCTTCTTTTTATTTTTATTGTTTTGGGGGATGACTGTAATTGCAGATTCTCCTTTATTCTCTACTATTGTAGCCCAAACGGCACCACCTGCATTAAAAGGTACTGCTTTAACGATCGTCAACTGTATTGGCTTTTTGATTACCATTATTAGTATCCAATGTATTCAATATTTAAGTGAAAATACAGATTCAATGCAATACTTAATAGGTTTAGTAATTGGGCCTGTACTTGGACTCATCGCTTTGATTGATCGTAGTGAGGAAGTACAAACGAATAGGATCAGTAAAAGTGGCAAGTCGACCATCACAGGAAATTAGATATTGGTGTATACAATCGATTACTTCCCAATTGTATTAATTTTATAGTCTATTTTAAATCTTTTTTAATAAGTCTTTACCTCAAAGAGAAAAGTAGGAGCAAAATTTATTATCCACAATATCTTTAGTAGATTTGCAGTCTTAAAAATATTGGTAAAGTTAATTTAATGGGAAAAGTTAGTCAATTATCTAAATATATAGCTGTCGAATTCGAATCTAGAGAGGGTGTTAGCAAGATGCTAGAATATATGGTATCTGGGTGGACAGACTTCCAAGGTCAAGATAAAGAAGAATCTACAGTATTAGAAACTGCAAACGATCAAATTCTTGAGTTTATTCGTAAAGTTGCTGCAAAGCCAGTTCAGGAGGGTAACGAGGAAGACGGAGTGATCGGCAGTAACGTACTTACTTTACTACAAAAAATAAGTGATAGGATTAATAAGCAATACGATTTGACATTAAATCCTTACTTCAAGAAAAAATCAATCACAAGCGACCAAGATAAGAAGATGGTAATCCAAGATATTACGAATCTACTTATTTTAATGGATGTTCTTTTAATGCACCACGACATTGAAGAACTAGACGAAAGTGATAACATTTCTAAGAAGATCTTTTTGGACGGAAAGATTGATCAGAAGCCATTTGGTATTAAGAATTTCTTAGTAAAAACAATTGGTAAATTCTTAGTGTTGGCTAACAACAATATCATTGAATATGATAATACAGAATTAGATGCTAAGTTATTTGAGTACAAGAAACAATTCTTTGCAAGAGTAATGTTCTTTGTATTTAATGTAAGTTGGTTACCAAAAGAAAGAACGTATAAAAATACATTAGTTTTAAACTTACTTCAAAGTTTAGAACTTGGCGATGAGGCGGATGACTACGGTGATATTATGACACAAGTGTTGTCTTATACTCAAACAGTGAAAAACCTTAACCCTAGTATTGTTAGAGAATGTACTATGTTCCATGAATATACATTACCGCAGTACTTGGAGTGGAAACAGTTAGAGGTTAAAGATAGAACTTTTAAACCTTTAGGAGAGGTAGAAGAATACCATATCTTGTTTGCTAAGAAGTTAGGTTTCTTTACTGTGGATACTATTCAAAGTAATGGTAATAGTGACATCGTTAGAGCAGGTTATCCATTAGTAAATGGACACTTTGTTTGGGAAAATGTACCAATGGGCGATAAGACAAGAAAGAAGGTAATTTACCAATAGGAATTACTTTTAAAAATAGATAAACCGTTGAAATTCATTGTCAAGAATGTTATTTCAACGGTTTTTTTGTTTGTAGTAGTGTTTTGGGTATACTTGTATATAGCAAACTATATTTTTTTATTATGAACTTCTATTTATCCAGATCACTATACCTACTGGTGATCTTATTCTTTGTGACTACAGTTAGTACTTTAGCAAATGATATTTTAGCATTAAAAAGCGGTAATTTCATTGCAATTTCAACTTGTAATGTAAAAAAGGATGGTACAGTAAATTTCACAACCATTGGTGGAGAACGAAAATTTATCAATTACAAAGAGGTAGATTATTATTTTTCATCTAGTAGTAATAGAAACTATCATTTTGTAAGTATTAAAGACAAAGTCAAAAAAGTGTATCTATTGTATAAAAGTAAATTCAATATTTACTATACTATAAGTACACATGTTAATGGTCAAAATTCATACACTACTACATATTATTATATTGGTGATGATGTAGAAGCAGAAGCTATTTCTTCAACAGGCCTCCAATTTGGTGATAAGCAAAAAACGATAGATTTATTCGAAAAGTATTTAGGCGATGATCCTATATCTGTAAGTGAGCTAAATGCTCCAGGTTTCACCCGTTCTTGGCATTCTAGTGTGAAACAAATCATTATGTCTTATATGGAAAGAAACCCTGCGCCAGAGTTAAAGACGGCAAAAAAGGAAGCTTTAATAACTGTTTTTGCAAAGAAGGTAAACGGAGAATGTAAAATCACATTTAATGGAGAAGAGGTAAAAGTCGATAAATCATTTAGACTGGAGTTAAGGGTACCAAATGATTATACATCAATCTTGACAGTGGGAACCAATAAATATTTCCTAAGTGTTTCAAAATTATATCCTGAATATTATGAGTTGAAATCAAGAGAAAGTGGTTGGATCTTAAAATATAAAGGAGGTCCAAGCAGTGCTAAACTTAAAGCTGAAAAATATCCATTAATCACTCCCTTCCAAAAAGAAGAAGTAGTGAATTAAATTTCAAATAAAAAAAGAGGTGGAAATAATACTACCTCTTTTTTATTTTCTAATACTCTGATACCATTATATTAGCATATACTCCAAAATATATATATAGGAATGACCACTGATATTATTGAAGTAAATGATTTTATTGTAATGATTGACAGTACTGATAGTAAGGAAGCAGAACTATTTAACTGTCAGTTTGAGGATGATATAATAGGTATTACATTCTATAATTCAGGGCATGTTGATATACATGCTTTTGATGATAGGGAAAACAAAAACAGTACAATATTGAAGAGTAGGAAAGGAAAGTGCATTTCTTTTTATGGTCAACAAGGAGTAAAGTTTTCACATAATATATCTCAAAAAGAACCATTACAGAGTGTTAGTATTTTTTCGACGAAAGACAACTTACTGAAGCTATCAAATAATGAGAAAGCCTTGTATGAACTCCATTTAAGTGAGCTATTACAAACGTCCGATTGGTTTAAAAGTGGACCAGAAGTAAGGCTTACACCAGAAATGCAATTAACGATATCAAAGATATTTTCTAATTCATTTCAAGGATATAGTCGTTTACTTTTCATGAAAAGTCAGGTGCTTGAATTGCTATCACATTATTTCTCAAAGCTAGAACAAACAGAGAATACTGTTATGGATGAGCATGAGTTACAGAAACTCTACAAAGCGAAGGAGATCATGGAGAATAATATTCATACGCCACCGACATTAAATGAATTGTCGAAATTGATAGGTATGAATAATAATAAACTGAAAAAGAACTTTAAGCAAATTTTTGGAATGCCTGTCTTTAAGTACCTTCAAATTCAAAGATTACAAAAAGCTTATCAATTACTTCAGAATCAGGAGTCAACAGTACAAGAAGCAGCCTGGCAGGTTGGTTATGAAAGTATAAGTTCATTCTCTCATACGTTCTTCAAGCAATATGGTTTTCGTCCATCAAAATTTTCGAAATAATTCTTTTGCAACAAATCAAAAACCTTTTGAGACAACTAGTAGGAAGCCTAGTAAAGTACCTTTGAAGTATCATTAAACTAAAAAAGTAATTTACTATGAACATCTCAAAATCATCTTCAATCTTATTATTTCTATCTGGTATCATTGGTTTATATGTAGGGGGAAGTCTTGTATTTTTTCCTGAATGGTTACAAGTACAATCAGGTATTTTTCTAGATAATAACCCAAGTCATTTTAGTGAGACCCGAGCACCTGGAACAGCGATACTTTCTGCCTCTATTTTTATTCTTGTAGCTGTTTTCAAAAATGAATATAGAAAATTAGCATTGGGCTTAACTACTCTCTTTTTTTTATCGTATGGGCTTGGACGTTTGCTAAGTTTATTTCTAGATGGAATGCCTGCTGAAGGGTTGTTTTATGCTATGATAGGAGAAATTGCCATTGGATTGAGTGCATTAATTCTATGGAAGAAATCGGAGAATTTTCAGATAAAAAGTTAGTTTTGTAAGATCTCCATTTAAGCTATTTTTTTCACTATGGAACTTCTAAAACAATACTTTAATAAAATTTCTCCATTGTCAGAAAATACATGGAAAGAATTGGCTCCACTTTTCAAACAAAAGCGTTTGGAAGACCATGATTTTTTTGTGGAAGAAGATAAGTTAGCCAAAGAGATTGCCTTTTTAGAAACAGGAGTAGTGAGAGCTTTCTTTACCAATAGTGAAGCAAAAGAGTACAATAAGCAGTTTTTTGTAGGCCCAAGTATTATTGGCGCCTACACCTCTTTATTAACCGGTAAAAGAAACCGAATACCTCAACAAGCATTGACAAACTGTGTCATATGGACAGCTAAGTTTTCAGATTTGGAACGCCTATTTGCTAAGTATCATGATTTTGAACGTTTAGGAAGAAAAATTGCCGAGCACTATTTCTTAGAGAAAGAAGAAAAAGAATTAGAGATGGCATTGATGAATGCGACAGAAAGGTACCTTCTCTTTAGAAAACGATTTCCAAATCTTGAGCAACTCATCCCACAATACCACATCGCTTCTTACCTTGGAGTTTCCGCAACACAATTGAGCCGACTAAGAAGTAAACTTCAAAACCTGGAGAGATAATACTTTATTTACCTATGTAAACGAGATTTGGTGATCTGCTTTGGACCTTTGTTATAAACAATATTAAAAACACTATGACAAAGTTTAATCAATACCATCTCGTTCTTTTAATCCTTACTAATCTATCCTTTTCGTTTCTTTCTTCTTGCAGTTTAAAGCCAGTGGCTTGGACACCTCCAGAGAAGCCAACCATGATTGATGAATTGGCTTTTAACGACAAACTTCAGACTTCTAATAAATTAGAATTAAAAGGTGGGTTTGGCCCCGAAGACATCACTTTTGATTCAATAGGTAATATGTATTGTGGTGTGCATAAAGGAGCGAAAGATTTTAGTGACGGTAAGATTTTAAAAATCTCTCCCAAGGGAAAGGTAGAAACGTTTTATGAAGCAGGTTCTTGGGTCGCTGGGCTTCATTTTGATACAAATGGAAATCTAATTGCTCTTTCTCATCGTCAGGGATTAATCAGTATTTCACCTGATCAACAAGTGAAAGTTTTGGCAAAAAAAGATGAAAAGGGAAGGCCTTTTCTGATTCCGAATGGGTTGGATATAGCATCGAATGGTAAAATCTATTTTTCAAATACCTCCTACGATCAGAAATATGATATTCAGTATGGAAGGAAATTAATTATGGAGTTAAACCCTAATGGCGGATTATATGAATACAATCCTGAAACAGAAGAAGTGACCACATTAATAGATGGGACTTTTTTTGGCAATGGGGTCGTATTATCTCAAAACGAAGACTTTCTGCTCATGACGGAAACTACGAAATACAGAGTATTACGCTATTGGCTAAAAGGTGATAAAAAAGGAAGTACTGAGGTTTTAATGGAAAATTTACCCGGCTTTCCCAATGGAATATCTATCCGGAAGGATGGTACCTTCTGGTTAGGGTTCTCCACAAGAAGAAATGATGCATTAGATGATATTCACCCGAAACCCTTTCTTAAAAAAGTAGTCTACGGTTTACCTGAAATGATGCAACCGAAGCAAGAGAAATTTGGAATGGTCCTAAATATTAATGATCAAGGAGAGATCTTATCTTCTTTATTTGATACAACAGGAGAAACGATACCAGAAGCTGGAGCTGTAAAAGAACATCAAGGTAAGTTGTATATAGGAGGAGATGTCGTCCCGTATATCAGTACCTACTCATTAGAAACCGATGTTATCAATTAATCAATAAATCCTGCGATAGAGTGAAATTACTTCTATCGTGGGTATTATATATCACAAGCTACTCTTCCAGAGTGTTTGAACTCTTTAACCGTCATTCCATACGTTTTTTTAAATGCCTTAGAAAGGTGGCTACTATCCGTAAAGTTTAATTGCCAGGCAATTTCTTTTAGGCTTAAATCAGTATGAAGTACCTTGGTTTCTACAATTCTTAGTTTAGATTTCAAGATATAATCCACCAAACTCACACCTGCCTGCTTCTTGAAATATTCAGAGAAATACGATTTTGAGATGCCAAATTTCTCACTTAATGCTGTTAGTTTTATTGAATCTTGATCCAATAAATTGGTATTGATGTATCGAAGTATTTCACCAAAACGACTGTCCGTTTCATTGGCTTTATTTACATATCGATTTTCAATACTTCTGGCTAAAATATTTAATATAGAAGCAATAGCTCCTGTAATTATTGAATCAGAATAATTGTCTGCTCTAAGGTATTCTTGATAGATACACTTTATATTATTGATAATGAACTGTCTTTCGTTTTCAGTGGCAATAATATCTCCCGGTATTTTATTGTAATTCGCTATTACGTAGGCAATTTTATCAAACCAAGCATTGTAATTGGTAAGGTTGTCTTTTTGTATAAAATAGTGATCTGTAAATCTGATAAAATAAAACTTTGTTGGTGTATGTATTTTAAATGAATGACAATCTAGAGGAGGTAAGAAAAAGATATTTCCTTCTTTATATTCAAATTCATGTTCATTGATACACTGTCTTCCGGTACCTTTTTCTACATATACAATTTCAAAGAAATTATTCTTATAAGGTCGTTTCGTCCAGTTATCCATTTCCTCAATATGGATTTCTAATAACTTATTGATTGATTCTGTTCTCATGGTATATATATAGGTATTTTTGTTTGTTATACATTACAAATATATGGTTTGATGAAGTTAACTACCTTGTTTTACTTCTTTTTTTACAAATAAACCAATATTGATACAATTCATTCCAACATTGGTACAATAGATCTGATAGATAGGTATACTAATTTTGTAATATCAACGAAAGGGAAATCATTTTAATCACTTCAACTTTAATTACTATGTCTTACTACTCAGTTTTAGATGTTACTCCAACAACAGAAAAATGGATTGCAGATTATTTAGAACCTGCAAATAGATTGGTTGCTAAGCACGGTGGAAAATACCTTGCAAGAACAGCAACACATGAGCAGATTGAAGGTGAAAAGCAAAATGCAGGATTACGAATTATTATTGAATGGCCTTCAAAAGAAGCAGCAGAAAATTTTATGGCAGATCCAGGCTATGTTCCCCATTTAAAAGAAAGAACAGCAGGTTCAATAAGCCATCACTATTTAATTGCCGCACAAGATGATCTTGCTTAAATAAAATTTTTATTGATGGGAGACCAATCACTCGGTTTCTCATCACCCATTATCCATATCAATCATGAAAAAAAATATTCTAATTACAGGTAGTACAGATGGCATTGGTAAAAGCACCGCTTTCAAATTAGCCAAGGAAGGGCATACGTTATATTTACATGGAAGAAATAGTAATAGATTAAATCAACTTATTGATACTATAAAAGAAGAGACAAACAATAATAATATATATGGATTTGTTGCTGACTTTGCAGATTTAAGTGATGTAAAAAGAATGTCTGATGAAGTACAAAAAGAGGTGAAATATTTGGATGTACTTATCAATAATGCGGGAGTATTTAATAGTCCTATTTCTTATTCGAAACAAGGATATGACATTAGATATGCGGTTAATTATCTAGCTCCTTATTTATTGACAAGAGAATTATTACCACTGCTTAATTTAGGACATCAATCAAGAATAATCAACTTAAGTTCTGCAGCACAATCGGAAGTTTCTTATGATGTGATGATGGGGAAACAGCCTTCAAATGCAAATGCATCTTACGCTCAGAGTAAATTGGCTTTAACGATGTGGAGCTATTATTTAGCTCACCAATTGGAAGGAATAACTGTAATTTCTGTTAACCCAGGATCATTATTAAACACAAAAATGGCTTTGGAAGCTTATGGTCAGCATTGGTCACCTGTAGATAAAGGGGCAAACATTCTATATGATTTAGCCTTATCAGAAAATCATGCTGCTCATAATGGTGACTATTTTGATAATGATGCTGGAAGATACGCTAAAGCACATCCAGATACGTATAATGAAAGCGCTGTTAAACAGCTTATAGATGTTACAAATAAAATACTACATTAATGAACTACACTGGACCTGTATATAGACCGCCTTACGAAGGCAATACATTATTACTACAAGTAACAGTAGGTTGTGCTCATAACGACTGTTCTTTTTGTACAATGTATAGAGATGTAAAATTTTCTGTCGCAAAAACAGAGGATATAGAAAGTGATTTACAAGAAGCTCAACGTTTATATCCACATGTTAAAAGAATATTTTTAGTAAATGGTGATGCTTTTGTTTTGTCTGCAAAAAGATTAAAAGCTATTGCAGAAAGAATACATCATTACTTACCAGAGGTAGAGGTTATCACAATGTATGCTTCTATCAATAACATCATGCATAAAACAGACGAAGAGTTAAAAGAGTTGGCTGAAATAGGTATCGGTGATCTTTGGATAGGAGTGGAAACAGGTTTGGAGGATGCCCTTGATTATATGAATAAAGGTGCCTCTTTGGCCGATACTGAAGAACAATTAGAACGCTTAAATAAGGCGGGCATGACTTTCTTCTACGGATTTATGTTTGGTGCAGCAGGTAAGGGTCGCGGGATAGAAAATGCGGAGGCCAATGCTAGGTTAATCAATAAAGTGAAACCTTTGGGTATAGTTCCAACAACATTAAATGCTAATGAAGGTACTAAATTATCGTTTGATGTAATGAATGGAGATTATGAAATGGCGACTGAGAAGGAGGTACTTGAAGAACAAATCAAAACAATAGAATTGATTGAAACAGCAACTTATTATATGGGAATACATGCGATCAACTCAGTAAGTTTTGATGCTAAGCTACCACAAGATAAGAATGCAGCCATCAATAAATTAAATTATGTACTGAATACAACAGATGCTGCAAGATTAAATAGTGTGCCTGTTAGACATAGAATATAAACTTAATAAAACAGCAAATTTTTGTGAATTGGGTGAATCATTATCATTTTAATTCACAAATTTGCTGTTAACTATTTCATAGAAACTTATTTATTAACTCAATGAAGAAAACATTATCTGTCGCTATACTTCCAATATTATTTTTCTTTGCTTGTCAACAGACCACCGATAAAGCAATTGATGATTGGGATATCAAGAATCCAACAAATAAAGTGATGCTCACAAAAGATGTGCAATGGGAGCAATTGAATCCAGCAAGAGGAGATAAAAGTCCATTGGCCGGAACACTTTGGGGAGATAGAAAAGCGGATGTTGCTACTGGATATTTAGGCAAATTTGTCGATGGTTTTTCATCACCACCACACATTCATAATGTGACATATCGAGCAATTGTAATAAAAGGGAGCATTCATAATGATGATCCTAATGCAGAAAAAATGTGGATGAAACCGGGTAGTTTCTGGACACAACCTAAAGGTGAAGCACATATCACAGCAGCAAAAGGTGAAGAGAATATTGCTTATATAGAAATCGACCAAGGACCTTATTTGGTAAAACCTACTGATCAGGCATATGACAACGGAGAGCGACCAATAAATGTCGATGTTTCTAATATTGTATGGCTAGGGAGTGATAAATCAAAATGGATAGCCAAAGACAGTAAAGTTCAATTGAGTTATCTGTGGGAAAGTAAAAATGAAAAGGACTTAAAGGGACTTTTTGTTAAACTTCCTGTTGGATATAAAGGAACTATAAAAAGTACCGGCGAGGTGATGTATTCTGTAGTAATTGATGGAGGAATAGCCTATACTTTACCTCAGAATAATAAAGTAGAAAAGCTTGATGAAGGAAGTTGTTTTTCTGCAAGCAGTAAGGCAATTCACACTATTGAAAATACCGAAAGTCAAGAAGCAGTACTTTATATCAGAACGAATGGAACACTAGAAATACAATAGGAAGATTTATAGATAACAAAGGCTTGGTATTGATTTTAATATCCAAGCCTTTGTTATTTTAGATTATTTTATTCCATGGTGGTTGCCTTTCCAACCTTTATCCCATGTATTAAATAGTGGGTGAGCTTCGGTGTTTAAAACATATTTTTCAAAATCAAAAACATCGTCGTCAGCAAAGAATAAGAAACAATATTTCATAGTTTCCGCAAAGAAGAAACTTTCTAATGTATCCCATTTCTCTTTTGTTCTTACGTCCTTTAATTGAACATAACCATTATCCACTTGACAATACTTTTCAATGCTTTCAAACATCTTTTTTCCCTGCTCATAATACGTTTTATTACCAGTTGCTTTCCAAACATAATAGGTAGATTCGATAGCTTCCGGACGCATCATGTAATACTCAGCTCCTTTGTAGAAAGGTTGCATGGTGGTATAATCTATAGCTTCAGGTTCAATATCATTTAAAAACCACATTTTATTAATCGAAGCTTGTAGTTTCTCTGCTCTTTCGATATCACCTTCTAAAACATAACATCCATTCCAGAAACAGTCCAATGCACCAAAACGAGTACTGATTCTTTCGCCTGTATTCATATCTGCCCATCCAATCCAGAATTCACCTTCCACAGAAGTTTCATCAACAAGGTATTTATTTACAGCATCTCTAGAGACCTCGTACATCTCTAAGAAATCTTTATCACCAAATAACAAATATCCTTTTAGTAGGTATTCATAGTAAGCATCAATTCCACCAGAAATATGTGCTCTAGTGTCGGCCCATTCACCGGTATCCTGATCGATCCACGAACCTTGTAATCCTGTTTTACCTCTTCTTTCAAAAGAAGCTACAATACCTCTTTTACATAAGTCGTAATATTTTGAATCGCCTGTTAGTTTTGATAACATGCCGTATTCCAACATCATGGATCCTATTTCACAAGGGTTAGTACCTTGTCCGCTAGTTGCTCCAGTACGAAGGTTAACCAAGCGGTAAGGAATACCTGTTGGAGATTCGAATACTGGTAACATTCTATCAGCAAGATTTACAGCTAAATCTAAGAACCTTTGATCACCATCTAGTTGATAGGCAGAGATTAAACCTCCTAAGATCCTGATAGCAATCTCGAATTGCTGTACTTCTAAGTCTTTATCAAAATTTAATTCGCTAAATATAAGTTCTTTTGCTTCTGACATTTCTTTTTCAAGTCCCATAAGATACATGGTAGAAAAAGCATCAACAGGTGTCATCAATAAGGATTCTGCATACCAATTGTGTCCTTTTTCAGAAATAGGATTAACAGCGTCTAATCCTTTCGAATATTTCATATAAGCATCCCAACCTTTAATAAAAGCTGTTTTGACTCTTTCTTGATATTCCTTTTTTTCTTTTTTGCTGATTTTATCTTTGGCTAAGCTAACTTGTGGTAGTAGTAAACAGGTAAATAGTATAGCAGTAGCCAAGCTAGTTGCTAGACATTGAGTGAAGGATAAGTTTCTATTCATTTCTTTGGTTAATTATTAATTGTAGATTTAATTTATGATTACATGTATGGGAGTAACCCCTATTTATTTAACCTAATCACCGTTATTGATTTAATCATATGTCTGTGAGAAAATTTTTATTCGAAACTTTTGCTTTATCTTCTACAGATGTATTTCACCTTGCCAGTACGAGTATTAATAATCATGATGATTTAAATCCACATGACCACGATTATTTTGAATTTTTTATCGTCTCGGATGGGGAGGGAATTCATAAAATCAATAACAAAGAATTATCTATTCAGAAAGGGGAAGCTTGTTTTATTCGACCGCATGATGTACATACATTTAAGAAGACATCTAAGGAGGAATTAGTGATTACAAACTTGGCCATCAAAGCAGACCTTTTACCTTTTTACAAGGAACGATACTTTACATCACCTCAATTGTGTTATTGGAATGATGAACAGATACCATTGCATGTAGTATTTACAGATGATGAACTTCAGTCTATTTTAGGTTACTTGGATCAAATGGTGTCGAAAGAAAATAACCTTCTAACACTAGATACTTTTGTACTTCATCTCTTTTCCTTATTGAAAGATTATTCGATTCAAGATGGTCATTTACCGTCTTGGTTAAATTATTCTTTGAAAGAATTTAGATCCCCACAATATCTGAAAACCGGAATCAATGGCTTTATCGCACTATCCCAACGATCGGGAGATCATGTCAATAGAGTGGTGAAAAAAAGTATGCAGAAAACGTTGACAGAATTGGTGAATGATGAGCGATTACTTTATACCGCTAATCAGCTTGCGATGACCAATGCTCCTATTAAGAGTATTTATACCAATGCAGGTTTCGAGAACCATAGCTACTTCTTTCGAATTTTTAAAAAGAAGTACGGTATCACTCCCCAACAGTACAGAAGTAAGAATCATAAAGTCATTTGATTATTTATCGTTTCTGTACACAATCTTCTCGTTTACTATTATTAACTCATTCTATTTATTTCATGAATAATTTACCTTACAAAGGTACTTGATCTTAGCTGTTTAGTGCAATTTAACTTTGTGACTTAAAATGTAATTTTTGTGTACTATGACGATATTTTGTGTGGGTAATTTTATTAAATAGTTATTCCTTTCGAAAGTATATAAATAAAAACAGCAGAATATGTAAAATACATGATCCTGCTGTATAGCTTTTGAGCGGGTTACTGTGGAAAATTATTCTTTGTAAATTCATCGAATGGTCGATCCTCAAAAGTATGCAGTTTCTTTTGTAAGATCTCCTTTAATTCTTTTGCTTTCTCAGGTTGTTGTTCAAACAGATTGACCTCTTCTGTTGGATCATTTGTGAGATCAAACAACTGATCTTTTTCAAAATAATGAGGATTGGCTTTACTAGCTAAATTTCCTAGGTGTTGGTTTCTTGTATAATATGGTTCTTTGATTTCTACATCATGATACCCTTTAAACGTACCGCCTTTTGCAATTTTAGCCTTAATATTATTGGGGTACCTTACGGCAATATATTTCCAATTGTCAGCAAGTATACCTCTAGCGAAACCTAACTCAAAGAAAAGGTAGTCATGTATTTTGGTCTCTTGATCTTTAAATGTTGGCAGAAGACTTTTACCATCCATCTCTAATGATTTTTTCTGCTTGATTCCAGCAATATCTAAGAAAGTAGGAGCAAAGTCTATGTTCTGTACTAAGCCATTGTAAGTTTTTCCTTTTTCTATTCCTTTTGGCCAGTGCATCATTAACGGAATTTTTACTCCTGTTTCGTAGAGTGTAGTTTTTCCAAAATGATATGATCCATGGTCAGATGAGATAACAATTAAGGTATTCTCATACATGCCATCTTTTTTCAGTTTATCGACAATAGCTTGAATACTTTTATCAAACCATGTGATCCATGCTTGATCCTTTCTAAGACTTTTATCAGTGGTAATTTCGTTTTTGATATCAGTTCTATTCGGCATAAAACTGTAGTCTTTTTCTATATATCCTTCTCCTGTAATGTTAGGGTCAGCATCTAAACTATACTTATATTCTCCCTTTACTCTTCTCCAAGGTTCAGGTCCATGAGGTACCGTTGTTGCATAGTATAAAAAGAATGGATCTTTTTTCTTCGCATTCTGATCGATAAAATCTAGAACGGCAGAAGTAGTCCATTCAATGTTATGAGCATTGGCTTCTTTAGAATAGAGTTCTTTCAGGTTTGCACCGTATACAGCATTAGCATAATCAAAACCATTTTCCTTGATCATCTGAGACCACTTATTATGGTTATGAGACATTGCATTAGAAATCTTCTGATCTTTGATATCTGCTGACAATGGAAACTCCTCGAAACCGTTTTCTTCATATTTGTCTCTTCTTAACTTATCGTTTTCAACAATATGACTTTTACCAACAAACCCGGTGGTATAACCATGCTTCTTAAGCACCTTTGCTACATTCCATCGGTTTTTTTCTAACTCTGTATTATTTTCTACTCTTGTCATGTTTCCTGGTGGATGCATTCTCATAAATTGAGTGCCAGAACACCTTCCTGCATACCTTCCTGTAAGAGACGTATATCTACTTGGAGAACAAACAGAGGACGAAACGTAGGCATTCTTATAAATAATGCCATCTGCCGCTAGACTATCGATAAAAGGAGTTTTTACATATTTTTCGCCACTAAAACCAAAGGCTCTAGTCTCACCATTTTCTTGTTTTTCAATTGGAAAAGGACTCATATCATCCACAACTATAAATACAATGTTAGGCTTCTGTTGTGAAATACCTTCCACATTGAAAAGTAGTAATAGACAAAGAGTAAATAAGATTCTTGATATTAATTTCATTTCAGCTTCTATTCTATAATAGACCAAAAAATTTAGTCACGATGGTCTGTAATTAAATTTATCGTTGAAGTTTCTTTAAGTAAAGAAGAAACGTCAATTACGTACAATACCCAAATTTAGATGAGCTACTTAATTCCTCCTTAATACTACATTAATCAATATTAATTCTCACTTTTTTAGTCGGTTAATGCAGAATTAATGTGAAAGTAAACGAAGATTAAGTACCTCAGGTACATTTGAATATCAATTCTGAAAACTTATTCCTTATTGTTACTCTTTTTTGAAAAATATTAATAATCGTCGCCAAACAATAGGAAAAAGGAATTGCCTAAAACTACATAAATAAAAAGCTATCATTATGAAATGTATTCGATTTACTACCCTAATAAGTATTTTACTATTGCTGGGAATTTCTGACTTAATGGCTAATGATAACAAATACGTCTTTGCTGTTAATAGTCTTCGTTTTATAAATACTCCTCAAAAAGGTATTCTTTCACATATTAATGCAGGGAACTACTTTTTTGATGAGAGTAAAAAAAACTGGGTGAAAAATAATGAATTATTCTACCCAACAGATACTGACTTGGTATCTCCATTAACTCTTGAAGATGCTGTAGACCTAGAGCTTCAAATGGCCATGAAAAATGGAATCAATGGTTTTGCCTTGTTATATACTATTTCTAGAAATAGAAAGATCTTAGATACCTATGATGAAATTGTAAATGCTTACGTTGAAGTCATCAAGAAAAAAGGCTATGATTTTAAATTAATGATGGCCATAAAATTTGAGAGAGGGGTTAAAGTCAATGAAGGTATTTACGATTGTGGAACTCACCTTTCTAAGATTTATGGATCGACGAAAAATTCTAATATATGGTATAAAATGAAAGGGAAAAAAGCCTTGATGTTTTATAAGTCTAAGGGGCTAATGTCGGCAGATGAATTGAAGTCTTGGGAAAAAAGTAAAGACCCTGAATTAGATATGAGTGCTTACTTTGACCGCTTTTCGGAAATCACGTCTTATTTAAGTACAGATGTATCGATCATTTATAATGCTCTATGGCCTGGAAGAAAGAAAGAAATTGAGTTGGCATTAGATCGATTTGAAACTGTATTTTTTGAAAAATCAAGAATGTTACGCCAAGGTAAAATTGATATTCTTGCAAGGATCATAAAATCTAAAAATAGACCATTTGTACAGACTGTATTTCATAGTGGTATCTCAAGTTACTACGTAATGAAAGATAAGAATAAGAAGAAGCCTCAACGCTTTGTGATGCAATCAAAAATAGCCATTGATGACTGTTACAAAGAGTACGATAATCTACATTATACTCGAAGTATTAGAGATGGATTTAAAAGTGCAAAGAAGAATAATGCAGAATTAATCATATTAGATTCTTGGAACATCTTTATTGAGCAATCTCATTTTAGACCTAGTTATAATAATGGTTGGGGACTTTCTGTATTATTAAAAAGTTACATCAATGAGTATCAAGGTAAGCCTAATGAAGAGTCATTAGTGATGAGCTTCTTACCATATCAAAATACAGATGGCAAAGGTTTCTTAGCCTATAAGCCTAGAAAAAACCATTCTTATAAGGACGATACTTACGAAAGAAAAAATATTGAAATTGTTACCAACTTGGATAAGCCAGGCGATTTGTACTTTAGAAATAAGTTAGTAAAAACGATTCCTGCAGGAAGGTTTGTAACGACAGTACCTTGGAGTGAAGGAGAGGTAAAAGCATTTGTAAAAAGAGATGGTTTAAAGGTATTAGAAATTTATTCAACCAAAAAGATCTCTTATTCATTGTACCGAAATAACCCATCAAAAGCATACGTCTCTTCCAAAGACCCTGAGTTATATGATGAAATGGTGACCATGTTAGCCAAAAAAGAAGTGGATTTCTTCAACAATAGATTCTTACTTCCTAGGGAGCTGTACAATCAGTGGATTTCAATTGAAAAAGAAAAGATGACGTACTATACATCTACTTTATTAAGCAGCATAGAAAAATCTGATGATGCTATTGGTAAGATGGATAAGTATCACAAAAAATATAAGGCAAAAATTAAAGCATTATTATCGGAGTTCAATTATTCTATTTGGGATGAAATTATCAATGAGAAAATGGAGTACTTGAAACCGTTAGCAGATTACGATATTCATGAGTTTGAGAACTCGTACAATGTCTTACCAGCAAATTAATAGTGATTGATATATAAGTAACAGATTTATGTGTTCAAAGAAGTGTGAACTGCTTATAAAGTAAAGAGCAAGGGCCTCTACAAGATATTGTGAGGCCCAATTATACAAGTAATATATTAGAAAACTTCAAAGTAGAGATTCTTATCCACTCTTCAACAAAATAAAAGCCGATCTCAATACGATGAGATCGGCCTTTTTTATGGTACTGAAGATCGTTGTACTAAATGTTTTTTACGATAACTCTATCTCTTACTCCATTATAGTGTTTTGAATTATTCTTCTTTAACCAGCTCAGTAAATCTGCTCGAAGTTCTTCAACCTTGTCAGAATATTTCGCTTGCTCTGGATTTTTACCTAATAGGTTATTCACTTCGTTGGGATCCTCATTGAGGTTATAGAGGACATCCAATACTTTCGATTCTACTGAGTAAGGAACCATCATTTTCCAACCATCTTTTACAATCATGTAATTGGGTGAGGTGTCTCCTCTGTAATTCCACTCAGTGACTACAAATTGACCATAATCGGTATCTTTTCCATCCACAAGGTCTCGTAAACTTTGCCCATCTGCATCATGCCCTTTAATATTGAGGTAGTCTAAAATAGTAGGGAAGATATCGATGTGTGAAACATACCCTTCAACTGTTGTATTCTTATCAATTTGCTCTGGTAATTTTAGTAACAAGGGAATATGAGCAGATTCTTCGTAGAAGATATTTTTTTCTCTTAATCCGTGTGCTCCCAACATTTCACCATGGTCGCTGGTAAATACAATTAAAGTGTTGTCAGAAAGCCCTAACTCATCAATTTTATCAATTATTTGTCCTACCCAATGATCAATTTCAGAGATTAATCCATAGTAGTTTGAAATCATATATTTGATTTTCTCTGGATCTGAATATTCCGGTAAATTCTTCTTTCCATTCGAGAATTTATAGGGAGAATTTTTCATATCGTCTCCAATACTCGCTGGAGGAGTCATTTTCTTAGGATCATACATGCTGTAAAAAGGTTCGGGCACAATCATGGGTGCATGTGGTGAATGAAAAGAACAAGTAATACTAAATGGCTGATCTTTTAGGCGTTCAATGGCATCCATGGTTTCTTGTGCTTGGAAAGCAGTAATCGAATATTCCTGAGGGATGTTTAATCGACCATGAAAGTTAGGCTGAGAAGCTTTTTGTTTTTTTATTTCTTGATAATCCTTTCCGTAAAACTTGTCAATTGGGTCTGGCGAATAGGGCCTTTTGGTAAAACGATCCAGATGCTCTCCATCTTTTAGAGGTCTTTTTGATAAATGTCCATTGAGCCAATCCTGATACATAAAATTTTGTCCACCATGATCAAATGCTGATTTACCACTTTTAGCATTCAATTTAGGGTTAGAATAGACTTTTGCCTTATTGGACATGACATGCCACTTACCATAGTATTCACAGGTGTAGCCATTTTCCTTTAGAATTTCATCAAAAGTAGGAGTTTGCATCACCTTCTCTTTTCTGTAGTAATACGTTTTATCGTTGGTATTTACTCCAGTGTTTTCCACTGTTAACCCTGTAAGAATAGAGGAACGGGCAGGGCCACAAACTGCACAAGCAGAATAAGCATTAACAAAGTAGGCTCCGCTTTCTCCTAATCGGTCAAGGTTTGGAGTTTTCAATACTTTATTACCAGCTAGCCCTAAGGCCTTGTATTGTTGCTGGTCAGTGATGATAAATACTAGATTGGTTTTCCTTTTCTTTGGTGGGTTAGAAGCCCAGATATGCCCACATAAACTGAAGACAATGATAGAAAATAATATATGTTTCATTTCATCTAATTTTAAAAAAATGGGTAGTATTACTTTATTTACTTCAATGGCGTATTCATCTTCGTTCCAACTTTTTTAGCTGTTTCCAAATACTGTTTTAATTCCTCTGCTTTTTTAGGATACTCAAGAATTAGATTTTCCTGTTCAGAAGGATCCTTTTTGTAATGATAAAGTTGAGCATGCAAAGACTTATCTTTTGCGTTACTGTCTTTGGCTTCGATAAATTTCCATTCTAGATCGCGTACCGCTTTTCTACCTTTTGCATCTCGATGTATTAATGGAGCTCTTTGATATTTTGCCTTAGATGTATTGATTGCCTTTTTAAAACTAAAACTATCAACCGCATCATTTTTATCAAGTTCTTTTACATTGATATAATCTGCAAGAAAAGCATAAATATCAACGGTACTAACAATACTTTCCGATGTATTTCCTTTTTTAATACCATCAGGATGATTAATAATAAAAGGAACTCTTAATCCACCATCCCATATGGTATGTTTATCTTCCCTGTAATTACCGTTAATTTGAAGCCCTTTATTTATCGCAAAATTCTCCGGCATGATATCTTTTTTATGAGGGATATCCCCTCCGTTATCACTTGTAAAGATAATAACGGTATTTTCTCTCAGATTATTCTTTTCTAGGTAGTCTATTAATATTCCCAAGCATCGATCAATGTCTTGGATAAAATCACCGTAAGCACCTGCATTACTTTTTCCTCTCATTTCAGGACTAGGAGTGATAGGGTGATGAACAGCTACGGAGGAGAAATATAAGAAAAAGGGCTGCTCTTTGTCCAAAGTATCTAACCATTGTATAGATTTTTCAGTCAAGTCATTCATTACTTGCTCTGTCACTCTTTGTGGAGCATCATACCCTTTGTATTGTTTTCCATAAAATGATCTGCCATAAGGTGAAAGTTTCTCTGAGCGAAGGCCATAAACTTTATCATTCTCTACATAAATTTTATGGACATCGTCCAAGTTATTCGGAACAGTAAAACTATAATTAAATCCGTGGCTATTTGGACCATTTTTAATAGTACCCAGTAAGTTCCTGAATTCCTTTTCATTGTAACCTAAATGCCATTTTCCAATGGCTGCAGTGGTATATCCAATAGAGTTAAGATATTCTGGAAGTGTCTTTGTCTCTTGGCGGATTAAAGCTGGTGCAGATGGACTAACTACACCTTTTTGTAATCGACTTCTCCAGGAATACTCACCTGTGAGTAAACCATAACGGGTAGGAGAACATACCGATCCAGTTGTAAAAGCATTATTAAATTGGACGCCTTCTTTCGCCAATTGATTAATGTTAGGGGTCTGTATTAAAGCTTCAGAGGCTCCGTAAACATTGGTAGAACCAAAGCCGAAATCATCAGCTAAAAAAACAATGATATTTGGCTTTTTATCTTGAGCAACAGCAAGATTTACCATGCTAAGGCCCAGTAGAATTATAATTTGAAGTGTCTTTTTCATGATCAATGATAGGCTATGTTCTAAAGTTTAACAACTCCAGATATATTTCTATTTTTAATAAGCTCTACTCGTTTTGAATTACTATTTGTAAGCCATTCAATTAAATAACCTTTCAACTCCTCCACTTTTTCTTTGTATTTATAAGCCTCGGGGTTTTTACCAATCAAATTATTCATCTCATGAGGATCATCATTAAGATTGAACAAAACATCCAATTCTGGCTTTTTGGTAGCATACGAAGTTAGCAATTTCCACCCATCGTTGGTAACAACCATATAGTTCGGTTGTTTTGGACCATTGTAATCCCATTCTGTTACCGTAAACCTTCTGTTATCACTTCCCTCTATTAGTGCTTTTAATGATTGCCCGTCTCTTTTTCCTCCATTAACGTTGAGGTATTCCATAATAGTAGGATAAATATCGATAAGTGAAACCGGACTTGTCACCTGAGTCGGTTGTATTTTACCTGGGTACCACATAATCAGTGGAACATGTGCTGACTCCTCGTAAAATACATTTTTTTCTCTCATGCCATGTGATCCTAACATTTCACCATGATCACTAGTGAAAATCACAAGCGTATTTTTATCCATATTGTATTTCTTAAGGTCCTTCATGATTGTTCCTAAGTAGTGATCAATTTCACTGACTAGACCAAAATAATTTGACATCATAAATTTTACTTTATCAGGGTCACTATATTCTGGCATCGATCTTCTATTATTTCCATTTTTATAAGGAACATTATCCATAGTATCTCTTAAACTCTTTGGCATGGGCATATCTTCTGTTTTGTACATACCATACCAAGGTTCTGTAGGTAACATCGGTGCATGAGGAAAGAAATAAGAGAGAGTGATACTAAAAGGTTTCTCTTGTTTAGAGGCCCTTTTTAAGGCTTCTCTTAGTGTCGAGGTTTGATAATAAGTAAGACTCAGTTTCTTAGGAAGGTGTAATTGCCCATGTCCATCGGGTTGTGTAATTTTTAGTTCCCTGTCATTATCAACATGATGTCTGCGGTAATCTTCATCTTTTTTATATCTAAGATCAATAGGATCAGGAGTATAGAAGTTTCTGAAGTATTTATCTCTTAAATCGTACTCTGTTTCCTTATGTCCCTGAGCAATCATATATTCTTTTACCTTTTCTTGATAAATTTTCTTATTTTTAAGAGTATAAACATTTTGATTATTTACTGTATAGGAAAATTCAGAATACCCTTCCGATAAATGGATGGGCGAATGGTATTTTCCTAGGTACTCTGTATAATATCCATTTTCAACTAATATCTGATCGAATGATGGCAGATCACAATAAGCTCCTTCTTCAGGGTTTTTATAGGCGTATTGATTTTTTCGGACTCCATGGTTTTCGACAGTCTGTCCGGTGAGTATTGATGTTCTTGCGGGTGCACATACGGCACATGGAGTATAGGCATTAGTAAAGTAGGCCCCTTCGTCTGCTAATTTATCTAAGGTAGGCGTTTTTAAGAATTTAAAAACATTGGCTTTGCCTAAGGCATCGAACCTTTGTTGATCAGTTATAATGAATAACACATTAGTTTTTTCGCCGTCTCCACCAAAAGATAGAATTGGTGTAATTAATGTAGTAAGGATTTGTATAAGTAATAAGCACTTCAACTTCATATTCATTTCTTTAAAGTTTGTGTTTAAAAACATGATTGATACAAACCTATTCTGTGAGGCTAAAATTAAATTAATACGGACTTAATTCTGATTAATTGGCTATGATGAAGAGAATTGAAATAATTATTTAAACTTTTAAAATCTGACGTTAACTGACCCTATTAAGCGGTATTTTTTTATTAATAATGGGTTTAATTACACTTAAAATAGTCGATTAAGGCTTGATTAATGCATTAATTGGAAAAAATTAATGGCACTATCCTAAACTTGAATATCAGAAAAATAAAATGATTTTTTATCGACCGCAGATAAAGTAATTATCACTGATGAAATGAATGTTAAAAAACTAGCGTAGAGAAGAATGAAACTAAAGTTACTCTTTTTACTACTTATGTCATTATGTTCATCTGGCATTCTAACTGCACAAGTAGAAGTAGAAAAACGAATTATTACTGGACAAGTTTTTTCAGAAGAAGATAATATCTCCTTGCCCGGTGTAAATGTTAGAGTGAAAGGTACTAATTATGGTACTATCACAGATATAACAGGAAACTATTCACTGAATGTTGATACAGGAGATACCCTAGTATTTTCTTATATCGGTATGGTTTCTAAAGAAATCTCAATAGCGAATCAAAAAGTTGTTGATGTGTCTTTAGAGGTAGAAGTGGAACACTTAAAAGAGGTGGTGGTCACCGCTCTCGGTATTAGTAGAGAGAAAGAAAGCCTAAGTTATGCTACACAGGGCGTTGAAGGGGAATCTTTAACAGAGGTAAAACAGGCTGATGTCATCACTAACCTTGCAGGTAGAGTGGCAGGTGTACAGATCACAGGAGCTGACTCACCTACAGGAACGAGTAGAGTAGTGATTAGAGGAGCTACTTCACTTACTAAAGACAACCAACCGTTATATGTTGTAGACGGTGTGCCGATTGATAGTGAAGGTGGTGACACCGGTGTTTCATTAGCAGGAGGTTCCGATAACATTGATTACGGTGGAGCAACAAGCTTTATTAATCCTGAAGATATTGCTGATATCCAGGTACTAAAAGGAGCCAACGCTGCTGCCCTATATGGTTCAAGAGCTGCGAATGGTGTAATTATGATCACTACTAAGAAAAGTTCTTCAGCAAATGAGAGTTGGGGAGTTACTTATGGATTGAACTACCAAATCAGAGAGATTACGCAATACCCGGATTTCCAAAATGTATACGGAGCTGGTAGTAATACAAGAGTTGGCTCATCACAAAATCACTTCGACTACGAAACGGGGCTTCCTGATTTATACAATTTCAGAAGATCTTGGGGTGCACCGATGGTCGGTCAAGAGGTACTAAGCTATAACGGTCAAGTGGGTACTTATGATGCTCAACCAAATAATATCAAAGACTTTTTCCAAAGAGGTAGAAACATTACAAATAGTTTAACCCTACAGAAGAAAGGGGAGAAAGGATCTCTTTATCTTTCTTATTCGAACATGGATGCAACAGATATCATTGAAGGTTCGAACCTACAAGTGAGAAATACCTTTAATGTTAGAACCACAAGAAAGTTCACAAAATATTTAGAAGCAGATGTAAAAGTGACTTATGTTTCTGAGAAAACAACCAACCGTATTCAAAAGAATGGTAGTGAGAAGAACCCTTACAATTCTTTTATCTACATGCATAGAAATGTGAAGTTAGAAGAGTTGTCTCCTTGGAAAGATGAGTTTGGAAACGAAATTGGTCAGGTCGAGGATTTCTTTAATCCTTATTGGGCAATGAACGAGAATAAGAACGAAGATACTCAAGAGCGATTTTTACCGGTAGTTTCTTTGAAATCAAAAATTTCAAAAGACTTAAATGTTCGCGTAAGAGTAGGTGGAGATGTAAGAATGAGAAAAGGATATGTGTTTAGTAATATGGGGGCAGCTTTAGACCCTGATGGCATGTATCAGATGATCAATAGAAATACACAAGTTTGGAACTACGAAGGCTTTATCAACTATAAGAAACGTTTCGGTAAGATCGACTTTTTTGCAACGGCTGGTGCCAGTAGATTTGATAAGAGCATCGACTTTACTAACTCAGTGATCAATACATTAATTGTTCCTGATGTTCCAAGTGCATCGAATGCAGCAACATTGCCAATAGTAACACAAGGCGTTGACAATAAGAGAATACACTCTGTTTTTGCAACATCATCTATAGGATATAATAATGTGATTTACCTTGACCTTTCAGCGAGAAATGACTGGAGTTCATCTTTACCAGAAGGACATAATTCATATTTCTATCCAAGCTTAGGTACTTCATTTGTGTTTACCAATGCTTTAGATATTGGTAGCTCGGTACTATCGTTTGGTAAGATTAGAGGATCCATAGCACAGGTGGGTAACGATACTGGTTTTAACGAATTGAACAACACATTCAATTATGGTGGAAACTATAATGGTATGGCTTGGGTTACTAACCAGACCATGTTGAGAAATCCTGACCTTAGACCTGAAACAACTAATTCTTGGGAAATAGGTTCTGAGTTAAAATTCTTCAACAATAGAATCAGCTTGGATGCCACGTACTACAATAACAGAACTTACGATCAGATTATTAGAATTGACTTGCCAAGTGGAGCCGGTTATCAAACAAAAATGATCAATGCAGGTGAAATTCAAAACCGAGGGGTAGAATTAACTTTAGGCGTATCTCCAGTTCAAACAAATAATTTCCAATGGGATATGATGGTGAACTGGTCGAAGAATATTTCAAAGGTAAATTCATTGTACAAAGACCCAGCGTCGGGAGCAGAATTGGATAGAATAGAATACAGAGGTTATTCGACTGTTTCAGTAAACGCTGAAGTAGGTTATCCATTTGGTGTGATCAGAGGAGAAAAATGGTTGACGGATGATGAAGGGAATAAATTAGTAAGCCCTGATGGTTTACCGATTGCGAATCCAAATCAGATTCTTGGAAATGCTCAACCAGATTGGCTAGGTTCGATTAACAACTCTTTCCGATTTAAAAACTTTGATCTTAGCTTCTTGATTGATGTGAAAATGGGAGGCGATTTATATAGCGTATCAAGATCAAAAGCGGAAACTTGGGGTAATACAGCAAATACTGTTGAAGGACGTGAGGATTATTGGTTCAGTAGTATAGTTCTTGGTGAAAATGCCAGTGAAAGAAATGGTGATGGTTTATACGGAACAGAATACGATGATAGCGAAAGGTCGAAAGGTATATTACTAGATGCGTATGAAGCTGTACAAAATCCAGAAACAGGAGAATGGGAAAAGGTAGGAAAAAATACGACTTATGTTTCACCTCAGAACTTTTTCCAAACAGGTACATCCAACGCCAAAGAGTTTAACTTATATGATGCTTCCTATGTGAAATTAAGACAAGTTTCGATTGGTTATAATATTCCTAAGAGCTTCTTAAAACGATTGAAAATTGAAGCAGCAAAGGTCTCTGCAGTTGGTAGAAACTTATGGATTATCTATCAAAACACACCGCATGGTTTAGACCCAGAAGCAGCATCATATTCAGGAAATGGTCAAGGTATTGAGCTAGGTTCTTTACCACCAACATCTTCGTTAGGTCTTGATTTCAGAGTATCATTTTAATTAGAAGAGCATGTTTAAGAAATATATCAACAATATCATTATCGCAAGTGCAATTCTATGTAGTGCATCGAGTTGTACACAAGACTTTGAGGAGTTAAATACCAACCCTCATGAGTTTCAGACTGCTACACCGGATGTATTGTTCCCGGGTGTTGTAAAAAAATCGTTGGATGTGGTGAAAGGTGATCCTGCCAATAAAATGTATTTACAATACTCACATTATACTACTGCAGGTGGAGGTCCTTACAATACTTATTGGTATTCTGATCCTCTAGGAGAAAGCTGGTGGGAAGATTTTTATACTCAATTGATTATGGATCTTCAGTCTATCATTGACCTTTATGGTGATAACCCAAGATATGTCAACCAAGTGGGTATGGCCAAAATTTATAAGTCATACTTGGCTTCTGTGATTTTAGGAACTTGGGGGCCAATGCCTTACTCTGAAGCATGGCAACAAAAACTAAGCATTGGTTTTGATAGTGAAGAAGAAGTTCTAGAAAGCTTATTAACGACACTTTCAGAAACGTATGAAGTAATGGAAACAGGAGAGGACACAATGGATGATCCTATTTTCCATGGAGATATCGACAAGTGGAGAAAATTTGCGAATACATTATCGTTAAAATTAGCCTTACGTTACCAAAATATGGGAGCGAACATTACCGATTTTGGTAAGTTAGCAATGGAGAGAGAAGCTGATTTGATCGGTATGGAATCTGAAGCAGTAGTTGCTGCATGGGGTACTCTGGAAGAAAACTGGAATTACTTCTACAGAGAATTCAGACACCAAAATAGTAGCAGTCAATTACAACGATTCAGTCACGTTTTCTATACACAACTAAGAGACCTTAAAGATCCAAGAGTTGAAGTATATGCACAGGCTCCTGTTTTGGGGTATACATTAAGAGATACTCTAACTACTCAAACAGATGAGAGAGTAGTGGTTGAATACAATGCACCTTTTGTCGGTAAACCAAAATCAACTACACCACATGATAATTGGGCATTGACGGATCAACAAAATCCATATAGTGGTTTAGGAGATGATAGTTTTTCTGATATTTCAGAGAAGTATTACGCCAAGGACTATGCTCCAACTATCTTAGGCTATGCTGAAACTTGTTTTATGAAAGCAGAAGCAAAACTACTACACTGGGGTGGTGGACAATCTGCCGAGGCCTACTATAACGAAGGGATTAGAGCTTCATTTGCTCAGCATGAAATCTCTGAGAGTGTAGATACTTATCTAGAGAATGATGGAGTGAAATGGGGAACAAAGTCTGAAGGAGTTAGAGATTATAGATCTATTGTTACTGCAAAAGTCGAAAATGGTCCAATCGAACAAGTATTAGTTCAACGATGGATTGCAGGTTTCTTCCAAGGTTTTGATGCTTGGTGTTTAATTCGAAGAACAAATGGAATATTTGATTTGCCTCCTCATTTCAATTCAGATCAAAATGGTGTAGGACAAGCAACGAATCTTCCGGAGAGAATCTTATTCCCTACAAAGGAGCAAAGATTAAACACGAATGGATATTATCAAGGATTGGCTCATCTTGGTGGTGCTGATTTCTTAAATACAAGATTGAAATTATCAGTTCCAAAAAATTATAAAGATTGGGGAGCGATGAACCCTATCATGAATACCGATGTATTGAGATACTATTATGGTACGACGCTAGAAGAATACGAAGCGGCTGGAATTGATTTTGAAATTATCGAGAGACTATAACATCTGACTTATGAAAAATATATATAAACTTAGCCTTATCTGTGTTTTTGCATTTTTTGGAATATCATGTGAACCAGAAAATGAAACAATCGAAGAGCATCCTCTAAGTCAGGAAATTGAAGAAATTCCAGTGACGCAAGATTACTTGGTTGGGGCACTTTATACTCAAAATAAATGGAACCCAGCTATAGAAGAAGTGCCATTGGCAGGGCAATATGAAAACGGAGATGCTACGGCAATGAAACAGCATATAGAATGGGCCACAACAGGAGGTGTAGATTTCTTTATGTTTAGTTTTAGAGAGTCTTCTAACTCTTTGGATGTAAGTATGATCGAAGCTTTTAGAGAGCAGAATACTGAGAAAACAATGAACTTCTCTATCCGTTTAAATATCGGACCTTTCAATCTGGATGAAGACAATACTTTGGAAGATATTGGTAGAGTAGATGATTTGATAGAGATTTTCCAACAAATGATTCCTTACTTCCAAGATTCTACTTACCAGAAAATCGATGGTAAATACTTAGTAAGTATCATTGGAGCACATAACGTACATTGTAATGATCTACAGGATGTATACCGTCAGATCAGAGAAACAATGAGTGCTGAAGGATATGAACTGTATCTTTTAGGTGAACAAGGAAATGGTTGGGTGCCTCCAGCTAGATTTTCGATGTTTTATGAAAATGCTCTAGACGCAGTTTCATTCACGACCATGTTCAACGACAACTATTATGACCGTTATTCTGCATTTCCACAATACTTGGACTTGCATTGGGATTATAGTAAAGACTATTACATGAATGAAAAAGGTGGAATAGAATGGGTACCTACGGTAGCACCATCTTTCGACCCATTAATTGCTAAGCCGACGAGTACTTCTTACAAACATGAAAGAAAGGATCAATACTTTAAAGATGTATTGAATGTGGCAAAGAAAAATATTGGCTCCTCTCGCTTAATGATTATCAACTCATTCAATGATTGGGAAGATGATACTCAATTAGAGCCTGGAGAGAGTTATGGAACGACTTCTTTAGAAATACTTAGACAACAAACTAAGGTCAACTAAAACTTCAATCTGAAATCAAAATATTAAAATGAAAATAACGAATTTATTGGTTCTGGCACTCCTTTGTATGGGGTGTCAGAAATATAGTACTGTTGGTAAAGAAGAACTATCAGATAAGCTTTCTTATGTCGATCCTTTTGTAGGAACGGGATACCATGGGCATACTTTTCCAGGAGCAACAACACCAAACGGAATGGTACAACTAAGCCCTGATACGCGTTTTATTGGTTGGGATGCATGTGGAGGATACCATTATTCTGATTCTTCAATTATCGGATTTTCACACACTCATCTTTCAGGAACAGGTATTGGTGATTTAGGGGATGTGCTTATTATGCCGTTTACAGGTGAGGTACACACACAATATGGTGATGCAGAAAATCCAGATTCGGGATATAGATCGCGTTTTGATCATGATAATGAATCAGCTGAACCGGGATACTATAGCGTTCTTTTGAAGGACTATAAAATTAAAGCAGAACTGACGGCTTCAACAAGAGTGGGCTTTCATCAATATACATATCCTGCATCAGACAATGCAGGGATGATTCTTGACTTGACAACGGGTATTGCGAACAATAAGAACTTAGAGAATACAATTAAAATCATTAGTGATACTGAGATTGTTGGTGTAAAAAGCACAAAAGGTTGGGCAAGAAAACAACATGTTTATTTCTATGCTAAATTCAATAAGCCATTTAGATATACTATTTACGGTAATGATAAAGTTGTAGAAGGAAAAACATATACAGGTAAACACGGAAAAGCAGTACTACAATTTGCTACTTCAGAGGCAGAAAAAGTACAAGTGAAAGTAGGTATTAGTAGTGTAGATATCGATGGTGCAAAAAACAACTTAGAAAAGGAAATAAACCATTGGGATTTCGCTCAAGTAAAAACAGAAGCATCAGGAAGATGGTCAGAAAAAATTGCTCTGATAGATGCAAATAGTAAAAATGAAGAAAACTTGAAGATATTTTATTCTTCAATGTATCATTCATTTATCGCTCCGATGACGTTTTCAGATGTAGATGGACGATACAGAACTATTGACCAACAAATTAAAAAAGATACTCAGAATACTGCTTACACTGTATTTTCTCTTTGGGACACTTTTAGAGGTCTTCACCCATTAATGACAATCATTCAGCCTTCACAAAACCAAGGATACATCCGTTCGTTATTAAAAAAATATGATGAAGGTGGATTGCTTCCAAAGTGGGAACTAATGGGAAATTATACCGGAACAATGATTGGATATCATGCGGTACCCGTTATTGTAGATGCATATATGAAAGGGGCTAGAGACTTTGATGTTGAAAAAGCTTTTCAAGCGATGCTAGAAGCAAGTCAGTACAACGAAGACAAAGAGTTTGTTGCTTATGATCCTGTCGTAAAGGAAAAAATGATGCCTATGGGAAAATATTATAACCAAACCTTAGGTTATATTCCTGCAGACAAAGAAAATGAATCTGTTTCTAAAGCATTAGAGTATGCTTACAATGATTACTGTATTGCCGTTATGGCCAAAGAACTTGGTAAAATGGAGATCCATAAGAAATACATGGAACGTTCGAAAAGATACCAAAAATACTATGATCCAAAAACAGGTTTTATGCGTGGCAAATTAAGTTCCGGAGGCTGGAGAGAGCCATTTGATCCGAAGTTTAGTCAACATAGAAAAGATGATTATACGGAAGGTAACGCTTACCAATGGAGTTGGTTTGTACCGCATGATGTAGAAGGATTAAAAGACCTAATGGGAGGGGAGACTTATTTCGAAGAAAAATTAGACTCTTTATTTACTACAAGTTCACAATTAGCAGGTGAACATGCGAGTGCAGATATAACAGGTATGGTTGGTCAGTATGCTCATGGTAATGAACCAAGTCATCATATTGCTTACATGTATAACTACATTAATGAACCTCATAAAACGCAGTATATGGCAGACTACTTACTTCAAAATCATTATTCTGCTACACCAGAAGGAATAATTGGTAATGAAGATTGTGGTCAGATGTCTGCTTGGTACATTTTAAGTAGTATCGGTTTTTATCCAGTATGTCCAAGTGAAACTACATATGCTATCGGTAGACCATTGTTTGATAGCGTTAGTATTCAATTAGAAAACGGTAAAAACTTCACTGTAAAGACGATCAACAATAAAATTGAAAATAAGTACATCAAGAAAATCACACTTGATGGGGTGGATTTGAAAAAGCCTTTTATAGATCATAGTGATATCATGGAAGGGAAGACACTAGAAGTAACGATGACTGATGAACCTATGACAGAAAATATCTTTATGTAAATAATAAATTATTCACTTCCACCCATTAGTTAGTAGCAATGGATGGAAGTGAATATCACTTTGACTTAAATATAAATACCATGTATCGTAACACTATTACTAATGCTATAATACCGAATTTGGAAAGAAAATCACATGCATTTGAGATTACTGTTTTCAACCAAAAAGAGCATGATAAATAAGGTGAAATAGCCTCTCAATGAGATAATTTGTTTAAACAAAAGAAAATTGTTAATGGTTTTTTAAATTCATTATGAATTTACATTTCAAATGACTACTTTTCTGAAAGAAAGAATATTAGTTGAATAAAAATCTATCTACGCACTGACCACTTCATTGAGTTACTTATTTTTTAATCTTTACTAAACAGGTTGCATTTATATGAAAAAGTATTTTTACTTTTTACTCACTTTACTAGTTTTTGCCTTCCATTCTGTTGTCAGTCAACCCGCTGGTTTACAATTTGGTAGCCACGAATCATTAATTGATCAACGTACTGGTCTAAAATTAATGGATGGTAAGAAATTAAATGTAAATGAGGAATTAGAACTGACTGTCGATGTATTTTTTAATAGATCACCGAAACACTACTTTGGTTATATCTTAAGAATAATAGATGATAGTCATCGGAACATCGATATTGTATATAATTACAAGTCGAAAAGGTTTAATGATTTCAGTATTATCTACGACCATCAATTAACGCCTATAAAATTTAACTACAAAGACAGAAGAAACGCATTAAATAAAAAGTGGAGGAAACTTAAGTTTAAACTAGACGTCAAGAACAATGAAATTTCTTTGAGCCTTGACGATAGAACTTATTCTTACAAAGTAGAGAATGGAATTTCTCCAATGAAAGGACTGAAGTTTTATTTTGGTGCCAATAATAACCCTTATTTTAAGGCCCATGATGTGCCTCCAATGACCCTGAAAAATCTTCAAATTACTTCTGATAACACTGGGTACACTTGGCCTCTAGATGAGAAAGAAGGTGAAGTGGCACATTGTAAAGAGAATCCTGAGTACAATGGTAAAGTGATGCACCCAATTTGGGTAAAGCAGACGCATTCAAAATGGGATGCTTCTTTTAATGAAACAATTCAATCAGGTTTATACTCTTTCTTAGAGAACGGGTCAGGTATGTACTTTGTTAAGGATAAAAACTTATATCGACATGACTTTCAAACCTCAGAAACAAAGAAGGTAGGTCCTTTCGCAATCGACCTAAAATCAGATGTGCGTAATCGTTTAGTAAAGAATGGGAATAAACTATTGGTGTATAATCTCAAAAAAGATTTTGTTTATTCTTATGATATTAAAAGCCAAAAGTTTGAAAAGTTTAGTGCAGATTATCCAATAAGTCAAACAGCAACACACCATGCTCAGTGGTTTGATAAGGACAATAAATCAATTATGATTTTTGGTGGTTATGGCAATCATGAATTCAATAGCCATTTTACAAAATACGATATAGAGAAAAATAATTATACCGATATCAATGTAACAGGTGATAAAATCACCCCGAGGTATTACACCGGTGTCGGCTATGGCAAAAAAGGGCATGTATATTTATTTGGTGGATATGGAAGTGTATCAGGACAGCAAATTATTAATCCTGAAAACTTCTATGACCTGTATGAGTTCAATGAAAATACATCAACATTAAAGAAAGTATTTACTTGGGATACTCCATCAGATTCTTTTGTTTCTGCAAGGTCAGTAGTTGTTGATACTACTGATAATCAATTGTATGCTCTGACTTTTGATAACCATAAGTTTAAAAACGAAATTACCCTAAGAAATTATGATCTAGCTTCTGGAGAAATGAAAGTATTCCCCGTAGCTATTCCTTTTAATTTCAGTGATTTAAAAACGGTTGTGGATCTTACTTTTGATACTCAATACCAGAAGCTATATGCTATCTTGATTGAGAAAGTAGGGGTAGAATCACAGATAAAAGTGTTCTCATTAAATTTAATGGGAGGATTTTATATTCCAGAACTACCAAAAGAGACTGCAGAAATTGTGGCTGTTGAGGATGAGCCTGCATCATGGAACCTAGTTCTATTTATGGCGACCTTCTCTCTTCTAATGGTAGGTGTTGTTATCTGGAGAAAATCTAGAAAAACTATTGAGGATAAGACTGAAGAGTCGCCTCAAACTACAACGGTGATTGAAAAAACGGAGTCGGTATCTTCGGATGTTTTAGCAACCAAAGAAGAACCAAAACCAAAGTCTGAGCCTGTTGTAGAAACCGTTACTATTGAGGAGCCTGTTAAAGCCCAACCACCGAAAGTAAAGAAATCAACTATTAACTTCTTTGGAGGGTTTAGAATCTTTGATAGTAGTGGAAAAGACATCTCTAATGAATTTACTCCACTAATTAAGCAGTTGTTTATCTTGATTACCATCTCACAATATATTAATGGTAGAGGTGTGTCGGCAGATAAAATGATAAAACTGTTTTGGTATGATATGCCATTGAGTAAGGCAAGAAACAATAGAGGAGTAAACCTTACCAAATTAAGAAGGTTATGTAAAACCATAGGCGAAGTTAAGTTTTTGAAAGATGCTGATTTCTGGAAGTTAGAAATTGGAGAGGAAGTGAATATTCCTTTCTTCGAATTGAAAGAATTATTAGTGAAACCTCAATCACGAGAAACGTTATTGAAAATATTAGAGATTCTTGATACAGGAAAGTTATTATTAGGTACAGATTACGAGTGGATGGAAGAGATGAAGGCTGAAATCGTCAATCATCTAATCGAAACGTTGTACGGATACCTTACTTCATCAGAAGTGAAACTATCTAATCAGGAAAAACTAAAAATTAGTGATACTATTTTACAATATGACCATATCCATGAAGAAGCTACTTTGATTAAATGTCAATTGCTTTCTTCACAAGGAATGCATAGCGTAGCAAAAGATATCTTCAATAAGTTCAAGGATGAATATGAATCGATTTACGATGAAAAATTCGATATGCATTACAATGAGTTCTTGAGAGAAATGGGAAATACCTATTAAAAGATAATTCATACTCATCAGAGCATAAAAAAGATGTTGAATCAATGAATCGATTCAACATCTTTTTTTATGAACAATATCCTAAATTGAAAACATTGGATATTATGCTATATCAATTCATTAAGGGATCAATTGAATACTTACAGCTCCTCCTCTAACAGAGAAAGAATTATCGTAAAACTGATCTTCATGAGTGAGGTACAACATTGTCATATCATCACCAACGTTTCCATTATCTTTATAACCATAGTTTAAGTCAGAATTACTAGATTCTTTTCCATTATCAGTAGCGATAACCACTAAGAAAGGTCCTTCTTCACCGTTATGGTCAATACTAGCTTTAGTATTATGAAATTGCAGGTTTTGTGTTTCTCCTGTACTAATTAACCCATCATAGGTAAGTACAGATAATTTTGCAGCAGCATTTTTAGTATTGATTTGTCCATGCACATTTTTATTATCATTATTGACTTGACGAACCCAAACTTCAGCACTTTTATCATCATCGCCTCCGTATGCTACTTTTGTCCATTCACCTCCTTCTACTGTAGATTCTTTTTCATAACTTCCAGCAGGAGGATTACCATGACTTGCAGAAAGGATTAAGAATTCGGTAGTACCCACCACACTTTTGTCGATAATAATGTCTTGGTTGCCACTCATTCTGACATAAGGAAGAATAGCCAATGAAAAGTCCTCCCAAACAATTTCCTTGGCTTTGGGTGCTTCTACTTCAATCTTTACAGGTACACTAGTAGTGTTGTTGTCCTTTTCATCTTTCATTTTTAGAACAATCTCATATGTTCCTGGCGTGAGATGGTCAATGGTAAAATCATAAGGGGCTTCTTTATTGATATCATAGTAATTTCCATCAATCCAAAGCCTTACACTTTTTATACCGTCACCATCCGAACTAGTAGAAGTGATATGAATAGATTCCCCTTCTTCAAAAGTATCTCCATTAGAAATAGAATTGATGGTAATAGAACCGGGAGCGTTGGCTTCAACGATTGTAATCGTAATCACTTCGCTATCGTGGTTTACTCCATCTGCACCATTAGCTCTTACCATTAAGGTATGCTCACCTAAAGGCAATTCTTCAACGGTAAATACATAAGGAGCTTCTTTGTCGTAGCTGTGGAATACTCCATCGATCCACAACCTACAGGCAACAAGGTCAACATTTTCATCTGTCAATCCTTCCACTATAAAAATGGAACCTTCTGAGATAGTGGATCCCTCAAGAGGAGTTTGTATCGCAACTACTTCACCCTCAGAAAGGGTATTTCTTGCTGAAGACGTCAATTCAAGACCTTCCTCCATTGTTGTTTCAGGAAGAACATCTTTGGTACATGCTCCAAAAAGTACCATGTTTGAAATAAGTAATAATACTGATAGTTGTTTACATTTCATTATCATGCTTGTTTAAATAAAAATTGTAAAAAGAGCTAGTATGGATGTAAATGATGATTTTGAATCATGAATTACATCTGTTCTAGTGTTCGCTGGCTATGTTTTTAGAATTGTAATTGGATTTTTTTGTTAGTAGAGTAGTGTCGCAATGAAGTATCTTCTTGATGAGGTGCGTTTAGCTTTTTCACACCAATTATTTGGTATTAATATCAAAAAGGAGTTAATCGATTTAACTAAAAGAGTTGTTCATTTCATTAACTAATTCAGGTGGTCGTTTAAATTTTGCATAAAAGTAGCATCGGCCATTAATTAAACGTTAATTGGCCAAAAATTCAGTAGACTTTATCGATCACTTTGAGGGGACAAATATTTTGTATTGACCAACTGGATATTAATGCTCAATTAATCTAATATTTGAGTGCTTTTCTACTTTTACATTATCCACAAGGATAACTATTGAACGGATTATTAAGATTTGAGTGAAATGAGATTACAAAAAATATATACAATAGGATTGGTAGCATTTTTTAGCTTACTAATGTTATTGGCCTTCAAAAAGAAGAAAGAAAAAATTAATTATCCTTCCTATAAAGGATTAGTGATGTGTGGTTATCAAGGTTGGTTTCGAACACCAGGCGATGGTGGTGCCCGAGGTTGGGTACATTACGGAACAAAAAGTTTCAATCCTGATAATGTAACGGTCGACTTATGGCCAGATATGTCTGAATATAAAAAGACATATTCAACAGATTTTTTAAACAAAGATGGTTCTCCTGCAACTGTATTTAGCTCTTTGGATGCATCTACTGTAGATCTTCATTTTAAATGGATGAAAGAGTATGGAATAGATGGTGTTTTTGTACAACGTTTTTACAACAACTCTAAAAAAGGTCCAAGAAGAAAAGAGGCAACTCAGGTATTGAAAAATGCTTTTAAGGCTGCGAATAAGCACCAAAGAGCTATTGCAGTAATGTATGATCTATCTGGTTTAAAAAAAGAAGAGAGTTGCTATGAAACGTTAGTAAGCGATTGGCAACGATTAATTGATGAATTAAAATTTAATAAAGGCGTCAATAAAGAAAATTACCTACACCATAATGGTAAACCTTTGGTAGCGATTTGGGGGGTTGGTTTTCAAGAAAGACCTTACACAGCAAAGAGTAGTGAAATTGAACGTTTTATGGATTTTGTGAAAAATGATCCCGAGTACGGTAATTTCTCTATTATGCTAGGCGTACCTACAAAGTTTAGAACCTTGGATGGTGATTGTGAGCCTGATAACTATGTACATGAAATAATTAGAAAAGCTGATATTGTTCAACCTTGGTTTGTAGGTAGATTCAGAATGCAGCATTTAGAAAACAAAGTTTACAAAACTCAGATTGCTAAAGATGTGGCATGGTGTCAGGAGAATGCTGTGGACTATGTTCCTACTATCTATCCTGGGTTTAGCTGGTATAATTTAAAACGAATGAAAGGCGAGGAGGGAAAAGATAATTCATTGAATGCTATACCAAGGTTAAAAGGCAAGTTCTTTAATAAACAGGTAGACTTGGCCATCGAACATGGAGCCGAAATGTTATATGTGGCAATGTTTGATGAGATTGATGAAGGAACAGCTATTTTTAAAGCAACAAATACACCTCCAATTAATGGAACATTTTCTGATTACGAAGGGCTTCCATCGGATCACTATCTGAAGCTAACAGGTCAGGCAGGAGAAAGGTTAAAAAAGCAACAATAACACTTAGCAGTCAATCCATGAAAAAATTACTATTATTTTTACTCCTCATTTGGAGTACCCAAACACTGTATGCTCAAAATGGAAATTACTATGTGGAATATGATGAAAACATAGTCGAAACTCCTGTGTATGGAAGTACATTATTGGAAGAGATGAGTGGAATTTGTGCCTCAAGAAGATATCCAGGACATTTTTGGGTGCACAATGATTCAGGAGATGATCCATTATTGTATTTAATTGATACACTAGGCAATGTTGTATCACATGGCCTAATCAACGATGTAAACAACAAAGATTGGGAAGATATAGTCGCTTTTGAAAAAGACGGAAAAAACTATCTGATAGTCGCTGCATTTGGTGATAATAATACTAAAAGAACACAGTATCAATTGGTATTAATGGAAGAGCCAGAAGTTGATCTTGAATCCGATACTCAATGGAATCATGATATTATCAAGGAAATAAAATACGCTTATAATGGAGGTGAGACTTCTTATAATCATGAATCTCTGGCCGTTGATTTAGCAAACAATAGAATCTTTTTTGTGACCAAAAGAGGTAGTGCAAAGAATACGACTATTTATACAATTCCATTAATGATAGATAATGATAATACCATTCATGAACCTGAAGAAATTGGAAGAGCAGATATTGATGCTGCTACAGGAATGGATATCTCTTATGATAATCATAGAGCCATTATCATTAGTGTGGAAGATTTGATTGAATACACCCGTAATGATGGCGAAACTTGGGAAGAAGCGTTTGCCAAAGAAGCAAAAAGAATAGTAAGGCCAAGTACTGGACGTACAGAAGCGGTTTGCTACGCTTTAAATGGACTTGATATCCATATCGTTAGAGAAGGAACAAATCACCCAATGTTTATTTTGAGAGGGAATAAGGTTGAAGTAGAGGAAGAAACACCTACAACACCGGAGGATCCCGATGAGGATGAAACGCCTAATGATGGAGATCAAGATGATACTGATAACACTGATGACGACCAAGATAATGACGACGAGGTTTTATCATCTGATGTTGAAGTACTCGACCAATTAAGTATCTACCCTGTTCCATCATCGGATCGATTATTTATTCAAATGCGAGAAGGAACGGTTACCGATTATACTATACATGGAATCAATGGAAAGTCTATCGGTACGAAATCTAAAATAGATCAAAAGAATATTTCAATAGATGTGCACAATATGGAGGCCGGTATTTATGTACTTACACTCACCACATCTTTGGGTATTTCAAAACATAAAATAGTGATTCAATAGTGTGTGTGACAAGTTTCAAAGACAAGCGAATGAAGATTAGTTTATAAAAGAACTAACAATAACAGACAATACGATTATTAATAGTGACTACTTTACTATTCAACTTATATTTCTTGTAAATCAGAGCTCTTATTTCGTAAGGGCTCTGTTTCTTTATAAGCATTTCAGAGGTTAGAAAAGTACAATAATTCGATGGTTTATTGGGCAAAGGATGATTCATGAGGAACTGGGTTTCAAATCATCAAATATGAACACAAAAAATACATTAAAGTAGCATTAATGTCGAAAATATATCCATTAAGGCCATTTTTTAAGTCTTCATTAATTTGATTTTAATGAATTATTTGCCTTCGAAAATGATATTGTGAAAGCTTTTAAGCTAGATTCAAAATCTTATATAAAGTATGAAAAATCTTTTATTACTATTACTTGCATTCAGTTACTGTTCCATCGCAGTCGCTGGCGATAAAAAGAAACCAAAAAAAATGAACGTTCTTTTTATCTCTGTAGATGATTTAAATATTCACTTACCATCCTTTGGATATACAAGTGTAAGTGCTCCTAATATTGAGAAGTTAAAAGATCAAGGTGTATTGTTTCAACAGGCCTATTGCCAATATCCAGTTTGTGGTCCATCAAGAGCCTCTTTCTTGACGAGTATGTATCCTCCTCAAACTAAAATTTTTTCAAACGGACCTCATGTTACAGATACCAGACCGGATGCGGTAAGTATTGGCAAAGTTTTCCAAGAAAATGGTTATTGGGTAGCAAACACTGGTAAAGTATATCATCCGAATGCAGAAGATTTTGAGTGGGATGCCAAAAGAACATTAAAAATGAAGGACAATGATTTGGTACTTCATCTAAAAGGAAAGTTTGAAAAAGAATATGGCCCCATTGATAACGAAGAAAAACGAAAAGCATGGGAAGTGATCAAAAAACAATATCAAGATGATGATCGCCAAGGAAAACATGCTTTGCCGTTACCTATAAAAGATGGAATACCTTTAGAGGATGATCTGAATTTAGCCACTTTCTCAGAGTGGATCGACGAGGCATCTTATGGAGATAAACCTTTCTTTATCGCCTACGGATTTCATAAACCGCATGTGCAGTATACAGCACCACAACGTTTTTTTGATATGTATCCGTTAGACAAAATCCATCCAGAAGAAGTGCCAATTGATGACTGGAACAACAAGCCATTAATTGCCTCTTGGAAGAGATATGAAGCTTTTGAAGATATCTATTTCGGATTGTCTTCTATGGAAGCGAGAAAAAGGTATATGCAAGGGTATTATGCTTGTATTTCATATATCGATGACATTCTTGGTCAGATGGTAAATAAACTGAAAGAGAAAGATTTATGGGATAATACAATTATAGTATTCTTTAGTGATCATGGCTATCATATGGGTAATCATTATTTATACGGTAAAGTGTCTTTATATGAAGAAAGTGCAAAATCACCACTGATCATTAGAGTGCCTGATAACAAGAATAATGGTACATCTGTAAAGAAAACGGTAGAGTTAATCGATGTCTACCCAACGGTAACGGAACTGATTGGACTGTCTAATCCGACGACTGTAGAGGGAACAAGTTTAGTATCTCTATTGAAAAACCCTGAGGATAAAAATTTCCAGAAAGTTGCACTTACTTATGCAAAAAGAGGTAAATTAATGGGTAAGTCGATTAGAACAGACAGATATCGATACACACAGTGGGGAGAGGATGAAGACCAATCGGAATTGTATGACTACGAAATAGATCCAAAAGAATATATGAATAAAGTGAATGATCCAGATTACACTGATGTTCTTAAACAAATGAGAAAGATCTATAAGGACAAGGTCACAGAGGCAAATATTATTGATATCAAAAGTAAATAAACATAACATAAAATGAACGATAAGAAATTAATAGTGAATTTATTCCTCCTCATTTTATTTGCAGGAATAAATATCACATCATCAGCACAAGATAAGCCGAACGTCATTTTCATTTTAGCAGATGACTTAGGGTATGGTGATCTTCCAAAATATGGACACCCCTACACAAAAACACCTCATTTAGATAAGTTAGCTGATGAGGGAAAACGTTTTACTCAAGGGTATATGTCAGGTTCTTGGTGTATGCCAGCTAGGGCGGCATTGATGACGAGCTTATTTCCATCAAGAGAATTTCTAACGACATTTGTTATTGACGTTGAAAAACCATCCGTTACGAGTATTATGAGTGATGCAGGATATAAGACTGCTCATATTGGTAAATGGCATATTGGAGATAACAAAAGAGGAGAAAATGCTCCGCCTCCTGCAGACTATGGTATTGATCTAAGTTTTACCACTCAGAGTACTGGACCTGGTTTTACATCAAAAGATAAAAAGAAACCACACTACAGAGAGCATACAACGACGCACTATATTGACATGGCGATCGACTTTGCAAAAAGTCATAAAAAAGATCCATTCTTTATTAACCTTTGGTTGTATCCTACACATTCTTACATCGATCCACTTCCAAAATATTTAGATCGCTTTAAAGACTTAGAAGTGAATATTGATGATTTTGAATCAGAATACCAAAGAGACTTTTTAAACTTTGTCAGTGAGACTCATGATATCAATGATGCAATGAGAGCTTATTGTGCAGATGTTTCTAACCTAGATGATGAAATTGGCCGTCTGTTAGCTGCAATCGAAGAGATGGGGTTGGATGATAATACCATCATTATTTTCTCAAGTGATAATGGTCCGGGGCCGATCCTTAACAACATGAAAAAATTAAGAGAACGCTATACTAAAAAACCGACATTAGTCAATTCAGTAGGTTCTGCAGGTCCTTTTAGACAAAGAAAAGGCAGTATGTACGAAGGTGGAATTAGAGCACCTTGGATTATTAAATGGCCGAAGAAGATTAAAGGAGGGACAACAGATGAAGAAACTATTTTTACTGGTGTAGACTTTTTACCAACGGTAGCAGGATTAACGGGTGTGGAAGTTCCTGAAATGCAATTAGACGGAGAAGATTTAAGTACTTCTGTCTTGGGAACACCTCAGAAAAGAAACAAGATTCAATATTGGAGTGATAAGCCCAATTGGCAAGTGCTAAGAGATGGTAAATGGAAAGCACATCTTCATTTAAACAAAATCACTTTATATGATTTAGAAGCAGATTTGGGAGAAACAACTGATGTTGCTTCAGAGCATCCCGAGTTAGTTAGCAAATATGGAAAGCTGCTTAGAGCATGGAAAAAAGAAATCCATAAGAAACCGATACATTAATATTCAATACCCAATAGTAGCAATACTTCTGAAACTGCTATTGGGTATTCTTTTATCCTAGAACTAACACCATTTTTCCTTTAAGACATATCATTGAAATGAATTCAATCTACAAGTATAAACTCAATATCTTGTTGGGGATACTATGCCTTATTCTATCTCAGAAGGCAAGCTCAAGGGCATTAAATACTGAACAACCACCAAATGTTATTTTTATTTTCGCCGATGATTTAGGCTATGGTGATTTGGGTACCTATGGTCATCCATATATGAAAACACCTAATATTGATCGTTTGGCGAGTGAAGGAACAAAGTTTACTCGATTTTACGCAACGGGTGTTACATGTAGCCCTAGTAGAACTGGTTTTTTAACGAGTAAACACCCGGCCTCTTTCCAAAAGTATATGGCATTTCATGGCTTTTCGGGGAGAACTACAATCACAGAATTATTACACAATAACGGTTATTATGTAGGCCACATTGGCAAGTGGCATATCAGTGGTAATGAAAATCCTCCAATAGGTACATATGGGATGGATTATATTAAAATCATGGGAAATGCCGAAGACGATGATATAGGTAGAGATGATGATATTTTCACTGAAGCAGAAAAGTTTCTTGAAAAAAGAAGTAAATCAGATCAACCTTTTTATTTAAATGTTTGGGGACATATTTCACATTATGCAGTTGACCCTAGTGATCAATTTCCAAAAGAATTTGAGGGTGTAAAGTTAGATGCTAGTCGTTTTGATAAATACTATCAGAAGAAGCTAAAAAAATCAATTGAATTGAACCAAGATATTGATCAATCTTTTAGAAACTATTTGGGAGATGTTTACTCTTTAGACTTAGCAGTTGGTCGGTTATTAAAAAAGTTAGATGAACTAGGATTAGCCGATAACACCATTGTTGTTTTTTCAAGTGATCAAGGCCCTGCTCCTGTACGCATGAAACCAAAAAAAGACCCAAAATTAGTAGCAAATATGTTGGGATGGGCAGGAGGCCTAAGAGGAGGAAAACATGAGCAATTTGAAGGAGGTGTCCGTATTCCATTTATCATTCGATATCCAAATCATGTACCTGAAGGGAAAGTAAATACAACATCAGTACTTTCTGGTTTAGATTGGTTGCCTTCTTTATGTGCTATCACTAAAACACCTTATTCGGTTAAGGAATTTGAAGGGAAGGATGTATCAAAGGTTTGGTTTGGCGAAGAATCCAATCCTGAACGCTATCTATATTGGAAGACAAATTCTCCTAACGGAAGTGTATCCGTTCTAAAAAATAACTGGAAGTTACATTACATCAAGAAGGAGCAAAAATATGTGCTTTATGATCTTGAAAAAGATAAAGGAGAAACGAAAGATATTTCTTTACAACATCCTGAGGTCACTAAAGAATTAATAGATAAAGCGAAGCAATGGAATTCAACATTGCCAACTTCATACATAAAAGGAGAGGGAAAGAAAAATAAAAGGAAAAGCAAATGACAACTGAAGTAAAGAAAGTAAGGAAACGCCCTGCTCCAAAGCGTCCTGTAAAAAAGGTAGTTAAAAAGGAAAAAAGTAAAGGCCTTAGTTCTTTACAGGCATATAATCTTTATAGAATAGTATTAATATCCTTATTAGTAGTAGCTGTAGGTATATCTGGAGGATGGAAAATACCATTTCTAGAAGAAGATACACATCCAAAGAAAATAATAGTGACGCAACCTCACCTGGAAAGTATTTTTAAAGAAGCGAAATACTTTACTGTAGATGAGCAGAAGAAATATACTGTTTACAATCAATTTAAAGATATCATTGGTTATGCGATTTCTACGCATGATTATGCAAGTCATGTGAGAGGTTTTGCAGGTGAAGTTCCGGTACTGATAGGGTTTGATAACGACTCCACTATTCAAGGAATGGAAATGCTTCAACATAATGAATCTGGAGAATATATTGAATTTATACTTGATGATCGATTATTAGACAAATGGAATGGGCTCACCTTCGATAGAGCCTTGTACCATGAGGTCGATGGGATTACCTCTGCCACAGAAACGAGCGAAGCAATTATAAAAACGATACATGTTACGTTATCTGAAATAACAGGAAAAGAATTGGTACATCAAGAGTATTCATGGTCTTTGATTTTACAATGGGTACTAACGTCATTCACCATCATTTTCGGATTATTGGTGTGTTTTTATAAACCAATGAAAAACTATAGAACACCCATGCTCATTATGGTCACTATAGTGATGGGGTTCGTTTATCAGAAAATGATCTCGGTATCCTTTTTACATGGCTGGATTGTTCATGGAATTTCTCTTGAATCGAATTTAGTATCAATTGTTCTTCTGGTTTTATCGGTGGTGCTTCCTTTGACAACAAAGAAACAGTTTTACTGTCACTATATGTGTCCTTTTGGTGCAGCTCAAGAATTAGTGGGTAAAGTGTCTCCATTAAAAAAGAAGAACATGAATTGGATGAAGTTACGTTCTATTCCATTACAAACCATTGCTACTATCATCCTTATCAGTTGTATTCTGATAGGAAAGTATCCTGAGTTATCCTATGTAGAACCTTTTCCCTCTTTCTCTTTTCGAATCGTCTCATGGTGGATGATTGGTTTTGGTCTACTGTTTATTGGGCTATCATTTTTCTACTCTAAACCTTGGTGTAAGATCTGTCCAACAGGCTTCCTTTTAGATAATTGTAAGAAGAAGACTGCTAGAGACAACAAAAAATATAATGTGTTATGAAATCAAGCGAACTCTTAAATATTGTATTAACGGTCATCCTAATTTTCGTATTGGTTAGATACAATGTCAACGGAACTACTGACGAGATTAGCCAGACGACAGTTGTGAACTCAACAGCGGTTATGGATTCTTTACATACCAAGAAATCGGTAGGTAAAAGACCGTTTTTATTCCCAATGCCTGTTGGTATTATTGGTTCTTATGATAGTGTTGGAACACCAAATATCATGGCTGCATCTTGGATCGGTATTGTGAATTCTAAACCAATGAGTATTGGTGTCTCGTTACGTCCTTCAACAAAAACATACAATAATGTAATGAGAACACAAGCTTTCACTGTAAATATTGCTAACGAAAAGCTTGTGGAATACGTCGATTGGGTGGGCCATTATTCAGGAAAAGATATCGATAAATTTGATGTACTGCCTTTAACTCCGGTGCGTTCAAAACTGGTTAACGCTCCTTATGTGCATGAATTTCCAGTTGTACTCGAATGTAGAGTTGTTCGTTCTACGGAATTGGGAAAACATACTCATTTTGTTGGGGAGATTATGGATGTAAAAGTGGATACGGCAATTCTAAAAAAGAACCAAAAATTTGTTGATATAAATAAGCTTCGACCTATTATGATGGGGAACGGTTCTGGATATTTTGGGATTGGTGAAAACCTAGGAAGAGGCGGCAAAGTCTACCAAAGATTAGGTATTAATCCATTAATTGAATCAAAATAGTGAGTTCTTCTTGGCAATTAGCGGAAAATTAATGTCAAATTAATGCATCCCCCTACCTTTAAGTGTGATTATTACAGATAAATAAAACAATCATGGTTCTTAGACCAGCTTAATGTAATTACCTTAAAGAATTGAAATGAAGAATAATTTACTATTTGACTGCAGTGCAACATTTATTGCCGTGTTGTGCTGTCTGTTATTCACTACACCCACACAAGCACAAACACCAATTCAACATTTAACTTCTAAAAATAGTACTTCTATAGAATTAAATGCAGAGGGAGGAGTTTCTAAATGGCTTGATATTTCAGGGAATGAACAACATGCTACTTCTAAAATTGGTAGTGTAACATTTCCATCTACTATCACATCATTTTCTGGTCAAGAAGGACTTGATTTTGGTGCAGATAGAAATAGTTTAAAACTGTTGTCGTCGACAGATGCAGCACAGGTTTTCGACTTTACAGGCGATGCAGCAAGTAATTCAGGTTTTGCTGTTCTATTATCTTTTCAGATGGAATCACTTCATAATAACTGGAGTGATATCATAGGCAATAATTCCAATACTGATAACGGTGGTTTCGGTATCCGTTATGCAGACGATGGAGAATACCAAGTATATCTTGGTAGTTTAAATGCCAAGATTCCAGGGGCGAAAGCGATTCCAGGTCAATCTATCGTTGTTGCTGTAAATTATGATGCGACAAAAGGGGAATTAACCTTTTGGGACTCCCAAAATAAATTAAAGCAGACTTATGATGTGACTGCAGCAAATTTCAACATTGGCGATTTATTTTTAGGTTCTAACTCAAATGGTAACCGTTATTTCAAAGGGATAGTTGGAGATGTAAAAATCTATAATGAAGCTTTGTCCAACTCAAAATTTAAAACAGAATACTCTCAGTTGTATGATTTATGGCAGGGATTTACCCTACCTGTTGAAGTATTAGGAGGAGAAGGTTTAGTAGAAACAAGAACATTTGAGTTGGGAGAAACAAAAGCCAATAACACACAGAAAGTATGGTTGCAAATCAATAACCTAAGTTATGAGAATAAGGCTTCAGTGAAAATAAATAACGGAAGCTGGATAGATATTAATCATAGTAGTGTCGAAATGTATGAGCAAGAAAAAGCTCGAGGTGGCATGCAACATGGAGGTTATAACACCATCCGTTTTACTTATCCAACAAAAGACCTACAAACAGGTACCAATACAGTATCCTTTAGGTTTAACCATTCAGATGGAATTTCCAATGGTTTTAGAGTGGTAAAGTTTAATTTATTAAATGAAAATGATGAACCACTTTTACCAGATAATTTTTTCTACAATGATGATCCGAATCTATGGGTCTCTCCATATACGGACAATACTTCTATAGCAGAAGGGGAAGACTTATGGAGAAATGCAGGTTTATGGTCTAACTATTTAGAAGAAGGTACAGAAGGATTCTGGTATGGATATTCTTTAAAAGCACATATTCCTATGAATGCGAAATGTGCAGATTGCCATACACAAGATGGAAGGGATTTAGAGATTTTTTCTTACTCAAATAAATCCATTATTGAAAGAGCAAAGTTTCATGATCTTAATGATGAGCAAGCGAGAAAAATTGCGAGTTATATCCGTTCCTTATCAGGAAAACATGAAAATGTCAACCGACATGGTCGTCCATGGAATCCTCCATACCAACCAGGTCCAGAATTAGAAGGAAAGTCGATTGACTATTGGGCTGCGGGAGCTGGGTTAGACGCAGTATTAGAAAAGGATGAAGAAATGCTTCCTTACATGTTCCCTAATGGAGTCAATGAAGAAACTGTGAAAGATTACTTTGATCAAGATCAAGGAGAAGACAGAACAACTTTACCATTAGCCATTCAATTTCCAGATTGGAAACATTGGTTGCCAATGATTCATCCTAAAGATGCGTTTACAGAAGGAAATTTATATGAAACTTCATATCAAGACAGAACACCTTATGTTAATAATCAAGTAAGTTTATTAAATCCAGAGAAAGGGTATGAGGTGTTGAGAGAATACATTCTTACTCTACCTACTAACGGAGATGGTGTAACAGTAAATATGAATGCCTTATCGGAAAATCAGTTGGCAGAATTTCGTTTACAACATGAGATATTTAGATACAACTATCGTTTTTTCCAAGCACAAGGAGGAGGAGATACTAGACACTGGAGGTCTACAACAGGTAATGGTTTAGATGCGTTATCTCCCGATGTACCACAAGAGTTTGCAGCAACAAGTATGGCAAGACTAATGGCTGTCAAAAACTTTGAGTTTATGTTGGAATTTAATCTTCAAGATCAAGCTCCAAATTATATCGATGCAGTGGATCAACCTTCAGGAAGACAGTGGTTTCATGGCTTATCAAAACACGTATTTGAAGTTCCCGCACACATTACGGGCTGTTTAGATGGAGACTGTCAGACATTTGATGGACAACCGTTAACTACAGGACAATATGAATCTTCTGTTTGGTATCACTTACAAGGCATATTAGCAGGTGGAGAAGGGTACCAATGGTGGAATGGTCCGGTAGATTACAATTACCATCCACAGTTTATATTGGCGAGTTCTTACTCATCAAATATTTTCCATCCATTAAGATATTATCACAGTATCGGTACCATGTATAAAACGAAAACTTGGTCGGGTGATGATAATCCAAATGATGGTATGGGCTTTAGAATTAGAGTGCAAGGCCCTTGGTATTTCTTTGGTAAAGAAGGAGATGGTGGCAAAAACAATTTCTTAGGTTTTGAGCCGGGTGTTTGGCCTCAACTACTCGATGATATTGAACCAGGGATGTCAAAATGGGTATTGGATGCCTTATTGCAAGAGTTCTTAAAAGCAGTGAGAAAGCATGATATTTCAGAATGGGAACGTTGGACACCAGGAGAAAATGGTTCCAATATGTTAGACCCGATCGAGAAATCGTCAGTTGTAGATGTAACGCTTTCCAACGATGAAATTAGTGCGACATCTTCTGGTGATGAAGATACATTAGGTGAACCGCTATGGGCAGATCATATGTATTGGGTGATTCAAGAATCCATTAAGTTTGGTGTAAAATGCGAAACGATTGAGGAGTTGATCGCATGGAGTAAAGAGGCATGGCCAAATATCAATTGGGACTTTAATATTTCTCCAAGTGTGAAATTGCGATTAAGTCCAAACGCCCAATTGTATAGAAATGTGGAATTCATAGAGGCTATTCCTGCAAGTGGAGGAGGACATCCTTCTTACTCATGGACAGTAAATGGAGTAATGGTAAATAATAATAGCAATAAACTTTATACTACAGATTTTGAAGCAGGGGATATTGTTAGTTGTACCATGACTAGTAGCTCTGATTGTGTCGATAGCAATATAGCTTCAACTACCATTGATGTACCTGGCGACATTATTATAAACACAAAAATCAATACAGAGGATTGGCAAAAGGCAACGGCTCTACAAGCTTGTTTTGGTGATGAAATCACATTTAGAGCAGACGTAGATATTCAACCTATATTATGGTTAGACGCACAGTCTGTTTCAACAACTGCTACATATAATGATGGAGACCAAGTGATGGTTTGGGAAGATATCAGTGGAAATAATGCCAATGCAGAAGTATCAAATTCGACATTAGCACCTTATTATTCAGTAGATGGATTTAATGGTAAACCTGCTTTAGAATTTGGTAGAACAAGAGGTTCTTTATTGACGTTGTTTGAGGGAACAGAAACAGAGTTTTTGGAAGAAGACTGGACGATTTTTATGGTACATCAACTTAATCCTATTGATGTTTGGAGTAATACTCTAGGCAACAAAAACACAACAACAGATGATGGTATGTTCTTTAGAATTTCAGATAATGGTAAAATGGCCATTTCTGGAGGTAAAAAGGATATTTCTGGTGATGCCTACGACTTACCATTACTCGCAATCAATACGATATCAAAAGGTGATGATGTAATGAGTTTGTTTGTCAATGGTACTCAAGAAACCACATTAACTATTACTGAAGGAGATAAGTTTGATAATGGTGAGGACCTTTTATTGGGACAGATCAGTTATTCTACAAGTCAGAGTAGATACCATCAAGGGTATATCGCTGAGGTCATTATTTTAGACCGCAAACTTAATACAGCGGAAACACAATTGGTGGAAGGTTACTTAGCACACAAATGGGGATTAACAAGTGATCTAACGGTCTACAATAAGTTCAGAGATCATTCTCCTTTAGAAATGCTCGTAGAAGCACCAAGTGGAGACAACTATCAGTTTACAAAGTTATCGAACACATTCTCCTACACTGTAAGTGATCAGCATGACTTAGGTGAATTTAACTTTATTCCTACACAATCTGAGCAAAATAATTTTACCCTTCCATTATCCTCATATGAAGATTACTATAATCAAGCGGTTGTTTTGTATAGTATTGATGGAGGCACTTCACAACAAGGAAATATTGTCAACTTGTACGATGGAGAAAGTGTGACTCTCTTACCATTTGAGGGAATAGGTGTTGATTATGAATGGGTAACTCCAGAAGGAATTAGTCTGACTCAGAATACTAACCCTACATGGACTGCAGCATTAGAAGATACCTATAATGGTGTATGGAAGCTTAGAATCTTGGAAGATAGATGCCTAAGTACCTTCCCAGAAATAGAAGTAAATGTCACTGTAGATGAGTTGAATAATTCAGGACCATACTTTGGTAGAGTCGATATCACTCAAGCCAATGCAAGTGATTGGACCTCGGTCAATTTTGGATACCCAATGGCAAGTTCTCCAATTGTAATCACTGGACCTGTAAGTAATTTCGGTTCCGCTCCAGCTATCCCTAGAGTAAAAAATATCACTACTGATGGTTTTGAAATACAAGTAGATGAATGGGATTATTTGGATGGAGTCCATAATAAAACAGAAGAGCTTTATTACTTAGCCCTTGAGGAAGGAACATACGATTTTGGAGGTGTTATAGCCGAAGCGGGTAGCCTTACAGGTAAAATGACTTGGGTAAATAAATCATTTATCAATGCATATACGGAAGCGCCTGTAGTTTTAGCAGTACAAGTTTCTGATAATGAAGCCAACGCTACGACACTTCAGATTAAAGATGTAACGACAACAGGTTTTACCATAAGAATGCGAGAAGAAGAAAATGCAGACCAAGTACATGCGGCTGAAGTGATACATTACATTGTGTTATCTAAAGGTACTGGTACTATTAATGGAGAAACAATTGAAGTAGGAGCTACTGAAAATATTGTGGATGATGAATGGTATCAGATGGACTTCACTTCGGATCTTCAAAATGTTGGAGTATTAGCCAATATGCAGACAAGAAATGGAAGTAATACATCAGGCTTAAGGTATAGAAACCTCACCTATAATAGAGTGGATTTTATGGTAGAGGAAGAACAATCCAAAGATGAAGAAGTGGACCATCCTTTTGAGGAAGTAGGGTATCTAAGAATGGAAAATATGAATGCAGGCATGAATAGTAATGCAAGACAACTTTCCAATAATCTTGAGGAAGACCTTAACGAGGTAACTTTAAGAGTATACCCGAACCCGACCAGCTGTAATCTCTTTATCGAAGCGAAAAGAGACATCAGAAGAATTGAAATTTTTGATAACCTAGGAAGAAAGATGTATTGTAAAAAGGCAGGGCACTCTTCGGAGACCATCAATTTACATACACTGGCCACAGATATGTATCTATTAAGAATACATTTGGATAACGGTGAAATCTTAAATGAGAAAGTATTGAAAAAATAAAGTATCAAGTAGCGAATATAGTAGGAATAAAACACTCACTTTTTTCTAAGAAGTGGGTGTTTTTCTTTTATAATGGAAATTAATTTTTGTCTCATTTACCCATTTGAATGTACTTAATTGCTTATTAATGTAAAATTAACTTCGTGGGATAGATTTGTTAGTATAGAAATGAAAACACTACTGGATTGAACAAACAATTCACGTTACAATACGAATTTGTATGAATTATATACTACAAAAATTACCAATCAAGCACTCCTATTTTTTATTGATTTCAATAACCATTTGTCTTTTGGGATCTACAGGTGCTTACTCACAAAACGTCTTTCAACATCTTTCTTCATATGATCCATCAACTATTGTTGTCGATGAACTCAATAATGTTACAGAATGGAAAGATATTTCAGGAAATGATTTCCATGCGACCACATATTTTGGTCAAGCAGTTTACCCTTCACTTATGTCATCTTATTCTGGTGTTACAGGAGTAGATTTTGGGTTGGAACGTTCCGGACTCACACTCTTATCAAAAGAGGAGGCTGCCAACGTATTCGATTTTGATGGAGCAGCAAGTACCAATTCAGGGTTTAGTGTTATGGTCGCTTTTCAGATTGAGGAATACCACAATAACTGGAGTGATCTGATCGGTAATACGTCTAATAATGCTAATGCAGGGTTTGGTATTCGTTATGGTACGGATGGAGAATTTCAAATTTTCTTAGGAGGACAAGTAGTCAATATTCCTGGGGCAAAAGCTCGATTAAATCATTCTATTGTAGTGGCATGTAATTATGATGCAACGACGGGAGAATTAACATTCTGGGACTCTCAAAACTTATTAACTCATCAGGTAAATGTACCAAAAGCTGATTTTAACTTTGATCAACTTTATCTAGGTTCTTTTACGAATGGGAATCGACAAGTGAAAGGCATGGTTGGTGAGGTGAAAATATACAATGAAGTATTAGCGGATGCCGATTTTAAATTGGAATACAGCAAAATGCGAGATGTTTGGCATAAGTTTATCTTACCGATTGAGGTGATAGGTGCTGAGCAATTAGTAGAACACAGGTCTTTTCATCTATCATCAACGGAGGTTCAAGAAGCAAAAAAGATCTGGTTGCAGATTAATAATTTGAGTTATGAAAATAAGGTGTCCGTAAAAGTAAACGATGGTAGTTGGTACGATCTAAACCACTCTTCTGTGGATATGGCACTGCAGGCAAAAGCAAGAGGTGGTATGCAGCATGGAGGATACAACACGATCCATCTTACAATTCCGGCCAATGGTTTCATGGAAGGTCTTAACACTGTTTACTTTAGATTTAATAGATCGGATGCTATCTCAAATGGGTTTAGAGTAGTGAAATTTAACCTTCAAGATGCAAACAAAGAAAATCTATTACTAGAAGACTTTTTCTATGATGACGACCCTGAGTTTTGGGTCGGTCCATATACAGATGATAAATCTATAAAAGAAGGTGAAGAACTATGGAGAGAAGGGGCATTATGGTCTAATTATTTGAAAGAGGATACTAAAGGATTCTGGTATGGATATGAGTTATTACCTCATGCTCCTATTCAAGCTACTTGTGCTGATTGTCATACTCAAGATGGTAGAGACCTTGAACTTTTCTCTTATTCGAATAAATCGATTATTGAACGTTCGGTATTTCATAACCTTACAGAAGATGAGGGAAGAAAGATCGCTTCATATATCCGATCTCTAAAAGATAAAAGTGATAATATTAATCGTCATGGTAGACCTTGGAATCCACCTTATCAACCAGGACCTCAGTTAAAAGGGAAATCAATCGAATATTGGGCTGCAGGTGCAGGTTTAGAAGCAGTGTTGGAGAAAGATGAAGACATGCTCCCATATATGTTCCCAAATGGAGTAAATAAAAACAGTGTTCAAGAATATTTTAATCAGGATACAGGAGAAGATAGAACCACCTTACCGTTAGCACTTCAATTCCCCGATTGGAAACATTGGTTACCTATGATCCATCCCAAAGATGCCTTCACAAAAGGCACTTTTTATGAGGATACTTATAAGAACCGAGACGAATATAAAAACTCACAAGAAAGTCTTCTAAACCCAGAAAAGGGGATAGAGATTATCCGAGAAATGATAGAATCTCTACCAAAGAAAGGTGATGAGAAAACCGTAGATATGTCTGCTTTAACAGACAACCAATTAGCTGAATTTAGAGAGGCTCATGAAGTATTCAGGTATAATTTTAGGTTCTTCCAATCTCAGGGTGGAGGAGAGACCAATCATTGGCGTTCAAAAAAAGGAAATGGACTAGATGCTTTGGATGATAATGTTCCACAGGAGTTTGCTGCGACAAGTATGGCAAGGCTTATGGCCGTTAAAAACTTTGAGATTATGCAAGAATTCAATCTTCAAGATCAGGCACAAGATTATATTTTATCAGAAGATAACCCTAATCAACGTCAGTGGTTTCATGGATTGTCGAAGCATGTTTTTGAAGTTCCAGCCCATATTACAGGATGCTTGGATGGTGATTGTCAGACTTTCGGTACACAGCCAGAAGAAACTGGACAATTTGAGTCTACTTCATGGTATCATCTTCAAGCAATTTTAGCAGGTGGTGAAGGTTACCAATGGTGGAATGGACCTGTGGATTACAATTATCAGCCGATGTTTATTCTAAGGAGTTCGAGATCATCTAATTTATTCCAACCGTTAAGGTATTACCATTCTTTGGGGACATTATATAAAACCAAAACTTGGTCGGGAGACCTTACACCAAATGATGGTATGGGCTTTAGAATTAGAGTACAAGGCCCTTGGTATTTCTTTGGAAAAGAAGGCGATGGTGGAAAAAACAATTTACATGGATTTGAACCTGGGTTCTGGCCAAGTTTATTAGATGAGATTGAGCCAGGCTTAGCAAAATGGGTATTGGATGCTCAACTTCGAGAGTTTCTCAAAGCAGTGAGAAAACATGATATTGCCAATTGGCAACGATGGGAACCTGGTATGAACGGATCGAATGTATTAGACCCCATCGAAAAGTCTTCTGTGATTGATGTAACACTATCTAACGATGAGTTTCCCGAAGGAGATGAAGATGAAATTGGAGAACCTCTATGGGCCGATCATATGTATTGGGTAATAGGAGAAGCAATTAAGTTTGGAGTGGATTGTGAAATTATCCGAGAGTTAATAGACTGGAGTGAAGAGGCTTGGCCTAATATTGATTGGTCTTTCGAAATACAACCAAGATTGCAGTTGAAATTAAGTAATAATGCCGAATATTTTAGAGATGTTAGGTATGTAGAAGCTATGTTATCGGACGAAGGGAATAATCCTGAATATGTGTGGTATGTGAATGGGCAAGAAATAGAAGCTGATGGCAATAGATTGTTAGTATCGGATTTCACATCTGGAGATATTATTGTTTGTCATGCTACTTCCACTTCTAGTTGCCTTGATCTTTATAGTGCAAAGGATACGATTGGAGTACCTGGAGATTTAAATATTCAGATGAGTGTAAATCAAGGAGATTGGGAGAATATTAATAATATTAATGCATGTATCGACGATCAAATTGATATTCGAGTTGGATTTGACATTGAGCCCCTTTTATGGGTTGATGCATCCACAATTAATGGAATCGAAGACGGTACAAGAGTTACTCAATGGGAGGATCAATCCGAAAATAATAATGATTTAGTCGCTTGGAATACCTCTATTGCACCTAAGTATTCATCGAGCGGTTTTAATGGATTGCCAGCTCTTTCTTTTGGAGCAACAGAAAGCAATAGTTTGACAGTTTTTGGGGCAAATGAAACCGACTTCTTGGATGGTAACTTTACCATTTTCTTAGTTCAACAGATAGATCCCATAGATGTGTGGAGCAATACGCTATGTAATAAAAATTCAACGGAGGATGATGGAATGTTTTTTAGAACTTCAGACTCTGGTAAAATGTCAATTGGTGGTGGTAATGTAAACTACTCAAGTAGTGCTTATGGATTGCCTACTCAAAGCATCAATACGATTACAAGAGAAGGTCAGGAAATGTCTTTATATACCAATGGCTTTAGAGATGTAATGATTGATATCGACGAGAATGATAAATTGAGTAATAACGATGCATTGTATCTGGGTCAATTTGGAAGTTCATCGAATCAATCAAGACATCACAAAGGATATATAGCTGAGGTATTGATTTTCGATCGTAAACTAACAACCTCAGAACAAGAAATGATCGAAGGGTATTTGGCACATAAATGGAATTTGGATTATTCATTAAGTTCAACCAACAGATATAAATTCCATGATCCTTTAGATATTGAAATTACATTACCGACTACAGAAAAGTATAACATGAATAATTCCAAAAGGAGTTTTAGTTATATCGTTGATGCAGAAGAAAAATATGGAGAGTTAATTATATCTCCTCAATTCAGTACTTCATCAGATATTCGTATGCAAGTGATTGATCCCAATGCTTTTTATGAAACCTTTGAACAGTTGTCATATCAAGTGAATCATGGGGAATACTTAAAAGGGAATGATGTTGAAGTAGAAGAAGGAGATATCATCACCTTTAGATCAGATATAGATTTCCCTAATGCTTTCTATTGGACCTCACCAAGCGGTAAAGAATATTCACGAAATGAGAATCCTTCTTGGACCTCTTCTTTTAATGATGAAGAAGAGGGGATTTGGGTGCTAAACATTGAAGATGAGAATTGTTTTGAAGCCTCTCAATCAATTTCATTTGAAGTAAAAGCAATAGAAAAGATAGTAGATGATGAAGAGGAGGATAAGGAACCAAACCCTGATGAGGATGAAGACAAAGATCCTGAAGAACCAACACCTGGAGATGGTGATGATGACGATAAAGATCCGGACCCTGAAGACCCAAAAGATGGTGATGTAACCGCTTTAGATACAGAAGAGAATTACGTTAAGATTTATCCGAATCCATCTCATGGAAAGTTCAGAGTATCATGCAATTCCAATAGTATTTCAACTATTGTCATCAGTAATTATTTAGGTTTACCCTTGAAAAGTATTTATGTTGATAAAAAATCAATATTATTGGATATACAAACACTAAATCCAGGGGTTTATTTACTAAAAATTCAGTGTGATAATAACGATATAATTTACAGGAAAATCATTAAGTATTAATGATGTAAAGTATTGATATACAGTAGTTAATAGTTGAATTTTTGATAAAAAAATCACTTAATTGTCAAGGAGTTAAGGATTAATTAATGTATAATTAGTGTAGTCTGTACAATTTTGTGTAAGTCAATGATCAACCATCTAGATTTTTTAATAGAATTATTACTGATGAAAAGAAACTTATTCATAACATTATTCATTTACCTAGCAGGTATTACCACTGTAAATGCAACATCAGGAACAGGGGATGATCCGAATAAAGGAAAGAAAGGTAAACCCAATATTGTCATTTTTTATACAGACGATTTAGGATACGGTGACCTATCAGTAAATGGTGGATTAACGCCTACACCTAACATTGATAAAATATTTACAACGGGCCTTACTTTTAATAATTATAATACACACTGTGTATGTTCTCCTTCTAGAGCAGGAATGTTAACAGGTAAGCATTATGTGAAAACCAACTCAGGGCCGAAAACTGGCGGTGAACTATCGACAGATGAAAAGACATTTCCAGAGACTTTACAAGAGAATGGATTTGTAACGGGTGCATTTGGTAAATGGCATAATGGAGCTCCCACTTCTTATGGAGAAAATGAAAAGAAGAATAGCAAAAGGTATCAATTAGGTGCAGGTGTAAACGCACATGGCTTTGATCGATTTGTGGGCTACTATGGTGGTGGCGGAAATTATTTCACTCGTTATTCTAATGTTTATGGTCAAGTATCATGGTATCATGACAAAACCAATAAGCCAAATGAAAAAGGGTACACGACAGATTTAATCACAAAGTATGCACTAGAATTTATTGAGAAAAATAAAGAGGAGAGGTTCCTAGCTTACATTCCACATGAAGCGATGCACAATCCTCTTCAAGCAAAATATAAGGATATTCAGAGAGTTCCTGAGGCGGTAAAGCAGGGTACAGAAATATTATCAGAAGAAGAATATAAAAAGTACTTTAAAGGGAATAAGGCATGGATGAAAATGTCTGAAGAACAAAAGCAAATTGTACGCTCAGCGATGCTTTTAAGTTTGGATGATGCCGTAGGAGAAGTATTGGAATACCTAAAGAAAGAAAATCTGTTAGATAATACCATTGTGATGTTCACATCAGACAATGGTGCTACTCCAGAAGGAAACAACTTACCATTTAAAGGACATAAACATACTATCTATGAAGGCGGTATACATGTTCCTATGGCGATGATGTGGAAAAATGGAGGATTGAATAAAGGAAATAAATATGAAGGAGACTTCAATTTCTTAGATATCTATCCAACATTAACATCAATGGTTGGTGCAAAAAGAGATGAAACAATTGCAATAGATGGTAGAGATTTATCAAAATCGATTCTTTCAAATACAGAAAATGCAGCTACAGTTCAACAATGGGTTTGGACTGGTGAAGGTGCAGTAAAAGAGGGAAATTGGAAATTGATCTATAATCCACAGGAAATTCAACTTTACGATCTTAGTAAAGATTTAAAAGAAGAAAATAACTTAGCAAGTCAATATCCTGAAAAGGTAGAAGCAATGAAAAAATTGCATATCGATTTCCTTAGAGCAAATACCATTAACCCTTCTTATTTACCGACGGATCATTTACCAAGTGCAACGGCCGAGGCAAAGCCTGATGGTGAAGTCTTAGAATTTTTTATCGAACAAACTGCTGCCGTTAAAAGTGGAAAAGATATTATGAGGTTTGCTTTTGCAGAAGGATACGATAAAATGAAATATACTATCGAACCTGGCGATGTTGTGGAATACGATATCATGGTGGCTGAAGATGGTATGAATGAAGGCTTCTTTTATTCTCCAACTAGTACATGGAAAGTATTGTTTGCTAAGTCTGGTTATGACCAATACGGAAGATATCAGAAAAAAGGTCCTGGAGTAAAAGCAGGTAAAGGCAAATGGGAACATAGGGTGATTGGTATTGGAGAAGCAACTCCACAAAAACTTTCTTACAATATGATGTCATTCCAATCTAGAAAGCCAGGAACGTATCACTTCTATATTGATAATCTGATTGCTCGAAAGGCCGATGGTACAGTAATTACCTTATGGTCTAGTGGAAAAGATACCATCAAAAGATATAAAGAGAAACCGTTTATGAAGAACCGTAAGGAGAATATCTTTAAAACGGTACAGGTACAATCTGTTGAATTAGGCTCTATTCAATAAAAAATCAAACGATATATTTTTAGAAAGGGGGTAGTAGAAAACTACTTCTACTACTCCCTTTATTTTTCTTCAACTATTTAAAATACATGCTACTGTATTGCCTCTTTGTTATGCCCAAAAATTGGTAGAAATGAGTGAAATGACCGACATCAAGACACAATAGGGATAACAATTTTAAAAGCTAACAAAGACAATCCGATAGCAAGCAAATAATAAAAGTTATGAAAAAACTCAATACACTAATTTTTATTTTCTTTGCCATAACAAGTTCATTATGGGCAAAAGACATTTATGTTAGTAGTGCAGGCGATGATGATTTAAATGACGGAGTAACTCCAGAAACATCATTCAAGACATTTAACAAAGCCTATTCACTGGCTGAATCTGGTGATATTATTTACATCAACGGAACAGTTGATTTTACAGCATCTTTAGCCATTGCCAAAAGTATCACTGTACAAGGCATAAACAATGGTACTTTGGATGCAGGTGGTGTAACTAAATTTTTCAATGTAAGTTTATCTGAAGAGGATGAAATGCCTTACTTCAAACTGATTGATCTTACATTAAGAAATGGTAATGGGGAGTACAACACAGAAGGATCGTATAACATCGGTGGAGCCGTAACTTTCGCTGGTAGTGCAAGTCCAGTTATTGAAGTGATCAATTGTACTTTTGATCAAAATACAACGGCCAACAACGGTGGTGCAGTAGCAGTTGATGGTGGTATGGTATCTTTTGATGGTTGTACATTTACCAATAACTCTACGACGGGTCCTGCAGAAGACAGTAATATGGGTGGTGCAATGGCGTTAAGCCAGGATGCCCAGGTGGTGATCAAAAACTCAAGATTTGTAAGTAATACAAGTTCTTACGATGGTGGTGCTATCTTCTTTAACTCTAATAACGGTGAGATAAAACTTACGATCTCTCAATCTTATTTTGCTTCAAATACTGCGGTAAATAACGGTGGTGCGATTGGTGTAATTGCAAACAAAAAAAATCCATCATCTGTTAAGATTATAAATTCAACATTGTATAACAATAGCGCAGATAATAACGGTGGTGCTGTAAGTATTGCTTCTACAGGCACAGGTTCATTAGAGCTAATCAACGCAACTGTTTACGGAAACATTACAACAAATAGTTTTGGACAAGCAGGTGGTTTAAGAGTAAATAATGCCAACTACATTACGAACCTATACAATACGATTCTTTTTGAAAATGTATACTCATCAGGTGAAACAATAGTTGAATCAGATCTTCAGGTAACTTCTCCAGTAAATGTTTATACTTCAATTATTGGTGCTGCTGATAAGAGTGAAGTAGAAACAGAAGGGTTGTTTACCATCGATGAATTCTCTCTTGTAGGAAAAAATAATAGTGGAAATAATATTATTGACAAGGCTGAACTTACACTTACTTTAGATGCAGAAAAAGAAGTGATGACATTTTCTGGTGATGCAGTAGCTGTTGGTCTAGGTAAAGGAGAGTACTTACAAGATGAACCGAATGACTTTGTATTTGATCAGCTGGGAAATATTAGACCAAATACAAATGGTATGATCGATGCTGGTGCTTACCAAATGGATGCTCAAGAAGTAACAGATCCGGTATCACCAACAATTACAGCTTCAAATGTAACAGGTACTACAGCTGATTTGTCATGGACAGCAGCAAATGCATTCGTCTCGAAATATGAGATTTATGTAGATGAGGAATTGATCGATGAAACAACATCACTTACTTATCAATTAACTTCATTAGAAGAATATACTTCGTATGATGTTAAGGTAATTGCTTATGATGTATTTGGTAAATCAAGTCAAGGAACATCAAGCATTATGACTTTAGATGAAACCTTACCTTCTTTTACGCCAGCGTTAACATCATCAGCTATTACTGAAACAGGTTTTACTGTAACTTGGTCAGCTGCTACAGACGATGAATCGGGGTTAAAAGGATATATTCTATCGATCGATGATGAAGAAATGGAAATTGGTGCAGAGGTCACTTCTTATGATTTCTCAGAATTAACAACCAACACAGAATATGCAATAGCAATTAAAGCGGTAGATAATGCTGATAATGCTACAGATTTCTCTTCGATTGATGTGACAACTAAAGACGAAACGGCGCCAACAGCACCGACAAGTTTATCAGCTTCAGATGTTCAATCTTATTCTGCAGTAATCAAATGGACGGCTTCAACGGATAATGATGTAGTAGATCACTATATCCTAAAAGTAGGTGATGTTGAATTGAACACAATGACGGCAGTAACGGAATATACTTTAGAGGAATTAACGCATTCAACGGATTATACAGTAACTATCGTGGCTGTAGATGCAGTAGGTAACGTATCGGAGGAAAGTGAGGAACTATCATTCCAAACTATTATTCCTATTCCAACAGTGCCAGAAGACCTTACAATAGTAGCTGATAAAACAACGGCTGAGATTTCTTGGAGTGCTTCAACACACATCATGGATGTAACTTATGTAGTCGATATCGATGGAGAAGAAGTGGAAACGTCAGAAACGTCTCTTTCACTAACTGAATTAACAGAAAATACAGAGTATACTGTAAAAGTAAAAGCAGTAGACACAAATGATGTAAGTTCTGAATTTAGCGAATCAGTATCTTTCACAACATTATATTCTGCACCAACTACTCCAGCAGACGTAGCTGTTTCGAATGTATCTTATACAACTGCTTCAGTATCCTGGACAGCTTCAACTCATATCCTAGATGTTACTTATACGGTGACAGTAGGCGAAATGGAATATACTACAGCTGAGACGTCATTGGATGTTACAGGATTAGCACAAGGAACAGAATATGATGTAACGGTACAAGCTGTTGATGGAAACGATATTGTTTCTGAGACAAGTGCATCAGTAGCTTTCACAACGATGATTGATTACCCTTCTACACCAGCGAATATTACTGTTTCTGAAGTAAACGAGACTTCAGTGACTATCTCTTGGGATGCCATCACTCACTCTTCAGATTTTGATTATGTTCTGACGTTTGGTGAGACAGAAATGACGGTAGAAGGAACATCATATACAGTAACTGATTTGGATGAAAATACATCTTATGACTTCACATTACATGTTGAAGATGAATATAACTTCAAGTCTGAGGTAAGCGAAGTACAAAGTGTGTTAACTACTTACTTTGCTCCGGTAAGTCCATCGGAAATTAAAGTAACAGAGATTAAAGTAAATTCAGCTACAATTTCTTGGACTGCACCACTACATGCTTTTGAAATCTCTTATGTGATTACAATGGGAGAGCAAGAGTACGAAACTTCAGCAACGTCATTTACTTTTGAAGAACTAACTGAAGCAACAGATTATTCATTTACAATTAAAACGGTGAACGAAAAAGAGGAAGCATCAGAAAATAGCGATGCCGTAACATTCTCTACTTTATCTGCTGAACCTTTAAGTTTAGTAGATGATTTAAGTGCTCTTGTGAAGGCATTCCCGAATCCTTCTGTATCAAAAATGACTATTCAACTTCCTTCTCATTTACAAGGAACTTACTATGTGAGTGATCTTAATGGCCGTAAAGTTGAAGTAGGAAATTTAGATACTAACCAATTCAATTTATCATTACCTAGTGGTATGTACATCTTGAACATTATCACAAATGAAAAGGCTATTGTGAAGAAAATCAGCTTCCAATAGAAAACTTTCACTCTTTAACAATAGGTACGATAAGCTGCTATTCTATGATTAGAGTAGTGGCTTATCTACACTATTATACCAACTGCTGTAACGACTAAAAATTAATGATAGGAAAGCAGATACCATTAATTAAGTACTATTTAACGATGCATTAATCATCTATTTGCATCACAAGATACCTTTGAAGTAAACAATGTGTGATGAAAGAAAAACTAAGAATGAGAATCGATAAAAAAATTATAATATCAGGAATAGCAATATTGTCATTATTAAGTTTGTTGAGTTTGCAGATTCAACCAGATGAAGAAGTAGACTTTGTAGATTATATAGATCCAACAATAGGTAATGTTGCTCCATTTCTTGTACCCACTTATCCAACAACGCATTTGCCAAATCAGATGTTAAGAACTTTTCCCGTTAGAAAAGATTACTTATCTGATGAAATTAAAGCTTTCCCACTACATGTTTACATGCACCGTAATACAGGATTGTTTCATTTAAAAGTGGCAGCAAATAATAAAGCTTCATTACATAATCAGTCGATGATTATAGATCATGATCTAGAAAAATATCAACCTTGGCATTTTACTACTTTTCTTATCGAAGACAATATCAGAGTCAGTTTTACTCCTTCAGATAAGAGTGGTATTTATAAAATAGAGTTCCCAAAAGGAGAAAGCGAATTAATGGTGAGGGGTAAAGGCAAAATGGATGTAGAGGTAATCAATGCCAATACATTTGTTTTCACTGAAACCATCTATAACGAAGAACGAGGAGTGGACGCTGATACTCTTTCTATGGAAGTCTATGCTTATATGGAATTAGTAGATGAGGATGCTCAACCAGTAAAGCTAAAGCAAAACTCAAAAAATACACCTGTTCTTTCTCTTTCATCAACTAATGAAGCTCCTGAAACTGTTTATGTAAAATATGCAGTTTCTTATGTGAGTAAAGAGCAAGCGCGTGACAACTTTAAGAGAGAGCTAAAAGGTAAGACCTTTGATATTGTACGTTCACAGGCGAAGAAAGCTTGGCAAAAGGCAATTAACCAAGTAAAAGTGGAAGGTGGCTCTACCGCACAAAAGAGAACTTTCTATACTTCTTTATACCGTACTTATGAAAGAATGGTAGATATCAATGAATATGGGAAATATTATAATATCTATGATGGAAAAGTATATTCATCCGACCGACCTTATTATGTAGATGATTGGGTTTGGGATACCTATAGAGCTACTCATCCTCTCAGAACGATCTTAAATCCTGAACAACAAGGAGACATGGTGCAGTCTTATGTTCAAATGTATCAACACAGTGGATGGATGCCGACATTCCCTCAAGTGTTTGGTAACCATATGTGTATGAATTCATACCATACTTCTTCAATTATTCTAGATGCATTAAATAAAGGCATCACAAATTTTGATCATCAACTTGCTTACGAAGGTATTCAGAAAAACCTTACAGAAGGAACGTTCTTACCTTGGAGACAAGGTCACAAAAAAGGATATATCGATGACTTTTTCCTTAAAGAAGGTTACTATCCAGCACTAAAACTTGGAGAGAAAGATACCATTAAGAATGTGGACAACTTCGAAAGGAGACAACCTGTTGCCGTGACTTTAGGGATCTCATTTGATTTTTGGGCGTTAGGTGGAATTGCAGAATCTCTTGGAGATATAAAGAATAGCAAGGAATATTACGTTTACTCAAAGAATTACAAAAACCTTTGGAATGATAAACTACAATTATTTATGCCGAAGGATAGTGAAGGGAACTGGATTAATATCGACCCTAAAAATGGGGGAGGCCTTGGATATAGAAATTACTTTGATGAAAATAACGCTTGGACGTATGCTTGGGATGTTCAACAAGATATTTCAGGACTTATACAATTGTTAGGAGGTAAAGAAAAAGCAGAACAACGCTTGGACCAACTTTTTAGAGAACCGTTAGGAATGAGAAAAGCAGCATTTTATGTAAATGGTGCAAATTCTACAGGAATGGTAGGTCAATTTTCTATGGGTAATGAACCTTCATTTCACATCCCATACTTATACAATCATTTTGGTGCTCCATGGAAGACGCAAAAGAGAACAAGATTTTTGTTAGACACTTGGTTTAAAGACAATATTTTTGGTATCCCTGGAGATGAAGATGGTGGGGGAATGACTGCCTTTGTGGTGATGACTTCTTTAGGTATTTATCCGGTAACTCCTGGTCTACCTTATTATGATATCACTAGCCCAATTTTTGAAAAATCTTCTATTGAATTGCAGAATGGTAGAATTTTTGAAATCCATGCAAAGGGATCATCAAAAGAGAAAAAATATATTCAACAAGCCTTCTTAAATGGGGAGGAAATTAATGAACCTTTTATTAAACATGATGATATTATGAAAGGTGGAAAACTCGAATTAATTATGGGCGAATTACCGAACAAGGAATGGGGAACTGATGGGAGCCGTACGCTTACGCTACATTAAGAGTAAGAATTGTATTTAAGTATTGAGTAGTTATGAAAAATATTCGATAAATTTAAATGTATTTTTTACGTTATTATCCCGATTAACCAGCAAATTAATTCCAAATTAATGTCTAATTAGCAAAAATTTTGGACTTACACCCATATTTGCTTTATCCGAAATGAATGAACTTTAAAAACAAATTTTGCTATATGAAACGAAATGTACTATTACTTTTCTTGAGCTGCCTTTCAATCTCAAGTCTATTTGCAAAAGATATTTACGTAAGTAATAGCGGAAATAATTCCAATGATGGCTTAACTTCTAATACGGCAGTTGCTACTCTAAACACAGCATACACGTTAGCAGAAAATGGAGATGTGATTTATCTGAATGGAACAATCACACACGCTCAAGCTTTTTCTGTAGAAAAAAATATTACAATCATAGGTCAAAATAATGCGACCTTGGATGGAGGTAGTGCGACTAAGTTTTTTAACTACACCAACATTCAAGATGGTGCTTACTTAATCGTTAAAAATGTGACGTTTACCAATGGTAATGGAATGTTTAATACCACTCAAGAAACAGGTGGAGCTATTTGGGTAAGCGGTAGTGGTGAAGTGACTTTTCAAAAATGTAATTTCACAAATAACTCTACTGTCCATGACGGTGGAGCGATTGCTGCAGAAATTGAAGGAACTTTGAATCTTTTATCATGTAAAATTACGAATAATACTACTTTCGTTGATGATGCATTAGGAAACGGAGGAGCAATCGTTGCAGGGATAGGTGGAAATACTGTCAATTTAAATATATATGAAACGTTAGTACAAGATAATAAGTCGAACCGTCAAGGTGGGGCGATGTACATTTACGGTGCAGTATTTACTCATATTAGAAATAGTACTTTCTACGGAAATAGATCAAGCACTCAAGGAGGAACCATCAACGTTGTATCTAACTCTGAGGCATCCACACGTTTTGATAATGTGACGATGACTTTTAATGGTAATGCTAATAGTGTGAAAAACTGTGGAGGGCTTAGAAGTAGTAATGCCAATCACGAATTCATCATTAATAACTCCATTATTCATGGAAACTTAAGTAAAGTTCAAAATGATGGTACTGGAGATCCATCAGATGTCAATTTTGTAGAGTATAAATCAATAGAGATTAATTCATCAATTATTGGAAATTTTGTTAGTGGATTAACAGAAGATATAGTGAACGATGGAAGAGTTTTATTTGGTAACGAGGAGACTAGACCAGTGATTGAGCTGTTGCCTATTGATGACAATGGTATCGTATCTTTCCCAGATCATAGTGTGGCAGCTAATTATGGTGATCCTTCAATTGTCAAAGCAGATAACGATCATCCTTATTTAGTAGATCAGTTAGGAATGATTCGATCAAAACTATCAGGATCTATTGATGTTGGTGCTTATCAAAGAAATGGTAGGGTAGCCGTTGAAGATCTAATACAAGATGAAACTGCACCTGAACAACCAGAAAATGTGAATTTTACAGAAATATTAGATACTGCTTTAGAATTAGAATGGGATGAAGCTATTGATGATGTAGCTACAGAATATTATACAATAGCTATTAATGATGAAGATCCAGTGATCACGAATGAAATGTCGATGAGATATACTGAATTGGATATGGATACTGAATATAAGTTTACCATAGTAGCTTACGATTTCTCAGGAAAATCATCGGAACCATTAGAATTCTATCAATTTACTGATAAGCCGATTGTTCCACTAATTCCATATAACCTCGCAGCTGTTGAGGTCTCAGGCAATTCAGCAACAATTACTTGGGAGGTCGAAAGACATAAAGGGCTTATCTATGAGTTAGATGTGTATGGACGTTGGTATGAAACAGAAGATCTATCTTTTGAATTAACAGACCTGATTCCAAACAAGGAATATATCGTTGTCATTAGAACAAGAACAAAAGAAAGTAATCAACTATCAGAGTATAGTGAGTTATTTAGTTTCACTACTGGCGATGAGGTTCTTTCATTAGGTAATCATGCAATCCAACTTAACGCTTTCCCTAATCCTACATCACATACTATGAACTTTGAGGTGAATGCCTCTCAATCGGAGTATGTTGTGTACGACTTAACAGGAACTGTTGTGGCAAAAAGTGAAGTTTTTGGAAATACATTTGAATTGTCCCTACCACAAGGTCTATATATTATTCAGATCACTTCTGGAGAGCATAGTATTTCAAAGAAGATAATATTCGATTAGAAAAAGTAAGTTTATATTACAGAGAGCATTGAGGCTACCTTTTATTGGAGGTAGCCTCTTTTTTTGTGGTAACAAAATAGGTGAAAAGTTACTTATGATTCGTTATCAATACTATTAGAACATCTAAAAAGAAACATCGTTACATTGTGTGTAATTCTAATTACAAAAATAGCTAATGAAACATTTTATACTTTTAATAATTCCTGCTTTGTTTATTTTTTCATGTACGAACCAAGATGAAAATCTTGTTCCTCATGAAGAGTTGAGGACTTTACTTGTCAGTACATCTTATGACATGGATATATCTCCAATGAACGCTAAACATAACCCACAAGATGAATTAAAATATACAGGATACTCTGTTTTTTTAAATGATTTTAATGGTTCAAAGCTTATTTCAGACAATTTTGATATCAGAGAAGAATTATTAATTGACAGTGTTTCCGGAGATTTCACAATTGATATATATCAAAATTATTCAAATTATGTAAATTCTTACTATACATTACAAGGACATGGAACAGGGGGAGCATCAGATAATGATATCTCTATTCCTATGCATAACATAGAATTTACTTACCTAAAAATAAGTGGAGACAGCGTTGTTGAAAATTATATAAAAAATGTACACTCGAATGGAGTGGATTTTGAAAAATGCGAAAATGGACAATCATTTTATGCATTTCTATATTCTTATAATAATTACAATATCACTATCGAAACTGTAGATGGCGATCAATATTTAAATGTTAACGATCTAAATACAAACTACACTTATACATATACAGTAAAAGAAGGTAATGATCCAAATGAGCCAAGTAAAGGAATTCATCTTGATATAAATCCTGGATTTCATTCCGATCCAATTGAGTTGAACCCTGAAATACCAGTTAATTTTGGAGAATGGGGAATTGTAGGAGATTTTAATGGCTGGAGTTTTGATCATAAACTTCTTAGTCATTCAAATTACTCTGATAAAAACTATGATTATATCGATTATACTTTTCAGGACTTACAATATGATGATGTGTATTTTAAAATTTATGATGGATATAACTGGGAATCAAATATTTTAGGAACTGGTGATGAAACTGTAATTACAGAATCTGGCTCTCAGCTAAAACTTGATTTAAATGGTCATTATAATGATGAAGAAACTTGGGCTATTAGATTAAAAAAGAACCATAATGGATTATTTAATATTGTCCTTAAAAGAGAACACAATACTAATAATTTCTTTATAGAGTATGAGGAGTTAAATGTCATTCCTAATAAATATGAAGTTACGAACTTACAAGGAGATTTTTTCTATAAAGTTGTAAGAGGTAAATATGATACTAATTCAAATTCAAGAGAAGCATTATTAGATTTAGTTAACTTGATTCAAGACAATAAATCTAAATCTTCGAGGTTCACAAATATGAGAGTAGAAGTCTATGCAGAATGTGGGTTTATATTTTTAAATTGGTCGAAAGAAAATGGATATATATTAGATTATAATACTGATTTATACTCCACATCCGATGAGGGTGAATTGATTGAAATAATTAATTCAATTGTTCCAGAATCTAAACTAATAGAACTTTATGATATAGATAATAACGGTAAGGAGTATTATTATAATTCATTCTTCCAACTTTCTTCTTCAATTGATTAATAATCAATAAAATAAAAGGTTGGGTTTGATAATCATCTAAAAAAATAAGGCTCAAAAATTGAGCCTTATCTTCCATCATCTAATTCTAAGCTATTATATAGAAATTCACTTATTTATCTGTTTTTCGCATATTTTGATTCTAAGTACATGTTCAATAATCTTTGATCAATTTCTGAACTGTCTTTGTATTTTACTCTAAGGTCGGCTAGATCTTTTTTCAGTTGTGTAACTGTAGCTGCATAAGCAGGATCATCATAGACATTTCTTAACTCATTAGGATCTTTCTTTCTATCGAATAATTCCCACTCGTCTACATCATAATAATAGTGGATTAGCTTGTACTCCTTAGTAATTATTGCATAGTGACGTTTTACCATATGGATTGATGGGTATTCGTAATAGTGATAGTATACAGCATCTCTATCCCACTCCGCATCATTTCCAGTTAATAATGGCATTAAGCTTTCACCTTGCATATCATTTGGAGCAGCAATACCTGCTGCAGCTAAAAATGTTTGTGCGAAATCTAGGTTTTGAACCATTTCTTCGTTGGTAATTCCGGCTTTAATTTTATTTGGCCAACGGATTAATAATGGTGTTTTAAACGACTCGTTGTAAGCAAAACGCTTGTCAAACCAACCATGTTCACCAAGATAGAACCCTTGATCAGAAGTATACACCACTAAAGTGTTGTCTGATAAATCATTGTCATCTAAATAGTCTAATACTCTACCTACATTTTCATCTACAGAAGCAATTGTACCTAGGTAATCTTGCATATATCGTTGGTATCTCCATTTCATCAAATCCTTTTTGTCCATTGATGCGTAGTTCTTTTTGAACTCTTCATTAACAGGTTGATAAACGGCATCCCATTGTTTCTTTTGCTCTTCGGTCATACGATCTCTTTCTTTGTTGAAAGCATCATAATCCCAATGTGACCCTTCAGGAATACCCAAAGCTTCCATTGTTTCTGGATATAATTTAGAATCTCCGGCCCAGTTCATGTGCTTAAGGATATTCATTTCTGCAGTATGGGCAGCAGTACCTCTTCCAGCGTAATCATCAAATAAAGTAGAAGGTTCTTTGAAAGTCTTCTTTGTATATTCTTGGTAGTGTTTTGCTTTTGGTAACCATTCTCTATGAGGTGCTTTATGAAGATACATCAACATAAATGGCTTTTCTTTATCTCTTTCTTTCTCCAACCAATCCAGTGTCATATCAGTAACAATATCAGTGACATAACCTGGGTATGTTTTCTTACCTTCTTCCTTAGTAATAAATGTCGGGTTGTAATAATGTCCCTGCCCAATTAAGATTTTAAATTGGTCGAAGCCTTTTGGATTATTTCCAAAGTGTAGTTTACCAAACATTGCCGTTTGATATCCTTCTTTTTGAAATATCTGTGGGAAGGTAACATTATCTCGATTAAACGGGAAGTTGTTATCTGTTTTACCGTTAATATGTGAGTGTTTACCCGTTAAAATCACTGCTCTAGAAGGAGAGCAAATTGAATTGGTTACACATGCATTATTAAATTTTATTCCTTCATTGGCTATACGGTCAATGTTAGGAGTTGTTGTTAGGGTCTTGTCGTATGCACTGATGGCTTGGTAAGCATGATCATCAGACATAATAAATAAAATATTAGGGCGCTCGTTTACCTTTGCTTGGTTCGATTGAGGTTTTGTACCACAACTGAATAATGTTCCAAAAAATAGAAGGTATAATAAGTTGGTATATTTCATTTAATTGAAATTTTTAAAAAATAGAAAACTGAGTAAATCGTCACTTTTGTTCCACTAAAAAATATTGATAGTAGTGCCGTTGTAACTGATAACAAACGTAGGAACAACTCTTAATTTAAGAATAGTTTAGGGTTAATAACGGATTAATTTGAATTAAAATCCATAATTAGCCGCCAAAAAAGCACTATTTATAGCATTATTCTTCACAAACCATGGTTTTTTCAATGACCACTAAAAAAATAGATTTTGAATATTTTCAACTGATTGGTGTATATAAATCCATTAAGTTAACGTACCCTAACATTGTGAAAAATTCTAAAAAACACAATCAACTATATAAATTGAGTATCTGTGAAATAATATTCTGTGGTAATCTAAATAGTAAAAATTAATGAAGTGAATTAAGTTGAATGGTAGAATTATTTTGAATGCAATCGGTTGAAGTATGATTTTTATTATGATAACATTCCACATACTTTTGAATACTCGAACATATTATTTCAAAATCTATATCATCAATCAGACTTAAATAATCATTAACCTGCTATGTCGAAAAAATACTCATTATCTCTCATTAGGATATTACTTTTGAACCTACTTATTGTATCCTATACTTTTGGTCAGGGAGCTTTGTCTATTGCACTTTCTAATGACGATGGAAGTTCAACTCCTTTATCTAACAATGAAACGATACCATTTGGAAATTTTGGAAACTCAGGGTCTTTTGTTTTCAAAATCATCAAACTAAGAAATACATCAACAACTGAAACATTGACAATATCATCATTGGCAACAAGTGGCAGTTCTTCCTTTTTCTTCTATCCAAATGCGGATGATTTTACGATCCCAGCTAATGATGAGGCAGATTTAGCTATTTATTACTCGCCAAGTGAGGATATCAGTGCTCAAAGAGGAACGATGACATTTAATACATCAGATACCAATGTTCCTTCATTCACTATTAATGCAGAGGCAAACCAAGATAAAGGGGAATTAGAAGTTACTTCTGATGATTATGTCATTACAAATTACACTATCGATTTAGGCGACGTAAAGCTTGGGGAGACTATATACTTTACGTTAAAGAATGAAAACATTGGAAAAGGGTTTATGTACGTATCTCCTTTGTCTAATTTCTCTACAAACAATGAAATCAGTGCATCGATTACTAAAAAACATATTTACGGTAATGGATACTCGTTTAATGATAACCTAACTTTTAAAGCAACGACATTAGGAGACATCAATACGACCTTTGAACAAAAATTAGAAAATGCCAATAAAGACATAATTAAATATACCATTATAGGTAGAGTGGTGTCCGGGAAAGCAGAGGTAAAGTATAATGATGTAGTTGTTGCAAATAATGCTACGATAGATGCAGGCAGAATAAGCTATGCAACTACAGAGTTTGAATTTGATTTAGTGAATACAGGTAATGCACCGTTAAAAATCACAAGTGTTAATATAACGGAGCTGAATGGTGCATTTTCACTACTTAATGGTGGAAATCATGAAACATTACAACCTGCAGCGTCAAAAACATTCAAAGTACGTTTATCACCACAAAGCATTGGTCAGAAAGATGTAACACTTAATTTTTATACAGATGGTTCACCTTTAAACCATGTTAAGGTGAAATTATCAACAGTGGTTGAAGCGGCTATTCTAAGGTTAGTCAATAAAGATAACAATGAAGTATCTAATTCAGCGGGCTTCTTTCTAAAGAAAAACTACAATGGGGAAGTAGTAAATGATGAACTCTATATTGAAAACATTGGCAATATGGATTTAGATATTACTTCTTTTACGGAGGTTTATGATTCTAACCATGAATTAGAACTAAGTTATGCTGGTGGTGTAATCCGACCTAATGAGCAACAAAAGATAGAAGTGACCTATACTCCAAAAGTAAATAGAGTATCACAAACTCAGTTTCCTGTTGAAATCAAATCCAACAATAGAGAGAATAAGGACATTCTTTTACAAATTCATACGCAACATTTCTTCAATGAGTCTCAGTTGGTGTACAAACGGAAGCATGTTACGGAGTCTTTCCCAATTATCCTGGGAGAAGTAATTATGAATGACGGTCTTGAGTTTGATATGGAAGTAAAAAATACGGGTAATCTTCCAATCACTGTGCAAGACTTGAAATTCGAAAATGTAGACCAGACTACGTTTGAAATTATTTCTTCACCTAAAGATAAAATCCTACCGAGCACTAGTGGTAAGGTAAAGATTTATGTGAAAGAAAAAGAGAAAGCACACTTTATCCAAGAAACACTTGTAGTGACGACGAATGATCATGATACTCCAGTACAGAAAGTACAAATTGAGGTATCGATGATTAAAGGAGATTTAGTTGTAACGTACTATAATGACAGGTTCAGTGTTTGGGACGGAGCAGTTATTGATCAGGGTAGTTTAACTTACGATAATAAGTTTTCTAGTGATTATACATTAAAAAATACAGGTAGAGCACCATTAACGCTAAATTCTTTGACTGCAGAAAGTGCCGAAGGACATAAAGTGAGTTTTTCTGGAGTTAACTTCCCGATCACATTACAACCCAATACTTCTGCGACTTTAGTTTTGGAAGTTGAAGCGATCCAACCTGGGACTTTCCAATCAAAATTTATTATTAATTCTGACGAAACCAATGCTAACATATTTGCTTTCGATTTGGCTTTTGATAATAAGGTACCACAGTTAGAAGTGGTATTTGGTCAGAGTATAGAGAATGGGGGAGTATTGGATTTCGGAGCTACCAATGAATATACGATTGAGCTAAAGAATACAGGAACTGAAATCCTTGAATTAGATAAATTAGAGATCGAAGACAACAGTGAATTTACATTAACCTTTGATACGGATGTCACTTTCTTACGTCCGGATGAAACAGTAGAAGTGAAAGTGAACTATAATGTAGCAGATAAAAACGCTGCAGATGGCACTTTAAAAATTTATACAAACGATTTAGATCATGCTGTATTTAGTATTCTGTTAAAAGAAAAGGTGGTTACAAGTACAGACGAACTTCCTATTCAGTTTGTCGTCTATCCCAATCCATCTAATGATAAATTCTATATTAATGGGTTAGATAAATCAGTACCTTATCAACTTTATGATTTCCAAGGTAGATTGATTCAGTCTGAAACTACAAATGGTGCGATCGATGTACATCATCTTGAAAATGGGTTATACTTATTATCCATCAATAATCATCTGCCGATAAAAGTAATTGTCGAATAAGAAACATTTTAGTAGAATTATATAAGTGAAATAAAAGGGTCAGACTTTTCGAAGTTTGACCCTTTTTGTGATAAAGAAGTTGAAAGTTTTCATTCCTTTCTAACTCTTTTAAATATATTTCTTACTGAGAAGTGAGAACCTAAAATCCGATAGAAATGGCTTTACTATTTGATAATTTTTCTCACAATGGTTTGTCCATTTTGTAATGTAACTTTTAAGCAATAAAGACCCTTTTCCCATTGATCTGTATTGATTTGAATTGCTTGATCGTAGATCTCTTGAGAATACTTTAGATAACCATTGACATTCAGTACTAAAATAGACTGTATCACCGTATTCGATTGAATGGATAAGAGGTCTGTTACAGGGTTTGGAAAAATCTGAATAGACATGTCTTTGTCATCAATTGAAGTAGGATCACCTATTTCAAAACTGATTCTGTAGGTTCTAACAGACCCATCTTCTGCAGAAACAGTCACTGATGCTAAATCATCCAATGTAGCAGCTTGAGTGATTTGAACAGAAGAATTTTGATCTGTTGCTGTTGCAGAAACTTGTGGAATATCAGAAGTACCAGATGGTAAAATTACAGTATAATTAAGTTCCTCAGCGGAGAAAGTAGGAGATAAGGTACCATTATCAACCGTTAAAGATGATAAACTGTTATCTGTAGATAATGCAATACCGCCGTACAGGTTTATTGCATCTATACGAGTTGTAATGTTTGTTGTTTTCCCACGATATAGTCTGAAGAAGTTAATAGCACTTAAATCAGGTGTGCCTCTTTTCGCTGCTAAACTAGTTTCCAGTTCGATGTAGTTCCAACCTACTTTTAAATTGTTTTTATCAAGACTCCAACTGTATTCATCCACATCAGCTTGTCCAGAACTACTAATTTCTACTTGGTTCTTGTCTTCTAATGCAGTAACGTTAGAAACGTAATACCAAAAAGACAATTTCACATTAGATTCTGAACCATTGGAATCGAAAGCTTCAGTGAAATTTTTTACAAATTCTACGTCGTCTGTCCCTGAAAATTCTAAACAACCTTCTCCTTGTTTCTGATCAACAGTGTTTATGGCTAATATGCTCGGATTCCATCCATCCTTCACTTCACATTCATCTAAATATTTCCCTAAAGCTGCATAAAAACTTATGGTATAAGTACGTTGAGTTACCCCGTCCTCAGCGGTAACCACAACCGTAGTTGTCTCATCCATTGTCTCTGCTTCTGTAATAGTAACTGTAGCTTTTCCATCTTGATTAGCTGTTGCTGTTACTGATGGGATTGTGTTAAAACCAAAGGGTAGTTCTACGGAATATTCCAAAATTCCAGGACTAAACGAAGGATCTAAAGTGCCGGCTTCTATAGTTAATAAAGAAAGACTGGCATCGCTTGCAAACGAGTTATTTTCACCAATAAGTTGAATATCATCAATACGAGTAGTTACTTCTGAAGTTTTGCTTCTGTAAAGTCTAAAGTAATTGATGGCAGTTAAGTCAGGATTTCCTCTTTTATTAGCGTCTTTCGTTGATAATTGTAAGAAATTCCACCCCGATACTAGATTGGCTTTATCGAGACTCCAACTATATTCATCGACATCAGATGTGCCCGAACTAGTAATTTCAACTTGATTACTATCTTCAAACAAAGAAGGGTCAGATACATAGTACCAAAATTCCAATACAGTTCCTTCTTCTGTACCATTGGCATGTGTTGGAGTTGTTAATATTTTCTCAAATTCAACGTTCGATGATCCCTTAAATTCGATACAACTTAAACCTTGCTTCTGATCAGTATTTTTTAAACTCAACCCATTTGTATTCCATCCTGTTAATGATTCACATTCATCAATAATATAATAATTAGGACGTTCTTCGCAATTGCTAAATAGCACCTTTCTGAGTAGGAGATTTTGTTTGGAAACGAAGACTTCACGGTTACCGTCATCATTAATACAAGTAGCTCCTGTAGACTCGTAGATTATATCATTTGTTGCATCCGTTCCGTTTTGATAGCTGAAAGAATATTGATAATTTTTATCTACTGCTAAATCGACTTTGCAAGCATAAATGCCGTCTTCATCAGTATCTGTCATTAATATTGGTTGACCTTGACCTTGTATATTTACCCAAACCTGCTTATTGTAAATATCATTTTTTTCAGCCATATCAACTTGGAACAATGTACCAGTTTCGATGTTTCCTTTTAATTCCCAAACTGGAGATGATTTACCCTCTCTAACAAGATATAGATCAATACCATTTACCCCATAGGCAATGGCCTCTCCACCATTTCTTTGTGGCATAGTTATTTTTCTTGGAGCTATTCCAAAAGCATCTTCCCATGACGTACCATCATATCGAGTAAACTCGTAAGCATCCGTATAAGTTAATACAATTGCATGTTGACCATCGTTAGAAATGTCCATAGCCGTTGTACCATCCATTGGAAATTGTCCAATAATTTTTGCTGTAGTAGTAATATCTTCTGATGTAATCGATAGGGGAATTTCATAAGCAATTTTATTTCCACCGACACTAGATTTACTCACTAATATAATTTTTTCGTTTTCGACATCAACACCAATTGATTCACAATTCTGTGATCCATTTTCATATTGATAGGTAATAGTTTTTAGAATTTCATAGCTATTATTGGAAGTACTTTGAGGATCATACTCTGGCTCTTCAATGATATATAAATAATATTCTGATTTATTGATTGGGTTGTCGCCAAAATTACCAATAATCAAGTAAGAAGTTCCGTTCATCACAAAAGAAGAGATGTCTTCCCAGTCTCTTGAACTAGCATTACTTCCATTCTTATTTTTTACAATACCATGAGTCAATACAGCACCAGATTTGTCAATAAGCCAAAGGTTGGGGCCATCGCCAGAATCATTGTGTAGCCAAAATGCATTTTCAGTATTGTATGAGGCTGCAAGTCCACTCGCCTCATCAATCAAAGGGTCTGTTATCGTCCCTAAAGTGGTTGGGCTATTATAATTAATGTCAAAGGTTTGTGCTGATCCCGATAAACTAAGGAAGAACAACACAAGGCTACACATTTTCACCTGATAATTAACAAGAACATTCATAAGCTTTTATAGTCTATTATTTTGTTTGTTGGTGTTTAGGATTAATAAAATTAACCATTTTATATAAAGTATGGCCCCCTTCGAGAAACTCAAAGGAAGCCAATTCTTCATCATCTAAATTATTATGGTAATAGTTGTATACTTACCGCACCACCTCTTACAGTGAAAGTGTTATCGTAGAATTGATCATCATGAGTTAGATATAACATTGTCATATCATCACCAGCTGTACCGTTAGAATTATATCCGTAGTTTAAGTCAGACATAGTAGATTCTTTACCATTATCTGTAGCAATCACTACTAAGAAAGGACCTTTAGCACCTTTGTGATCAATACTTGCTTTTTTATTGAAGAAGTATAAATCTTGAGTTGCACCAGTACTAATCAAACCATCATAAGAAAGGATAGTCAATTTAGCTGCTGCATTTTTTGTATTGATTTGACCATGATCATCTTTATTACTAGATGTTACTTGGCGTACCCATACTTCAGCACTCTTATCGTCATCACCACCGTAACCAATTTTCGTCCAATCACCACCTTCTACTTTTGATTCTTTTTGATACTGACCTGGATCAGGGTTACCATGACTTGCTGAAAGAATTAGGAATTCTGTAGTTCCAACAACACTATTATTGAAAATAATGTCTTGGTATCCACTCATACGCGTGTATGGAAGGATGTTTAAACTGAAATCATCCCAAACAATATCTTGAGACTGTGCTGCTTCTACTTCGATGGTTACAGGAGCACTTGATGTTACATTGTCTTTTTGATCTTTCATCTTTAAAACAATAGTATGTGATCCTGGAGTAAGGTTATTTACCGTAAATTGGAAAGGAGCCTCTTGATCTAAATCAATGTAAGTGTTATCAATCCAAAGTCTCATATTCTTCACGCCATCTCCATCAGAGCTAGCAGAAGTGATAAGGATATCTTCTCCTTCTGTGAAAGTATCTCCATTAGATAAAGAAGTAATTTCAACAGAACCTGGTAAGTTACCATCAACTACTGTGATTGATATAATTTCACTGTCATGGTTTACACCGTCTGCTCCATTGGCCCTAACCATTAAAGTATGCGTACCTAAGGCAAGTCCACTTACATCAAAATTATAAGGAGCCGTTTTTACCACACTGTGAAAAACATCATCGATCCATAAACGACAAGCAATAAGATCAACATTTGTATCAGTGATTGTTTCGACACTGATTGTTGACCCTAGAATCACATTCGATCCGTTCAAAGGGTTTGCAATTGCAACCACTTCTCCTGCAGCAAGTGTTCTTGCTGAAGAGCTTTCAGTTTGACTTGATTCGACTTCAGGAAGTACTTCCTTGTTACAAGCTGAAAAAAGCACAATTAGAGAAGAAAATAATAATGATAGTTTTGTAAAATTCATTTCGTAATACTTAAAAAGTTAAATTATAATAGAGTGAAATTTGAGTTCAATGAGTAGAAACTTATTCTAATAGCTGATTAATCTAAAAATTTTCACTTCGACTTTATGATCATCAAATGTATTTAGAACGCTTAATGCGATATTAATGAATAATTAATGTGGGCTTCTTTTCAGAACTCAGTCAAAAAATATTTAAAAAAATATGCTACCGACATCATTAATAGCATGTACGGTAGCATATCATGGGTTTATATTAATTGGCTAACTTAATATTAATAAGTGCCAATAATCTGAAGTTATTATGATAATTACTTCACTAGATTGACAGTTTTCTGTAGGTTTTGTCCTACGATTCTAACCGTATATTTACCCGGAAGTAGGGACGATGTTTTGATTTCAATCTTATTTCGCCCACTGTTTGTGACAGCGTTTGTAGTTAAGACTACCTTACCTAAAATATCATAGAAAGTGATACCGATTTGTTCAGATGTACTCGCTTCAAATTCTAGGTTTACGATGTCTGTGATCGGATTCGGGTAGACTTTAAATTGATTTATTTCATCATAGCTACCTCCAAATACAGATTCAGTACTCATTGTTCTACTACTTGAGCCATTATCTTCATAAGTAATAGTAAGTTTTGGAGCATCTGCTGGAGAAGAATTAGTGTAAGCTTTCGCCACTCTTCTGCCTGTACCTTGAATAATAAATACTAAATGCCCTTGAGCCCAGCCAGATCTGTTTACAATTTCCTGAACAATATTTTTAAGATCAGGAGTTCTTTGTGCACTACCTGCTTCACCCACTGTATTCCAAGCTGCTGGAGTCCATGCTACAGATGCAGTGGTTTTTGGTCGTAAAGAGATATCATTTGTATTTGTAGTAAACGTACTTGGTCTATTCGCAAACTGTGCATGTATAGTCAAAGAACCATTATCATTTTTATTTTCATCTGCTGTAAACTGTATAAAGGCATTGGTGATTGTAGCCCCTTGCGGTATATTAATATCTCTAAAACGAATACCGACCATTTGATTGCCAGCATTTTCAAGATCATCGTATACCAATTCAAGATCAGTGCTACTTGTGCTTACCAACCCGCTTTCTGCTTCTTCGGCATCATCATTTCCTTTAATCACACTAACTGTAATTGTAGTACCAGATGGTTTCTCTGTAAAATTCGCAGTGATGTTTTTGTTCTGATCCATAAGCACCGTCACAGGGTTTTCATTACTTGTGATGTCGCCAGACCAACCACTAAATTCATAGCCAGAAGCAGGGTTAGCTGTTAATGTTACTTCTTGACCTTCTTCAATACTATTCTGATTAGGAACTGAAGAAGTGATAGTACCATTGGTTGCTGCTAATGATAAAGAATAGGTATTCTTATACTCAACGATAAGTTGTGGCGCGGCTGTACTTGAACCTTTGTAAGACTCTGCAACTCTACGGCCTGTTCCTTCAATGATAAATGCCATATTATTTCCTGAAGTCCATCCATCTCTATCAATCACTTCCTGAACAAGTGCACTTAAGTTAGGAGTTTTCTGAGCATCACCTGCCTCACCAATAGTACTCCATGTAGTTGGTGTCCATGCTACAGATGCATTGGTTTTAGCTCTTGATGAAATATCATTAACAGTTGAAGAAAAGGCTGCTGCAGAATTAACGTCCTGAGCGTAGATGTTCATCGAACCTTCATTATTCTTATCTTCATCTGCCGTAAATTGAATATAGGCTTCTGTGATTATTGCACCTTGTGGAATATCCAATGCTTGGAAACGAATACCAACTGACTGATTACCTGCAGCCTCATGAGGATCGTAAACTAATTCTAAATCAGAACTACTAAGATCTATAGACCCGTCCTCGGCTTCTTCCGCATCATCTTCATCAGTACTTACGCGTACATTGATAGAATTTTGTGTAATACCCACTTTGAAATTTCTCGATGATGATGACATCGTATTACCATCGTTATCTTCCACCAATGCAGAGTAAGAATATTGACCATTTGCAGGAATTGTGTATTCTACTTCATACGGAGCCGTATTATCTGAACCTACTGAAACACCATTAACAAAAAACTCAACATCTTTTACACTTCCGTCTGAATCAGTAGCAGAAGCACTTAATGTGATTGTTGTTGGTTCACTGTAGAATTGGTCGTTTTCTGGAGAAACTAGCGACACTTCTGGAATACCTCCTTGGTTTTGGATGGTAACCACTGCACCGTTTGAAGGAGCCCAGATATCTAAGTTTGCAGGAGCAGAGAAAATATTGCTATCATTAACAGTACCAACACTTTCTGCATTATCTACCTTAATTGTTCTAAGCTCAACTTTAGATCGATCAACGAAAATCCATTTTACTTGGTTGAACATTCCGCTATCTCTTGTCCAAGATTTATTGTCGTTGTTAGAACGTAATGGAGCTCCCCAACAACCTTCACCAGTATATACTGTTCCACTTACATCATCTCTGACAAAACCTTCTTCATTTCCAGTATCGGTAGAAGGTCTTACTGGCCAAGTCGTTTTTACTGTATGTGCATCACATTCTACAACTAACTTGACATTATTTTGGTAGAAAAGGTCTGCCCAACTGCTGTAATGTGTGTTTCCTTCCGTTTTGCCACTTACATGTGGTCGCATAGGTTTATGGTATTGAGCAGATTTCCAATATACATTTGCATTGGCAGCCAAATCATTGGCCAACCAAGTTGTTTGATCACCTGTGATAGACATCTCTGTATTAAGTGTATATACTCTCAGTAAATCTGTACCAAAAGTAATTCCGTAGTACACATCAGTAGAGGGTGTATCAAACAGATCATAGATCATTCCGTTAGAACTTTCATGGTTACCTCTTGCGGCAACAATCGGAATCATACGGCCGTCTGTACCTATTGTCAATTGCCAATCGTCAAACCAGTTTTGCCATTGTTCGTCTGTACCTGCAGAGGTCATGTCGCCACCAAAAAATACAGCATGTGGACGAAGTCTCGCCACGATACGGTTACCGTTCTGACGAGGTTCTCTGTTGTTACGAGAATCGCCACCTGAAATAAATGATAGACGTTCTGAAGAAGAAGAAGGAGCGGTCTTAAACCAGAAACGTTGGCTTGTTCCGTCGCTATCTTTGATCACAAAATAATAAGCAGTATTCGGTTGTAAGCCTGTCAATCGAGCAATCTGGTTGCTCATTCCTTTGTACTCTACAGAACGGTCTACGCTTTTAGTGAAAGCGTACGCATTGGCATTCGTACCATGATCTACCACATCATAGTGTACAACAGGATTCACACCCGAAATTTGGTTCCAAATAATATTGATGGTAGTTGCTGGATCATCTCTGAACGTAAGACGATATTTGTCTGTTGAGGCATAGGTATTCCATGCCATTCCAAGCATTATCATGTGTACCATGAATAATGATCGTAATAGTAATTGTTTCATCATTTCACTTGTTAAAAATAGTAGTTATAAGAAATCTGATTCGTTGAAAGTATTTAAATTTCTTATTGAAAAAATTCCCCAAATTATCTGTAATTTGAGGAGCAATACATATCAGTATAAAAAAGATATGCTACCGACATCTTAATGGAATGTGCAGTAGCATATCATGTGATTTATATTAATTAGCTAAACCGATATTACTCAATAATTTCTGAGAGAAGTTTGGCGATTCCATTTTTGCAGTATCCTTAGCATTATTAATCTGTGTCAGGATGATTAATGGAAGTAAAGCATGTGGTGCTCTATAAATTACGGCAGGTAACCATTGTAATAATGTATTTCCTAAGAAATCAATGTGGAAATGTCCTGTTAATCTAGCCATTGATGTAAGCGTTCCCCAAAGTACCATGTAAGCCAACATTGGCTTTTGAATTCTTGGGATAAAAATACCAACGGCAACAATAAAGTCCAGAATACCAGCAGTTAGTAATAAATCTTTCGCAACGCTTTCAGTAACGCCCAACGTAGAAATTGTCATGTCTACAAACTTACCAGGTACAGGGTAGAAACCTACTGCATATAAACCATGGCAGATAAATGTTAGGGCGATCACACATTTTGCAAAAAGTATTGGAAATTTTTCTTCTTTATAAGTAACCACATACCATAATAGAAAGGGTGCAGAGAATTGAGCTGAATATTCTAAAAATTGGCCCAACTGCATAAATTTTTCTTTTGAATAGAGGAAAGCCAAAAACATCAATCCTAATGCGCCAATGATCTGAAGCTTCATACCAATTTTCTTTAGGATACCTTCTTTGTTTAAAAAGAAAACCGAGATAGCCGCTAATAGATATAAAACACCAAATAGATCGATGCTAAGATTGATCATTTTGTCTGTAGTAGGACTAGTTACGTAATCAAACCAATTATAACCTAATACGTTTTCGACAAAGCCTCTTAGTAGCCCTTCGTCCCATAATAAAGTTCTAAATGGAGCATCCCAAACTAAATGTTGAATTGCTCTACCTATAAAAACACAAAATGTACTTGTAGCAAGTAATAAGTATAATTTCGATTTCATCTTTCTTTTCTGTTAATACGTTTCTTATTCTTATTTTCTGTAAACTTCAAGTAAGCCTTGGCTTACTTGAAGTAGATGATAGTTTAAGGGGAATTTCCAACGTTTACTTCAGAAGGTTTACTGTTTTATATAGGTTTTCTCCCATAATTCTAACAGCATATTTACCTGGAAGTAATGTTGATGTTTTTATTTCAATTTTATTGCTTCCGCTGTTTGCTCGAACATTTTTAGTTAACACTATCTTCCCTGAAATATCATAGAAAGTAATACTAATTTGTTGAGTTGAACTTGCGTTAAATTCTAGATTTACAATATCTGTAATAGGGTTGGGGTACACTTTAAATGGATTGGTTTTTTCAAAGTCAACTCCTAATACTGGATTTGAAGTATCATCTTCATCATCATTATCAGATGGATCTTCTTCCTCTGTTTCATTTCCGGTATCTTCATCGTCAGTACCTTCCTCTTCATTTTCATTGCTTGTACCTTCCACAACGAAATTGGCAGTAATGTTTTTGTTCTGATCCATAAGTACTGTCACAGGGTTTTCATCGCTTGTGATGTCGCCAGACCATCCGTTAAATTCATAGCCAGAAGTAGGGTTGGCTGTTAATGTTACTTCTTGACCTTCCTCAAATAATTCCTGATCAGGAGCAGAAGAGGTAATAGTACCGTTGGTCGCCTCAAATGATAAAGTATAAGTGTTTTTAAACTCAATGATAAGTTGTGGTGCTTCTGTACTTGAACCTTTGTAAGACTCTGCAACTCTTCGGCCTGTACCTTCGATGATAAATGCCATATTATTTCCTGAAGTCCATCCATCTCTATCGATTACTTCTTGAACAAGTGTACTTAAATCCGGCGTTTTCTGAGTATCACCTGCGTCTCCAACAACATCCCAATCTACAGGAGTCCATACTACAAATGCAGTGGTTTTAGGTCTTGATGATATATCATTGATAGTTGTAGTAAAGGCTACTGGAGAATTATCGTTTTGAGCGTAGATATTCATCGAACCTTCATCATTTTTATCTTCATCTGCCGTAAATTGTATATAGGCCTCTTTAATTATTGCACCCTTAGGAATATCCAATGCTTGGAAACGTATACCTACGATTTGATTCCCTGCATCTTCATGAGGATCGTAAACTAATTCCAAATCCGAACTGCTAAGATCTACAGACCCGTCCTCGGCTTCTTCCGCATCATCTTCATCAGTAATTACGCGTACATCGATAAAGTTTTTAACAATACCAACTTTGAAATTTCTTGTTGAAGTTGCCATCGTATTGCCCTCATTATCTTCTACCAAAGCAGAGAAAGAATACTCCCCAATTTCAGGAATAGTGTACTCTACTTCATACGGAGCAGTATCATCTGTACCTACAGAAGCACCATTAACGAAGAACTCAACATCTTTTACGCTTCCGTCTGAATCAGTAGCAGAAGCACTTAATGTAATAGTTGTTGGTTCACTATAGAATTGGTCGTTTTCTGGAGAAACTAACGACACTTCTGGAATACCTTCTTGGTTATGGATCGTTACCACAGCACCGTTTGTAGGAGTCCATATATCTAAGTTAGCAGGAGTAGAGAAAATATTGCTATCATCGACTGTACCAACACTTTCTGCATTATCTACTTTAATTGTTCTTAGTTCAATTTTTGATTGATCAACGAAAATCCATTTAACTTGGTTGAACATTCCGCTGTCTCTTGTCCATTCTTTATTGTCATTGTTAGAACGTAATGGAGCTCCCCAACAACCTTCACCAGTATATACTGTTCCACTAATATCATCTCTAACAAAACCTTCATCATGTCCTGTATTGGTAGAAGGTCTTACTGGCCAAGTTGTTTTTACTGTGTGTGCATCACATTCTACAACCAACTTGACATTATTTTGGTAGAAAAGGTCTGCCCAACTGCTGTAATGTGTATTTCCTTCTGACTTACTACTTACATGTGGTCGCATAGGCTTATGGTATTGAGCAGATTTCCAATGAACATTTGCATTCGCTGCTAAATCGTTTGCCAACCAAGTTGTTTGATCACCTGTGATAGACATCTCTGTATTAAGTGTATATACTCTCAGTAGATCTGTACCAAAAGTAATTCCGTAATAAACATCAGTAGAAGGCGTATCAAACAGGTCATAGATCATTCCATTTGAACTTTCATGGTTACCTCTTGCGGCAACAATCGGAATCATACGGCCATCTTCACCAATTGTCAATTGCCAATCGTCAAACCAATTTTGCCACTGTTCGTCAGTACCTGATGAAGTCATGTCGCCACCAAAAAATACAGCATGTGGACGAAGTCTTGCCACGATACGGTTACCGTTCTGACGAGGTTCTCTGTTGTTACGAGAATCGCCACCAGCAATAAATGATAGACGCTCTGAAGAAGAAGAAGGAGCTGTTTTAAACCAAAAACGTTGGCTTGTTCCTTCACTATCTTTGATTACGAAATAATAGGCGGTATTGGGTTGTAAACCAGTTAATCGAACAATTTGATTGCTCATTCCTTTATATTCTACAGAACGGTCTACGTTTTTTGTCATAGCATATGCATCGGCATTTGTTCCATGATCTACCACACCATAGTGTACAACAGGATTCTCACCCGAAATTTGATTCCAAATAATATTGATGGTAGTTGCTGGATCATCCCTAAAAGTCAGACGGTATTTGTCTGTCGAGGCATAAGTATTCCATGCTATGCCAAGCATTATCATGTGTACCATGAATAATGATCGTAATAGTAATTGTTTCATAATATTATTTGTTTATTGCGTTGTAATAAGAAATCTATTTCGTTGAAAGTTTCTTCTGCAATAGCTGGTTCATTGGATATGTATTTCATCCTTGTTGCAGATTTATTACTAAATTAAAGAGTTGCTCTTTTTAATGTATTGGGAGTTCTTGAGCAAGAGTAATACCCTAATGTCTAATCTAATGTTACCTATCTGTCAATTCATTTTTATTATTTCAATAATGTGATAACAATTATATGTATCTGATTATTTTCTTTTTTTGTAGTTCATTCTAATACCCTTCATATTTGTAGATATAAACAAGTAGATGTACCAACGGGAGTTAATTCTATAATTCAAGTATATTCCTCAAGAAGAAACATATGTATAGTTTTTAACCATCCCCGTTGGTAGCAAGCTTTTCTACAATAGGGGTAAAGGCATGAAATTCACTACATAAACCAAAAGGTCAGTATTTTAACTACTCTATTTTTTGACTCCATATCACCCACTATTATAAAGACAATACAAAGATTGTTTTGCCCAATAATAGTGTTTGACATGAAAAGAGAAGTATGAGATTTATCTTTAAAACTATCCTTTATAGAGATGAATAGCTTACATATTTTTTACAAGAGTTCTGTTTTTAACTCCCTCATAAAACTGTGAATTATTTTTTTGAAGCCATTCTAGGAGAGTTGCTCTTAGTTCCTCTGCTTTATCGGCATATTTTGCTTGTTCAGGATTCGTTCCTAAAAGGTTATTCATTTCATGTGGATCTTCATTTAAGTTATAAAGTACATTGATAACCTTTGACTCAACAGAATAAGGGACCATAAGTTTCCATCCATCTTTTACGATCATATAGTTAGGAGAAACATCTCCTCTATAGTTCCATTCTGTTACTACATACTCACCGTACTCATGTTCGTCACCGTTAATCATGTCTCTTAAACTCTTACCATCACTTTCTGGTGCTTTTACACCTAAATAATCCAAGATAGTAGGGAAGATGTCAATATGTGAAACATAACCATCAACTGTAGATTTTTCTTCTATTACGTTAGGTAATTTCATTAGTAATGGAATATGAGCAGATTCTTCGTAGAATACATTCTTTTCTCTTAAGCCATGTGCACCCAACATTTCACCATGGTCACTTGTGAATACGATTAAAGTATTTTCTGTAAGACCTAATTTATCTACAGTATCTATAATTTCACCAATCCAATAATCCACTTCAGTAATAAGACCATAGTAATTTGAGATCATGTATTTAATCTTTTCAGGGTCTGAATATTCAGGTAATGCCTTACGACCATTGGCTCTAATATATGGTGAATTCAGCATATCGTCACTAATACTTTCAGGAGGAGTCATGTCTTCTGGCTTGTACATGCTGTAGAAAGGTTCAGGAACAATCATTGGTGCATGAGGATAATGGAAAGAACATGTTAAACTGAATGGTTTATTTTTTAACCTCTTCAAAGCATCTATAGTTTGTTGAGCTTGGAAGGCAGTCATTGTATATTCTTTTGGAATATTTAATCGTCCATGAAAGTTTGGCTGAGACTTCTTGATATGCTTGATATCTTTATATTCCTGACCAAAGAATGTATCTATTGGATCGGGAGTATAGGGTCTTTTAGTAAATTTATCTAGATGTTCTCCATTTTCTAAAGCTCTTTTCTTTAGACTTGCTTTTAACCAATCTTGGTAAAAGAAACTTTGTCCTCCATGATCAAAAGCGTACTTTCCATTTTTAGCATACTTTTCAGGGTTGCTATATATTTTTGCCTTGTTTGACATAGCATGCCACTTGCCATAATATTCACAAGTATAACCATTGGCCTTTAAGATCTCATCAAACGTAGGGTATTGCATCACCTTTTCTTTAGTATAAAAATAGGTTTTGTCATTGGTATTTACCCCAGTATTTTCTACTGTTCTACCCGTTAAGATGGAAGATCGAGCAGGACCACATACTGCACATGAAGAATATGCATTAACAAAGTAAGCACCACTTTCTCCTAACCTATCAAGGTTTGGAGTTTTTAATACTTTATTACCCGCTAAGCCAAGAGCTTTATACTGTTGTTGATCAGTAACAATAAATAAGAGGTTAGTCTTCTTACTTTTCTTAGGCGGATTAGCACAAAAAACATTTGCAGAAACAAATAAGAGTGCAAGTACAGTTATAATTCTTTTCATGTCATCATTGTTAAATATTACATCTCAAAGTTATTTCTTGGTATTAATTGAAGATTAATTATCATATAATGAATTAATAATGAAATGTAAGTCGTTGTTATTCAGTGTTAATTGCTGCTTGTTTCCTTTGTTTTTATGTTATTAGCGTTCTATCTATGAAACTACTTTTCATCAATTCTTGAGGAAATCAGTATTCTTTTATCCGTGGAAAAAGGTAGATTTGAAAGACAAAACACCCAAATTTTACAATTTTCTGTTATTTTAAATTCAATCTTAAGTTTTTTGAGAAGCATATAGAGGGTAGATGAATTTTGGTGTTGATTTTAGCTAAAAAAGCGAGTTTGTTACTTATTAAAACCACATTAATACCTTATTAAGTGATTAATCAAGTATTTGCTCTTGTACCTGTAATTTTTTTTTTCGCCGATTACGGTAGTTTTTTGTACTGTTTTGTCTTACAAAAAAATTTAATTAAGTATTGATTAATTTATCATTTGTTATCTAGCCTAAGTTTGTAAGCATAGAAATGAAAAATAAACATCTATTTCTACAGAAACATATTTTGTATATAAATTATAGATGAAATGAAATTATATAAACTCTCTTCTATTCTAATAATAAGTATTACTTGTCTTACATTATTATTCAGTTTTAATAAGGAGAAAAAAGAGAAATTAAACTACCCTTCTTACAAGGGTCTTGTGATGTGTGGTTATCAAGGATGGTTTAGAGCCCCTGGCGATGGTGGACATCAGGGCTGGGGGCACTTTGGTCGAGGCAATAAATTTGGGCCTGATCAAATCACCATCGATATGTGGCCAGATATGAGGGAATATAAAAAGCAATACTCTACTAAGTTTAAAAATGAAGATGGTTCTAAAGCTAAAGTATTTAGTTCATTAGATGCTTCAACAGTAGACTTACATTTTAAGTGGATGAAAGAGTATGGTATTGATGGTGTATTTATGCAACGTTTTTACCAAAACACTAATCATAAAGAGAAAAGGAAAGAAATAACACAAATTCTTTCTAATGCTTTTGATGCAGCCAACAAATATGACAGAGCAATAGCTGTGATGTATGACCTTTCGGGATTAAAGAAAGAAGAAAGCTGTTATGAAACGTTAGTAGCTGATTGGAAATCTTTAATTGGTGAATTCCACTTTAATAAAGGGAAAAATAAAAAGAACTACTTACATCATAATGGAAAACCTTTGGTTTCTATTTGGGGGGTTGGTTTTGTAGATAGAAAATACTCAATACAAAGTAGTGAGATTGAAAGATTTATCAATTTCTTAAAAAATGATCCTAAATATGGTGGTTTCTCAGTAATGCTGGGTGTACCTACTAAATTTAGAAGCCTAGAAGGAGATTGTCTTCCTGATCCTGCTCTACATGATGTTATTAAAAAGGTAGACATTGTTCAGCCATGGTTTGTTGGTCGTTTTAAAATGAAACATCTACAAAATGATGTCTATAAAGAACAGGTTTCAAAAGATATCGCATGGTGTAAGCAAATGGGAGTAGATTATGTACCTACCATTTATCCAGGTTTTAGTTGGTATAACCTTCAAAATGTGAAAGGGGATAGAGGCTATGGTATAAATGCATCATTAAATGCTATTCCAAGGTTAAAAGGAGAATTTCTGAACAAACAAATAGATATAACGATCAATAAAGGATCTGAGATGTTATATGTAGCAATGTTTGATGAAATAGATGAAGGAACAGCAATCATGAAAGTAACCAATAAGCCTCCAGTAAATGGTGTATTTGCTGATTACGAAGGGTTACCTTCTGACCATTACTTAAAGATAATTGGACAGGCAAGTAGAAAAATTAAACAGGCAACGTCAATACGTTAATAAAATATGTTCACCTAAAGTACGATGCTAAAGCTAAGTATATCAATTATATAGTAAGAAAAATAAGTATATATATAACTTTCATAGTAATAAAGTTATAACGTGTGACGAAATCAAACAGTAATTGAAAAATGTAGTCAGGTACATTCATTATTCTATAGTGAATGTACTTTTTTAATTCAACTATTAGCTATTTGACTTGATTTTGGAAAACAATAAATGATGAATAAAGTAGAAGTAAAGAAAGTACCAAAAAGGGTTGCGAATAAAAGCAGTCGTAAAAAGATTACTGCAAAGAAAAAGAAACCAACCCTGAAAGTTTATAACATCTATAGAGTGACATTGATTATGCTATTAGTTGTAGCGGTAGGTTTTTCAGGAGGTTGGAATATTTCTGAATTATTGGACAATACTCCTAAAAAAGAAATCACAATCAGTATGCAAGATGTAACGAATTTGTATGCTGATGCAAGGTATTTTACCAGTGAAAATGAGGGTAAGCTTATCATTTACAATAAACATAAAGATATCATCGGATATGCACTTTCTACACATAGTTATGCTAGTGATGTAAAAGGGTTTGCAGGAGAAGTTCCATTGTTGATTAGTTACAATAATGATTCTATCATTCATAGAATGACATTGTTACAGCACAATGAATCTGACGAATATATGGAGTATATCGTTGATGATAAATTATTAGATTCCTGGAACGGTTTGCCTTTTGACAGAGCAATGTATCTGGATGTAGATGGCATAACTTCAGCAACAGAAACCAGTGATGGAATCATAGAAACAGTGCAGGTAACTCTATCTGAATTGACTGGTAAAAAACTCCATAAAAAAGAGATGTCTTGGTTAGAAATCACTCAATTTGTCTTATCAATGGCTACGATCATCTTTGGGCTGATTGTGTGTTATTATAAACCAATGAAAAGTTACCGTACGACATTATTGGTCATGGTAGTAATAGTTCTTGGTTTTATGTATCAAAAGATGATCTCAATATCATTATTACATGGTTGGGTGATTCATGGTATCTCTATAAGTTCAAATTTTATTTCATTAGTATTGATCGTCTTGTCATTGGTATTACCGTTAACAACGAAAAAACAATTCTATTGTCATTATATGTGTCCTTTTGGAGCGGCTCAAGAGTTAGCAGGAAAAGTTTCTCCCTTTCAAAAGAGAAATATGAATTGGCTTAAAGTAAGAAGCCTACCCTTACAAACGGTGGTTTCTATACTCCTCATTGGTAGTATACTCATTGGCTATTATCCCGAATTATCCTATGTTGAACCCTTTCCCTCATTTTCTGTACGAGTTGTATCTGGTTGGATGTTAGGTTTCGGTGCTTTATTTATTGGCCTTTCATTATTCTACTCAAAGCCGTGGTGTAAAGTATGCCCAACAGGTTTTGTGATCGATAATTTTAAAAAGAAAAACTCTAGAGATACTAAAGAATATAAAGTATTATGAAACTTAGTGAACTATTAAATATTGTATTAGTATTAATACTGATTGGTGTAATTATTAAGTTTAATTACGATGAAAGTAAAGAGAAGAAAATTGCTAATGATTTAATTACATCAGAAGCTGTTATGGATTCTCTACATGTAAAGAAATCAGTGGGTAAAAGACCTTTTCTTTTTCCTATGCCCATTGGGATTATTGGTTCATATGATAGTAGTGGAACTCCCAACGTTATGGCCGCATCTTGGGTTGGTATTGTTAACTCAAAGCCATTAAGCATAGGTGTTTCTTTACGACCTGCTACCTACACCTATAAAAATGTGATGAGAACAAAATCGTTTACTGTTAATATAGCAAACGAAAAACTCATTTCTTACGTCGATTGGGTTGGACATTATACGGGTAAAGAAATGAATAAGTTTGAAGAATTGTCTTTAACTCCCGTTAGATCGAAACTAGTCGATGCTCCTTATGTTCATGAGTTTCCTGTTGTATTGGAATGTAAAGTAGTAGAAATAACAAACTTAGGAAAACACACTCATTTTGTTGGAGAAATTATGGACGTTAAAGTAGACACGGCAATATTAAAAGCAGACAATAAGAATTTAGTCGATATCTATAAATTAAGACCTGTCATGACAGGGCAAGGGAGTGGTTATTTTGGTATAGGACAACACCTTGGAAGAGGAGGTAAAGTATATCAACGTTTAGGTATTGATCCTAAATCAGAATAAACAGGATTTCAACTATTTGGTATATCCATGTTGGAGATGCTCCTTGTTTTAAAATATTAAAAAGAAGCGAAGTGAAAAGCTGGATAAACAGACCAATTCAAGTTGTATTTATGATGAAATCTAAAAGAAAAGCTTTAAGTAATACTTAAAGCTTTTTTGTTTTTTGACTCATTCATGGGGGGAACGAATAAAAGCATATCATTAAAAAACCTCCACTTCAAAAAAGACCTTTTTAAGTAATTATTTTGTGGATGATTGCATTAGAAAAGTCTTAATTTTTTGCTTTTATGTATTAAACCTTACTCTTACATAAACTTTCGTTGGTGTATAATGCAAGATTATCGAATCCTTTCTAGGTATTTTTATGTATGATTTCGATTTATGTTAAATAACAGTAATACAGTGATTTACGATTGTGTTGTTTGTGTATTTTTTATATGTATCTCTAAATTAAGAATCTATTAATCCACCGTTGATACCTACATTAATTGGTCTCTATTAAAATTGTAGTGATCAAATAGTAAAGGAAGAATTTAATCAAGCTTAAATAGTATGAAATGAATTTTGAAAAGCGTTGAAGGTATCCCCAACAAGAACGCTGTATTTGAAAACTTTTTTCAGAAAGTATCTATTCATTTCATACACCAACAAGTGACTTACATTAAAGATTTTGAAAAACTCAACAATGAAAAGATTAATATTACTAATAGCACTATTCTCTACAGCATTGGCATATGGTGATAAAAAACCAAAGAATAAGAAAAAGCCAAATGTATTATTCATTACAGTAGATGATTTAAATACTCATATACCACTTTTTGGTTATAAAGATGTAATGACGCCAAATATAGATAAACTGGCAGGTGATGGTGTATTATTTAGACAAGCGTTTTGTCAGTATCCAGTATGTGGCCCATCAAGAGCATCTTTTTTAACAGGTATGTACCCTGACCAAACTAAGATTTTCACTAACGGTCCACATGTAATAGATACAAGACCTGATGCTGTAAGTATTGGTAAAGTATTTAAGGACAATGATTATTGGGTAGCCAATACAGGTAAAGTGTATCACCCAAGATCAGAAGATTTTAAATGGGATGCTACTCGAAAATTAAAAATGAAGGATAATGATTTAGTTCTTCATTTAAAAGGGAAATTTGAAGCACAATATGGTCCAATTGATACACCAGAAAAGCAAAAAGCTTGGGAAGTGTTAAGGGCTCAATATAAAAATGATGACCGTCAGGGAGAACATGCTCTTCCTTTACCGATAAAGGATGGTGTGCCTTTAGAAGACGATTTAAATGTAACTACTTTTAATGAGTGGATCGATAATGCAGCATATGGTGATAAGCCTTTCTTTATTGCTTATGGGTTTCATAAACCCCACGTTCAGTATACTGCTCCTCAACGTTTCTTTGATATGTATCCTTTAGAAGATATTAAACCAGAGAAAGTTCCTTTTGATGATTGGAATGAAAAACCATTGATTGCCAATTGGAAAAGGTATGAAGCATTTGAGGATGTATATTTTGGATTATCTCAGATGGATGCTAGAAAAAGGTATATGCAAGGATACTATGCTTGTATTACTTACATCGACGATTTATTAGGTCAATTAATTTCTAAACTGAAGGAGAAAAACTTATACGAAGACACGATTATCGTTTTCTTCAGTGATCATGGATACCATATGGGTAATCATTTTCTTTATGGTAAAGTATCGTTGTATGAAGAAAGTGCTAAATCACCGCTTATAATAAGAGTACCAGGTAATAAGAATAATGGTGAAGAAGTAAGCAAAACAGTGGAGTTATTGGATGTTTTCCCTACTGTAACAGATTTAGTAGGTCTATCAACTCCAGAAACTGTTCAAGGAAAAAGCCTTGCACCATTACTGAAAAACACAAAAGATAAAAACTTCGAAAAAGTGGCTCTGACTTATGCAAGAAGAGGAGAATTAACAGGTAAATCAGTACGAACAGATCGTTACAGATATACGCAGTGGGGAGAAGATGAGAAAGTATCAGAACTTTATGATTATAAAAAAGACCCGAAGGAATATAAAAATCTTATTTATGATCCATTATATTCTGAAGTGCTCAAAGAAATGAGATCAATCTATCAAAAGAAGATCAAAGAAGCGGCACTTATTGAAGTCGAAGGAAAATAATTATAGAACTTTCCATCAATATCCATTTACTATAGAAGATATTGATGGAGAGTTTAAATATTTGTTGATGATAATGTTAAGTGAAAATTAGAAATGGCTCTAGTTCATCCAATTTAACAGTTCTAATTAATACCTCTTTAATTAATTTTTTAGAGGTATTTTTTTGTTTTACCCTTAGTTGTAAAGAATACTTAAAATAGTATAATACTCAATGGTTAAGTGTAATTGAGAAATCAACGAAAAAAAATTAGTCAATACTAGACCAAGAAAAGGATAAAAACAGCCCATTTTACCCATTTTTATACTCTTTTTGCTATGAAAAGTAGTTCCTGTTAAGTTTCTATTAATTGCTTTAATGTCTGATTAATATGCCATTAATAATCAAAGCATACTTTAGGATTACAATCATTATGAATGAATTATTACCAGCGATACATCAAGAACTGCACAAAGTATGAAAAGAATTTTTACCACTCTCGGGCACTTTCTACCAAAAATAATGTTACCCGTTTTCCTCTGCATTATATTTGATACTTATGCACAGGAACCTTATATACATCTATCTGCTTATGATCCTTCTAATATCACTACCAATAGTGACGGTAAGGTATTGAGTTGGAACGATATTTCCGGAAATAACCATCATGCCACTTCTGATTTGGGAACCGTTGAATACCCTTCATCATCCACTTCATTTTCTGGTATTAATGGGGTAGATATGGGAACATCCCGAAACAGTCTACTACTAATGAACCAAGCTGATGCAGCTTCTATCTTCGATTTTACAGGAGATGCCGCAAGTAATACAGGTTTCAGTGTATTAATAGCTTTTCAAATAGATAATTTTCAAGGGAATAGAGGCGATATTGTTGGAAATACATCGGCAACATCTAACTCTGGGTTTGGAATGAAACACCTTTCTGATGGACAATATCAGTTTTATTTAGGAGGGCAATCACTTTCAGTACCAGGAGCTAAAACAACCCAAGATCATTCTATAGTAATGGCTTGTAATTATAATGCAAGTACAGGCGATTTTACATTTTGGGACTCTCAGAATGCTTTAACTCATACCATAAATGTTCCTAAAGCAAATTTCAATTATTTTAAATTTCGTATTGGTTCCACTTCGAATGGTTCAAATTATTTAGACGGAATGGTGGGAGAAGTGAAAGTATTTAACCAAGTGTTATCCGATGAAGAGTTTTTCTATGAATGTAGTAAGATGAGAGATAACTGGTTGAAATTTATGCTTCCTGTAGAGGTATTAGGAGAAGAGGGTGTCATTGAACCAAGAACTCTGACACTTACTGAGGAGGAGGCAAATGCTACAAAAAAAATATGGATGCAAATAAATAACTTGAGTTATGAAAATAAAGCATCAGTTAAGGTCAATGAAGGAGAGTGGTACAACTTAAACCATGAGTCTGTAGATATACCAATACAAGAAGAAAATAGAGGAGGAATGGCTCATGGAGGATATAATACAATAAGATTGAGTTATAACTCTGATGATTTTATTGAAGGTGAAAATACGGTTTATTTTAGGTTTAATGACTCTGATGGAATTTCAAATGGCTTTAGAGTTGTTCGTTTTAACCTATTAGATGAATATGATGAAAATATTCTTCCAGATACGTTTTTTTATGAAGAAGATCCTGATCTATGGATAGGACCATATACAGATAATACATCGATTAACGAAGGAGAGGACTTGTGGAGAAATGGAGATTTATGGTCAAATTATTTAGCGGATGGAGATAATGGATTTTGGTATAATCATGAAATAGTTTCCAATGTAAACATTCAGGCAAAATGTTCTGATTGTCATACCCAAGATGGCAGAGACCTAGAGTTATTTTCTTACTCCAATAAATCAATTATCGAAAGAGCTAAATTTCACCAACTTACAGAAGACGAAGGTAGAAAAATAGCCTCTTATATTCGTTCATTAAAAGATACTCATGATAATGTAAACCGTCATGGAAGACCATGGAACCCTCCATATCAACCGGGTCCAGAGTTAGAAGGGAAATCAATCGACTACTGGGCAGCTGGAGCAGGTCTTGATGCAGTACTGGAGAAAGACGAAGACTTACTTCCTTATTTATTTCCAGGCGGTGTCAATGAGGAATCTGTAGCGAACCTTTTTAATCAAGATGGAGGTGAGGACAGAACAATCATACCCATGCCTTTACAGTTTCCAGATTGGAAACATTGGCTTCCTATGATTCATCCAAAAGATGCATTTACAAAGGATGGTATTTACGAAGAGACTTATAATGATAGAGTGTCTTGGACAAATCCAGAAAACAGTAAACTAAACCCTGAAAAAGGGATCGAGATAATCAGAGAAGAGCTTGAAAGTCTACCAAAAAAGAGTGATGGTGTAACTGTTGATATGGTACAAGTGGCTGCAGATCCAACCATGTTGGCTGAATTTAGAGAAGCACACGAAGAATTTAGATATAATTTCAGGTGGTTTTTAGCACAAGGTAGTTCTGATAAACAACATTGGAGAGCAAGGTCTGGTAGAGGTTTAGAGGCTTTAGCAGATGATGTACCTCTAGAGTTTGCCAATACCAGTTTGGCTAGACTAATGGCAGTAAAGAACTTTGAGATTATGCAAGAATTTAATCTTCAGGATCAAGCTTTGGATTATATTCCTGACCATGAGCAAGACCACCCAACAAATCGCCAATGGTTTCATGGTTTATCAATGCATGTTTTTGAAGTACCACCTCATTTTACAGGTTGTCAGGATGATAATTGTTTATCATTTGATGGTCAGTCAGATGCTTTAGGTACATTTGAATCTTCACTTTGGTACCAACTTCAAACCATTTTAGCCGGAGGAGAAGGGTACCAATGGTGGAATGGCCCTGTGGATTATAATTATCAGCCAGCTTATATATTAAAAAGTTCTAGGTATTCAGGTCTGTACCAACCATTACGATACTATCATTCGTTGAGTACAATGTATAAGACCAAAACATGGTCTGGTGATTTAACGACAAATGATGGTATGGGTTTTAGAATCAGAGTACAAGGCCCTTGGTATTTTTTTGGTAAAGAAGGAGAAGGATTAGCAACAAAATTACATGGTTTTGAACCAGGATATTGGCCAAGTTTATTGGATAAAATTCAACCTGGAATGACCAAATTGGTGTTAGAAGCACAATGTCGAGAATTTATTAAAGCAGTTAGAAAACATGAAATTGACGATTGGACGAGATGGTCATCGGGATTATCGGCATCTAATTTTCTAGACCCTGTTAGTAAGTCTTCAGTGATAGATGTGACCACTTCTAGTGTTTCAGATCAGAATACAGATGGTGATGATTTTGAACCACTTTGGGCAGACCATATGTATTGGGTTATCGAACAGGCGATAGATTTTGGTCTCGATTGTGAGGTGATTAATGAACTTATTACCTGGAGTGATGAGGCGTGGCCTAATATTGATTGGTCGTTTGATATTACTCCAAAAGTAAATCTTAAATTTAATGATAATGCCAATTTATACAGAGATTTAGAATATATAGAAGCTATTATTAGTTCTCCAGGAGAAAACCCAACTTACGAATGGACAATTAATGGTGTAGTATCAGATGTTACTGAAAATAAATTATCTACAGGGGCACTTGAACCTGGGGATGAGGTGACCTGCCAAGTAAACTTGGATGATAGCTGTTATGATACCAATGTTGCTATAGATACAATTGGGATACCTACAGACCTTAAATTTCTGATGAAGTTAAATGATGGGACATGGCAAGATACTGAAGCGATTGTAGCCTGTATGGACGATAATATCTCTGTAAAGTTAGGTTTAGATATTGACCCTATGGTCTGGTTGGATGCATATGAATTGGCGAGTAGTGAAGAATACGAAGATAATGATAAAGTGACCACTTGGGCAGACGTTTCTGGCAATGGTTATGATGCGATTACATCCAATGAGGATTACGCACCTACATTTACCAGTGACGGATTTAATGGAATGCCAGCATTAGTCTTTGGAGAAAGTAATAGTTCGGCATTAAGGTTACTGGAACAGGATAAGACAAATATTCTGGATGATGATTTTACCTTATTTATTGTACATCAATTAGATCCTGTAACTGCCCAAACAAATACCATCGCCAATAAAAATGGTTTAAGTGAAGATGGGATGTTTTTTAGGGTTTCAACAACAGGAAAAGTGTCTATTTCTTGCGACGACCAAAATGGTTCAGGGTCAGCTCATGGTATACCATTAACTGCGGTTAATATGATAAGAAGAGACGACCAATTGGTAGAGACTTTTCATAATGGAGATTTAGATTTTGAATTGACTCTTCCAGAAGACGCTGTTTTGACAAATGATAATGACCTTACATTGGGCCAATTTGGTTATAATAGCCAAACGAGACATCATAAAGGGATGATTGCTGAGGTAATCATTTTTGATAGAAAAATTTCTGATGAAGAACAGATAATTATTGAAGGGTATTTAGCCCATAAATGGGGAATGAAAGATATCCTTTCTTCTACAAGTCCGTTCTTGTATGATTCACCACTAGCCTTTGATATCCAATATCCTAATGGTGAAACCAATACACTAAATAGTAAAAAAATCAGCTTCGATTTTCAAATCACAAAGGATGAAGATTATGGAGATATGATTTTTACACCAGATTTTGGAAGACTTAATCCGATTACAATAGAATTAATAGCACCAGATCTATTTGAAGATAAATTTTCTACCGTAAACTATTCTATTAACAGTGATCACAACCAAGAAGGTAATGATATTGAAGTGACGGAAAAACAGGAACTTAAACTTATGCCAAAAGAGGGCTTGTCAAATGATTATTACTGGATTGAACCTAATGGTAGTCAAATGCTTATGAATACAGACCCTGTTTGGACAACGGAGTTGGTAAGTGACAAAAATGGCACTTGGCAGCTGGTGATTTTGGACGGTATTTGTTCTAGTATGCCTGCTCCAGTACAAGTTAATGTTTCTACGGTTTTAGCCACTGGAAGTGATTTGCCTGTAGAGTTAGTTAGTTTTACAGCAAAAACTACTTCGAATACAGTAGAATTAAATTGGACTACAGCAAGTGAATTAAATAATGACTACTTCGAAGTTCAGAGCTCTACAGATGGTCGCCAGTGGAAAACGCTAGGAAAAAAGAAAGGTCAAGGGAACTCATTAGTAACAAATAGTTATTTATTCATAGACGAAGCACCTAGTCTAAATATGGCTTCTTTTTACCGTTTACTTCAATATGATCTTGATGGATTATACAGTATTATTTCCCCAATTCAGGTATTTGTCAATAATATTAATGCTTCTGTGAAGGTATATCCAAACCCTGTTAGAGATCAAGTGAATATTATTTCATCAGGTGCAATATATAGTATCCAAATTTGTGATCAGCTAGGTAGAAAACAAATTGAAAGCTTTGGGGTAGGAGAAAATTCAATGACTCTAAACCTAAGTGAATTAAAGAAAGGGATATATTTTCTTTATGTAAAACATGGTAATGGTGACTTTATCCAAAGAAAGTTAATCAAGAATTAAAATATACTTTTAAAAAGAAGCCAGCTATAAGTGGTGTATATTTAGGAATAGTATAAAAAAAAGAGAAGATCATAGGTAAAACTTGATCTTCTCTTTTGTATTCTATGCTATATAAAGCACCTTACTATCAATTATGAATAAACGAATCTAATAATTAACCCTTTAATTCTTAAAAGATACATACCATGCGGTAGAGTTGAAGGAATTGGAAGTGTAATCTTAGAAGTATTGGCTATACTTGAATGATAAAGCAACTTGCCTTGGGTATTATATATAGCTATCGGAAGTTGTTTTTCTGATGAGGTAATATTGTGCTCAATATAGAGTACATTACCATTGGTAGGATTAGGGTACGCGTTCAAATGAATAGTATGGTCCTCATCAATACTTAGAAGGTCACTGTGTTGTAAATTCACAATGATATTTTCACTTAAATCACCAAAAGCAGAATCACTTTGGTACATTTGCCATTGAAAATTAGCCTCTCCTTCTTTTATTCCTTCTGAAACTTCTAAGTCGAACTCAAAGCTTTGAACCTGATTGGGAGCAACAACTTCTCCTTCTTTAAGATATACCTTATTCTCTGTCCAGAAATGATCTCCGACATTGCCAAGGTGTACTTCTCCAGAGGTCCAAGTAGTAGTTCCAGTATTTTTCATCTTGACTTGTATAGCATTACTTTTCCCAATTTGAATTGTCGAATTTACATCTTGGCTAATAAATTCAGCTTGATAATAAGGAGAAGCAAATGAAATGGGGATATTTTCGGAAAGTCCAACTTTACCTTCTAACATATCTTGCGAAGCTCCTGCTAACCTTAGATACCAATCATTCTCACAAGGATAACCATCCATATCGAGAGTAACTATACGGTCTTTTGCTTCAACAGGAAGGTCCTCACGATTGGTCACCATTTTAAACATTGCAGTACCTTCATCTACCTCATCAAACATTGCAACATATAAAAATCTACTACCAGAGTTTAAAGCATTATATACTTGTTTCCAATAAAATTGACCGCCATTTCTAGGAATTTGATTCAGTTCACCCTGCTTTATATTTAGCCAAGAGAACCCTGGCCACACTACAGGCATATAGTCTATTTCTTCTTTGTTACATTCAGTTAGATCTGGCTGAATATACTCTGTATTCCATTTGTCTATACTTGCGTCATTATTATAACGTCCAACTGACCAAGGAGAAATCATATCTAACTGTCTATAAATATCTGCCCATCCTTCTTCTTGAGCTGAAGAACGGGATAAGTTTCTCCAACCATCTGGAACACCACCTAGTATATAGGCCTGATATTTTGGATCTGCATCTTTATGGAAGTAATCAATGATTTTCTGGAAGGTTTCTACTTTTAAGCCTCTATCTTTAAAACCAATTCCCCAAATACCGATGACTGGTTTTCCTTCTTGTCGTACATATGATTCTTGTTCTAAAATTTCGTGTTGGTCCACAATATATTCCCAATCGGCAATCAGCTTGTCAAATAATTGACCGTCATCTGCCGTTCCTGAAATATCGTACATTACAGCGAAATGTCTCTGATGTGTCTTAGAAGCCTCTTTTACATTTTCTAAAATATCATTCCTTACTTTAAACATTTTGGGATCTGACAATGGATTGAGAAAACGTTGAAGGTAAACACCATAAATATCGTATGTTTTCATCCACTCAAAATGTTTCATGGTAGTACTCAAATCATGTGATGAAAATAAAGTAGCACTTTCTCCATTTTTCATAGTCATGTCCACTTCATAAGTATCTGTATACTCTGACATGTCTGGATAGTAATCAAAACCTAGATGATCGGCAGAGCTCAGTTCATTTGAAGTAAACCAATGCTTCCACTTATTGAACCCAGAGTTATCTTCTTTAGCCAAAAACCAACCTTGATAACCCATCATCATTTTATAGGTCAGTTGATTTTCATCTATCGTATTTTCACCAACCGAAAGTTTCATTTTTGGTGTTAAAACATCATTCCAATTCGATGTTTTATTCGTTAACTTCCATTGGAAATCATATTCGCCACTTTTAGTTGGAGTAGTTATTTCTAAAGTAAAGGTATACCCCTGCAATGGTTCAACGTCTTCTTCTAATTGGATGGAAGTAAGGTCTGTCCAATAGGTATTAGTCATGTTTTTCAGCTGAATTTCATTACCTTTCTTCCAAGTCTGCCCTGTATTATTTTGAAAAGAGATATGAACGTTTAATGTAGTATCTAATGACAGTGTATGCGGTACAGACTGTGAAATAAAAGTAGCCGAATTAGAAGATAGTATTTCTTTATTTTTGATAATATTCGCTCTAGAAGAACCTGTATTTTCTAACCATTCGACTAGATATCCTTGTAACCTGTCCACTTGTGATTTATACGAAAAACGATTCGGGTTAGTACCCAACAAGTTTTTCATTTCTAGTGGGTCATCATTTAGATTGTATAAAGCATTAAGTTCAGGCTTGTTTGCTGCATATGAAGTGATCAATTTCCAACCGTCGTCGGTAATTACCATATAATTTGGTTGTGTATCACCATGGTAATCCCATTCTGTTACAGCATATGTTCTTTTTTCTTTTTCCTCGATGACATCCTTAAGAGATGCACCATCTCTTAGTTCATCATCCACTTTTAAGTAATCCATGATCGTTGGATAGAGATCAATTAAAGAAACAGGGCTATCAATTTTTGTAGGTTTTATCTTATTTGGATACCAAATAATTAGTGGAATATGAGCAGACTCTTCATAAAACACATTTTTCTCCCTCATACCATGGCTTCCCAACATCTCCCCATGATCACTAGTGAAAATAATTAATGTGTTTTCATCCATACCATATTCTTCTAAGTCTTTTAGGATTTCATTAATGAAATAATCCACTTCTGTAATCAGACCAAAGTAGTTCGACATCATATATTTAACCATTTCTGGATCGGAATACTCAGGCATATTCAATCTCTTATTTGATTTGATATACGGAGAGTTTTCCATGTTGTCGTTGATACTTTCCGATATAGGCATGTCTTCAAGAGGGTACATTTGGTACCAAGGATCAGTTGGTAACATCGGAGCATGTGGAAAGAAATAAGAAATGGTAATATTAAAAGGTTTCTCTTGTTTTGACGCTCTAGCCAATGCCTCTTTAACTTTCTGAGTTTGGTGATAAGTTAAACTCATTTCTTGAGGTAAATTTAGCTTACCATGTTCATCCGGTTGAGTTTTAGGCATCGGATTTCCATTTAAATCAGGTCTTAGATAATCTTCACCTTTTTTATATCTTGAATCAATTGGGTCAGGGGTATAGAAGTTTTTAAAGAAACTACTCATCAAATCATCTTCGTTGATTTTTATTCCATGATCATTAGCATATTGCTTAAGCAAATCATTGTACTCCTTTTTATCCTGAAGAGTATAAACATTTTGAGTGTTGGTGGAATATTTAAATTCTGAATATCCTTCTGATAAGTGAATTGGAGAGTGATACTTACCAATATATTCTCCATAATAACCATTATCAATAAGTACTTGATCGAAAGAAGGTAAATCACAATAGTTCCCCTCATTAGGGTTAGTATATGCATCATCATTTCTTCTTACACCGTTATTCTCTACGGTTTGACCAGTAAGAATTACCGTTCTAGCGGGTCCGCATACAGAACATGGTGTGTAGGCATTTGTAAAATAAGCACCTTCGTCCGCAAGTTTATCGAGAGTTGGTGTTTTTAAGAAATCAAATTTCCCGGCTTTACCTAATGCATCGAATCGTTGTTGATCTGTCATGATAAAGAGTAGGTTTGTTTTCTCTTTATCTTCTTGTGCGAATAGAGACAGCGATATAAAAAAACAACAGAATGCTAAAGTAACTGTTTGATAGTAGATTTTCTTCATTTCAAATTTTAATTATGTATGGTATAATTTCAATTTAGAATCAAGAGAATAATGGGGTATTAAAATTCTATTAATAGAAGATATTATGATATAGAATAGAAAGTAAGCAGAACAACAATGGAATTTATTTATGCCTTTTTCTGATTAAAAAGAGGCCTTTTTGTGTTATTAATGGTCCATTAATCGGGCGTTAGAAATCAATTAACCTAATTTCTGATATTTGATTAGTACATATTTTAGATATGTGTAAACTGACTTTTATTTTAAGAAAAGACGAGCAGCATTTTTTAGTATGAAATTTACGAATTTACTTATCTTCCTTTTTACAGGTACATTTTTCAGTTGTGTTGTTCAGCCACAACAACAAGCTAAAGAAACAGCTAAGCGACCTAATATCTTATTTATTATGTCTGACGATCATGCTTACCAAGCGATCAGTGCATATGATAAGACCTTAACTTCTACTCCGAACATTGATAGAATTGCCGATGAAGGAATGAAGTTTAATAATGCTTGTGTCACGAATTCTATTTGTTCACCATCTAGAGCAGTGATTTTAACAGGTAAACATTCACATATTAATGGTAAAACAGATAATCATTTTCCATTCAATAAAGATAATGTCACTTTTCCTCAGATCTTTCAAGAGGCAGGATATCAAACAGCAATGTTTGGTAAGCTCCACTTTGGAAACAACCCAAAAGGATTCGATCAGTTTAAAATCTTAATAGGACAGGGACATTATTATAATCCTACTTTTATTACCAAAGAAGAAGGTAAGAAAGATTACAAAGGTTATGTGACAGATATTGTAACGGACATGACTTTAGACTGGTTAGATAAAGAAAGAGATAAAGAAAAACCATTTATGTTGATGTATTTGCATAAAGCACCTCATAGAGAGTGGTTGCCAGATGAAAAACATTACAAAGAATTTACTACAAAGACTTTCAAAGAACCAGAAACTTTATTCGATGACTATGCAGGTAGAGCTACTGCTGCCCACACTGCAGAAATGAATATTCTTAAGCACATGAATTGGGCAGGTGATTCTAAATTATATCCTGCAACGATGGAAGCTTTAGGTATAAAAGAGGGGTCACATTGGGATTACGAAGCTTTTAATAAAGAAAGAGACAGAATGACCAATGAGCAAAGAGAAGCATGGGATAAAGTGTATAAACCAGTAAATGAAGATTTTGCCAAAAAATTTGCATCAATGAATGAAAAAGAATTGATGCAATGGAGATACCAAAGGTATATGCAAGATTATCTAGGGACAATTGCTTCAGTAGATGACAACGTAGGTAGAGTATTAGATTACCTTGATGAAAATAAATTAGCAGATAATACGCTAGTGGTTTATACTTCTGATCAAGGTTTCTATTTGGGAGAACATGGTTGGTTCGATAAAAGATTTGCCTATAATGAATCTTTTAAAACACCATTATTAATCCGTTGGCCAAATAAAATTAAGGGAGGAATGACCAATGAAGAGATGGTACAGAACCTGGACTTTGCACAAACTTTCTTAGCGGCTGCAGGTATAGAAGCACCATCAGATATGCAAGGAGAAAGCTTAATGCCTCTATTAACTGGAAATGATGCGGAGTGGGATAGAGAAGCAGTGTATTACCATTATTATGAATATCCATCTATTCATATGGTAAAACGTCATTATGCTATCATCACAAAAGAATACAAACTTATTCATTATTACTATGATGTAGATGAGTGGGAATTATTCGACAGAAAAAAGGATCCACATGAGATGAAAAATGTTTACAATGATCCAGAATACAAAGAGGTGGTAGCTAAAATGAAAAAAGATCTTGCTGATCTAAGAGTAAAATATAAAGACAATTCAGAGATAGATCAAAGATTATTGAAGATGTATCTTGAATCAAAATATGCGAATAACGGATAATTTCAAATTATCATTGTGTGTGAGGGTGGAACGTGTGTTCTACTCTCTCTTTTCTAACCAGTTTAAAATTTATTCGGATGTAAGTCCGTAAAATAAAGACTTTGATAAATTCTGTTTATCAACTGAAGAGGAAGGATGCTCATTTTTAAGAATGCATTCTCTTCTTTAAATAATCTGAAGGAAACAAATTTCTTCATAGAGTACTATTTCATAGACACTTACTTTTTGTGATTTAGTAATGACAATTTAATAAGGACGACTGAAAAAGCATCAATAAATATAAGTTGATGCTTTTTTGTTTTAAAACTGACCAGAATTGATGAAAAATTTCCAATTATGTCTTTTACTATTATTGTTTGCTAATTATAGTTATTCGCAAAAGGATAAACTTTTTTTACCCTCTGGTTTATCTGATATTGACCGGGTAAGAAAAGAAGTAAGGATAACTAAAACATCGTCAGAAAATATCGAGAAACGTAGAGCTACTTTATATAGATGGTGGAGATTATTAATGAAACAAGGGTATGAATTATCAGATTTTGATTCCCTCGGGAATAACCTTGTTATTTATTCAAACCATCACCAAGAAGCAAGTAAAACGATCGATGAAGGATTTCAATGTTTAGAAGGAATTTTTAATAATAAAAAAAGAGTAAATGAAATCGCTATTGAACAAGTAGATTCATTAATCCACACCAGTAATACGAATTGGCCACAATATCATGGGACAAATACTTTACAAACAGGATTTTCGCCTGATGTTGGTCCCTATAGGGGTAACATCGCTTGGAAATTTCCGAAATCATATGGTTGTCAAATTTCCCCAATAATAGAAAATGGGAAGATATATATTACAGGAGAAGGGAGCGATATTATTGGTTATTGTTTAGATGAAGAAAGTGGAAAAGTAGAGTGGAAAGCAATGATCAACAAAGCGAATTACTATTCCAATTCAGATAGAAGACAAGATGCCATTGTATTGGAAAATTCTGTTCAGTTTATAGCAGGACATAAAACCTACAAATTCAATAAAAAAGATGGTTTTCAGCTGCTGAAGAAAAAAGAACATTCTGGTGGCAAAAAGCAGAAATTGATTTGTAGAAAAATTGACCTTAAAACCCTAGTGATTATTGATGGTAATGGAAATGTATTAAACTATTTTACAGAAAAAGACGGAATAACAGGACAGGCCAAAATAGTCAAAAATCAACTTTATTACATATCCCACAAAGGGCACCTAAAAGTGGTAAATTTAGATGATGGATCAAAAAGATCATTACCTTTTGAAGATAACCAACTTTACGGTTCACCCATATATGATAGTGGGGTGCTCTATATCTCTAGTAATTCAGGAGCCATAATTGCATACGATCCCTACGTCCAGAAACAATTGTGGGAATTTAAAGTGAAGCACTCAGAGGAACGCTCAAGACAACTTTTCTCAAAAATTGAAGTTCACAATAACCAGTTATTTGTTGGTTCAAGTAATAAGAATATTTATTGCCTAAACAAAAATACTGGCAATCTACTATGGAAATATAAAACAACTGATTGGGTTCGGTCGAAACCTATGTTCCATAAAAACATGCTATATATAGCTACTTTAGATGGTGTTTTGTATGCTTTAAAAACAAGTAAACATAAAGCAGTACTAAAGTGGAAAAGAAAAATTTCTGATCATGGTTTTGAGGCCGATCTAAAAGCAATGAATAATGGAGTATATGCTGTTTCCAAAAATTTTATTTTGTATAAAATAAATAGTAATGGAGATGAAGAATGGAAACATAGTTTATTGGATGGGATTTTTATTGGTGACCGATTATATACTTCTGAAGAGAAAGGAGGGCAACAAAGCTCCCCTGTTGTAGTTGATAATACGTTGTATATTGGAGGCACTGATGGTATTGTTAATGCAATAGATACGCAGACAGCACATGCGATATGGAAATTTGAAACAGTGGGAGTAATGGCATCCTCACCTACTGTAGCTTATGGTAAGGTATATTTTGGGGAAGCATATGAAGGAACAAACACCTATTACGCTGTAAATGCCAAAACAGGAAAATTGATTTGGTCTACTAAAGAATACGGAGCTGCTTGGGTCAATGCAACGTTTGATAAAGGTTATCTTTACTTGGGCAATATGGATGGATATATTTATTGTATTGATGCTGAAAATGGAAAGAAAATATGGAGTTATAACACATCGAAAAATATGCCTTTCGAAACCCTACCATTAGATGTAAAACCTCGTCATGGGTTTCCCCCTGGAGTTTATTGTAATCCCGTAATTTCAGAAGGTGTGATTTATACTGGTTCATGGTCTGGTTACTATTTTGCCATTAATGCAGAAACAGGTCAATTGAAATGGAGAACAAAAACTAGTACAGATCATCATGATGGTGGACTACCTGATTCTGCGGCACCTGTCCTATACAAAAACCATCTTTATGTGCAGAAAGGAGGGTATCAATTAGCAGCACTTAATAAATACAATGGAGATATTGAATGGGTATGGACAGCTCCACCAGGGTATCTCCAAAACGGAACCATTACAGTAGCTGAAAATAAGATTTATGCTTCCATCATTCGAGAGGTGACCACCCTTCCATATGATACCAGAATTATTGCTTTTAATGATTTTGAAAATGGTGGAAACGAACTATGGCAATACCGAGGTGGGGGAGGTTTGACAGCTGCAGCTCTTACTAAAGAAAAACTGATCTTTGGTTCATCAGGAGATGCTTTTGTTACATGTCTTAATCCCGAAGATGGATCAGTAAAATGGAGATTACTACTTGGAGGAACCATGTTGGAAGTTGTTCCAGCAATATATGGTAGCAATGCGTTTATACAATGCAAAAATGGCTACTTGTATTGTATAGAATAACTGCTTGGAGCTAGGAATCATGTTTATTTTCATCCTCAACAAGGTACATACCCCATTCTGCTAATGATCTAAAAATAGGCACAAGTTCTTCAGTTTTTTTTGTGAGTCTATATTCTACTTTCGGTGGAGATTCAGCATATTCATGTCTCGTAATCAGTTTATCTCTGACAAGTTCTTGTAATTGAGTGGTTAGAACTTTTCTGGATATATTAGGGATTAATACATGAAGTTGACCAAATCTCTTAGGAGAATTTTTAAGGTGTGAAATAATAATGGGCTTCCATTTTCCTCCGACTACAACTAATGCTTGTGTTAAAGGACAGTTTTGATGATTTTTTTCGCTCATAGTAGTTTAAAGGTTACCTAAAAGTAACTAGTTTTTTGTCTAAAATACTGTTGATGTTCACTCAAAATGAACTAATTTTTCTGTTTTATAGTAACTTCATATGTAAAAATTAAAGTAATAACTTTTATAATGAATTCGATTAAGTATAAAGATTTTAAAACACATGAAAAGGCATTTTTTATTGGTTTAATTATTTGGATCTTTCTTCAAACCACTCGTTTTATTGCATTTTCATTAATAGATGAAATTAATAATGGTGGGGAATCTTTAGCCTGGATGTACCCTGCTTTTCTAGATATTTTTGCAGCAGTCCTTGCTTTTCCATTGATCGCTGCCCTCTGTATAAATAGAGGACTTTCTGTGTGGTCCATGTCTATTATATATTTATCAATTTCAATAGTAGATCACTTTGGGAATTTTACAACGACTACTTTTGTTGGTCCACCTTCGATAGTTGAGGAAGGAATGGATCCATTGTTGGTTCCCATAATTCAAACTGTTTTAGATTTTATATTTCTAATACTTCTATTTATTCCTACTTACAGAAACTTGTTTTTTAAGTTAAAGACTTCAAATGATTAATTATCAAATTGTAGGAAATCAATAACCCTAAATAAAACTTATATCTATGAAAGATGCATTATCAAAATTTGATAAAAAGACTTTTAGTTACACTTATACCAATAATGATTGGAGCTTCACAAACTATTTTGATGGAGAGATCAGAATATCAGATGTTGGAGCGAGGGGTACTTTAAGAGAAAAGGTGACAATTAAGGAATACCCCGATAGTATATATGTTATTGCTTGGGAAGACGAAGAAATGGGACCTATTACCCAAGTGGTCAATTTTAAAGATAACACCCTTGTTTGCACTATCAAATGGGAAGGAAATATTGAAATTTGGCCCGGTATAATTACAGAATTCAAATAAGGAATATCTACTTGATAGATAGAAACAAAAATGCCGTCTTAAACTATATATTAAAACGGCATTTTTATTAATTTTTGACTATTCGTATCGAAGCCTTTTTACCATCTCCGTAAATAGTAAGAAAGTATACACCTTTAGGTTGATCAACTTCAATATCAAGAATTTGTTGGTGATTGTATTCATTTGAAAATACTAATCTACCGTTAACATTGCGTAGTTCTATTCTAGCTTGATTGAATTGTTTACCCAAATCAACTTTAAAATTTTGTGCGATAGGATTCGGGAAAACTTTCACCTGAACACCCAATTGATTATCAATAATGCCAACCGTGGTCATATTAATACAATCAGAAATTACTGTGCAACCTTCTTCAGTTAACATTACAGCATAATTTCCTTTTTCTGTAACCACAAAAGATTGATCAGTTTCCCCTTCAATAATACTGTAGTCATTATCACAATCTACCCAAACATAAGTGGCATTTGGGTTGTTGGCTGTAAGAACGTTGCCATTTACGGATACCTTTCTCACAGCAACAGTATTTGTTATTGTAAGATTCAATTGAACTACAGAATCACATCCGTGTATGTTCTGAAGTGTAAATGTTGGTTCATTTGTACTTTCATAATAGGTGTTTCCATCTATCCAAGTAAATCCTTCACAAGAATTTTGCTCATCTATAGTCACTAAGACATCATCGTTAAGTTTCTCTAAACGACTATTTAGTTGTGCTTCATATAATGATGAGGGAATAAGTTGGGCCTCGTTATTGGTTCCTTCAATGTACCCTTCAGGATTTGAAAAAGGTCCAAGGTTATCGACGATACCTTTACATCCAATGGCAAAATTTTGTCCTGTTGGTGGTTTCTGAATTACAATTTGTCCATCATCTGCACCTTCTCTTGTAACATCACAATTCCATGCTACAGAATTTGCTGATGACCATCCATGACCTGTACCCCAATTTCCTCTATTAAAAAGACCGAGTACTCGACCAGGATTTTCACCATAATCTCTAAAATTATCAAACAACATACCTGTTGTCCATCTCCTATGCCCTTCAGAGGCTGTAAGAGGATCTATAGAAGTACAATTATAAAATACAATTCCAGCTACAGAACTCGTACCATTCGATACAAAATTATGGCGACCTTTCCTTGCTATACAATTTGTGAATAATACATTCTGAGTAGCGGTATTTGTACAATAGTTATACTTATAACCACCACTAGATGGACCAATAGGATCATTTGCTTCACAATCTGAAATGGTTAGGTTTCTTGATGAATATATATCAACACCAGCATAATAAAAGTGTAAGAACTCACAATTTTTAATCCATGAATCCTGCAATTGTGTACACTTAACTGCCGAACTAGCATGGTCTTTATCATCTGGGTTTGAAGTGTCGTATTCAATATCAATACGTAAATCTTCTAGTCCAGCATTTTCTATAAATCCAGTATTGTCATGCACATAAATGTAGGATTGTGATAAGCTACGAACTAGATCATTAAAAACAGGGCTGTTGGTATATATTGTATTACAATTTATAGCTGTAATAGTTGTGTGATAAATAATTGGTTGTTCATCTACAACCCAAGGGGCATCTCCAGCAGTCCCGCCGTAGTCAACACTTTCTATCCATTCTGCAGTACAAGGATGGTAAATAATAATTTCATCACCTATCTTATATTTACTTGCATCTTCTACCTGAAAGTGCTTTTGCCCAACTTTTACTGTATCATCTACTATATTTGATCTTGTATTGGCAATTTCCGTACTGAATACAGTGTTTTGACCACCTCCAATGTGGATAACAGGTCTGCCAGAGGGATCGTTTCCAACACCATATAGAATTGTATTTTCTGTAACGTCCTCTTTATCGCCAGAACCTTTTAATATCACTCCAGAATATTTTAACCTGATAATACCATGGACATCATATTGACCTGGATTGAGTAATACTGCCCCTCTAATTCCATTTTCGTCAGCTTCCATTTGTCCTACTTGATCGATCGCTGCCTGAATATGGGCTGTATTATCACCATCAATAGGATCAATGGTTAATTTTACTGGGACATCAGGAATTTCTTCATTACCACTTTTATATCCTGCACTTGAAAAATCTGGAAGTTTAATACCAGATGTAGGATCAACGAAGTAGGTCAAATTTCCATCATCATCGATATTAACTAGATCAGATTGCCATGTATCTTGACTAAAAACAGAGGTTGATTTTGTAATTATAAAAAATAATACAAATATAATTTCCTTATTTAACTTCATGATTAAAAAATATTATGTCATCAGGAAATAGGGTTTGTTGATGAGCTTGGTTAGTAATAAAATAAAAAAGAATTCACCACTGTAAGATATTGATTAAATACCTTGCAGTGGTGATGTAGTATTAGATTATTTTTCCATTTTTCGAGTAGGAATTTCCTTTCTTAATTTTGAAGGATTGTCTAACATTTTTCTTCCTTCTTTAACTAACCATAAATAGTGGTCAGTAGGTAACCCCTCATTGTCTACCATTTGTAATCCCATTGGAATGTCATTGGTGATTTTGAAGAAACAAGTAGCTTCATCAATTTCATCAAACATGCCGATATATACCATCTTTGCACCAGCTTTTGCAGCACCATGCATTTGCTCCCAGAAGAATTCTCCTTTCAGCCTTGGAATCTGATTTAATTTAGAATCTCTGTGCATATTGTACCAACTGAAACCAGGGAATAGTACAGGCATAAAATCAAGCTTTTCTTCCTTACACCAAACAATATCGTCTTCAATGATAGGGTAGAAGTCAGGGTATTTTCCTTCTTTGATTCTACCTGTGTACCAAGGTAAAACAATATCACTTCTGCGTACCAAATCATGGAATAGAGGATCATTTGTGGCATCAAAGACACCATCTCTCCAACGCGTAGGAACGCCCAAAAGAATAGAGCAACCACCATAATCGGGATCATTTTGAAGAAAATCGATGATCTTCTCACAGTGCTCTAGGTAATATTTTCTTGTCTTTTTCTTGGGGTCGAAACCGACACCCCATATCGCTACTAATGGCTTGCCGTTCGTCGATAAATAGACATCTTTATATTTAGTAGTTAGCTTGATTTTATCCACTAACTCTTTCCAGTCTTTAATAAAATCTTCAACACCTTTATCGCCTTTCATACCAGACAAGTCATACATAATGGCCACACCTCTGTTGTGCTTTTTCGCAGCCTCAAGGCTATTAACCAATACCTTATTTAAATTTGGATTGATCAATGGAGAAGCAGCTGAAGTTACAAAACGCTGTACAAAGGCAGCATCAATATTATACTCTTTCATCCAACGGAAATGAATATCCTGTGTCACTGGATTTACAGAAGAGAATAGCTGTGCCGTTGAACCATCCTTGTGTTTAAAAGGAGTATCATATTTTGCAGATTCAGGGAATTCACTTAGGTCAGGCCATGCATCTACTCGAATATTGTCAACTGATAAAGGCTGCTTTTTAATAAAGTTCTTTTGGTAGTGTTTCCAATGTAAACCAGAACCGTCTTTTGGTGCGTTAAACCAACCTTGGTACCCAGTATAAACCTTCATATCTGCAGTAGAGAACTTGAATGTTTTACTGTGTTTGGTGTTCATTTTTACATTCTTCTTGACATAAACAGCCGCCCTCTTTACTTCTTTCTCTAACCCTTCTTTGGTGTTTGCCAATTTAAGTTCTCTGATTATCGCTTTATCATTCGAATTAATATTAACTCTTATATCATGTCCATTACAATTTTTCTCGAAACGAGCATCAGCAATTTCAAAATAAGCTTTCTTCCATTTTCCAGAATCCTTTAATTTAAAAGCATGTGCTGTTTTCCAAGCACCAGGCGTTGTTTTTGGATTTTTCTTGAAATTTTTGTCTTTACTATCATAGAAAATTGCAGCATTACCTGTTCCCTTGTCAAGGTATTCTAGGTAACCAAAAATCTTAGGACTTTCTGAAACAATTTCTTTAGATAGAATATCAAAGTAAAGCATTTTGACATTATTGTTCGCTTTAGACTTGATATCCCAAGCTTCCACTCCATCAATAGTCACCGTTTCATTTAACGTTTCTTTACCACCTTTAATGGCAACTATACCTACAAAAGTTGGCTTTTTCTCTAAACGAGAAGCAATTACAATAGAATTTGTTACTGCATCACCTTGGTTTAAAGCCGCTTTACTTTTGGCAAATTTCAGTTTACTGATAATAGGATTTTCACCCGTATTGAAATTGATTCTTAAATCATGTCCATTACAGTTTTTTTGGAAACGGGCATCTGCGATTTCGAAATAGGCTTTCTTCCACTTTCCAGAATTTGTCAGTTTAAATGAATGTGCTTTTTTCCAAGCACCAGGTTTTGCTTTTGGATTTTTCTGAAAGCTTTCGTCTTTACTATCATAGAAAACGGTCACATTACCATTGCCTTTGTCTAGGTATTCGATGTAACCAAAAATCTGATCGTTTGAATTAATGTATTCTTTCGACTTCACATCGAAATAGATCATCTTAACATCTTCATTCTTCACAGCTTGAACTTCCCAAGCAGTTCTGCCATCCAATTCAATAGGCTTATTGGCAGTTTCACTGTTTGCTTTAATAGCTACAAGACTATTAAATGATGGGCTTTTACCTAAAGAAGCTGAGATAGTATTACTTGCAATTGTTACAGCATTCGTCTCTTTTTCTTTATTTAAATCTTCTTTACTTTTAGCAAATTTCAGTTTGCTGATAATAGGATTTTCACCTGTATTGAAATTGATTCTTAAATCATGTCCATTACAGTTTTTTTGGAAACGGGCATCATCGATTTCGAAATAGACTTTCTTCCATTTTCCAGAATTTGTCAGTTTAAAAGCATGCGCTTTTTTCCAAGCACCAGGTTTTGCTTTTGGATTTTTTTGAAAACTTTCGTCTTTACTATCATAGAAAATGGTTACACTACCATTGCCTTTGTCTAGGTATTCGATATAACCAAAAATCTGATCATCTGAATTGATGTATTCTTTCGACTTCACATCGAAATAGATCATCTTAACACCTTCATTTTTCACTGGTTGAACTTCCCAGGCAGCCTTTCCGTCCAATTCAATAGGTTTATTGGCAGTTTCACTGTTTGCTTTAATAGCTACAAGACTATTAAATGATGGGCTTTTACCTAAAGAAGCAGAGATAGAGTTACTTGCACCAGCGCTAGCACCTGTCTCACTATCTTTATTAAGTTCTTCTTTACTTTTAGCAAATTTCAGTTTTTTGACGATGGCTTGTTCACCTGTATTGAAATTGATTCTAATGTCATGTCCATTACAATTCTTCTGGAAACGGGCATCATCGATTTCGAAATAGGCTTTCTTCCACTTTCCGGAATTTGTCAGTTTACATGCATGTGCTTTTTTCCAAGAGCCTGGTTTTGCTTTAGGGTTTACTTGAACACCTACATCTTTACTATCATAGGTGATGATAATATTACCGTTACCTTTATCAAGGTATTCTAAATAAGCATAAAGTTTGTCACTCTCGGCAATAAATTCTTTAGCATTCACATCAAAATAAATCATCTTGACATTTTTATTGCCTTTTGATTTTACCTCCCAAGCATCGATACCATCAATGTTGATCGGTTGAGTAGCTGTTTCTCCATTTCCTCTTACTGCGATTACTTTATTAAATGTTGGGTTGCTTCCCAAAGTAGCGGAAATAGATTTAATCACCTTTGGAGCAGAATTAGGATCGCGAGAAATTTTTAATGACCTAACATAAACTTCTTCATCTGAACCTATAAGGATTGCAATATCATGATTGTCACATTTCTTATTGAAACGGGCATCGTTAATAGTAAAGGTTGTGGTGATCCATTTATTATTTTTTTGGAAGTTGAACTGTTTTCCTAATTTCCAAGCACCTTTCGCTTGGTTGTTTACTTTGACCTTTTGGTCATAGCTATCATATTTAAATTGAACAAACCCGGGTCCTTTAGAAAGATACTCTAAAGTAATAGTTAGTGTCTGTCCTTTTAAATTGAATTGCTTCTCATTGACATCAAAATATAAATGAGCTAAAGATTTATTTTCTTCCTTGTTAATCTTCCATGCACCTTTGCCTTTTATGGAAGCAACCTCATGAGGTCCTTTTACAGGTTGAAGACTTTTATTGTCTAAATTATTATGTAATGTAGCTTCAATGACCAAATTACTTCCTTGAGAGTAGCCCTCTATAGGATAGCAGATAATGAATACTACAAAAACACTTAGTAAGTAGTTTTTTAATTCCTGAAAAAATAAATTCATTTCATATAATAATTAGAGTGATGTATTAGGATTCATTATAAAATTAGATTTTCAGTCTAAAGAAGTCTTAACAGTTGATTAATATGGCGCATATTATGATTATTAATCAATAAAGTGACAGTAATATTTGATAAGACTACAATAATCAATCATTTTTAGTAAGAGTTGACGTTATGGCGGTGTTATTTTTTAGCCTCAATTATGCAATTAAGAATGTATTAATTTGTGACTATGATTCAATTAACAAGTAAAACTATCTTCGAACTATTCAATCTGGTCTAACTGAGATTTTTTGAAATTATGAAATGATAATTATTTAATGACAATCTATTTAGTATGAAACGAATAATTACAACTATACTGTTTTTACTTTCTATCTATTCTCTAACTTATGCTCAAACAGAGACACACATTGTCGAAGGCGTAGTGTTAGAAGAAGCTTCAGATATTCCTTTACCCGGTGTAAATGTTCTTGTGAAAGGAACTGCCAAAGGTGCTGTGACAAACTTAGAAGGTAAATTTAGTTTAGAAGCGGGTATTAATGATATTCTTGTATTCTCATTTATAGGTTTAGAACCTAAAGAGATAAAAGTAGGGTATCAAACATCATTACAGGTATCTCTAAAAGAAGATACGAAACAATTAAAGGAAGTTGTTGTAACGGCTCTTGGTATTGATAGAGATAAGGAGAGTTTAAGTTATGCAACACAACAAGTTGAAACAGAAGAATTACTTCAAGGAAAGCAATCAGACTTCATTACCAATTTATCTGGTAAAGTTGCTGGTGTGCAGATTACAGCTTCAGATTCTCCAACAGGATCGAGTAGAGTTGTAATTAGAGGTGTATCTTCTTTAGCTAAAGACAATCAACCGTTATATGTAATTGATGGTGTTCCTATCGAAAGTGGCTCTGGTGATTCTGGTGTTACTGTCGGAGGTGGTAATAACATTGATTACGGAGGAGGAGCAAGTTTTGTGAATCCAGAAGATATTGCAGATATACAAGTGCTAAAAGGAGCGAATGCTGCTGCCCTGTACGGCTCTAGAGCTACCAATGGTGTGATTATGATTACTACTAAGAAAAGTAATAAGAAAAATAAAGGTTGGGGAGTATCTTATGGGTTGAATTATCAGGTAAGAGAAGTTTCTCAGTACCCAGATTACCAAAATGTCTATGGTGCTGGTAATGCATTCCGATTGGGAGCTAATGAGCAATATATTGATCCAGTGACAGGTTTACCTTTGCTAAATCAATACAATAGAAGCTGGGGTTCGCCAATGTTAGGTCAAGAAGTGATCGGTTATAATGGTCAGCCAACAACTTATGATGTTAACCCGAACAATGTTAAAGATTTCTTCCAAAGAGGAAGTACTATGACTAACTCGTTTTCAATTCAGAAAAGTGGTAACAATGGTTCAGTATATATATCATATACTCGTCTTAATGCTGACGATATTGTTGATACTCAGAATGAACAAGTTAGAAATACATTCAATGTAAGAGCGACAACTAAAGTAACTGACTTTCTTGATGTCGATACAAAAATGACGTATGTAGGGGAGAACACTGATAATAGAATGCATAAAAATGGTAGTGTTCATAACCCATATTATATTTTCACTTTCATGCATAGAAATGCAAACCTAGAAGACTTAAAACCTTGGAAAGATGAAAATGGTAATGAATTTGGACAAAGAAATACATTTTCAAACCCTTACTGGGCGATCTATGAAAACTCTAACAATGACAAATTGAGTAGAATCTTACCTACAATTACACTAAATGCAAAGATTGCCAATGGCCTATCTTTTAAAACTAGAGTAGGTGGTGATTTACAATTTAGAAGTGGTGAGGTATTCAATAATAAGGGTTCTGTAAATGATCCAGATGGTTTCTTTAGTACGTTTAATAGAGATATTGCCGTTTGGAACTACGAAGCATTCTTAAACTATAGTAAGCGTGTTAGAAAATTTGATATCCTTGTCAATGTAGGTGTGAGTAGATTCGACCGAAGAATGAATTATACTAGAACAGATTTTAATTCATTAGTTGCTGCTGATTTTGGTAGTAGTGCGAATGCGGCTACTTACCCTGAGGTTTTCCAGACAGAAGAAAAGAAACGTATTAACTCAGTGTTTGCTACAACTTCAATTGGGTATAATGATTTTATCTATTTTGATTTAACAGCCCGTAATGATTGGAGTTCTACTTTACCTGAATCTAACAATTCGTACTTCTATCCAAGTGTAGGTACTTCATTCATCTTTACAAATGCATTAAATATGTCGAGTGATGTATTATCATTTGGTAAATTAAGAGGTTCAATCGCACAAGTAGGTAATGATACAGATTTTAACCAAATCAATAATACTTACAGTTATGGTGGTAATTATAACGGTTATGCATGGGTATCTAATCAAACCGTTATGCGAAATACAGATTTAAAGCCTGAAAGTACAACTTCTTGGGAATTGGGTACTGAATTGAAGTTTTTTGGTGGCAGAATCTCATTAGATGCAACATATTATGATAATGTTACTTCTAACCAAATTATTAGAATCAATATGCCAAAAGGTTCTGGTTATGATTATAAAATGATTAATGCCGGAGAAGTACAAAATACAGGTGTAGAATTGGTTTTAGGCACTAAAATAATAGATAAAAAAGCGTTCAACTGGGATATTAATATTAACTGGTCGAAGAATACATCAATGGTTAATTCTTTATATAAAGATGAAAAAACAGGTGTTGATATCACTCAGATCAGATATAGAGGATTAAGAGATATTTCAGTAAATGCAGAAGTGGGTCAACCATTTGGTGTTATCAGAGGATCAACATGGTTAACAGATGATGAAGGACGTAAATTGGTATCTGCAGAGGGTGTACCTATCCAAAATCAAGAGCAGGTTTTAGGTAATGCACAACCAGATTGGTTAGGAGCTGTGACTAATACTTTCAAGTATAAGAACCTAGACTTTAGTTTCTTGATTGACGCAAAAATTGGAGGTCAAATATTCAGTGAAACGTATTCAAGAGCTGAAACTTGGGGTAATACAAAGTCTTCATTAGGAGGTAGAGATGAATATTGGTTTAGTAATACCATCTTAGGAGAAAACAACCAAGAAAGAGCAGGTATCGGTGAAGATGGAAGAGTGTATGGCGACTATGATAGAGACAAGGGAATTATGCTAGACGCTTGGATTGCTGAAAGAAACCCAGAAACTGGAGAATGGAAAGCGGTGAAGAAAAATGATGCTTATATCAGTCCTCAAACATTCTGGCAATTAGGTACTTCAAATGCGAGTGAATATAATATTTATGATGCTTCATATGTAAAATTAAGAGAAGTTTCTATTGGTTATAATATACCTCAGAAATTATTGAGAAAGTTTAAAATCAAGAGAATGCGTATTGCTGCAGTAGGTAGAAACTTATGGATTATTTATCAAAATACTCCAAGGGGTATCGATCCTGAAGCTGCTTCTTATTCTGGTAATGGTCAAGGTATTGAGGTGGGATCTTTACCTCCAACAAGTACACTTGGTATTGATTTTAGAATTAACTTTTAATCAGAGCAAACAATGAAGAAAATTATATATAACATATCTGTATTTATCTTATTGATTTTTTCAAATTCATGTACTAATCAATTTGAAGAAATTAATTCTAACAGACATGAATATCAGGAAATTGAGCCGGAAATAATTTTTCCAGGTGTAATAAAGAGGAGCCTTGATTATATCAAAGGAGATATGGCGAATCAGATGTATGTTCAGTATTCTCACCAGCAATCGGTGGGTGGTGGTACATTTGCCGCATACTTCTTCTCTCATCCAACAATTACCAACTGGTGGAAATACAATTATGTAGACATTTTACAAAATGTTGATGATGTGATTCTCCAATTCGAAGGCAATGAAGCTTATACGAATAGAGTAGGTATGTTTAAAATTTGGAAAGCATATGTCATGTCAGTTGTCGTAGGGACTTGGGGACCTGTTCCTTATAAGGAAAGTTTAACAGGTGCGTTATCTATTGGCTACGATAGTGAAGAAGAGATTATTATTGATCTTCTTACTCAATTGAATGAAGTTTATGAAGTACTAGATCCTACGTTAGATACAATGAATGAACCTGTATTTAACGGAGACGTTGCCAAATGGAAGAAGTTTGCGAATACATTGATCCTAAAACTAGCAATTAGGTATCAAACGACTTCATCAGAATGTAGAGAGTTTGGTAAACTATCACTAGAAAGAGAAGAAGACTTTATCAGTAGTGAAGAAGAAGCAGTAACGGCTTCTTGGGGTACAGCAGAAGAAAACTGGAGCTGGTTCTACAAAAGGTATGTCTTTGTGAGAAATATTGTAAGCTTTAAAGTAGGACACTATTTTCTTACGTTCATGAAAGATCTAAAAGATCCTAGAGTTTCAAAATATGCTCAGAAGCCAGAACTAGATTATTATGTATTAGATACTTTATCGAGAGCTGATGGTTCGAGAGTAGCAGTACAATATGTTGCTCCTTATTTAGGAGCACCAAAAACACTTCAGTTTCATGATAATTGGTTAATGGATGATCAAGACAATCCTTACTCTGGTTTAGGTCGTGAAAGTTTCTCTAATGTTGGAGAAGAATATTTACAGCCTGATTTAGAAGTAACATTCATTGGATATGCTGAAACATGTTTTATCAGAGCAGAAGCAGGTTTATTGAATTGGGGAGGAGGAAAAACACCTCAGGCACTCTATGAAGAAGGTATCATTGCTTCGTTTGCTAAAAAAGAAATGTCTGATCAAGTTGATGAGTATTTATCTAATGATGGTGTACGTTGGGGATCATCTTCAGAAGGAGTAAGAGACTTTAGAGGTATTGTATCTTCTAAAATTAGTAGAGGGCCAATTCAACAAGTGATTACACAAAGATGGATTGATGGATATTTCCAACCATTCGATGGATGGTGTCTAATTAGAAGAACGGATTATTTTGATATTCCTCCACACTTTAATGCTTTAGATAGAGGTGGTTTAGGAACAAATGTACCGGAAAGAATGGTTTATCCTTCTTCAGAAATGAGTTTAAATGGAACAGGTTACCAAGAAGGAGTGAGCTTACTAGGTGGTGTAGATTATTTAGATGTTCCTTTAAGTTTCTCAAAAAGAAGAGAATGGAAAGATTGGGGTGCAATGCAACCTGATTTGAACAATGACCTGTTGAGACACTGGTACGGTAGCACTATTGAAGAATTAGATGCTCAAGGAGTAGAATATACTATTGTTGAAGAACTTTAATAAGATAAGAAATGAAAAAAATGTATAGCATTCTTGTTCTTGCTCTAGGTCTATTTGCCTGCCAACAAGAAGAAGAAATCACATCTGAGGATCACTTAATAAATTATGATATTGAGGAAGTTCCTGTTACTGAAGATTACACTGTAGGGGCGTTATATGTAGTAAATAACTGGAACCCTAACATTGAAGAAGTACCAATAGCAGGACAGTATGTTAATGCTGATGAGGAAGCCATGAGACAACACATTTTATGGGCTGACTCTGGAGGTGTAGACTATTTCCTTTTGAGATATTCATACCCTACAGTTAATGTAGATAACCAAATCATAGATGCATTCTTACGTCAAAACTCTGACAGTTTATTAAACTTTGCACTGCGTTACAATCCAGTACAAATGAATTTGACGAAGGAAAATACGTTGGAACAACAAGGGAAGAAAGAAGCTTTTATCCAATCATTTAAGGATATGATTCCTTATTTCGATCAACCAAATTATCAGAAAATAGATGATAAATATGTAGTGAATATGATCGCCGCAAACAGATTCTATTGCGATAGCATTGAGCTTGTTTATGAAGAACTAAGAGCTGAAATGAGTGCTTTAGGTTACGATTTATATATCACTGGTGAGCAAACGGGTTGGACACCTCCTGCAAGATTTGAACACTACTATTTTAATGCATTAGATGCCATAGCATTTACGAATATGTTTAATAATGCATGGTATGATAGACATGTTTTCTTACCTCAGTCACTAGATCAACATTGGCAATACAGCAAAGATTATTATATGACAAAAGGGAATATTGAAATGGTACCTACGGTGGCTCCTTCTATTGACCCAACGATCAATAATCCTAATGCGACCACATTTACCATAGATAGGGACTCAGATTTCTTCTGGTCACTATTAAATGTAGCAAAGAAAAATGTGGGCCCATCTAGAACCATCATAGTTAACTCTTTTAATGATTGGAACTTTAATACCCAATTAGAACCTGCAGATAGCTATGGAAGTACATCTCTTCAATTATTAAAACAACAGACAAAAAGATAAATGAAAAAGAAACTATTAGGTGTGTTACTTATTGGTGCTTTAGGTTGCCAAAAGTTAACAGAAGAAACGAAAGACAAAAACATATCCGCTGCAATGGATTATGTGGACCCATTTATTGGAACTGGCTTTCATGGACATACTTTCCCAGGTGCAACAACACCCAATGGTATGGTACAATTAAGTCCTGATACTAGATTCGAAGGATGGGATGCTTGTGGAGGTTATTATTATGAAGACTCTTCTATCGTTGGTTTTTCACATACTCACTTATCAGGTACTGGTATCGGAGATATGGGAGACGTATTGATGATGCCTTTTACTGGAAAAGCAAAGTTATCACAAGGACTTCCTGAAGCTCCAGATTCTGGATATCGATCACGTTTTTCTCATGAACAAGAAAGTGCATCACCAGGGTATTACAATGTCAAATTACAAGATTATGATATCGATGTAGAGTTAACGGCATCACCAAGAGTAGGTTTCCATCAGTATACTTTCCCAGAGGCTGAAGAAGCAGGTGTTATTGTAGACCTTTCTCCAACCATCCATATGCACAGAAGCCCTAAACATGAGATTAGAGTTATCAGTGATACGGAAATTGCAGGTATGAAATACACAAAAGGTTGGGCGAATGAGCATTATATCTATTTCTATGCAAAGTTTGACAAACCTTTTAAAGCTTCGGTTTTCGGTAACGACAAGCTTATTGAAGGAAATGTATATGAAGGGAAAAATGCGAAAGCATTATTAAGTTTCAGTACAGACAAGGGTGAAAAGGTAAAAGTGAAGGTAGGTATCAGTAATGTTGATATTGAAGGTGCTAAAAATAACCTTTTCTCAGGTATTGAAGATTGGGATTTTTATGCTCAGAAAGAAAAAGCTGAAGCTTTATGGTCGGATAAGTTATCAACAATAGATATTAAAGGTAAGAGTGAAGAACAAAAGGAAATTTTCTATACATCACTATACCACTCTTTTATTTCTCCTATGAACTATTCTGATGCAGATCATAGATATAGAACTATTGATGGGAAAATAAAAAGAGATGATAATTACGATTCATATACAGTATTCTCGTTATGGGACACTTACAGAACATTACACCCATTAATGACAATTATTGAACCTTCTCAGAATGAAAAGTATATCCAAACATTATTACGTAAGTATGATGAAGGTGGTATCTTACCAAAATGGGAGTTAGCTGGTAACTACACAGGAACAATGACAGGTTATCATGCAGTACCCGTAATTGTTGATGCATACAGAAAAGGAGATCGTAATTTTGATATCAATAAAGCTTACAAAGCGATGTTGGAAACAAGTACATTCTCAAGAGATTTAAAATTTGTAGCTCATAGTGAATCAGTTAGAGAGAAGCTAATGCCTAATGCTAAATTGTACAACGATTCTTTAGGGTACATCCCAGCAGATCTTGAAAATGAATCAGTGTCAAAAGCATTAGAGTATGCATATAATGATTATTGTATCGCACTACTTGCAAAAGAGCTAGGAGATGAGAAAGTATATAAAGAGTATCTTGAAAGATCTAAGAGATACAAACAATACTACGATTCTGAAGAAGGTTTCATGAGAGGAAAGCTAAGTACTGGTGGATGGAGAGAACCATTTAACCCAAGATTTAGTAGACACCGTAAGGATGACTATACCGAAGGTAATGCTTACCAATGGAGTTGGTATGTACCACATGATATCGATGGGTTAGCAAATCTTATTGGTAGTAAAGAATTGATGGAGGAAAAATTAGACACATTGTTTATGACAAGTTCTAATTTAGTAGGTGAAGATGTAAGTAATGATATCTCGGGTATGATTGGACAATATGCTCATGGTAACGAACCTAGTCATCATATTGCGTATATGTATAATTATGTTGGTGCTGAACACAAAACTCAGTACATGGCAGACTACTTATTACAAAACCACTATTCTGCAACTCCTGAAGGAATTATAGGTAATGAAGATTGTGGTCAGATGTCTGCTTGGTTTATTATGAGTAGTATGGGATTCTACCCAATGAGCCCTGGAGAGACAACATATACTGTAGGTCGACCATTATTCGATGAAGTTGAAGTAAAATTAGAAAATGGTAACACTTTTGAAATTGTAGCTCATAATAATAGCTATAGTAACAAGTATATTGACAAAGTACTTTTAGACGGTGTTCAATTGAATGAGCCATTTATTGATCATAAAGATATTTTAAGCGGTAAGAAATTAGAATTCTTTATGACAAGTGAACCGAATGTAAATGCTTTTAAAGAGAATTTGAACCTTTCTAAAAAATAATAAATTTCTGATGTCGCAAAACCTATAAAAAGTAGTCATAATAATGGTAGGTTTTGCGGCATTTTTTTACATATAAACACAGCACATAGAGTTATTAGAATTATAAAAATTCCGTTCTAAATTGATTAGAGTAAGCACAAAATCATTAAAAAGGTTACATATTTACCAAATATAAACACACATTTACCTTTATTGTTATCATAATAGGTAATAATTTTGTATAAGATGTTTGATTTTAGTAAGTTAAAATAATCAAAAACACAGAATAGATTGCTTTACTGTTAATTTGATAAATGATTTTTTTACTATTCTTTTAATAGAGAACTGTATATTTTTACTATATATTTTTGAGCTAGACATCGATTAATAAACCTTCGCTTTATACTTTTTGCCAGTGATGAAGTACTTTTTAATAACTACAATTTCAATATTACTTGTTACTTTTAATTTATTTGCACAATACAAAGGTGGGATAAAATTTAAAAGTCATGATCATGACTTGGAAAGTCGTACATCGTTAATTCTTCTTGAAGGAGCTAAAGTTAATGCTGAAGAACGAATGGTGTTAACTACTGATATTCTGTTTAATAAAACAAGAAAACATTATTTTGGCTATATCTTGAGAATGATAGATAGTAGCCATAGAAATATTGATATAGTTTATAACTATAATAATCCTGATAACTATAACTTTAGTTTAATATATGATCACGATATTACTCCCATTCAATTTAACTTTGAAGACCAAGAAAGTGCTTTAAATGAATGGACTACATTGGTTTTGGAGGTAGACATTACTAACAATCAATTAACCTTATCAATCGGTGATCAGAGTAAGACTTTGACCTTACCTGAAATACAAAAATTTACAAACTTAAAATATTACTTTGGGGCAAATAATAACCCATATTTTAAGGTACATGATGTAGCACCCGTTACATTGAGAAACATCGAAATTCAACTGGATGATTTACAATTACAGTGGCCGTTAAATGAAAAAGCAGGGACTGTAGTAAATTGTAATCAAGGAGAAGCGTATAATGGGATTGTCAACAATGGTATTTGGTTACATGAGGTACAATCAAAATGGGAGAAAATAGGATCAAGAAGAATTGATGGGTCTTTATTTTACTTTGATGAAGAGAATTCAGATTACTATTTTATGAATAACGATACACTCTACAGAAAGGGAATGTATCAAGAAAAGGCAGAATATATTTTAACAGGGAACTATCCATTTTTTAACGATCCCAACATAAGAGTAGTCGAAAGCCAAAAAGATGAAGTAATTCTTTATAATCTTTTTAAAGATGAATTTTTCAAATTCAATCTTAAGAGTAAACAATTGGTTAAGGCTAATATTCATTTTCCACATAAGAAGAGTACCATCCAGCATATGAGTTGGGTGAATAAAAAGAATTCAGAATTATATATATTTGGAGGGTATGGGAACTATGAATATTCTGGAATACTTTCTAAAGTGGACTTAAATGAGTCTGCTTATAAAGAGATAAATTTTAAAGGAGATATCATCTCACCTAGATATTTTTCTGGTATTGGTCAAGCCACTTCAGGGCACCAATATATTTTTGGAGGTTATGGTAGTATTTCTGGAAAGCAAATTGCTCATCCTCAAAACAATTATGATCTTTTCGATTTCGATGAAAACACTAGAACCACAAAAAAGATTGCGACTTGGGAAACAACAGATGAATCGTATATAGTTTCAAGAAATATTATTGTAGATACGCTTAAGCAGCAATTTTTAGCACTGACTTACGATAATCATGTGCATAAAAATATTTTAAAGTTAAAACTCTTTGATATTGAATCTTTGAGTGTAAAAACAATTGCGAATACAATTCCATTCGAATTCAATGATACTCAAACAACGGTTCAATTAAAATATGACAAGGAGTACCAAAGACTTTATGCTATTATTCTAAACCGTAAAGGAAAGAAAACAGAGCTTAATTTATTTGCTTTAGATGTTACAGGAAACACGTATTCAAACATTATTGAGAAAGAGGTTGTAACAGCAGAAAATGATCATATAGATTGGATATATTACTTAATAGGAGCTTTTACACTAGTGATTTCGTTTATTCTAATTAAGATTTTCGTTAGTAGAAATACAAAAACAAATGAAGTTCCTGTTCAAGACAAACCACAAGAAGTTAAGAAACCAGAAGAAAAAGTAATTCAAGAAAGTATTCCTGCAGTTACCGAAGAATTAGAAGAAGTTGAGGCAGAAGACTTTATGGAGGATAATAAGATGACATCTGTAATAAACTTCTTTGGTGGTTTCCGAATTATAGATCAGAACGGTAAAGATATTTCAAATAAGTTTACACCATTAATAAAGCAAATTTTCTTATTGATAAGTTTGTCACAATTCCATAATGGAAGGGGAGTAACTGTCGAACAAATGACGGATGTATTCTGGAATGACATGCCTTTGAAAAAAGCAAGAAATAATAGAAGTGTAAATATCGCTAAGTTAAAACAGTTATTTAAACTGATTGGTAATATCAAGTTGGTAAAAACTGGAGATTTCTGGAACTTAGAATTTGACCAAACTGTAACGTTTCCACTCTTTGAACTAAAGGTGTTGTTGGAAAAAGATCAATCGATTGAAAACCTTAAAGAAATAACAAAAATCCTGAAAAATGGTAAGTTACTTTACGGAACAGACTATTCATGGATTGAAGAGATGATGGCCCAAATAACAAATGGGATCATTGAAAAATTATATAACTATTTAACTAGTGAGACGTTATCATTAACGGTAAAAGATAAGCTAAAAATAAGTGACTTAATCTTGAAGTATGATGCATTAAATGAAGAAGCAATTCATATTAAATGTCAGATATATACCTCTCAAGGTATGCATAGTATGGCAAAAGATACATTCGAAAAGTTTGAACAAGAATATTCTCTTTTATACAATGAGAAGTTTGATTTAGACTACAATGAATTTCTTAAATCTGACCTTACTTCGAATCAGATCTAACATATGAATTAATGAAATAGTAGATCATTAAATGTTGATTTATTTGAAGAGGATCATCTTCTATAAGAGAGCAGAAGTGGGAGTTTAAGAAGCCCACTTCTGCTGTTTTTACAGCACAGTAATCTTCATTTTTGGAACTTACTCTTTCATTAGAAATAGCTAAAACTCACCATTCCAAATTCTACTAATTCAAGAAAAAATAAATAACTAAAATCTAGATACTACTTCTTTTTAAATAGGTAGAATAACTGGATGAGTAGTTGGGAAAGGCTTAAAAGACCCTTAACTGAATTGCTATTTTGTTATCATTGAGTTCTAGTCTTTTCATATAACTTTATATCTCTTGTAATCTTACGGTATGAGATCTAATTAGGAAACTATACGAGTAAGAAGAACCAGTAAAAGATGTTACAGAAACACATATAGATACCAACCTAAACTAAGAAAGTACTTTAAGGTCTTATGTTTAGAATATGACCTTGTAAAGGTCTAACATATAGAAGAGCAATGCATCATATTAGATCCTTGAAACAACTGAAAATCAGACCTCTTTTAAGATTCTAACGGATGATAATAATAGATTAAGAAACCATTAATTATGGAGTCGAAGTAATTCTGACTCTATTAGTATAAACAACACAAAAAAACATGAAATTAACAAATAATAGGAAATAGATTAAAGTCAAATAATTGATTAATAATATTCATTTAAAGTAATGATATTCAATTATTTACGCACTAATTAATACTTAATTAATTCACCATTAGAATACTGTTATCGATATCTACGTACTTCATGATATCAATTTTGAATTCTTACTTATTGATTAAGTTGAAATGAAAAAACATCTATTCTCTAGCGGTTGATCTAGTATCAACAGATTATTATTAATACTCTAATTTTTTACTTGTAGAGTATTTATTACAAAATGAAATGATTACATAACTTTACTTTATTAGTAAACAACAATGAACAAAAAAATACAACTCTTTTATTTCTTCATACTTTTTGCTCATCTCACCTTTGCTAAAGACATTTATGTTTCTGCAGGGGGAGATAATGGTAATGATGGAACTTCGCTAGAAAATGCAGTCGCAGATTTAAATGCCGCATTTTCATTAACATCTCATGATGATGTAATTATCGTTGATGGTACTGCTGGTGTTATTTATCATCCAAGTGCTTTTGGGGTCTCTAAGAGATTAAACATCAAAGGGCAAAACAATGCTATTATTGATGCAAAATTAGCAGATGGTACTATTAACAATAAGATCTTTAATTATACCCATACAGGTGATGGTACTTACTTAACAGTGGAGAACATCACATTCAAAAATGGTAACGGATATTTTGGTACTGGTTATCAACAAGGTGGTGGATTCTTGGTAAAAACTACAGGTATCTTAACTTTTAAAGATTGTGTATTTGAAGGACATACATCTACAAAACATGGTGGTGTATTTTCAATTCAACAAGGTACTGTTGTTTTTGAGTCTTGTGTATTTAATAACAATACTTTAGCAAGCTCTAATGGTGGTGTTATTTATGCAGAATCAGATCTACCTGTTGATATTACTTTATCTGAATGCTTATTTACAAATAATGTTGTAGGAAATCATGGTGGAGTATTTAATCTACTTTTTAAAGACCATGCTACAGACACTAATGCAAAAAGCTTTAAAGTAATTAATAGTACTTTTTATAATAACTCTTGTACAAAGTCTGGAGGTGTATTAAACGATATTAGTACAGGTGCAGCAACCATCGAGCTTGAGAATGTAACAATCTCTGATAATAAAACAGATGGGAATTCTGGAAATTCTGGTGGTTTAATGTTGAATAGTACAACATCAACATACCTTATAGAGAACAGTATTATATATGGTAACAAGTCATTTGCTAATGGAGAAGTAATCTCTGATTTATCAATGAATGATGCTGCTAAAATCACTATTAAGTCTTCTATATTTGGAGCGATCATTAAAAATGATTTGGCCATTATCGAAGATACTGACAATGTGAATACTTCAATAGATGATTCATCTATTTATGGTACAGTAGAATCGGCTACAAATGATAATATTCCTGTTCTTACTTTAACATATGATGCTGTAAATGGTGTATTTACTTTTGCTGATGATGCATTACCTGTAGATTTTGCAGATGCAACGTTATTATCAGGAAGTGATGAACACTCATTGTTAGAGGATCAATTAGGCAAAGTCAGAAAAGTTGAAAATAATAAAATTGATGCAGGTGCCTATCAGTTAGATGGTTCTATTACTGTAGATGAAGTGTTAACGGATAATACTCCACCAACAGATCCAAGTAATATTGCTTTCTCAACTGTTACAGAAACTAGTTTTGATGTTTCTTGGACGGCAGCAACTGATGCGGTATTGTTCGGTCATTATGAAGTGCAATTGAACGATGAAGCACCAATCTCAACAACAGAGTTATCGACATCTTTCAGTGACCTAACATTGAGTACTGAATATACTGTAAAGGTAACTGCTGTGGACTTTAATGGTAATAAATCAAATGTAGTTGAAGCAAAACAAACAACTGCAGGAATGATTACTCCTGTTATTCCAACAGACCTTGCAGTAGCAAATGTTACTTCTGTTTCTGCAGTAGTTTCATGGCAATCTACAGAGCCTTCAGGATTAACTTATGTAGTTATCGAAGGTACTAACGAATACGAAACTTCTGAACTTACTTATACATTAGAAGGTCTAACACCTGCTACTGAATACTCAATTACAGTAAAGTCAAAAAATGAAAATGATGAGACCTCAGAAGCAAGTACTACGTTAACGTTTACAACATCATCGTATGTTCCAAAAACGATTTATGTAAAAGCAGGAGATGATGCAGGCAATGATGGTCTTTCACCAGAGGCACCAGTAGCTACTATATTAAGTGCTTACAATAAAGCTGAAGATGGTGATGTAATCGAAGTTGATGGTACAATCGTTTATGATACATCAATCGGAATTAAAAAGAACATTACTATCAGAGGTGTTAATAACGCAACTTTAGATGCTCAAGATGCATTGAAGTTCTTCAACTTCGATAAATCGGAAGAGGATAGTTATTTAAATTTGGAAAACATTACTTTCAAAGGTGGTAACGGTAAATACAATGGTGGTAATGCTCAAGTGGGTGGTGCTATGTTGTTAAACTCACCAGGTAAAGTAAAGATTTCTGGATGTACTTTTGAAGGAAATACAACTTCATTAAATGGCGGTGTAATTGCTTTCCAAAATGGTGAACTTGATATCATCAAATCAGTATTCAAAAACAATACTATTTCTTCTGCAGAAGGATCAACTGCAAGTGGTAGTGTGCTTCATGTTTCTTCAACAGCAAAATCAGTAAAATTAAATATCGACCAAAGTGTATTTAGAGAAAATACTTCTTTAAAGCATGGTGGTGTGATCAATGTTGAAACGAATGCCAGTGGTAACAGATTTGATATCTCTATTCAGAACTCAACAATATATGGTAACCAAACGGCTACTGCAGGCGGTGTTATTTTCTTAGGAAATACAGGTGTAGGTACATTAGATCTTACCAACGTGACCATAACGAATAATAGCACTCTAGCTAACGGAGGAAACTGTGGTGGTATCCGCTCAATTAATGAGGATGCAGTAGTAACAATCAATAACTCTATTATTTATGGTAACTGGTCTAACTTTGGTCAGGGTACACAAGTAATGTCAGATGTTTCTACAAACGATTATACAAACTTCACAGTCAATCACAGTATCATTGGAGCATTGGTATCTTCGAACACACTTAGTGGTGTGGAATATGTAAACGGAACAGTAAGCGGATCAACTGCAAGTGATGTTCCTGAGTTAACATTAGAGGCAATCAATGATGACAATGTTGTTGCTTTTGCAAGTGATGCAATTGCTGCAAACTTTGGTTCTGCATCTTACTTATCAGCTGCTCCAGCAAATGGTACTTTCTTAGTAGATCAGTTGGATAATGTAAGAAAAGTAAAAGAAGGTAAAATCGATGTTGGTGCCTACCAAGTAGATGCAAAAGTAAATGTTGAGGATGCATTAAATGATAATGTAGTTCCTTCAGATGTTACGAATATTGTATTCAGCGAAGTTGAATATAGTTCATTTGTGGTAACATGGGATGCATCAACAGATAACACAGATGTTGATTATTACAAAGTTCAGTTAGGTGAAGAAGATCAGATCTCAGTATTTGGTTTAACATATAAGTTCGAAGAATTAGAAGCGGAAACTGCCTATGAGGTGAAAGTAATTGCAGTAGATATCGCTGGAAATATGTCAAATGTAGTAAGTAATACAACGACTACAGCAGAAGCTCCAGTTTCTTTCCCTACTCCAGTTCTTCCAACAAATGTAATGGTATCAGACATTTCTCAAACGGAGGCAACAGTGACTTGGGATGATCCTGCAGTTGAAGGTTTATCATTTGAAGTAAAAGTTGGTGATGACATATTTGAGACTACAGAGCTTACATACACTTTGGAAGGTCTTACTGCCAATACGGATTATGAAGTGTCTGTTCTTTCTAAAAACGAAAATGATGAGAAATCATCTGAAACTGAACTTGTATCATTTAAAACATTAGAGGAGGTAGCTCAAGAAGAAAAAACACTTTATGTAAGTACTAGTGGTGATGATGGACAAGATGGTCTTTCATTAGAAACAGCATTAGCAACTTTAAATAAAGCAGTTGAACTATCGAATCCTAAGGATAAAATTATCATTGACGGTACAGTGAGTCAAACGCAAGTAGCTGCTATCGTTCATGAATTAGAAATTGTTGGTCAAAACAATGCAACAATTGATGCAGGTAATACGACAAAGATCTTAACATATTCAGATGTTACTGAGGGAACTTCATTAGTAATAGAAAATGTTCGATTCATCAATGCGAATGGTGATAATAATGGTGTAGCTGAAGTAGGTGGAGCCATTCAGATGAGTAGTGTGGGTGAATTGAAATTGGTGAATTGCTCATTTGAAAATAACACATCAGCAAAACCAGCCGGAACACTTATTATCCAAAATGGTGTGGTAAATATTTATGGAACATCATTTATAAATAACAAAGCGGATTTACAAGAGAACTCTGAGGGTGAACTTGTTGGTTCAAATGCAGGAGCAATTTTGGTTAATTCAGGTGCAAATGAAGTTTTCTTAAATGTTTATGAATCGTATTTCAAAGGGAATAGTTCTACAAACCATGGTGGTGCTATTACTATGGAAGGAACAGCAAATAATAACAATGTTTATATAAAGAACTCAACAATATCAGAAAACTCAACAGTTAACGCTGGTGGTGCGATATTTATTGGTAATAATGTTCCAGGATCTCTAGTTTTAGAAAATGTTACATTGACAAAAAATGAAACAACAAATAATTCTGGTAACGGCGCTGGTATTAGAGTAGTAAGTGGAGTGGTTACACTTCAGATCAATAACTCAATCTTAGCTCACAATTTGAGTAGTGTTGGAAAAGCAGAAGAAATCTATTCAGATATATCTTTGAAGCCTAATCCAAATGTAAGTGTAAACTCATCAATTATTTCATCTGTTCTTGAAGGTGATGCTTATGGTACGTTTACTGCTGATGACAATGTATTATTTGGTAAACTATCAGGTTCTACACTTACAGATGAACCAACATTGGTTATTAATGATATTAACGATGATGGTGTTGTTACATTTGCTGCGGATGCATTACCTGTAGGTTTTGCTAAGAGTGATTTGGCTACGAAAGCAGATGACCATAATCTTTTAGTGGATCAATTAGGTTTTGTAAGAGCAGTAAAAAATGGTCGTATCGACTGTGGAGCTTATCAGTTAGATGGTAAATACGATTTAGCTACTGTATTAAATGACAGTGAGGCTCCTTCAGCAGTTGCTAATCTTTCGATTTCAGAAAGTAATGTAACATCTTTAACGGCTTCATGGGAAGCAGCAACGGATAACCTTGATATTGCATTCTATGAATTGATGTTGAATGATGGCACACCAATATTTGCAGATGGTTCATCTACTTCATATACTTTTGAAGATCTGACTGCAGAAACAGGTTATACAGTGAAAGTGATTGCTCATGATTATGCGGGTAATACATCTTCTGCAGAAGAAGTTTCTGGAGAAACAGAGCAAGTACCTGATGATTTACCAATACCGGTTGTTCCTACGAATGTAGTAGTAAGTACTATCACACAAAATTCAGCAGTAGTTACTTGGGATGATCCAGCTGTCGAAGGTTTATCTTTCAGAGTTTTGATTGGAGATGATACATATGATGCTGACAATAATTCAGTGACAATCGATGGTTTATCACCAAATACAGAATATACACTTACTGTGGTTTCTTTAAATGCTGCCAACGAACTTTCAGAAAGCAGTGATGAAGTGATGTTCACAACATTAGAAGAGCAAACAGGAGAGGAAGGCGATCAAAAAGATATCTATGTAAGTAGTACTGGTAGTAATGATAACGATGGTTTAACATTAGAAAATGCTGTAGCCGATTTAGTAACTGCCTATAATTTAGCTGTTGATGGAGACAGAATTATTATTGATGGTACGGTGAATCATAATTCTTATTTTGCTTTCGTAAAACGATTGGAAGTTATTGGGCAGAATAATGCGACGCTAGATGCTTCTAACTCAACGAAGTTCTTTGGTTATACAGATAAAAATGATGGCGCTTCTCTTAAGTTAGAAAACATCACATTTGTGAATGGTAACAGTATGATACCTGGAGACGGTGGTGCTGTCGGTCAATTAGGTGGTGCAATTTTAATCAATTCTACTGGAGAGGTTGAAATTAATAATTGTACATTCAGTAATAATACAACAACCAAAGGTGGTGGTGCATTAGCAATTCAATCGGGTACTGTAAATATTATAGGATCAACTTTCGTAGGTAATGAAACGGTAGTTGATGGAGATTTCTCACCTAATGGTGGTGCAATCCTAATTAATTCAGGAGCTGGTGATTGTAATGTGAATATCTATCAGACTTTGATTAAAGACAATGTATCTGTTAGCCATGGTGGAGGTATCATTATTGAAGGTGTTACTAATAATAATAAGGTATTTATTCAGAACTCTACCCTTTACAACAATGTTACGACAAATGCAGGTGGTGCAATTTTCATTGCTGGTAAAGATGTAGGTAAGTTGACTGTAGAAAACAGTACTCTGACTAAAAACTATACATTAAATAATACAGGTAATGCCGCTGGTATTAGAAGTGTTAACCTGGAGTATGAGGTATTAGTGAACAACTCAATTATTTATAACAATATGAGTTTCTACAATTCTGGAAATGAGTTGATGTCAGATATTTCATTTAAAGTTGGAGTAGTTGCTGAAATAAATTCTTCAATTTTAGGTTCAGTTGTAGAGTCTAACAACAATGCAATGTTTACTGGTGACGGTAGAACGCAGTATGGTACTATTGTAGGATCAACTTTATCAAATGTTCCATCATTAACGTTATATGATATTGATGATAGAGGTGTAGTTGGTTTTGCTGAAGACGCTTTGCCTGTAGGTTTTGCAAAAGTAGAATTCTACACAAAAGATGAAAATAGTCAGTATATGGCCGATCAATTAGACAACCTTCGTTTAAGTCAAGAAGGAAGAATTGATTGTGGAGCTTATCAATTAGATGGATCAATCAATGTAAGTGATTTAGAAAATGATTCACAAGCTCCTACTGATCCTGCTAACGTTACTGTAACTTCAGTATCTACAAAATCAATTACACTTGAGTGGGACATTTCTACAGATGATGTTGCTGTGTCACACTACCTTGTAAGTATTAATGACGAAGAGCCGATTAGTGTATTAGAAAATGAGTATACATTTACTGGGCTTTCAGAATTGACTACATATACAATGACAGTTCAAGCAGTAGATTATGTAGATAACAAGTCAGAAGTGATCACTATCACACAACAAACAGATGGTTTAAAAGAGCCACTTTTACCTACTGACATTGAAGTAACTGAAATTACTGCTTCAACGGCAAAAGTAAGTTGGACTGTAGCAGATACTAAAGGACTAACTTTTGTAGTTAGCTTACAAGGTGAATGGTTCGAGACAGAAGAATCATCAATTGAATTAACAGGCCTAGATAACGATAGAGAATATAGTGTAACTGTATTTTCTAGAAATGAAAATGGAGAAACATCTGAAGAATCAGAAGCTGTATTCTTCACTACGTTAGCTGAAAATGTAATTTCTTCATTAGATCCAAGCCAGATTCAATTCAATGCTTTCCCTAACCCATCAACAGATCTTATGACGGTGAAGGTAGGGTTATCTAACTACAATGTTGAAGTGTATGACTTATCAGGTAGAAAAGTTTATACAATTGATAATGTAGATCAAGAATGTACACTACAATTAAAAACTGGTGTATATGTATTAAGAATTCTGTCTAAAGAATATACTTTGACAAAAAGAGTTGTCTTTAACTAAATAAAATAATGCTCACTTTTTGGGGCTTTCCCCAAGAAGTGAGCACTACTATATATTTCTTCAAAATTCAAAACTAACGTCAACCACATAAATGAAGCTCATGAAATCTGTATTATTGATTATCCAGTTATTGCTAGTTACTTTCAATGTTTTTGCAGAAGGTAATAAAAAAGTTTTCGCATTTAATAATATCCTATTTGTCAATACTCCTGATAAGGGTGTTTTACCAAGGTTAAATGCAAAAAATTATTTATATGATAAGAATAGAAATTGGATGGACAACGATCAAATGTTCTATCCTGTTGTTGCAGATTTGGCAACACAAATGTCATTAAATGATGCTGTTGATTTTGAAATGCAAAGTGCTATGGCAATGGGCATAGATGGCTTTTCATTTATTTATACAACTACAAAAGAGAAAAGACTATATGACCGCTTTGATCAAATTATAGAAGCATATTTCAATGTTGCAAAGGAAAAAAATTATCCTTTCTATTTTAATCTGTGTATAAAGTTTGAACCTAATATACCTATTGATGAAGCCATCGCTGACGCTTCCAATATTCTAAAGAAATATTCTAACGTAAAATTTGCGAATTCTAAACATTGGCATGTTGAAGATGGGAAGAAGATGATAGTTCTTACAAAAGTAAAGAGCTTGATCACAAAGGAAGAGAAGAAACAGCTAATTAATGTTGCAGATAAGGACCTTGATATGAGTATCTTATTTGATAGAATTGATCAAATCAGTGCAGTAACTCAAGGAGATTATAACTTTATCTATACTAGTATTTGGCCAGGAAGAAAAGAAGAAATCTTACAAGCAAGTAATAAGTTCTATTCAGCTAGAATGGAGGCATTTTACATGAGAAATGATAAACTTGTGAAACAATACAGTAATAGATTAAAATCAGTGAATGCTCCTTTTGTTCATACCATTTTCCATGATCATGTTTCTAGTTATTATGTAGATCGAGCAACTAAAAAGAGGATACCTAGATCTTTTGCAGAGAAAAAGCAAATGGGTCCAGACGAATTTTACAGAGAGCATGATGACTTGGGTTTAACAAAAGGAATAAGATTAGGATTTGAACAAGCCAAAAAATATAAATCCTCTCTTGTATTTTTAAACTCATGGAATATGTTTATTGAAGGATCGCAATTTAGACAAGATTTTAATCATGGTTTTGGTCTAAGTCCGATGACTAATACTTTAATTAAACTTTGGAAAAATGAAGAAATAGATCCTGTTATTTTTGTAGCCTTTAAGAATAGGATGACAGAAGATAAGTCTTTATTAGAATATAAAGTAAGACTTAAAGTGGGTAGTCCTCAATATTCTAAGGATTCTATTGAGATTGTAACCTATTCTAATGTACCTGCAAAACTAGTCATTAACGGTACACCTGTTAGAGATCTTGTAGAAGGTTTGAATGTGAAAACTATTCCATGGCAAGAAGGAAATATTGATGTTTCTTTAAAGAAGGGTTCGAAAGAAATAGCTTCTTTCAACTCATTAAGAGAGGTGAGAAGCTTAAAAGTAAGAAATCAATCATCCACTATTTATTTATCTAGTGAGGATAATAATTACCTAGAAGGGATTATTGATATTTTAGCTGTACAAGAAGTGAATTATTTCGATAAGAGATTCTTACTGGAACAGAAAAAGAAAGAAATGTGGATCTTATTGGAGAAAGAGAGAATGAGAAATCATATCACGAATATCACTCTAAATGAAACAAATGGAGCAAGGTTTGATCAAATAAAAAAGAAAGAAAATATTGAATATGAAAAAGAAGTGAAGAAACTATTATCTGAATTTCACTTCGAAGTTTGGCAAGATCTAAAAGCAGAAAAATTACTAGAAATAGATGCTACACTTAGTAAGTTCAATATATTTGACTTGAATAACTCTTACAATATACTTGACTTTAAATAGGAGAAATTAAAATAAGGCTTAGGATAAACACCTAAGCCTTATTTTATTTAAACCAAAACAAAAAATAGCCACTTCAACATCTTATTGAAGAGTTCATCATTCACAAAAACTACTGCAATATTATTTCAGTTACAACTGGAGTTGCAGCACCCAATTCTAAACTTCTCTGACTTGGCAAAGCATTACCAATAGCAATACGATAGCTTCCCTTATACCATTCTTGCTTTCCATCATTATTATATAGAAGAAAATCATCAGAGTGAAGGTCGAACTGTATTCTTTTAATTTCACCGCTTGGTATATGTTTTTTAGTAAAAGCCTTTAAAATATATTTTGGAGTTTGGGGTGTAACTTTAGGAGGAATCAGATAGACTTGAATAACGTCTTCAGCATCTAATTCACCTGTGTTTTTTATATCAATAGAAAGGCGTAGTGTTTCTCCTCTTTTCAACTTCTTTGTTGATTGTGTGATACGCTGGTATTGAAAAGAGGTATAGCTTAACCCAAACCCAAAAGGATATTGAGGTTCATGTTCCATGAATTTGTATGTTCTACCTTCCATACTGTAGTCATCAAAAGCGGGCAACTGATCAATATTTTTTGGGAATGTAATGGGCAAATGACCCGAAGGAACGACATCTCCAAATAGAATGTCAGCGACTGCATTTCCTCCTTGTTCACCAGGATACCAGATTTGTAAAATAGCATCGCAATGCTCTTCAACATTTTCTAGAGTAACAGGACTGCCGCTGGCAACAATCAATACAATAGGGCCTTTACTGTGCTTTTTGAGTTCAGAGATATACTGTACTTGATTTTTGGGTAGAGATAATGAAACTCTATCACCTGTATTCTGAGACGCTATAGCATCCACTTCTTCGCCTTCCATATCCGCAGAAATCCCTACTACACAAATTGTAACATCAGATTCTCCTGCAACAAATGGAGCCCAATTTTTTGAATTTATATTGTCATGAAAGGGCAAAACACCACTTCTATAGTTAAGGGAAGTTCCTAAAGGTAGTGCATTGGCTATTCCTTCTAAAATTGTTATCATATTTGGACTAATACCATAATAACTTCCCATCAGCATATCCGAAGAATTAGCAAACGGGCCTGTAACATATGGGGTTTGCAAGTCTTTAGATAAAGGCAAGATGTTGTCTTTATTTTTTAGAAGAACAATGGAGCTTTCCGCAACTTTCTTTGAAAGTTGAACATGTGTTTCTGAGTGAATGGTTGAAGGGCTAATATTCCAATAAGGATTCAGTGCTTGACCGTCAAAAAGACCAAGTCTAAATCTGGTTTTGAAAAGTTGAGCCACTCTTTGGTGTAATAATTCTTCAGTGATGTATCCTTCTTCTAATGCCTTTTCTAGGTAATGATAATTTGTACCACAATTTAAATTAGTTCCAGCAAGTAATGCGGCAGCGGCACCTTCTTCGTATGTTTCTTTATAATGCATCCTTTGAGAGATGTTGTACAAAGCTCCACAATCAGAAGTGATGTAGCCATCAAAATTCCATTGTTTTTTTAGAATATCATCCAGAAGGTAGGTACTTGCGGTAGCTGGAACTCCATTGACAGCATTGTATGCTCCCATTACCCCTTCGACTTTTCCTTCAATAACTAATTGTTTAAATGCAGGTAGATAAGTTTCATTTAAATCTTTCGGTGATGGAGTAACATCAAATGTATGTCGTAAAGCTTCGGGCCCTGAATGAACAGCAAAATGTTTGGCACATGCTGCTGTCTTTAAATAGGTGGGATGATTTCCCTGTAAACCTTGGACAAATGCTACCCCCATTTCGCTAGTGAGTAAAGGGTCCTCTCCAAAAGTTTCTTGTCCTCGTCCCCATCGGGGGTCTCTAAAAATATTGACATTAGGCGACCAGAAGGTAATACCCGCATATTTCCCTTGATTGCCCTTTTGTTGTGCGACCATATACTTAGCGATAGCTTCATCTGATATAGCTTCCGCTACTTTTCTTGCAAGTGTAGTATCAAAGGTAGCTGCGAGAGCAATATTTTGAGGGAAAATTGTGGCTTTGCCGTTTCTCGCTACACCATGTAAGGCTTCATTCCACCAATTATATGCAGGAACTTGGAGTCGAGAAATTGCCGGAGCAGCATTCATCATCTGCTCGATTTTTTCTTTATTACTCATTTGCGACACTAAGATATCGACTCTTTCCTCTAAGGGAAGATTAGTATTATAAAAAGAAAAATCAACAGATTTATTTTGACCAAAGAGCGAGAAGACTTGGAAAAAAATAAAGACAAGTAGTAAATGTTTCATTAGTTCAATTCATATTCAATGACATAATTTTTTGAAATTAATATGCTCATAGATAGGATTGAGGGTACATTTTGTGATTGTCTATTTAATATCTAGTTCAATTCAATAAAAATGAAGGGGATGATAGGTAAAGCTAAATGATAGCAATGTCTAAGTTTCTTAAAGAAGATAGTTAAGAACAGCTTGCCAATCTTTAAATTGTTCGCTTCCAAAATGTATCAATTCACCTTCAAACTGATCAGCACCATTGGCATGAGGTCGGTCATCAATTAAATAATCTCCTTTGTTAAGGTGCTTGTTATGACTTAGAATTAACCTTTTCTTGAAATCATCTCCAAAATACTTTTCTATCCATAATCGTTTTTCTTTCCATGCATTGGGATTTGACCAAGGGGCAGTAGATAGAAAATAAACATTGTAATGTGAGGCTAGCTTTCTAATACTAGTAAGGGCATTTTCAATAGGAGACATTTCCAAAAAGAAGCCCTCTTTTGTTTTATTTTCTGAGGGTTGGTAATCCACAGTTACACCGTCTAAATCGATGTATAGAATCTTTTTATTATCCATGTGATTGGGTTTATGTTTTATGTTTCACTATGAAAATAATAGAGAAGAACGTATTGTAGATATGTTTTATAAAAAAGCTCTTCCAAAATATGGAAGAGCTTGAAAAGTGATATCAATATTAACGGTAGTTTCTTGGATCAGCTACACTAGGACAAGAGACATGGTTTCGTTTCTTGTATTTATCCTCCCATTTTTTCTTTTTATCCCAAGATGGGTAAATAACAATCGAATACTCATTCGTACCCATTGTATTTTGAGTAAGATTGGAAATGGTATAATCATAAGAATAACCGAACTCAAAATTATTGAAACGTACAGAGGTTCCGATTATAATAGCATCTCTATTTGATTCTTGTTGTGAATCGATAAATGTTCTATAGCCCAAAGAGCCACCAATGGTAATTTGGTTGTTTTTATACAACATCGTTTTAGAGGCATTTACGGTAAAATCACTCTGATAGATTCCTGCTTGAACCCTCAAAATAAAACTACCACCTACACTAACATCATTGCTGCTTAACTCTTTTAAGATTCCACCATGAACGGTATATCTAACATCTGGCGGTAAAAGAACATTATTGATATCATCGACTTCTTCTCCTGTTTGGAACAGGTGATGGGCAGCCACTCCAAACCATGTTTCTTTATTGGTCACTAATAAGCCAAACCCTAATTCAGGAAACCAATCTGAAAGCCCGTTGAGGTTCTGAGTAGGTGTTCCATTATTGATATCATCAATATTTTTGTATTGTGAACGGATTGCTTTATTAATAATACCAAGCTGTAAGGCCGGTTGTAAATACCAGGTTTTAGATAAGTTACCATGGTACATACGTTTTGGCTTATTCAACGGTATAACATAACCGATCACTCCAGATAAGTTGATGGTATTTAATCCATTGTGTCCTGCAATATCATTGGAAGCGAGAAAACCTACATTCAATTTTTGTAAGGTATTCATTTCAAAGCTTGCATATTGTGTTTGGTATCCACCATCAAGGTTACTCCATTGGTCTCTAACCCCCATTTTCCCTACAAAGGGACTTCCCGTCATACCTACCGTAGCTGGGTTGGTATACAAATTAGAGGTATTGTATTGAGAAAAAAGAGGAGACTGTGCATGGGATGTCTGATAAACAAACATCCCCATAAACATTAAATATATAAATAACTTTTTCATGTTAATCTGCTAGGTAAAGTTGAATGACTTCTTGTTCTTGTTTGACGCCACCCTCAAAACATCCAGTGTAATTGATAATTACTTGATAGATATCAGATGGAGCAGGTTTTCCAGAGAATTTACCATCCCAAGCATCTTCTGGATTGGTTGTGTAGAATACTTCATTACCCCAACGAGAATAAATTCTCATCTCGAAACTATCTACATATTTATATTCTAATTTGAACAAGTCGTTTTCCCCAGGGGTAGAGTGAGGGGTAAAGACAATAGTTTTGCCTTTATCAGACTCCAACATATCTATTTCAGGTCCACAGCAGTTAGTGACATCTATTTGTAATACATACTCACAACCTGCTTCTGTCACTGCTACAACCTCATAAGTACCTAGCTCATAAGCTTCATAAGTCGGTCCTGTTGAAACACTAGAACCTTCCCAGAAATAATACTTAAACCCTTCGGTTACTTGAATGGTAGCGGACTCATCATCATCACAAATAGTTGGGTAATTAGTTGCTTCTAAAGTAAGGTCATCCACACCGTTAAGCGTGATTGACTTTTCAACAGAACAACCTAATTCATTACTTACATATAAAGTATAAGTCCCAGTGATATTTGTAGAAAGGATATTGGATTGTGAAACCACTGTACCCAGTTCATTTTCCCAACTGTAGGTTTTGTAGCCAGGGTCAACAGCAATTTCAGTATCATCTCCATTGGCACAGATTAATGCCGTCTCAGGAAGCTCAATAACTACTTCTTGAACATTGACATAAATACTGGCTTCACTTTGACACCCATTCTTGTCAGTCGCCACAATAGAATACCATTGACTAACTGTAGCTTCTGGTTGAATTAACGCAGTTGTTTCTCCGGTACTCCATTCAACATCCACGGTTCTATCAGACTGATAGAATAACTCAAAGGTTTCTCCTTTACAGACTTGAAGAGTGTCCACATTACCATTAATACTTAAATCAGGGAAATCATTCAGTACTACTTGAACTTCTTGTTGGTATGTACAATTCGTCTCTTTCGTTGTATCTGTTAGAATAATCTGATAAAGTCCGCTTCGATCTGTTTGATAACTTTGGATATTCTTTGCAATAAGTTCGTCTTCTAAGAACCACTCTGAACGTATGCCCTCTAAACTTCTGTCCTCAATACTTAAAATAGTACTGTTGGCACAGATTGGACCATCGTAACCTCCAATACTAAATGTAGGTAATGCATTTAAGATGGCAGTAGCAGTATCTGACGCCACAAGACAGCCAGATTTGGTATCGATAACATGAACAAAATAATCTCCTGTTTCACTTACAGGGAATGTAATACCGTTAAATAATACATCATCGGGTTGATAGATATTATACCATTGGTATTCGTATCTATTTTGCTCGTCTACGATATTAATAGAAGCACGAAGAAGTGCATCTTCTGCATCCTGACAAGTCTCGATATCATTAACGGTAACTGTTGGTTTCTCATTTAACCAAATGTTGATGATCTGTTCAGAAGCACATTGTGTTGGCTTTGTAATATTGGTCATCGTTACTCGATATGCTCCGCTTTCATAGACTGTTACTTCATATTGATCTACAACCCATTCGATATTGTCTTTGTACCAAATCACTTGTACAGAATCTGAAGGTGTTTTATTGAGGTAAAGTCTAACTGTTTCATCACAAGTTGGTGCATCGTAGCCTAAAATTTTGAATGTAGGTGTATGGTCTACTTGAACTCTGGCAGTATCAAAATTACTACAACCTGAATTTTCATTAAAGGCTTCTACAGCATATACACCCGCTCTTTCAGCATAGTATATTCCATCAGTACTTAATACTGTTGATGGATCATCAATATTGTACCATCTATATTGCACTCCAGGTTCATGTTCAGGATCCTCTGCGATAAGTTCAGCAGGAAGATCTACAGAACAGACAGTGGTATCTTTTAGGTTCAATTGTGGAACAGGATATACCTCAACGTTGATCATCTCTGTTCTAGAACATAAAAGAGGATTATTTAAGTCTGTGACTGTGGCGTAGTAAACGCCAGCTTGGTTAACAACAATGGATAAACCATTAGGGTCTCCAATAAACGAATCACCAGACCATTCTACTTTTAGTCCACTAATGTTGGTGTTATCGACCATTAGAGTATCCATAGAATTACACAGTGGGCCATCATATCCAATAATTGAAAATTCCGGAGTTGGATATACCGTTACTCTAGCTGTATCTAAAACTACACAACCAGATCTAGTATCGGTAATTTCAGCAACATAACGACCATTTTTTTCAATTAGCAAAGTACCATCAGTACCAATAATTGTAGAAGGATCTGAAATAGACCACCATCTGTAAGTAGCCCAATCGTAATGACTAAGATCCTGAGCAATCAGATATACCGGCTCTCCATCATCACAAAGTTCTTTATCTTCTACATTGGCTACGAGTTCTTTTACAATATAGAATTCTGTATTTCCCGATAAGGTACACCCTTTATCATCTACAACTGTTAGATCCCAACTTTGTAGACCAACAGACATTCCAACAGTTGGAAGACATTCTGAAGTGACTTGTTCACCAGTATTTCTATTGGTCCACTGATAACTGAAATCTGATTTATTCGGTAATTCAATATCAAATTCAGGGCAGATGACATTACTATCATCAGTATCACAGAAGACACCATCTTGTGGTAAGTGAAGTTGATATTTGTTGACTTTTAGAGTATCTGTAAAAGTACACCCAGTGTTTTCATCAATGGCCACTAAAACATAATCACCTGCTTCATCTGCAGTGACACAAAGTTCATTGTCTTCAGTAAGGCGGTTTCCATCTTTAGTCCAATAAACAGTAGCCCCAATAATTGGATCCACACACACTTGCTCCGACCCTGAAATACAAATATTCAATGAATCAGGGAGGGCATCTTCAGGAATTGGTGTGCCCGTAACAATCACAAATTGAGTGTTTTGATCCTGACAATTGTTCTCGTTAGTGACTGTAAGTGTAACATTTTGAGAATAAGTAATCTCTGTAGTGACAGAAGCCGAAGTAAATATCTGACCGTCTTCAAATTCCCATAGATAAGAAATGACATTTTCAGAGGTAGAAGTTAGCGTAGTTTCTTCCCCGCCACATATCTGATCAGGGACATCAAAAGATGCTGTTGGGATCGCATAAATTTCTACTTCTTTACTTATTGTTCTCGAACAACCTATTACTGGATCTGTAGCTGTAAGGCTAACTGTAAATGGTCCGGTTGTACTGTAGAATTTTACTGGAGGAGTATATCCATTGTATGTTTCTCCATCTCCAAAATCCCAATAGTATGTATAACTACTATTTGAAGTATTGGTAACTTGTAATCCTTCAGTAATACAAATGGCATCTATCATTTCAAAATCTACTTCAGGAGAAGTTTTAATGTCTACATTTTGTGCAAAGTTATCAGAATGACAACCGTTATTAATAGACATGGTGATGGTATAATTGCCTGCCTCTTCATATACATACTGTAATGCGATACTATCTTCTATAATAGTACCATCTCCCATATCCCAAACGATCTTATTCTGTCCTAATAGTTGATTACTTGTGATGTTAACAGCAGTGCCTTCGCAGCCACTTTGAGGGGTGACATTAAATAATGCATGAAGTTCTTTTGGCTTCACCACAACGTTTTTACTCATTACAGTTGATCCACAATCACTAAAGGCCGTTAATGAAATAGTTCTAGTGATAAATTCTGAAGATTCATTGGTGTAGGCATGCTCTATTAGCCCTTTTTCTGTGGTAGTGAAAATAGGGGTTCCATCACCAAAGTTCCATTCATATTTAGTGGCAATACCTTGAGTGAAGTTGTACATTTCTGCTACCTCATCAGCACAAATTGTATCCTTCGAGACGATAAAGTCAACGATAGGCAAAGCTTTCACCTTAATAGAATCCGTAAACACTGAAGTACCGCAAATATTATTGACTGTCAGTGTAACATAATAAGTCGTATCGTTCAAACCTTCATTGATGTAGGTAATAGGTGAAGGATGCTCATCGGATGAGATAATACCATTCCCAAAATCCCAACGGTAGTTCATGGCATATCCTTCAGATTGATTATCAAATACTACATCCAATGGAGTACATCCACTAGGATCATAAGTCATAGTGAATAAAGCAGCAGGAGATTCTACTATTTGGATCGTTTTCGTAATGGATGTTTCACACCCCTTATCCGTAATAGCATACAACGTTACATCAATAGTCTCTGTAACAGAGGTAAACGTATGATAACCATCTTTTTCAGTAGATCCGCTACCATCTCCAAAATCCCAACGGTAAGAAACTGTATGCCCTGGAACATCAGGCGTATTATTGATAAAGACTGCTTCTGTATTGACACAGTAGGCAGCATCAGTAGCCAAAGTGAAATCAGGTGTAGCCAATGGAGTTACTCTTACCCATACTTGGTCTATTGTTGTACAACCTGTAGTAGGGTTCTTTGACGTAAAAGTGATTTCATAATTTCCAACGCCAACACTTTCAGGGTCAAAAATGATATTCTCATCATCAACGATTCCTTGTCCACTCCATTCTTCTTCATTACCATCAATATAAATTGCTGATGTTTTTGCTCTAAGATCAAAGGCAGGGTCATTGAGGCAGACTTCAATATTGTTTCCTGCATCAATCACAGGCATCTCATGTACAGTAATTACTTTTTTGTCTTCTACTCTACAACTACCGCTTCCTACAGTATAAACTACAGTGAATTCACCTGAGGTTTCAGGTTTAAAAGTACCATCAGCTTCTATGGTAGCACCTGCAGTTTCTACACTCCAAATACCTCCAGAAGGAGCAGCACCTTGCATTACTAGGGTTTCATCACCGATACACATTTCTTGCTCAAGACCTGCAGTTACATCTTCTGGATTGTTGATATTGACTTGAATCGAAGCTTTACTTTCACAACCTGTATCACTAATAAAAGTATAAGTTAATTCAATAATACCCACTGCACCGCCATTCTCAAGAACAGCTTTAGAAGGGTTGAAAATATTTCCCGAAACCCCTTTTCCTGACCATTGACCAAGTCCATCTGATGATGTAAATGGACCATATTGATCTAGATTGATATCTGAATCTGTATTACAAAAGTTAGTAGGTACTGTAGATAGATCTAATTGAGGTAGTTCATCTACAAATACATCAATACTTGCTGTTTGTTCGCAAGAAGATATTGCCCCATTGTATTTGAATTGATATTTATAAGTAAGCGTATAGGTTGTATTTCCTTGAGAAGGGGTAAAGATACCTTCTGTGGTGATATCTGTTCCAGACCACTCTTCTAATACAATATCTCCTTCACTAATATCATCAGGGTTTCTTGTAACGACCATGGTCTTTGATGAAAACTGACAGATGTTTCCAGGATCTGTAATGACCAAAGTAGGTAAAGGCTGTACAGTAATTTCCACAACGTCTGTTTCTGCTTCACAGCTCACATTACCGTTGCCTGTAGATTGTTCTACTTTCGCATGATAATTTCCGGATGTTGTTACCACTAGTCTGTATTCGTTTTCACCTTGGATTTCTATACCATCTTTAAACCAAGTGTAGATAAAGCTTGGATCTTGTGGAAGAGAAAGTTCTGCAAAATCATTTTCACAGATAACAGGAGCACCATGGGTAATAGTTATAGCTACCGATGGAAGATCAATTTGTTTTACTTCTTTAGCTTCGGATCCTGTCTGACACCCATTTATTGAGGTAACCACGACCTTATATTGCCCAACTGTTTTTGCTGTATATGTTTTAGAAGTTGCCCCTGTGATATCTTGAAAATTCCCAGAGTTATCTTCCTTTTGCCATTGGTATGCTACCGCAATATCAGATTCTGCAGTAAGTAAAGCAGAGATCTCTTGCCCATCACAGAATGATAATTGATCTGCAGCAATTGTTGCCGTTGGGTAGTTGTGTTCCTTAATTACTATTGGATCAGTTACTTTCGATGTACAACCCTCTTTTGTTACGATTAAAGTATAACTTCCAGCAGCTGTGGCAATTAATACTTTATCATTCGCGCCATTGATAATAACACCATCTTTATACCATTGGTAAGTATCCATGTCTGTTTCATTGGCATTGATTAAAACATTAATAGGTTCTCCCAAACAGTAATCGGTCGCATTTGTAGTTGAAATAGTAGCCACCGGAAGTTCTTTGATAATGATATCGACAGCATCAGAGGTCTCATTACAGCCTTCACCAATAGTGACATTTACTTTATAACTACCTGCTTTGCTTACATTGATTGTTTCTCCGTTACCAACAGGATCATCATTTTCGTCGACCCAAGTATAGGTTAAGTTATTGTCATAAGGAGTCACTTTTAGAACAACACTTTCACCATCACAGATCTCTTTAACTTCTACTTGTACATCATCGATCAAGACTACTGGTGCTTGCTCATCATATTGGGTGACAGTAATTTTAGTAGAAGCGATACAGTCATTATTAGTTTTCACTTCTAATTGATATTCGCCAACGCTCGTCACCGTTATTGTTTCATCTGTTCCTAATAAGGTCCCTTTTTCGTCAGTCCATAAATATTCGACATCAACTAGATCGCTAAGATTACTAATATTTGCTGTTAATTCAGTATTGATATCTTCATTTCCACACCAAACTACCTTATTTGAAAAATCTATAGAAACGATTGGTAATGGAGCAACAACTACTTCAACACGATCTGTATTTTGACAACCAGTATTCACATCTGTGACAGTTACTTCATATTCATAAGTATCCGCCATAGTCGTTAATGTGGGTAATACCGTTGGATTGGCACTACTTATATCAGATAAGTTTGGAGCATTTGCCGTTAACGCTTTCCATGTATAAGTGTAATTTGCAATCCCTGTAGACCCAATACTAATAGTACTTTCCTGACAAACCGTTTGATCATCGCCAGCATCCGCAATAACTACAGGGTGGTGTGAAATCGATAAAATATTAGAATAGACAATACATCCTTCAGTTGTCGTAAATCTAAGCTGATAATTGCCTATTTCTGTGCCGTTATAGTTCGCATTTGTTTCACCAGGAATGTCAACAAACTTCTTGCTGATATCATCTTCTTTTAGCCATTGGAAAGATCCTGCTTCTCCTGATGTACTTGCAGTGAAATTGGTAGAAATCACGTCTCCAATACAAAAAACACTTTCGTCTGCTGAAATGATTACTGTTGGTTTTGGTAAGATTGTTAGGGTTACTTCGTCAGGTATAGAAGTACACCCTCCACCATCAATAGTAATGAGCTTATATACTCCAGCTTCAGTAGCTGTAATTTCATTACTACCTCTAGCGATTTCTACATTGTCTTTGTACCAAATGTAATCATCGGCAGTATTCTGAGAACTGATGATGACATTGATATCTTCATCATAGCAAAATTCATTTTTAGCTAATGGAGTAATGACTGCTTGAACATCTGAGGCTTGAATAATTTCAAAATAATCAGAAGTAGATGTACAACCTTTGTAGGAAACTTGAATGGTATATCGACCTGCAGTCGTAGCAGTATAGGTTGGATTTATAGCTCCAGTTATTTCTACATCATCTAATAACCATTGGTAAGTCGTTCCTGATAAGGAGTGATCATTATTCGCTTCTAAAAGGAAGTTGGCATCACCACAAATTTCTATCGGACTTCCGGTTGTAATAATTTCAGCCACTGGAGTAGGATGGACTACCACAGAGAAATTATGTTTTTCACCATCACAGTTGTTTGCTGAAGAAGTGACTTCTACAATCACCGTTTGATCTTGATTGGTGTTATTGATAATTGATTCTTGAAATAGGGCAGTACTATTACCATCATTCGCTATTATAGAACCATCGTATTGTGACATGGTAAAACTTGGACTTTGGTTCGTCACTTTCCATGAATAATAGATTGGAGCGTTGATGATATCAGAACTTACATCTACTGAAGCATTTTCACCTGAACAAAATTCGGGTAATTGATTATTAATAGTAAAATCAACATGTGGTTGTACAGTAACGACAACTTCTTGTTCATCACCCAAACAGCCATTATATTCAGCATATACTCTATATTTTACTACCTGTGTTTGGTAGGTCTTATTCTCAATTTTTAATTTCCATAAGGTGGTAGAAGAGCCATCAGAAACCACTAAGTTTCCATTGTTTTCAATCACTTCCCAATAGAAAGTAGTATTCGCTACATCACCAGTTAATGAAATACTTTCTTCAATATCAGAACACAATTCAATAGCATCAATTGGTGCTAATGTAGGAGTGGGGTTTACTTCAATTGTCACTTCTTTAGGTAGACCTTCACAACCATCTGATATAGGTGTAATTTCATAAGTGACACTACCCATTACATAACTACTGTTGGTTAGCTTTTGCTGAATCGTATATAACCCATCTGTGACTGTAGCTTCTCCATCTGTAGCACCAGCAACATTAGTAATGTCTTTTACAATCCAACGATACGTAATGTTAGGTGAATTGATGGCTTCTAATGTTATTTCACTGTTGTCTTCAGAACAAATTTGTGGAGCTACGGCCTGAGCAGTAAAAGTGGGCAGTGGATTGATCGTCACTTTTCTTGTATCTGAATTGGTACAAGCATTGGCATCTGTAGCGGTTAGTGTTAATGTATATTCTCCGGTACCTGTCATTTGAGGATCGAAATAATAATCATTCCCATTCTGAACAATTCCGTCTCCACTCCAAACGCCATCTGATGGTGTAAACCCTGTAAGAAGTACTTTTTCATCTCCTTCACAAAGCGTAAGATCTTCTCCGGCGTCTACTTCTGGAGAAGCATAGACTATAATATCCACCGGCGGATCTGTTGGGCAACCATCCGTTAAGGAAACCCCTATATTGTAAGTTACTTTTTGGTCAGTTTTTGATGTATTAATTAATACTTGTTTGATAGCATTAACGGTACTGTTTGTAGTACCATTGATATTGCCATTTTCATAACCAATGACATTAGCATTATCATTAACGGTCCATGTATAGTTGATTACTCTTGTCGGATCATTTTTCCAATTATTATTGTCTTGACGGTTGTTTGGGTCGTCATCATTGATATCGTATTGGAAGACCGTTTCCAATACAATGTTTGTTTCTTCATTGGAACAGAAGGCCGTTTTTAAGTTGGTAGCATCAACATGCGGAATAGGTAATACCGTTAAGTCTGCAGATACGGCCAATTGACTTACCTCTCCATTTTCGGTATAATCTACGACTACAGAATAAGTATACTCACCGGCATACGTTGGGTGTACTTCAATACTCGATGAATTTGTGTTTGCAGGTAATCCTGCAGTAGCACTAGGCGTAGCGGTCCATGTGTAGGTGACATCAGTAACGTCAGGGTTACCAGAGAAATCTACTGTAGTGAGAGTTGAGGTTCCATCAAGACAGAAATTTCCGTCTGATACAGTAATAGTAATCACCTCTAGTTCTGCTTGATAAGTATGTACCACTTGCCCCACAGTTTCACTATACGCCACACATTTATAAAATCCTGCATGGGATTCATCACAGTTGAGGATCTCTAATGTAGTACTGTTCGCATTAGCTGATGTAGTTACTTTTGACCAACTATTATCTCCTTTGGGTTTATAGTACCATTGGTATTCGATGTCATTATTAATGATTGAACCTTCTGCCTTTGCAGTAAATTGTGCAGTCTCCCCGTAGCCTACTTTCTGTTTTTTAGGATCTTTTGTGATGTATAAATCATGAAATTCGGAGAAAAAACCATCTCTTGCACCATTATAATCTCTATCGTAAGCATCATCAGTAGCTATATTTTCATGGCTACTTGCCATCCCTGCAGTATAAATAGCATCTTTTGAGTTTAATGCGATGCAGAGACCTTCATCGGTAGCTGTATGTCCGAAGTATGTGGCCCAATTCACTGATCCATTAGAGTTGAATTTTGTAACATAGACATCTTTTTCACCTCCAAATTTATCTTGATAAATCACATTTGATGATGAAGAAATCAAGTTGTCACTTTCTGTAATTCCGGTAATGAAAATATTACCTTTTGAATCTATAGTAAGTCCTTGAACTGTTTCTACTTTTGATCCTCCATAATTATCAACTAGTGTTTTATTTTCATTTCCTGAAAACTGGTCAATCTTAACAATAGAGATACTCTTTTTGGTTTGCCCAGCTACATAAAGTTGGTTGCTGTTATACTCAATCTGGATAGGTTCGTCTTTAAAACTTGTAGAAAAATTACGCGCCCATTCGAAGGTATTGTTGTTATTTACTTTAGCTACAAATCCATCACTACTCAATGTTATCTGCCCAGAAGAAGAAGGGAATTTAGTATCATCATATAAATACCCTGTGATATATACGTTGGTATTATCCGTAGTCATATTAGATAAGAACTGTACATCACCTTCGATGGTTTGTTCCTTAATAAGTTGGCCATTGAAGTCAAAGGATGTGACAAATGCATTATTTGTACTCCCTCCGAAATAATGCCCCATCACAAATATTTGAGTATTCGTAATGCTAATATCAATACCATTACTTGTGGTGGCGGTGCCAAAGGTTTTTTCCCAAATGAGTGCCCCTTTGGAAGAAAACTTAGCCAAAAATGCTTGGTCTGACTTTGTACCCACGATGTAGACATCATCGTTATGTAACGCAATAGCGTTGCCTTCATCTGCATCTGCATTACCATAATAGGTACTCCAAAGGCGGGTTGTGCCTTTTTCATCCATTTTTACAAGGAATGCATCTGATAATCCGGTATTGGCCTCACCATTAATTGACTCTTGATGTGCACCACTACTAGCGATATTTGTATCACTAGAAGTTTTACCGATTAAATAAATTGAGCCATCTGATCCAATGGCGATGTCGCGAATTTCTTCGTCACCCACATACCCATAATATGATGCATTTTTCACATCTACTACCTTTCTCGGATCATTTTCAGTATGTCCGTCAGAAGGAAATTGGGCATGAACTGGGGCAAAGAAACTAAATACTATACTGCATAGTATTAAATAGTTACACTTGAAGTTCATTTGATACTTTCGTAAAGAATATTAACCTGCTTAAAAAGTTAGACAAGCTTGTTTGTTGTTAGGTAAAAATGCTTATCCGTGGTCTCAACAACGAAAATTATACCACAGAATAACATAATTTACATCCTCAAAACCTGATTTTATTAATCCATTGATAGTCAATAGCTACCTCTAACAATTAAGAAGTGAATAAATGTAAATATATATTTGTATTGCAAATTTATAGTTTCATAGAAATGAAGGATTGATCATTTCTATTGTAGTAGAGCTTTATCAGCTTACTTATCATTTTTATGGTCTTCATTATAAGCGAAATGTTGATAACAGATTTTTGTAAATATCACACAAAGTAACAATGTATTATTTTAAGGAGTAAACATGTGGATATAATAATTATTAAGTAACCAAGTGGATAGACGTTACTTCGTTTCATCACAATTGTTTTTTGTATTTCTATTTGAATAGTAGCTGATATAGCACTTCAAAAGGGAGAATAATTTTTTTTTCGTCATCGGATAGGGGTAAATCATTCTGTTGGTGTCATCAACATGTAAACAAAATAAAAAGCTCTCAAAACAATTACTCAAATGATGAAAAAAACTATTTGCTCTATGCTATGCTTACTATTAGCAATAACTGTCTTTTCGCAAGAACTCACTCAAGTCATCAGAGGTCAGATTGTCGATGCTACCTCTAAAGCTCCTCTGCCTTTTGCTACCATAATTGTTACTTCTTTGGAAGCACCTTTAGGTATTGTGGCAGATGATCAAGGTAACTTCAGATTGGAAGGTGTTCCGGTAGGTAGACAGAATGTAAAAGTAACGTTGATGGGGTATGAGCCTGCAATGGTGAATAATTTGATGCTGAATTCTGCTAAGGAATTAGTCCTTATGATTCCATTAAAGGAGAGTATCACTCAGATGGAAGAAGTGGTGATTCGGGCTTCAGAAGGCAATGGTAAAACTTTAAATGAAATGGTCAGTGTAAGTGGTCAATCTTTTACAGTAGAACAAACAGAAAGACTAGCTGTTTTTGATGATCCCGCTAGGGTAGTGGCCTCTTTTGCCGGTGTTACTACTGGAAATTTAGATGATAATGGAGTGGTTATTAGAGGAAATGCTCCTAAAGGTGTTTTATGGAGATTAGAAGGAGTAGAAATTCCTAATCCTAACCATTTTGGAGGCCTTGGTTCTTTTGGAGGGGGTGCTATATCTGCCTTAAGTGGACTAATGCTAGGGGATTCTGATTTCTTAACGGGAGCCTTCCCTGCCGAATATGGGAATGCGATGTCTGGTGTTTTTGATATGCAATTCCGAAACGGAAATAATGAAACAGCCGAACATGCCGTTCAGTTGGGAACATTAGGTTTGGATATATCTTCTGAAGGTCCATTTTCGAAAAATAGTAATGCGTCATATCTCTTCAATTATAGATATTCTACCTTAGCACTAATAAAGCCTATCTTACCCGAAGATAATGGTATCCCAACTTATCAAGACCTTAGTTTTAAAATTAATGTTCCGACCCAAAAAGCAGGTGTATTTTCTATCTGGGGTTTAGGTTTAATAGATGGTATTGATTCTAGGGCTAATACCGATACTACAGAATGGATTTCTGAATATGACAGTTACTCAGACTTAGGTACATTTAGAACCGGAATTCTAGGTGTAACACATAATTATTCTTTTAGCAATAAAACCTTCTTAAAAACATCTATTGTAGCATCACAAGAGTACAAGAGGTACGAAGAAGAGCGTTATGATTTCCAGTTAGACGCTTTTCCAACGGCTGACTTAAGTATTAAAAATAATAAATGGACAGCTTCAACGGTATTACAACATAAATTTAATGCCTCTCACTTTAACCGTACGGGAGTAATTGTAAATCAATTGCATTACAATTCTCGTTTGGCATTCTCTCCAGAATTTAAAGATCCGTTATATACTTACTTAGATGAAGAGAGTACGATTAATACCTATCAGTTTTTCTCACAGTCTCAATTTGATTTAACTTCTCGTTTAAAATTAAATGTAGGTATCCATAGCCAATATGTAAACTTCAACGATGAGTTAACGTTTGAGCCTAGGGCAAGTTTATCTTATCAACTTTCTCCAAACAGGTCTATTGGATTTGCATATGGTAAACATTCCAAACTAGAGCCGTTGCCATTGTATTTTAGTGAAATTGAAGAAAATGGAGTAGTTACTCAACCCAATACCTCTTTGCCGCTATCTAAATCACATCATTATGTTTTTTCATATGATTGGAATATTAATGAAAAAATTAGTCTAAGTATTGAACCCTACTACCAACGTCTTTATGATATTCCAGTGATCCCTGATAGTTCTTACTCAGCAATTAATATTGATGCTCAATGGTTATATGAAGATAAATTGGAAGGAACAGGAACAGGTGAAAACATGGGAGTAGATATCACTTTATCAAGAAGTTTAGACCAAGGATTTTACTATATGTTTACCGGTTCTGTTTTTGATTCGAAATATAAAGGAGGTGATGGAATTGAGCGTAATACAAGATACAATAGAGGTTTTGTTGTGAATGCGATCTATGGTAAAGAATGGGTAGTAGGAAAATCAAAAAACAAAGTATTGGGACTTAGTGGCCGATTGAATTTTCTTGGAGGAAAATATACCACACCTTTAGATACTGAAGAGAGTATGGATAATAAAGAGGTCATTTATGATGAATCTAAAATTTATACAGTGAAACAAGATCCATCTTACCGATTAGACATTTCATTTTATTGGAAAATTAATAAAAGAAGACATACGGGAACATGGAAATTGCAACTACTAAATGCCCTCGGCAGTAAGGATGATTATGGCTATTTGTATAACTATCAAACTCAAAGATTGGAGAAAGATGATGCACAAATTATCATACCGTCATTAGCTTACAAAATTGAGTTTTAAATAAATATCCCCTCTCATATTTTAATAGATGACCTACTAAAATAACGAGAGGGGATATTTTATTATAATCGTTGTACTATGGTCTTACTTGAAGACCTTTCATAGAAACATTATCAATATAGAAATGTACGTTTCCAGAGCTAGATACATCACTAGCAAACTGAATAACTAATTTTGAAGTGCTATTACTAGGACCAAATGGTTTCTTAAGAGTAATCGTCTTCCATTCGCCTCTTGGTAAAGCGTTGTAATCTACCTTATAGGCTAAAGTAGCATCTCCAACTAATTTGATTTCAAGATTTTCATCAGCTGGGGAAGTGATTGTACCATCCACAACAAAGATATCTACTGTTACTTCGTAAACCCCTTCAGGAACAGATAATTCATGCCCTTCATTTACTGAAGTTTCCACTTTTTTATCTTTACTGATGTCAGCTAAATCATAATCAGCGAAGAACTTCATACTATATTCTCCATCAGAAGCTTTTTCATCTGTACGTTGGTAATAAAAATAACGACTATCTTTTGGAGCACCATCATGAGATGAAATCCAACCTTTTGCATTACCACCAGTATCTTTCCCTTTGTATTCTTCAAAGCTTTTAAAAGTCTCATTGATGATTTGAGTACTATTATTTACTGGAACTACCGCCTTATCAAAACTATTTAGAGGAACCTCAGCTCTCGACATAATTTTTGTTCCATTATAACTCAATTGTAATTGATCTGAGTTATAGACATTATCGTTTAATGTAACGATCACTTCTTTTTTATTATCAGGGTTTAAAGCGACTGAAGTGATCGATAAACTTAAGGCTACCTCATTATAATCATTTCCTGAGATGGCAAAATCATTGATCGATTCTGAAGGGATATCCTGTAAAACTTCATTACTGAAGAAAGAAATTGTATTGCTGATCTCATCTGATGTTGTCACATCACCCAATACTTCGGTATCACCATCTTGTATTAAAGCTACATTAATATTTAATGGAATCACTTTCGTTGAAGTTTGTTCTTCTTTATTGATGGTTCTTGAAACAGTAAAACTACCAATCTGAACTCCTGAAACTAATGTATTATAAGTGTTCGTTTCAGTTTGTTCTGTACCTGTTTCACCTGCTTTTGCTCCGCTAACAAAGTTCCAAGCTCTTGTAAGTTCTACAGCGTCATTAGTTAAATCTTCAAAGACTAATTCATCATCCAATGCAATATCAATTGTAGGCCAAGTAGTGTTGTCCTCATTGGGCATATCATCTTCATCAATATGTAAAATTTCGACTCCTCTATGGTATACTTTAAAGGCTGCTTTTAATTCTGGAGGTACGATAGTAATATAAAAAGGAAGCGATACTTTCGATTTACTTGCTACCACCTCAAGTGATCGTTCTACTTCAACGCTACCACCTGCACTATTACTAAACTCATTGAAAACAAGTTCGACAGAGATGGCATTCTCAGGATCAAGATTACTGTTCCCCTCATTGTCATAACCGTTTACTGTGGCATTAGTAGGGAATGTCCAAGTTCTTGTATCTGTACGGCCTTTAGTAGTGTTATCCTTATATGTTAATTCACTACCCATTTCGATATTAAATGTTGGCCATGCTTCCTTATTTTCCATATCTGTTACGACTTTCTGCTCTCCATTTTCAAGGTAAACCATTGAGTCTGCATAGATATAAGCTAAAACTTCCCCTTCCATTTCAATAGAAATTTCAGGTTCAATTACACCATAAACATCCACATAAAAAGTAGTATCGATCACCCACATTCCTTCTTCATCCATAAATGAAGTAAGCGTATCAGCATATTCCTGACTACCATTGTAACCAATATATTGAACAGGGTGATAAAACTTATTATGTAATCTAACGCCTTGTAAACCTTCTTCCATAAACAACACATTGATGTTGTAAGCATCAGATGAAAGTCCCATATCAGGAATGATAAAATTGGTTAGGTCATCACCTTTTACAAAGTCACCTTCGATATAATAGTTTCCACTATCAAGTACCCATTCATGTGAATAAACACCTTGCGACAAGTCCATAAAAGAAAGCGACTGTCCAACCTCTCTCGCAAGGTTAACATGTGCCCAACCTCCTGCTTCTGTATACCAAGAAACATCTGAAAAGGCAGGGATTTCTTCATCATTGTCTTTGTTACAACCTAAGGCCAACAAAGCAAGAATACTGATATATATATAATTTAATTTTCTCATTGTAATTATTGACCTAGGTTAGGGTTTGAAATAATTTCTTCAAGAGGAAGTGGATAATAATCATGTACCTCTGGAATGTAATTGTTGGCAGCATCTACACAATCAATCAAGTCAATACTAGTACCTTTCGGGTCTGAACCTTCGAATAATTCCGACTTATTTCGGTTCACTTTATTACCTGTTGCAGGATCAATAAACTGGAACCTAGCACCATAGAAAACCTGCTCCGAGGCTCTTTTAAATGCCTCACTAATTTTTCCCCATCTTCTAAGATCTATCCAACGAATTGAATGTCCTTCTACCGAAAGTTCAAGTGGCTTTTCAGTAAACATTAAATGATCCATTAATTGATCTACTGAATACACTAATTCATCGTAAGTTCTATCAGCATACTCTCCCTGAACAGAAGAACCTAAGAGTACTAAACCCCATTTTGCTCTTACATCATTGATATACTTCAATGCTGATGTCACATCCCCTTTTTGGAGATAACATTCAGCGATATTTAAGTATACTTCTGATAACCTATGGATAGTGATATTTTTACCCGAATACCAAGCACCTTTGGGAAGGTTGTTTTCAGTTGTTACAATATCATGATTTGTATACTTCTTGAAATATGCAAACTCATACTTACCAAATGGCACAACTGCTGGAGTGATACCAGAACGATAGTAAGTGGTATATAAGTCGTTGACCAATGCCACACTTGCCGAAGAGCGAAGAGAAATAGTTCTCAGTGTCTCAATTTCTTCTTTCGAATCTAAATCAATAATCGTTACTGTATTTCTACTATCAAGAGGATCAATATTCTCTGTTTTATATTTATATGCTAACCAAGCGGTAGGAGTCATCACTCTCTGACCACCCATAGTACCCGGAGCAGAATATCTGGCCATACGGTTACTTGGCGATTGCTCATCAAAACGATCCAACTCAGGTCTTAAGTTATCGTCATAGATGATTTCAAAGATAGCTTCATTGTTAAACTCGCCAGCTCTAGTAAACATCAATTCAGGGTCGCCTACTAGTTGGAAGTTATAGTTGTTTACAATCTCTTGATAATACATCAAAGCTTTTTCATAATCTGGTTCAATACCATCTCCATCAACAACAGCAGGGGCTTCTAAGAAATAGAAATTGGCAAGAAACATGGTAGCAATAGCCTTATTCATTCTACCTGCAGAAAGTTCATCTTGGGCATCAGAACCCCATGTAGCTGGAAGGTTTTCATAGGCATATTCAAAATCCTCAAGAATAAATGCTCTTACTTCTTCTTTTGATGAAACAGGGATATTGAATTCCTCTAATTCCACAGGAACATTATCTCTGATAATCACTCTACCGTTATTAAAAGTCTGGTAGGCCCAGAAATGAAAGATACCTCTTAACAATCTAGCTTCTGCCATCTGTAGTATCCAGAATTCATTTTCTCTTTGGTCTCCCAATGGACCTTCTAAGCCTTCAATTAATTGATTGGCTCTAAAGATACCTATGTATAAAGCTTCCCATTTTTTGTTGATTTCCTTTTGGGAATTTGTGTATGTTTTAAAATACCAAGATTCTCCAGCACTACTTAAGGCAGGTCTACCACTTGAAACCGATGGATAACCTAAATCAGAACGCCAAGATTCTTCGAGGATATTTAGATTATAGTGATTTAAAAGGGCAGAGTAAGTAGCCGTTAATACTTTATCCGATTCTGATAAAGAAGTAAAGTAGTCTTTCTTTGGTTTGGCATTTGGATTATCTTCTGTCAAGAAATCATTACAGCCAATGCATGCAGCCATTAGAACTACATAACAACCGAATTTTACTATTTCTTTAATATTCAATTTCATCATTTTAATTGGTTTAGAAGTTCAACTTAAAACCTGTTAGGTACAATGCCGAGATTGGATAATTTCCTTTATCTAGGCCTCTTGAAGAAACTCCATTACCTGCAGCTTCAGGGTCATACCCCTCATATTTTGTAAAAGTGAGTGGGTTCTGTGCAGATACAAAAAATCTACAGTTGGTCATTCCTAAACGCTTAATAATATTGTTAGGTAGAGTATATCCGATTTGGATGTTTTTAAGTCTGATATAAGAACCATCCTCTAACCATAAGTCAGTATATGCTCTAAAGTTATCATGTTCTTTTGTTGTGCCTCTCCAAGCAGGAATATCGGCAGTAGGATTTGCTCTATTCCAAGTATTTACTTGATCTTTATGTCTACCTTCTGAGTAAGCCATCGCTTTAGATCCGTTCATTACTTCATGACCAATTGCTGCATACCAATGCATCATAAAATCAAACCCCTTCCATGAAATATTGAAGATAAGACCACTTTCCCAATCAGAGAATCCTGAGCCCATATACACTCGATCTTCGTCTGTGATATTACCGTCATTATTCGTATCCACATACACTAAGTCACCCATTCTCGCATCGGGTTTAATTTCTTGGTAAGCTCTTAATTGCTCTTCTGTCTGGATAACACCATCCGTTTGATATAAGAAGAATGCACCTGCTTCATAACCTTCTGCAAAAACAGTTACTTTAGAAGAAGCTCCAGCTCCAGAGATTAAACCAGGGTCGGTAGTGTATATAAAGTTATCTGCATTTAAACTGGTAATTTCATTTTCATTTTTAGTAAATGTACCTGTGATACTCCAGTTGAGCGATTTCTTTCTACCTTTTACCGTAGCAGCTAATTCAAAACCTTTGTTGACCATATTACCGATATTCATAGTCAGCTTCGAATCAGGGCCAGTCACACCAGAAGAAGGAGGTAACTGAACAGGGAATAACATATCTGATTTTTGTGTATGATACACATCTGAAGTAATCGTCAATCTATTATCAAAGAAACCTAGATCGATACCTACGTTATTTTGGATTGACGTTTCCCATTGAACATTTCCATTGGCATAATTTTGTTGAGCCGATCCATAGTATAAAGTAGGGAACCCTCCTGAACCAAATGGATAATCATACCCATTTTGAATCGTTGCCTGATCTGAGTATGGTAAAAAACTTTGTCCACCTACTTGACCATGAGAACCACGGATTTTTAGGTTGTTAGCCACATGTCTCATATTGTCCCAGAAACCTTCTTCAGAAACATTCCATGCTGCAGAAGCAGACGGGAAGAACTTCCATTTCTTATCTGATCCAAACTTAGAATTACCATTATAGTTACCACTAAACGATACCATGTACTTACTTTTATAGTCGTAAGTAATACGACCTAACGTACCAATGATATTGTATTTATAATTGTAACCGTTTGTTGCTGATGCAGCTAAAACAGCACCATCTAATACGCGGATCGAATTATCTACAACGCCATTTTTCTGAGCCGTAAAGCTGTCTCGAGTATGAGTTTCAAAAGATGAACCCAATACACCAGTAATCTTGTGATTACCAAATTTCTTTAAGTAAGACAAACGAACATCAGCAGACATTGAAGTTCTTCTTGCTGATTCATTGATCACATATGAGTTAGCTGGATCAGATTGAAGAATACCGTCCTCATCATAGTTCTCGATAAAAGGCTTAAACTTATATCTGAACTCATTGACATTGCTTACTCCTAAGTTCGAATTTAATTTTAGCCCATCGATGATTTCATAAGCTGCACTAATATTACCTTGCATTCGATCTCTAAAAGCAACATCTTCCATTTTCATTGTTTCTAGCACACTATTGGTTGTAGAAGCATTACCTACATCAACAAATGCAGCATCACTGTTCGGGTCTAAAACAGGCTTGTATGGAGCATACTTAATTGTTTGAGTCAGTAACCCTGAACTGGTTCTTTCAATTTTCTCAGATCCAATAGCTACAGACGAGTTGATATCCCACTTTCCTCTATCATATCTAACACCCGCTCTACCATTATATCTTGAGAAGCCAGAGTTGATCAACGGTCCTCTATCATCATAGAATCCACCTGTAAGGTTGTATGTTAAACCTTTAGATCCACCATTTACACCAATATTGTAATTTTGAGTAGGTTGGTTATCTACAATAACTACATCAGAAAGGTTGGTGTTGTTTTGGAAGAATGCAGGGTTTCTCGGAATAGGTAAGTTCGTAGAGTTATCAAAATCATTAGATCCTCTATTTCTTTCTTTTACCATATCAAAATAGAGTTGCTCAGGCGTATTCATCAACTCAATACCCGATGTGATGTTTTTTACACCATAAGAAGCATCTAATGATACATTCAACTTTCCGGCACTACCTTTCTTAGTTGTAATCAATATTACACCATTGGCACCCCTAGTACCATAGATAGCACAAGATGCAAGGTCTTTTAGGATATCCATCGACTCAATCTCTGAAGGAGCCAATCGAGGATTTTCATTTTGAGGAATTCCATCAACAACATATAAAGGTTCTGTTGCTCCAGCAACATCAGAGACAGTACTCACCCCTCTAATTTGTACAACGGCATCTGCACCCGGAGAACCCGAGGTAGTTACATTTACACCAGCAATTTGTCCTTGTAATGCTTGAGAAGCATCTCCTGAAACATAAGCTTCGAAGGCATCACTTTTCACATGGGCCACAGCTCCTGATACTTCTTTTTTCTTCTGTTCGCCATAACCGATTTTCACTACTTCATCAAGTACTTGAACATCTGCTTCTAAAGAAACATTAATCTTGCTCTGGGTAGTCACTACAATCTCTTGTGGAACCATACCAATAAAACTGAATTCGACTGTTTCCCCTTCTTCTACAAGAAGAGAATAATCTCCATCAAAATTGGATACTGTTCCTTGTGTCGTTCCTTTAATACGAACGTTTACACCTGGTAATGGTAATTTGTCTTCTGCACTAGTAATCCTACCCGATATCTGTCTAGATTGAGCAATCGTATCTACATTTATAAATAGAAGAATACTCATTAGATAGAAAAGACGATAGTTTAGTTTTGGCAGGTTAAAAACTGTAAAAATTCTTTTCATTTGTTTCATCATTCATTTCACTAAGCCAATTAGCAATAGGAGTTTTTGTAAAAATGTGTGTGTGATAAACTCGGCCTGAAAAAATCACATTCTAAAGGTAGGTCGATGCCCTATGCTTCATTGTGCCTAATGATTTATTCGATGTATCCTTGATTCCATAAAATGTAAAATTTACATATAAGGCAGATTTTCAGTGTTTTATTTTGTCTAATGTGTTCATTAATACTTATTTGGCCCTATAAATACCATTTGTATCTAGATGTCTAATAAGTGTACTTATGCATACATATATCAATATATACCTGAAAAAAAGGAGTGAATTTATTCTTTGCCTTACTACGATTTAATGAAAACAAGTTGAAAAAGGAGTAAAAAAAATATTCTAAAAAATTGAAAAATTGTATTGATAAAAAATTTAAACTACTGTTTTATTTATAACAAATGTAATACATACACCTAAAATAAAATATATACTACCTCAAAATTAAGAAAATAAAAGGACTCAATACTGCTTCATTCAATGAGGTCCTTTTTTCAAATATATTATTTTGTTGGATGGAGTAGTTGATCAAACTCTCTTGTTTCCTTTTTAACTCCTTTGTAGATGTTATAATTTTCATCTGATAGCCAAACTACTCTTATACTTTCAGTGCGTGCTTTATTTAGGTAAAGATGTTGGCGAACGGAATGCCCTTCTTTTTGATTTTTATGGAATAGTTTTCCCTCATACTTTTGTGATATAAAATACTCTTCGTTTTCAGAGGGGATTCGATCAGGGGTTGTACTCATCGTCGAACGATCAAAATCTGGAAATTGATAATGATCCATCTTCACTTCAATCCAAGGAGTAATGACCGCCATTTGGAGTTGGACGTAGAGCAATTTATTTTCACCTAGGTCATTTACAATCTGAAGTAATTTATCTGAACTACCATTGACCCAATCATATTGTATAGTATATGAAACTAACCAAGAAGCTAAACCAAAATTGAACACGAAGTTATCTTGCAAATCACTTAATGATATAGCTGTAGGGTTAATCTTTGGATGAAGATTACGTTTTAATTCTTCTATTTTGGGTTTCAACTCAGCAGCAAACTCCCCAGGTACAGCATAATCTTCAATATTTAAGAAAGCCTCGATCTTTCTTTCTAATTCTTGAGCTTGATCAACATTTTGTATAACTGACCCTGAAATCAATTTAACCGTACTACCTGAACTAAGTTTAGCATATAAGGGGTAGGTTGTATTTTTGCTGTCATCATTATGTTTGATTTTTTCTCTAACAAATAGCTGTTCAATATCTTTCTTTTCTACTGTGGTTTGTCCTTTCCAAGGTAATGGAAAATGTTTCACCTTTAGCTTTTCATTATCTATAGTAATGATCGTTTTGTTAATGAAAATGCACAATGTATAATAAGATAAACTGACACCTGCGGCCACATGCCCTAATGGAAAGAGATAGGAAATTAAATCTCCATCAGAAGAGTACCAATTGATCAAAAAGCTATTCCATGCTATACAAAAGAACACCAGAAAAAATGCATGAGGTTGAAACCATTTAAAAGTAATTTTTAAGCGACTGTCACTTTTTTCAATCTGTATTTTAGAGCTAGAGTTCATAGGATAGTTTGTTTTAATTGCTAATTAAAGTTACAAAAAATTGTATTTTCTTTCTATTGAACCTCTTAAGTATGTATTCGATTTGAAATACAATACCTTTGCTACATTAAAGAAACTATTGAAAATTAAATAATAACCTACTTAATGCAATCAAAAAACATTAGCGTACATGGCTCCAATATGCATGTACTTACGGCCAATGAAGAGAGTTCAAAATCACCCATTTTATTCCTTCATGGCAATCCATCCAATGCTTTTATCTGGAGAAATATTGCTCCAATAGTCGCTTCAACTGATCATCCTATTTATGTACCCGACTTAATTGGAATGGGTAAATCAGATAAACCGGCTATAGATTATACTTTCGCAGAACAGTATATGTATGTTGAAAAATTAATAGATACTTTAAATCTTAGAGATGTTATTCTTGTTCTTCATGATTGGGGATCGGGTCTTGGATTCCATTATTTTGCAATGCATGAAAGCAATGTAAAAGCCATTGCATTTATGGAAGGAATAATCCAAGATATTGGAACTTTCTTTGACTCAGCAACTATTGATTTCTTCCATCAATTAAGAGGAGAAAATGGTTGGAAAATGATTTGCGAAGACAATATCTTCTTACAAAATGTGTTGCCTACTTGGGTTTCCAGAGGATTGACTGAGGAAGAAGTGGAAGGATATACTTCACCCTTTAAAACTGTGGATAATAGAACTCCTATATGGAAATGGGTATCACAAGTGCCTTTAAATGGTAAACCTGAACTAATGGCCTCAGTAGTGGAGAATTATAGGACTAAATTATCGAAATCGACCATTCCTAAATTATTCTGTTATGCAGAACCGGGGGCATTTATGCCCGAGTCGGTAAGGAATTGGATCATCGAAAAAATCCCGAATCTAAAATCAGTAAATGTAGGAGAGGGGATTCATTTTATACAAGAAGATCATCCTGAAGAAATAGGTAAAGCGGTCAAAGATTTTATCATTACTTTATAAAAATACGAAAGTACCTCAATGAGACGATTCTCTTGAGGTACTTTGCTTATTAACGATTTACAAGTTAAATTCATCCACTTTTAAACAAACTATTACTTTAAAAACTAATAAATGGCATCAGGATTTTTCGCATTGCTAGATGATATTGCCGTCATCATGGATGATGTTGCAGTAACCACAAAAGTAGCTACACAGAAAGCTGGAGGAATTTTAGGAGACGACCTAGCCGTAACAGCTGAAAAAGCATCGGGTTTTAGAGCCTCAAGAGAAATTCCAGTATTATGGGCTATCTGTAAGGGCTCATTTCTCAATAAATTGATTATTCTTCCATTGGCATTTTTACTGAGTGCTTTTGTTCCATGGTCTATTGTACCCATTTTAGTAATAGGAGGTATCTATCTAGCTTTTGAAGGAGCAGAGAAAGTCTACCATTATCTATTTGATGGAGGGCATACGAAAACAGCTACTGCCAAAGCTGAAATGTCTGAAGAGGAACTCAAAATTGAAGAAAAGAAAAAGGTGAAATCTGCCATTGTTGTCGACTTTATCCTATCTGTTGAGATCGTTATCGTTGCATTAAGTTCTGTGGTTGAAGAAGAAATGACAGTACAAATATTATCAGTTTCATTAGCTGCTTTGATTGCAACAATAGGCGTATACGGATTGGTTGCTTTAATTGTAAGAATGGATGATTTGGGTTTAAAATTAGTAGAAGCCTCAAACGGTAAAGGAATAGTAAAAAGCATCGGAATGTTACTAGTTAACGCATTACCATGGGTCATTAAGAGCTTGGCTTTTATTGGAACAGTGGCGATGTTATTAGTAGCAGGTGGAATTTTTGTACATAATATACATCAAGTACATGACCTAGTACATAGTTTTCCTTCTGTACTAGGAGAGCTAGCAGTGGGAATTCTAGTTGGTGCGATCGCATTATTGGTTGTAAAAGTTATTGAAAAGATGTTAGGGAAAAGTCATAGCTAGCACTTCTAAAAGAATAACGTATTGCATTTTTTAAAAGTCGATTCAAATATAACATCAAGGCCCACATTAAACTACCAACTTTAATGTGGGTTTTTTCTTTTTATGTTGTCAACACTTTGTCACTATTTGTCATAAAACCGCAACTATTCTAAATCATAAAACTTCATACTCTCTTTTAAATGAAAAAACTAATAATAACCATTTTTCTCTCTACATTTTGTTATATCTCTCAAGCGCAATCTGTGTCAGTAGAACATTCAATTAACTCTATTCAAACAGGATTTCTAGGGGTTTGGTATAATAACGAAACACGATTATCCAATACCATAGCTTTACGTACTGAGGCTGGTATGAATGCAGGTTTCCAAACGGGATCTGAGTACCAGCAAGATGTCATATATATGTTACCTACTTTTGGCTTATCTCCAAGGTGGTATTATAACATAAAAAAAAGAGCCAAAAAACTGAAAAGAGTAGAGAATAACAGTGCAAGTTTTATTGCTTTGGAAGGCAACTATTCCCCTGATTGGTTTGTTATTTCTAATGTACCTGGGCTACGAAACATTAGTGATGTTTCTATGTTTTTGTCTTGGGGTATTAGAAGAAATTTAGTCAAAGATTTTAATTACGAATTAGGTGGCGGTTTAGGGTATATTTATACCTTTTATGATTCTTCTATAAGTAATGCTAATCCCATCGATTTTGCGTTTAGAGTTCATCTTCGAATAGGTTATTCTTTCTAAGTAAGAGCCTCCTTAAAACTGTCAATTTAATCTCTATTTTAATTTGACAGTTTTTAATTATATATTAATGAAACAGTGAAACATAATCATTACAACATTGATATTCAATTAAGTTAATAACCTATAATATTTAAATCTTTTTAAGCAAGCACTAAGTATAACCCTTTGAGCTCGAAATTAAATGCTCAATTTTTTTAATACCTAATTACACCTGATGTAATTAATTTTTTATAAAGATATTACTATGAGAAAATTATTCCTTTTACCCATTTTATTCTTCATCTTTTCTTGTTCACAAGAGGAAGTTCAAATAGAAGGAGATTCACCAAGAGACATTATTGTATCCAACATTATTAGCTCTGAGATTTCATCATTCAGTGGACAAAGAATGACTGACCCAGGAGTAAATTATGAGAAAGATAATTATGAGTTAGTTGCTATAGATTCAAAAGGGAACGAGTTCTTTTTAGATGGCATCAACTTAGATGATAATATTCTAATCCAAGGAATGATCGGAGAAGTAACTATCGATGTTAGACATTCTAAATTTGTTAAAGACGGAGAAGAATTTTCAGGATATCACACTGCTTATACTTTAGGAGGTAAAAAAGTAATTCCTGCAGGCGAAACTTCAGCGGATATCACAATGTCTAACTTAAGCTGGGCATATGTTGAAGTATGGGGTAAAGTGGCTTACATTAAAGAGGTAGCTATCAAAACTGAGTTTGGTACATCCACTTTAAACAAAGTAGGTACTACAGACGAAGATACTTATTACTACTCATATGTATATATGGACGATGCTGACATCGATGTATCTATGAATGTAAGAGCTTTTGAAAACAATATTCCAATTGTATTTAATGCAAAATTAAATAATAAGTATTCTTTCGAGTTACAAGGTAACCCAACAGGAACAGATCTTAATTTATCTTCAAGCGTAGAGCAAGGTTTCGATAACGAAACAAATAATCAAGTGATTATCCCTATGAACCTTACTGTTAAGTATGCTGGAACTACAGCTCCTGCAGTGGACATGAAGAAATATAAGTACGACTGGTACTGGGATGGTACAGAGTTAACAAATGCACAAGTTGTTGTATTTGATAACGGTAATAACACCCTACAAGCACCAATCAACCCATCTTCTGATTTCTCTTTAAATGGTACTTTTGGAGCATCAGAAAATGGTGAAGGTCAATTCTACATGCCTTATGGTGCTAGATTAATCATGAACGAAAAGGCAAAGTCTTATACGGTAGAGCTTGCTCCATTGAAAAAAGTTAAAATCTTTACAGACGAAAATACTTCTGTATTGATGGAAGGCGAAGGTAATATTCTTGAGTATACTACTACTGCTGCTGATATGGGTAAAGACCTTGAATTTAGAGTAAAGTTAGAAGGTGAAGAAGATGATATTATCTTAGGTGTTTCATCTGCTACGAACTATCTAGTGCAAGGTGGCAAGAAGCTTCACGTCAATGAAGGTGAGCAGTTCACTATCAGACTTGAAAAAGGAAACTGGACTTATAAAATTGTAAAATAATTGATCGCTTTAATAAAGCGTTAACCATAAATCAAAGGCTCAATAATTACCTATTATTGAGCCTTTTTCTTTCACTTAAAAAAGTGACGTTTACTTATCATGTTACTTAATATTTGTTTGTTCTATAGATTAATAAATTCACTAGAAACAATGTTACATTTGAAGTGTGATTTTTGAGGATTTTTTACAAAATAGGTAAAACATTCTTCATTCTGCTGTCGTAATCTATGTCATTAAGTACTGTTTATGGTGACTTAATCGACAAACATATATAAAGGAATAAAAAGTAATGAAGTCTAACATTAAGTTGAGACCTATTCCATCTATCTTGGAATTTAATGCTACTCTAGAAAGTTTCACGATTGAAACTTACAAGCATTTTCTTTTTGAAAGATTAGTAAATGTATCCCTAATCGATATGGATACTGAACATCTTAAAATTGACCTGAAGTATAATACCATTAGGGTAAATGAGTTTATTGATGACAATAACAAACAACAAACATCATTACCTATATCATTTAAAATTAAAACGTTCAAAGACGATATCATATTCTATACCTTTTGGGTAAAGGATCGAGTGAGACACGAGATAAATATTATCGCTTTCCCTGCTCATGATCATCAAGAGATGAAACTCTTTAAATTGTACCATGAGATGTATTCTATTTATGTATCACAAAAACAAAAATACAATACACTGAGTAGAAGAGAGAAAGAAATAGCTTCTTATATAAGCCAAGGTTTATCCAATAAGGAAATTGCGGAACTGTTATTTTTGAGTGCTCATACTATCAAAAATCACAAGAATAACATTATGCATAAACTTGAGGTTAATACTTCTTTTTCACTTTTGAAAACAGTTTATGCCTATGAGTTTTTCACAAGAGAATTAGTGATGAACTGAGTTATTCTGCCCTTTCACAAACATGTAGATAGCGAGTAAATTTCACCTTACCTATTTTATCAATAGTACATTTATCAATTGTTTTTAGCCCTGCTTTCTGAATAAATTCATCAATGTTAGTGATGGATATGATAACTACTCTAGGTGCTTTTAATGCAGTGGCCTCTATGATATTAAATGCAATTTCGTCTGAAGAGGCAGAATAAAGATTATAGGGGAGATCTATAATGGCGGCATCATATGTCTTGTCTAAATCTTTGATATCACAGTTGTATATATTTGTAGTGTACTGATAATGCTCAAGGTTTTTCTGGGTATGATTACTCGCTTTCCAATTGATATCACAACCTTCTATATTAAAACCTGAAAAACAGCCTTCCAACAAAACAGTGCCTACACCACAACAAGCATCGATAATTGCTTTTGATTTATCTCCCTTAGAAGCAATATTCACAAGTGCTTTAGCGGTATTAATACTTAAAGAATTACTAAAAGAACAAGGTTTTTGATTGTGTTTCTGCCATTCAGCATCATCTCTGATTACAGTTCCAAAATACCAATAGCCTTCAAAGAAGCACAAACCATAAGTGACAGTGGGGTTGTAATAATCAGGTTCTCCTTCGATGCGGTATCCTATGTCTCTTAATTGCCCCAAACGTTCTTTATAACCTATGGTGTCACCTTCGAGCATAATATATTCTGCCTTGAAACCCTCTACCTTAATTTCCATCTTTTCAACCTTATCAATAAGATCTTGGTAGTTATTGGAAGAATATAAAATATCCATTCTTTTTTTAATAAATGGACTGCTAGACGGGACTATTTCGATATCTGAGAAATGCATTTTTCCTGCAACATCTTCATTAAAAAGTTGTCTCGATTCCAATTTACTTAACTCACTTTCATTAGAATTGAAATTGATAATATATAAATATTGCTGTTGCTGCATTTCTTTATCTGATCAAGTAAACAAGCTATAAATGAAAGCCTGTATTACCTTATTTTTATGATTATTAACTCAATGGTTTCGATGGATAGATAAGCGTGAAGCTATCTACCATAATACCGCGATGCAATAATACAATTAGATTTCTAAATTCTATCAACTGATAGAAAAGTATATTTCCTAACATTAATGAAAACAGTAAAACATGATTTCCTACTTCTATAAATAGGCAAAGAATTTAAGGTATTATCTTCTTCATTATTATTCACATATATTACTATTAATGAGCAAACTAAAAATTGTTGAAGGAAGTTAATATTAGGTAGATCTATTTTTTTAGTTAACCTTGTTGTTAACACTTTTCATGGTATTGAGTATTCCATTTTTAGAACTTATAGATACATGAAAAGATTTTTTTAATCGGATACATTCATGAGGATCAGATTACTTTTATTACTATTCTTATTTAGCGGTTTTACCCTTTTTGCACAGCAATGTCCTAACCCTTATAAACAGTTTCAGAAAAATGAAAAAAAGCTGACTGTAGATTTTGGCTTGATTGCAGGAGTGTCACCGTATAGTATTAATTATTATGATCAATATGGCGACTTTGTTTATACTGGCTCAGATGTCACCTACAATATTGGAGCTATAATGACTATCAACCGTTTTACCGTTTCTTTTAGTAAGTCATTTGCTAAAAAAGAACATGATATCTCAGGTCGAGACATTATCATTAACGATTATATGTTGCTGACCATAGGGTATGATTTTTTTATTGAAGACATCTACTTAAGTCCATATATGGGATATTCCTCTAAATGGGTTGTTGGGTCTCATATTGGTTATAAAAAAGGTAAGATGACGTATTTTGTAGATATCAATTCACAAATGAGTATTAACTTAGGAGTGAAAATGAAACTCTTCGTACAATAAAATATGTTTTTTTACATCAATTGGGGAGAGGATATACAAGGAACTTATCTTTAATCGATGGAAGAAAAACCAAGGCTGGCAAGACTAACAGCTATTATCACACAATTACAATCAAAGAAGATTGTAACAGCCAATTATTTAGCAGAAAAACATGGTGTTAGTATCCGAACGATTTATAGAGATATAAGGACGTTGGAACAATCAGGTATTCCCATTAATACTGAGGAAGGTAAAGGATATTCTATTATGGAAGGTTATCATCTACCTCCAGTTTTATTCTCTGAAGAAGAAGCCAATGCATTGATTACGATCGAGCAATTAGTACTTAAAAATAAAGATGAATCATTGGTAAAGAATGTATCTAGTGCAATAGATAAGATTAAATCGATTCTCAAGTACTCCCAAAAGGGCAACGCCGACTTACTATCAGAAAGAGTATATTTTGGAGGCAATAATAAAGAGGAAAAAACGAGTGATAATTTAATGGAATTACAATCAGCAATTATCCATTTTCAATTGCTAGAAATTAGCTACCTTTCGTCTCAAAATCAAGTAACTAAAAGAACGATTGAACCATTTGCAATATATAGTACTAACGGAAACTTCTTACTTGTAGCGTATTGTCGTTTAAGAAATGATTTTCGGATTTTCAGGATAGATTATATCCAATCGATAATTGCATTACAGGAAAAATTCACTCCACATAATTTGACCATCAAAGAGTTTTTTGAACAGTATATCAAGGATAAAAATTAGAAATTTATTTTTTTATTGTTAGACATTTTAGTTTACGTTTGTATTCAAAATTACTCCTCTCGATTTACTATGAAAAATCACCTGTTAACTGTACTGGTACTCTTAGCTTCAATCACTTTAACTAAAGCTCAACTTCCGTCTGGCGGTGGAGACAGAATCAAAGAAGATTTTAAATTTATTCCATTACCATATCTTGATTTTAATAAATCGTATGGTTGGACAATAGGAGCATTCCCTATGGCGATGTATAACCCTTCCAAGAAAGACACAATTTCACCATCTTCTGTAGGTGGACTAGGGGTGATGTATTCTGAAAATGGTACTTGGTATGGAATGGGTTTTGGTATGAATTACCTCAATGAAGACCAATGGAGACTTACTTATGCATTAGGTTTTGGGAACGATAATTTCCAATTCTATGCAAATAACCCTATCAATAGGTGGATACCTTATACCACCCAATCTGATTTCATATACCTTGATGTAAAAAAGAGAGTATGGTCGGATCTATTTTTTGGTGCAAACTATTTATATTCCCGACTCAAAACCACTACTGAATATGACGTACTGGAATCTGAAAACACTCTAAATGGCGTTGGCTTAGAAGCTACTTTTGATAGACGCTCAAATGTTACCTATCCAAGAAGTGGTTACCAAGCCACTATCTATTACATTTCTTATCCAAAAGCATTTAATGATATTGTTTCCAATCAGATCATTATCGATTACAATCATTACTTTTCAACTAGGCAGGAGAAAGATGTCATTGCATTACGTTTCCATTCTGGTTTAGCGATTGGGCAGATTGATTTTAACCAGCAGTTTATTGTTGGAGAAACAGATATCAGAGGGTATTCAAAAGGACAATACCGAGGCAACTACCTTTTGGCAATCCAAGGGGAATATCGTTATAATTTTCATGATCGTTTAGGTCTTGTAGGTTTTATTGGCCTTGCTACAGTTTTTGAATCAAGCAATCCTAGTAATGATGGGGAATTACTACCGGGTATAGGTACAGGTTTCAGATATACGTATATGAAAGATACCCACTCCAATGTAGGTTTTGATGTAGGCTTCGGAAAAGACGATTGGAGTTTTAGCTTGATGTTCTCGGAGGCGTTTTAGATATGGTCTTTAGGCGGTAATACTTGGCCTTTCTAAGGTAATCTGTTTTATCAATTTACTGTTAAATAGAGATACAATAAGTTATCATTTAAGGTATTTCTATCTACAAAAAGTAAATAAAAATGAGTAAAATTTCCAGACAGATATGGGAGATCAATCAAATTAAAAACAATCCCATATTAGCAATATTACTAACAGTTCTAGGGTTTCTTCCAAAGTCATGGCTCGTGTTTATAGCCAAAATAGTTTGGATTATTTGCCTTCTATTAGGTGGCTTTATATGGTTAGCGGCATCCTTTATATTAATATCTTATAATCCATATACAAGTATTGCCTTTGTCATTTTCTTAGTATCTATATGGAAAAATAGTTATCATTTGATGGGGTTATCAGCAGTAACTTGTATTGGTATATTGGTTATAACAGCATCACCTGTTGAGCATACAAATAATCAATCTAGAAATGATGATCAGAAAGTTTTTCCAAGTTATATAAAAGGAGTTGATTCTGTAAAAGTCAAAATATCTCATTCGACAAGAATAAAAACATACCACCCCAAAAAGGAAACTTTTCAAGTAGGTTTAAGTGGGTATGGTCAAACGGATATTAATATGGATTCATCTGTAAATGGAAAATTCTTTTTTGAAAAAGGATATGTTTATTTTCCAGAATACACGAAGACAGATACTACTGAAATAGGAAGTCAAGGTCTATATGTGGAATGTGAATGGTATGGGCATGGATTTTCAGGAAAATCTGTTCATGGTCAATTAATGCATGATAATAACATAAAAGATTGGCTTTCAGAAGAGTCTAAGATAAGATTAGTTCGAAAAAGAAAACTTACTAAAGCAGAATTAAAAGAGAAGGAACTCAATAAAACTATATAATGAAACGATTAACTACAGTCCTAACAATTATTAGCCTAATCTCTATTGTTGTAGAAACCTATATAAGTTCTCCTATACTTGATTATTTAGAATGGATTTGTGTCTTTATATTTTCAATAGAGATAATAATTGATGCAAGAAATAAAAAGTTCTCTTGGATCAATATTATTTCGGTAGCACCATTTTTGTTTGGTCTAGGCGATTTCAGGTTTGTCAGAATCCTAAGAGTTTCGAAGTTATTTAGAGTATTAAAACTAGAGCGAGTATCTAAAAGCTTTCAACTTATCGGAAGAGTTTTTAATGCTAAAAAAGATGAATTAATCGCAACCGGAATATTGGGAGTTATTTTAGTCTACATTTGCTCAGTACTTATGTATCATATTGAGCCAGAAACATTTGGGACAATGGGAGACGCTTTCTATTATAGTTGTATGACATTAAGTACTATTGGTTATGGAGATATTTCTCCAGTAACTGAAGCGGGGAAAATTTTTGCTTGCATTCAAAGTATTCTTGGACTAGGAATGTTTGGCCTTCCTGCTGGATTACTTGGTAGTGGTTTTATGGATGAATTAGAAAAAAAATAGGAGACTCTATTTATCTTATTTTAATATTTATGATTTTTCCTTAGATGGATAAAATATAAGACTTTCAATATATAATTCTACTCTCCGTCACTCCCAAGTAAAAAGTATACAATTATCCGAAATTTGAATACAATTGTTTTTGGTAGTGTGAATAAATTTGTGATATAAATAAAAGACAATCAAAGTTTTATAATATCATGAGTAGAGTAGCATTAATTACGGGAGCATCATCAGGTATGGGTAAATCGACTGCCAACATCTTGAAATCACAAGGGTATATTGTCTATGGTGCAGCCAGAAGATTGGATCAGATGAAAGACCTAGAAGATGCAGGAATGTCAATTATTTCTTTGGATTTAACCAATGATGCTTCTATTGTTGATTGTGTAAATGCAATCATCGAAAAAGAAGATAGGATTGATATCTTGATCAATAATGCAGGCTATGGATCTTATGGTGCGGTAGAAGATGTACCCATCGAAGAAGCAAAAAGACAATTTGAAGTGAATATGTTTGGATTGGCTCGTATTACTCAACTGGTATTACCTCATATGAGAGAGCATCACTATGGAAGGATTGTCAATATATCTTCTATGGGAGGTAAAATATATACTCCACTTGGAGCATGGTATCATGCAACTAAACATGCTGTTGAAGGATGGAGCGATTGTTTACGATTGGAGGTAAAACCTTTTGGAATTGATGTAGTGGTAGTCGAGCCAGGAGGAATCAAAACATCATGGGGGACAATCGCTGCAGATAACCTGAAAAAGACTTCAGGAAAAGGTGCTTATGCTCAATTTGCCAATAAGGTAGCAGATGGAATGAAAGAAACCTACACAAACGATAGTCTAACGCATGTAGATGTACTTGGTGGTGTTATCGCAAAAGCTGCGACGATTGAAAAACCAAAAACTAGATATGTAAAAGGATATATGGCTAAACCAGCTATTGCCATTAGAAAATGGTTCGGAGACAATATCTATGATAAAATGATAATGAGTCAGTTTAAATAAAATGATCTATGGATTTTATTACATATGCAAATAATTGGGCAAAAGCTGAAGTAACACAAGGGAAAGTCATGATTGGTATTGGCTTTCTCATTTTTGCCGTACTCGTGATGATCTTGAAAAGCGACAATCAATTGTTGAAAGGAAGTAGTATTCCACTGGGGTTACTGATCACTATTTTAATAGGTTATGGTGGGTATATTATTTATAGTAGGCCTGCTCATGTGGAGAAAAGTGTTCAATTGTATAATGAATCTAATCAAGAAGGGATTAAAGCAGAAATTACCAAACATACCAACGATAATAAAGCAGGGAAAACGCTAATAAAATATGTGTATCCAGGATTGATGCTTCTATCTATTATTGGTTTGGTACTTAGTCAAACTCCTTACTACAAAGGTGTCGCTCTGGGTATTATTATTTTATCGGTAGCCACTTATATCATGGATAGTGGTTTTGTGAAAAGATCAGATGATTTCTTAATTTTCTTGGAGCAACTTTAATTATGTGAAGAGATGAAAGATATCCTAAAAATAAATTCAATACATGAGATCCATGAATTCTTAGGTTTCGAAAAGCCTAAACATCCCTTGGTTTCTGTACTTCGTTTGGGTGATAAACTTCAAAAATTAGAAGTAGATAACATCAAATACGCTATCGATCTCTTTCAGATTAGCTTAAAGGATAATTGTGTGTTTACTATTCAGAATTATGGACGAAACTCTTATGATTATCAGGAAGGAACGATGATCTTCACCGCTCCAAATCAAATTCTTGAATTCAAAAAAAATCAAACGGTAAAGGAAGACAAAGGGTGGACGTTATGTTTTCATCCCGACCTCATAAGAAAATCGGAATTGGGAAAAAGAATAGAAGACTTCTCATTTTTCTCTTATGCTATTAATGAGGCACTTCACCTCTCTGATGACGAAAGAGAAACAGTCACAGATATTATTCATAAGATTGAAAATGAACTTAGAAATAATATTGATGCTCATAGTCAGACTTTAATTATCAGTAATATCGAACTTTTATTGAATTATTGTGTGAGATTTTATGATCGTCAGTTCTATACTCGATCGAATTTAAATCAGGATACCGTAGCAGATTTTCAAACTTTTTTAAAGCAATATTATAAAGATGAAAAACAGCTGGAATTAGGCATACCTTCTGTACAATATTGTGGAGAACAAATGAACTTATCACCAAAATACCTAAGTGATTTATTAAAAAAGGAGACCGGCCAAAGTACTCAAGATCATATTCATCATTTCATTATAGAAAAAGCAAAAAACAGGTTATTAAACTCTAAGGATAGTGCTTCTGAAATTGCCTATTCTTTAGGCTTTGAATACCCTCAATATTTCAGCAAGATCTTTAAAAAGAAGACGTCAATGAGCCCAAATGAATACCGTCAAATGGTCAATTAATTGAACTATTTTCTGCTTTTGTGATGTATAATTGCAACTAATTCAAATGTTTAGTGTCAAGAATAATAAACAAAAAGCACATGTTACGTTTATCTCTCTTCTTAATTGCACTTCAATGGAGTGTTCACAGTTCTGCTCAAAGTAATCTCCAAACCATAGATGGGGTAATGACAGAATTACTTACACAAATATCTCTCAAAAAAGGAGATAAAATGGATACAGCCGCGGTAAGAAATTTATTTATACCCACAGCTCAGTTAACTATTTTGATGAATGAAACCGATTCAGCATATGCTGAAACGGTCACTTTAAATGATTTCCTAGAACTGATTACAGATCCTTATTACGAAGAAGGGTATTCTGAAAAAGAAATTTACCGGGTAATTGATCAATACAACGGCATGGCTCAGGTATTTCAGAGTTTTAAAGCCAAAGATTCTGAAGGAGAAAGTGGTAGGGGAATTACAAGCTATCAATTGGTACAAATGGAAAACCGATGGTGGATTGTAAATATTCTCTGGACCAACGAGGTAGAAGGAATGCCATTACCCAAAAAGTACCTCAAAGGAAAACAATAACTGGCTTTTCTTGTTACTTTTTGTAAAAAACACATCTATACGAATGATTGTCGAAGGGAAAAAGTTCTTTATGCGTTGCGATCCAGTTTTACAAAAGATCATACCAATAGTAAATGATCCAATAATTTGTACGACAAATAATGTATTTAATGATTTACTAAGTTGTGTCATCGAACAACAGATTCATTATAGAAGTACAAAAAAGCAGTTTAAAAAGTTATTAGATAAAGCGAATTTACAAGAACTCACTCCTGAAAACTTTTCCGTTTTTGAAGATAAGGCTTTGAAAGATGCCAAATTATCTGAACGTAAATTTTCCACTATTGCTAACGTAATTGAGTTTTGGAATGAAAATAATATTCCTTGGCATCAGTGCTCTGAAGAAGAAGTAGTACATGAACTTTCAAAAATTAAAGGAATAGGAAAATGGTCTATTGATATGATTTTATTGTATACACTCAATAGACCAAATATCTTTTCATTAGACGACTTTCATATCAAACAAATCATGACGTCCCTTTTTCAATTGGATCCTAAATCTCGTTTGAAAGCACAAATGAAAGCTATTATTGATCATTGGCATCCTCATCAGTCTACAGCCTTTTTATATCTCTTAGAATGGAAAAAAGCGAATAAAGAGTTATAGACTAATTGAAGTTCTAGATAAGGTATTTCCCACCAAGATTCCTGCTCCCATGGTTACTTCTATTTGTTTAAGTGATTAAAAGGAATCAATTACTGATTAATTACCTTACAAAGGTCTTTCATTTGCTCACCAAACATTTAGAGAAAATCGTCAAGGTGTTATAGCTTATCGTCAATAGTGATCTATTGTATTTAAATTGTTATTAGTGCGTTTGAATGGAAAATTGTTATTTAAATTTTGGAACTTCAATTTAGAATAAAGTGAAAAACACTATTGATTATTTATGTTATTTCATCGAAATTTTATCATAAAGTTGATCATTTTTGGTTATTGAAACTTTAAAAATCACTATTTTTGATGATGTTATAATATTGATAATTAGGCATTTATAGTTTATTGATTAATTAACCCCCTCAATCTAGTTAAAGTGTAACCTATACAACTTTAAACATTTATCTATCTTTAGATAAGCAAAAGTTAATTTATTCATAAACTCGAATATTTTTTTATATATGAAAAAGTTAGTCCTATCAATTATAGTAGGCTTCTTTCTTTTTTCTTGTGCCCCTAAAACAAAAAAGGCCGTAGTAAAAGAAGGGACGTTGAAAAAGCCTAACATTATCTTTATCCTTGCCGATGATGCAGGATGGGGTGATTTTAGCTGCTATGGTCAAGAAAAATTTACTACTCCTAACATTGATGCTTTAGCAAGTTCTGGAATTAGATTTACAGATCATTATGCAGGTAGCAGTGTGTGTGCTCCTTCAAGGTCTGCATTACTAACGGGACAACATACAGGTCATACACCTATAAGAGGAAACAAAGAAGTAATGCCCGAAGGACAAATTCCAATTCCAGCAGATGTATACTCTTTACCTAAGATGTTAAAACAAGAAGGATATACTACCGGTATGTTTGGAAAATGGGGATTAGGTTATCCAGAATCTGAGGGAGCACCTAATGTTCAAGGTTTCGATGAGTTCTATGGTTACAATTGCCAAAGGTTAGCACATACTTATTATCCTTTATACTTAAGACATAATGGGGTAAAAGTTCCGTTACCTGAAAATGAAAAAGGTCAAAATACTTATACACATCATTTAATTCATCAAGAAGCAATGGCTTTCATCGAGGATAATAAAGATAATCCATTCTTCTTATATTTACCTTATACTATTCCACATGCTGAGATGACTGTGGAAGAGGATTCAATTTTCAAGAAATACAAAGAGATTTATCCACAAGGAAAGCCTTTCGTTCATAAGAAGAATCACGATCCAAGTTTGTCACATGAAGATAGGTTTTATGGAGGTGTTTATGCTGATCAAGCGTATCCTAGAGCAGCATTTGCTACAATGATGCATCACTTAGATAATTCTGTAGGAGATGTTATGAGCAAACTTAAGGAATTGGGGATTGATGAAAATACCATTGTTATTTTTAGCTCGGATAATGGCCCTCATAAAGAAGGAGGGGCAGACCCTTACTACTTTAATTCTTTTGGACCTTTTAAAGGAGTAAAAAGAGACTTATATGAAGGTGGCATCAGAGTACCTTACATTGTTTCATGGCCTGGTAAAATTAAGCCTAATTCTACTTCATCTCATCCTTCAGCATTCTGGGATTTATTACCTACTGTAGCAGATATTCTAGACATTGAAGTACCTAAATCTGTAGAAATTGATGGAATATCATTCTTACCTACTTTAGAAGGACAAGGTAAAAAACAGAAGAAACATGACTACTTGTATTGGGAATTTCATGAAGCAGGTGGCAGAAGAGCCGTTAGAATTGGTGATTGGAAAGCAGTACAATACCGTTTAAATAAGCCAAACAAATCTAAAATTGAGGTTTATAATTTAAAAGAGGATCCTAAAGAATCGAATAATCTAGCGGATCAAAAACCAGAGATTGTACAAAAAGCAAAAGAAATATTTGCTACTGCTCGTACTTCTTCTGCAGTATTTCCTTTTCAAGGTGAAAAACTCAAAGGGATTTAATAAACCTAATAACAGACAATGAAATATTTATTACTTGTTATTCCATTTATACTTTCGAGTGTAAATGGAATAGCGAAACAAGACCCGCAAAAACCAAATATTATCGTATTTTTTGTAGACGATATGGGTTGGAAAGATCTTGCCATTATGGGCTCAGATTATCATGAAACACCAAATATAGATGCATTAGCCAATGAAGGAATGACATTCTATAATGCATATTCTGCAGGACCTAACTGTGCTCCATCTAGGGCATGTTTAATGTCTGGGCAATACACACCAAGGCATGGTAAAATTGCAGTTTGGAACTCTAAGCGAGGTATTGAAGAGCAAATGCGTTTAGAGCCGGTACCTGATAAAGGTCTACCTTTAGATAACTACACCTTAGCAGAGGCATTAAGAGATGGAGGTTACAAAACAGGTCTTTTTGGGAAATGGCATATTGCAGGTACCCCAGCATTACAAGGTTTTGATGTTGATCATGAGACTGATGCCGGGGAAATAAAATTTAAACAAACAAACGATCCTAAAGATATCTTTAAATTGACTGAGGAGGCCTGTGATTTTATGGAAGAAAATAAGAAGAATCCATTTTTCTTATTCTTATCCCATCATACTGTTCATACAAAATGGGAAGCTCGTCAGGAAATGATTGATTACTTTGAAGAGAAACCAAAAGGAAAGATTCATAAAAGTGCCAAGTATGCTGCTATGGTAAAACATACAGATGATAGTATGGGAATGATTATGAAGAAACTAAAAGATCTGAAACTTGATAAAAATACAATTGTAATTTTCACATCAGACAATGGTGCTATTGGAAAAGTAAAACAAACACCACTTAGAGGATCTAAAGGGATGTTATACGAAGGAGGAATCAAAGTGCCATTTATTGTTTGGAATCCGACTAATATTAAAGCAGGTTCAAAATCCTATGAGAGAACAATCAATGTGGATCTTTATCCTACTTTCCTTGATTATGCGAATATTACTCCAAAGGAAGATAAAATACTTGATGGTGCCAGTCTAAAAGGATTGACTTTTGGTAAAACAAAAGAACTGCCTTCAAGATCTTTGTTCTATCATTATCCGAATTATTTAAATGGTTCGAAAGCTAGAGGAGCAAGAGATGAATATTTTAGAAATCGCCCTGTTACTGTAGTTATCAAAGACAACTGGAAATTGCTGTTCTTCCATGAAGAATATGTATTGGACGGGGGTATAGCTAAAATTGATAAAAATAATATGGTGGAATTATACAATCTAAACGATGATCCATCAGAGTCCAAAGATGTTGCTTTGGACAACAAAGAAATTAGAGATGCGTTGGTGAACGAACTTCAAGAATGGATGAAAGCAACAGATGCTAAATTGGCAATGAAGCCGACACCTGAAAATTATCGTCCTGTTTACAAGCGAAATAAATCACACTAATTTCTAGACAATTGAGAGACGACTGACAATAAAGGATTAATAAATTATGCGAATATTTTATTAATCCTTTTTTATGTGTGATACATTATAAAATACTATTCAAACAAACATAACTTTCTAATCATCTAATTATGAAAAAATTATTATTCTCAGTGTGTGTAATCATTACTGTCTCAGCTTTGGGCTATGTAGGAAATTTACGTTGGTTTCAATGTAAATATTGTGCAATAATAGTTCGTAAATCTTCTTACCCTGTTAGAACAGAATGTCCCAATAAAGAAGGCGAACGCCACTATTGGAAAAATCTAGGCGAGGTGGGAGAAATATATTATAAGTGTGATAGCTGTGGTACGGTTCTTCAGACTAAATCTAAACCATTATCAGGCATTTGTATTAAACAAGACGGCAATTACCATAAATGGAAGAGAGAGTATAGAGATTTCAACTAACGATTCCATATCATCTATAGATGAAAAAAGCATGTAGAAATTGTTATCTATTAATTACTACATGCTTTATTTTTTTATACAAAATTTATACTCAATTGTTAAAATTAATCTTTTAAAAAGCATCCTAAAATTTAATGGTGCCTGATGATCAAGGTATTATAAATTGATGTTCAACTTATTGATAATCAATTGAATAGTAAAATTAAACAGAATTAAACCCCTATAAATAATGAAAATGCATGTTTCTAATCACTTGTTGAAAAGTTAATATTACACTATTAAATAACTTTTTAAGGATGATAATGAACAAGCAATTATTATTGGTTTTATATCTAGCTACCCTAAGTAGTTTGTTTGCACAAGATCCTATGTGGGAAAATCCAACTATATATCAGTTGAATAAATTACCAGGTAGAGCTACTTCCATTACTTATAATAGTATAGAAGAAGCAAAAGCTGCACAGGAAGTTAGTAATGAAATGACTCTGAATGGACAATGGAATTTTAAATATGAGGGTGACTACTCAAAAGTTCCTGCAACTATCAAAACGGAAGACGCAAGGAAATGGAAAAAAATTAAAGTACCAGCAAACTGGGAAATGGAAGGTTACGGAAGACCTATTTATACTAACACAAAATATCCTTGGGGTGAAGTAAACCCTCCATATATTCCACATTCAGAACAAGAAGTAGGAATGTATTTTAAAGAGTTCTCACTTCCAAAAACATGGAATGGCGATGAAATTATTTTGTATTTCGGAGCTGTGACTTCTGCATTTGAAGTCTATGTCAACGAGCAATTTGTAGGATATAGTCAAGATGATAGATTACCTTCTGAATTTAATATTACTTCATTTTTAAAAAAGGGTAAGAATAATATCTCTATGAAAGTGTATCGTTATTCTGATGGTACATACTTGGAAGATCAGGACCATTGGAGATTGTCTGGTATTCATAGAGAAGTTAAACTAATTCAGGAAGCAAAGTATAGAATTAATGATTTCTTTATTAGAGGTGATCTTACAAATAACTATCAAGATGGTCATTTAAAAGTACACTTTGAGGTATCAAATAAGTTTGACAAAGAAAATTGGAAGAATTACAAAGTTGTTGCTTCATTATTTGATGGAGAAAACGAAATTTTCAAGGGTGATATTAAAGTAAGTGAGACATTAAAGAAAGGTCCACAAAGAGATCAATTGCCATTTGCTCAGATAGAAGGTAAACTAGAAAATATCAAGAAATGGTCTGCAGAAACACCTTACCTTTACAAGGTTGTGTTGGGTTTATACAACGCAAAAGGAGAGTTAGTAGAAGCAAGATCAGCAAATATTGGTTTTAGATCTGTTGAGAAAAACGATAAAGGTCAAATATTAGTCAACGGTCAGCCTATTCTTATTTATGGGGTAAATCGTCACGATCACCATCATCTAAACGGAAAAGTAGTAAGTAGAGAAGATATGGAGCATGAAGTGAAACTGTTGAAGCAATTTAACTTTAACGCAGTAAGAACTTCTCACTACCCTAACGATCCAGTTTTCTACGATTTATGTGATGAATATGGTATATATGTAATGGATGAGGCAAATTTAGAAACTCATGGTATTACAGGAGCGATAAGTAATACGCCATATTGGTCTGGAGCTTACTTAGATAGAGTTGTAAGAATGGTCGAAAGAGATAAAAACCATCCTTCTATCATCTTTTGGTCTTTAGGTAATGAATCCGGAAGAGGAGCCAACCATGCCGCAATGGCAAGCTGGATCAAAGATTACGATAATAGTAGACTTATTCATTATGAAGGTGGTCAAGGTAACCAACATCATCCAGAATATTTATCAGTATTATCAAAAGAATGGAAAGAAAAGCTAGATGCTAACCGTTTATCGCCAAATGGTACAGATCCTTATTATTTAGATATGTTGGGTCGTTTCTATCCTAATTTAGAACATTTGGAAAACCTTGCCCATGAGGATCCTTCTGGAAGACCAATTATTCTTACAGAATATGCACATGCTATGGGAAATAGTGTAGGTAACTTCCATGAATATTGGGACCTAATGAGAAATGTAGACCGATTAGTTGGGGGTTACATATGGGATTGGAGAGATCAAGGCTTGGTTAAAAAAGATAGTAAAGGAGTTGAATATTTTGCCTATGGAGGAGATTTCGGAGAAAAGATTCATACAAAAAACTTCTGTATCAATGGTGTAATTACTTCTGACGGGCAACCTAAGGCACCAATGTATGAGATAAAACATGCATTCCAACCCATTTCAATTTCTGTCAATAATTTAAAGAAAATGAAAGTAAAGGTGGAAAACAGACATTTCTTTATCGATACAAAAGATTATGCATTTACATATAAAGTAAAAGAAAATGGTGTAGTGATATTAGAAGAGCCGCTTCAAGTTAAAAATATAGCAGCAGGAACATCAGCAATTGTAACTATTCCGACTCAAAATATCTCTTTCGAACCGGCAAAAGAATATTTTGTACAGGTAGAAGTAAAATTAACGAAAGATACGAAATATGCTCCCAAAGGGCATCTAGTCGCTGTTGATCAGTTTGTACTTCCAAACGGCAACTTATTCCTTGTGGATCATCAAAATACATCCAATACAATTGGTCCTTGGAAGACATTAGATAAGAAAGAATTTACTTACGGGGATTTCAAAATTGCTTTATCAAATGGTGAATTAAGCAAAGTGATTTTCAAAGGTAAAGAGGTAATTACTGGTGGTATCCACCCTAACTTTTGGAGACCAGCAACAGATAACGATATCCGTACGACTAAAACCTCAAAAAAATTAGGTTATTGGAAAAGGGCTACTTCAGATTCGGAGGTGAAAAATACACAGATTTCGGAATTAGCAGATAGAGTAGTGATAAAAGTAGAATACCAATTACCAGAAAATAAAGCATCATGGACTACAGCATATACGTTGTTGAAAAATGGTTTTATTGAAGTGGATTGTCACTTTGTTCCTTCTGTTGAATTACCAAATATGCCAAAAATAGGATTACAGCTTCAAGTAGCTAAAAATCTCGATAATATCACTTGGTATGGCAAAGGACCTGAAGAAAATTATTCAGATAGAAACGTTGGAGCAATGGTCGGATTGTATCAGTTGCCTCTGACTTCTTTCGAACAATCTTATGTTTTTCCACAGGCATATGCTAACCGTACTGAAGTGAGGTATGTTTCTTTGGAAGATAAAAAATCAAATGGGCTTAAATTTTCATCAAATACTCCTTTTGAATTTAGTGTTTATCCTTATTCAGATGAAATTATCGATCAAGCAAGACATACCAATGAATTAATTGAAAGTGAAACTCTTACTCTTAACATTGATTACAAACAAATGGGAGTGGGAGGTAATGATAGCTGGAGTACTATAGGAATGCCTTTGACAAAATATATGATTCCAGCAAAAGAATATCGTTTCTCATTCCAAATTCAACCAGAGAGTACAAAACCCTACCCAGGGGATATAATTAGTAAGAAGTTAAATAAATAATTATGAAATACTTAATCAATATTTTAATCACAACTTTGTTGTCCATCAACTTTGTTTCTGCACAAAGTGAATTGGTCAATGAAAGCTTCGACAAAGCAGGTAAGTTACCTAAAGGTTGGAAAGAAGTATCTACGAAAGGGAATATTAAAGTTGATGGAGGCTTCTTGAAAATAGAAAGAAAGAAAAATAGTGAGGGGAAAATAAAAAGTCCTATAGCTGTTTACACTTTGCCTGTCAATGTATCAACCACTAAATCTGAAGTAGAATTTTCTTTCAAGGCATCCAAGGCTTTCTTTAATACACGCGTTGACTTTCAGACTGCCAATAACAAAAACTTTATCTCATTAAAGTTAGGGGCACAAGGAAAATATACTATCCTATATGCAACGAATAATGAAGGAAAAGAACCGAAATCGAAAGCGTTTGAAGCCAATGAGAAGCTTCTGAAAGATAAAATCGTAAAAAATAAGATCTACACGGTAAAGCTTGAATTTACTAAAAAGAAGAAAGTAAATATCTATGTAGATGGTGAATTAGCAGTAAAAAATGTAGCTCTACCTTCTAGTTTAACAGCACCTCTATCAAAAGTAAAGTTCAAATTTTATGACGCTTATAAAGGAACGGGAATTTTTGCTATTGATGAATTTGTTGTTAGAGGTAAACAGGAGAGTTTATAGAAGTTTTTTTTAATTTCTATTCACATTAGTATATTGCTAATAACGGCAAAAACAAACTCAATTTTTTTATAGTATCTACCTAACTAAATAAGAAGTTTAGTTAGGTAGATATAGATGAAATGAATATTATTAGATGAAGACATTATACTTACTATTTATAACTTACATTCTAACAATTCCACTACTATTTGGTCAGGATTGCGAAGTTATAGTTAGAGAAAACTTTGATAGTGAGGATGCTACTCTTCCTGAAACATGGGTTGAAAGTAATTCTTCTGGCAAAGTATATATATATAAAGACGCTCTTTTAATGGAATTTATTAAGGGCGATGAAGATAAAGCTACTGTTACACACAATTTGCCCGAATCACTATCTGGTGATTTTGAAGTGACCTTTGCCTTTGAGACAGGTAGAAACTATTACAAAAATGTAGTAGATTTTAAGACGGCTTCAGGCGAATATTGGTTATCACTCCTATTGGGAGGTAATAGCCAAAAAAATATCGTGCTGGCAGAAAGTAATAATGGAGCTAAACCTACTGATTACCCTGATGAAAATAAATTGTTAGAAGGGGAGATCCAGAAAAATAAGATCTATGAGGTAAAAGTGAGCTTCAAATCTGACAATACATTCTCAATTTTTATTGATGGTGTACTTGAAGCCGAATCAGTAGCATTACCAGCCGAACTCACAGAAGAGCTATCTATAGTTGAATTTACTTTCTCTGAAAGTTTTGATGATGATACTTTCAAAATAGAATACTTTAATGCTATAAAAGGAATTACACAGAATACATTTGCACTTCAGAGCTTAAAAACAGATATAGAACAGTATATTTCGAGCATCATTATTATCTCAGGATCTGAAATTATTTTTGATGAAGAAAATGAAGATCTTATTGATATTGCTTACCCTGAAGAGGAGGTAATTACTTTACAAAATGAACTAGCTAGTGCTGAAGTAGTACTCACTACATGTGTTACCCAGGATATCATTGATGCTGAAATTATTAGCTTACAATTAGCTTTTGATATCTTTAAAGCCAACCCTGCCGACTGTGGAGCAGACTTTACAGCGTTAGAAAAGAACATCGCAGATAGTAAAACTTTGTTAGCTAATGCTACCATTGGAGATAATATCGGAGAGTATCCAGAATATAATAAAGTGGAGTTAGAATCAGCGATTTTAGTCGGAGAATCTATTGTAGGCAATTGTATTACCCAAGATGAAGTAGAGGTAGCAAATGATGCACTTACTGCAGCAACAGATAACTTTAAGAATAATATTGTAAAAGACAATTCTTCGATAGATTGTGCTGAAATTATCAATCACAATTTCAACTTAAATGGAGATGTCTTGCCAAGTGGTTGGACAGAAGTAGGCGAAAACAACTTGGTAACTATCGTTGATAATCAGTTGACTTCTGAAATAACAACATCAGGAGAAGTACCTACTGTTCAATATACAATGCCTAATCATGTGGGTAATAGTTTTGATATTGAATTTGTTGCGATGGCATCAAGAGATTGGTTTACTAACCGAATCGACTTCTTAACAAAGAATGGTAAATACTGGTTCTCGCTAAAGATTGGTGATGGAGGAACAAAGAACATTATTTATGGAATCAATAACGCTGGTGACAAACCGACTAGTTTTCCCAATTCAAATAAGCTAATTGATCAATTTGTAAAGAATACACCATATACAATCCATTTAAAGGTTAATGAGTACAATACCTTAAGCATCTATATTAATGGAGAATTGAAGGCTTCAGATATCCAATTACCACAAGCATTAGTGGATCCGATTGCTACGATTCAATCTGCGATGACAGGCATCTATAGTAATAATGGATTTTATTATATGGATGATTTTAAGCTATTTAAAGGAGCAAGAGTCGACATGTTCTCTTTCAATAATAAGATTGTCGAAATAGAAACGTACTTAAATGAAAAAGTAACTGTCGGAGATAATGGTGGTCAATACAAACAAGAAGATGTTGATTTGATGCATCAAAAAATTGAGGAAGCAAAGACAAAATCATCAGACTGTTCTTTAACGGCAGAAGATGTTTTGGCTTTAGAAGAGGAATTGCAAAATGACTTCGATAGTTTTAAAAAATCTGTCATCTTAATTTATACAGATGTAAAACTTACTGTAAATACCAATACGGTTCTTACAAAAAAAGACCCTTTATGGTTAGGAGGGAATAGTATTTATAACGATGGCGGTCAAGGTTTATGGAATGTAGAAGAGAACCATGCTGAATATGATGTAATTGATAGATCAAACTTTACAGGGGCCAGCCTTTATCGTTTTCCAGGTGGATCTATGGCCAATCTGTACAGATGGAAAAAAGCCATTGGACCAGTAGACCAAAGAGGTTATAATATGGATTCTCATAAAGATGGTGCAGCACAGGTCAATACTTTTGGTCCTGATGAATTCGGTCAGCTATTAAATACCACTTTTATCAACCAAGGAATTGTTGTTGTTGCATTCCAATATGAAACACCTGAAGATGCAGGAGATTATGTGGAATACATGAATGCCAAAGTAGGTGATAACCCTAACGGTGGTAAAGATTGGGCTTTAGAAAGAGCAAAAAATGGTCGTTATGAACCCTACAATATCAAATTATGGGAAATTGGTAATGAAATGTATGGCGATTGGGAACTTTCAGTATTTAATTACCCTGAAACAGGAGATGAAGTGAGAGGTGGAGATAGAATTGTGAAAGGTGATGCTCAATATTATGTTAGAGGAGGATCAAGAGCTTTTACTAATCAAACTGCCGTATCAGATGCTTCTTGGTTAAATTCAGATACAAAAACAACAGGCGAGGCTTCTCAAGTTTTATATGTAAAGTTTGCTCCTGTAGATTTATCAGCCACTTTTAGTCTAAGAATAAATAATCAATCTTGGACTAGAGTAGATAACCTTTATGGTTCGTTACCTACAGATAGACATTTTACTGTTGATGCCAAAACTGGTGCAATCACATTTGGAGATGGTAGAAGAGGAATGATTCCAGCCGAAGGAAGTAATGTTTATTTAGATTATACTTCTGGACCACATGCATCTTTCTCAGATTATTACGATGCAATGAAAGCGGTTGATCCATCTATTCAGGTCATCAGTTGTTTCGAAAAAGAAGATTTCTATAAATATATGGCCCAAGACAATAAGCCATATGATGGTGTTTCTTTCCATTTCTATCCTAACTTACAATTAGAAGAAGGAGATATTCCAGATGAAGACCATTACAAAAGAGGTGTATGGGAAGGCACTAGAGTAAAAAGACAAATTGCCAAACAAAAAGGTTGGGTAGAAAAATACGATAACCCATCGTTGGCCGGTAAAGATGTGAAAATTCATATGACAGAATTTGGTGGTAGAAAGGACCTTCTTGCCATACCATTTATAGCAACAATGTTCCATGATATTGCCAATTATCATAGTGGAAATTTAGGGACATCATTAATTCATTCTTATTTCAAGAATGATAACACACCAATGGTTGATCCTCGCTATGACTTTGTATCTGCAAAAGCAATCGCTTACCATATTTTTGGTCAACTACATCAAGATACTTTTGTATCTGTTGATTATGATGGGGATACCTATTCTTATGATGGCGGATTAGGAGGCGAAACGGAAGTGATACAAAAAACATTTGCTACAGCAACAGTGAACGATGCAGGCGATGTATTTACTTTAGTAGTACCCAACCTGACAGATACTGAAATCATCAAACTTACTGTGGATATCAAAGATTATCCATTTTCGAGTGATGACGAAGTGATCTTAAAGAGATGGCATACAGTAGCTGAAGATGTATTTGCCAACAATTCAAACAGTGAAAATGATAATCTACAATTGGTTTTGATAGATACTCTTGAGGCAAAGGCTCAGTTCACAACAGAAGTACCTGCATTTACAACCGCTGTTTACCAATGGTCTGTAAAAGAAGGTATGGATATCACAAAAGTAAAGAGCGAATTAACTGAAGGGTTATTTGCAGAAGGTCACGGTTTTGCTTCTGATTCAGTAATGAAAGTAAATGGTTTTATCTACGATCAAGGATTTTCATTATTCAACGAATCAAGAGTTTTCTATCACTTAGATAGCAATTGTTCTTCTTTCTCAGCAACCGTAGGCCTCGATGATGCATTTACAGAGGGGTCAACAGAAATCAATATTTATGGTGATAATCAACTGCTTTATTCTCAAATATTCGGACCAAACACTCCTGAAGAAAAAATCAAGTTAGATGTAACGAATGTTGCACGACTAGAGTTTGAGACAGTGGCTCAAGAGGGCATCAATTGCTTTGCCATCTTTGGTGAAGCTAGAGTGGTCTTGGGTGATGGAAAATCTCCTGTGACAGATATTGACGATGATTTCCTTAAAGATGAATTAGATTGGATCATTCATCCTAACCCATTTGTTAGTGATGTTAATGTTACAATTTCGAAGAATGTAAGTGGTATTCTCAAGCTGTATGATCTAACAGGTAGGTTGGTTTACACTGAGCAAGTGAATGCTGAAAATGCATTACATCTAGACATGCATGCATTAAGATCTGGAATTTATGTACTGAGACTTGAAATGGACGATCAGAGTTTGGTTTCTAAGATTATCAAATATTAAACACAACTTCTTCTAAAGTATAGAGTTATGAAAAAAATAGTTTTATATATATTCTTCAGTTTAGTTGGGTTTATAGCGATAGCACAGAATCCAATTACAATTACATATGATTTTGATGATACATTTGAAGCTAAAATGGACATCAATGATAAAAATATTATTTATCCGCAGAGAGCTTTAATAGGTGGACCTAAGTTAGTCAATCAAGGATTAGAATCTGCCAATGGTAGTCAGGTAGCAGTAACACAGATTACAAATAATAATGCCACGAACTATCAGCAGACATTTTTCCGATTTGACTTGCATACTGTCCGAGGTGTAAAGTTTAAAATCAATAAAGTACGTATTGTACAAAAAAGTGATCATGCAGGTGATCCAGATCTTATCGATGAAGAAGGGAATGGAGATACCTACATGTTTAGAATAGGAACGCAACTTAATGGTGCTATTCCCAACAATAATGATAGAAATCAATCAACGATAAATACTTTATTTTCCGATGAGTTTGAAGAAACTGAATATACTCCAGGTGAAGGGTACAACTATGTTCAGAACGAAGACTATATCTCTGTTTTTGTTACCGGAAAAGGGGAGAACAATACCAATGATGTTTTCAATTGGTATGTAGATAAGGTGGTTATTGAAGGAGAGTATGTGAAAGGTTTAGATCTTCCTACATTTACTGTTGATTATGCGATGAATGACAAAGACATGTCTGCAGAATCATCAAATCCTAATGTGTCTGGTACTGAGATCGCAAGACAACAAGGTGACTCACAATGGAAACAAACCAATACTTTTAGTGTTCGTCTTAAAACCACAGACAATAACCTAGGGTTTGGCTATGCAAACAGAGTGGGTTTATTTTATTCATTAACAACAGCTAGTGGGTATAAGACGTTGGTACATAACTACCAATATAAGATCGCAGGTTCAGGCCAGCATGGTAAATCAAGAGCACATCGTACTGCAGTTTATAGAGATAAAACAAGAGATGACGCAGGTGTAAAAGTAGCTGATAGTCATTTTGAGTTTAATAATATCTTATTAACAGGAGTAGATGTATATGGTGACAATGTTAAGGACATCGACTATGTTCCAGTCTTTTTCAAAGATGATTTAGTTTTTGAAGATTCTTATGCCTTTGTTCATGCCATAAACCGTACAGGTAAGACAGATAATGCCAACCAGAAAGAATACCTTACATTTGATCATATCACAATTCGAGGTACAGTCGTTCCAGAAAATGCCTATGCTCTAGTACAGGAACTACTTACTGGACAAGAATTGTATGTAAATGCTGTTGTGGGTGAAGGAGATACGGAATATCGACAAGAAATTGTAGACCGTTATATTTTAGAGCTTCAATCTCATGTCGATTTCGCCTTTGATGAATCAAAATCTGTGGATGAATTGAATGACATGAAAACTTATATCGAGGTGATAAATGATCATTTTAGAAATAACACCAATAGTAGAAGTATTAATACTGCCCCAACTGTTATTGCTCGAACAGAAGAAGTGATTCAAGATGGAATCTTAACAATTACTCTTAATGGTGATGATGATGATGGAGATTTACTGACTTACGGTATTTCAACAGCTCCATCTAACGGTACCGTTGAAATCATTAATGATCAATTAGTGTATACTCCCACAAGAAATTTTTATGGTTCAGATGAATTAGAGTATGTAGCAAGAGACGGTAGAGAGAACAGTACTCCTGCTAAAATAGCAATTACCGTAACAAGTAGTGGCAATCTAGCTCCAGATGCAGAAAGTGCTACTTATAAAGTAACTGAAGGTGATGAGCTTTCCATAACATTAAAAGGTTCTGATGGAGACGGAGATCCAATTACATTTATGTTGGAGTCGCAACCACAATATGGAACGCTATCAGGAACTGCTCCTGATTTGGTTTATACACACAATGAAGGATATTTAGGAGAGGATTCTTTTACTTTTAAAACAACAGATGGTATCGGATTTAGTGAGTTAGCAACAATCTCTATCACTGTACAAAAAAGAAATACTAAACCAGAAGCAGATGATATGGCCGAGTGGTTATACCAAGACGCAACGGTAAATATTACTCTAACAGGTACTGATTTTGATGGACAAGACGTGTCGTATTCAATTACAGCTCAACCTAAACATGGAACGCTATCAGGAACTGCTCCTAACATTGCTTATACTCCTGAAGCGGGTTACTTTGGAGAGGATACTTTAAAGTATATTGTCAACGATGGTATCGACGATAGTGACGAAGCTACTGTAAGTATTTTAGTGGTACAAGTTGAAGGAGATAATTCAGCACCAATAGTTGAAAATATGTCGAAAGAGGTGTATGCCACTGAGACATTAGAGTTTACATTAACGGCTCAGGATGCTGAAAATGATTTATTAAGCTTTTACATTATCTCAAATGTTAGTGATGGAGAATTGTCTATTAATGACGGAGTGGTAACCTATATTCCAAGCGGAAATTATTTAGGCGAGGTATCCTTCCAATATGTTGCTAATGATGGAGAATTAGATAGTAATATAGGGACTGTAACTATTAATGTAAAAGAGGATACACCTACCAATATTGAGAAAAACCTCAACACTAAATTAGAAGTAAAACTCACTTCATTAGGAATATGGTTGCTCGATAAATCACAAGCTAGTCAAGATTTAGATATTGTTATGTTGAATACACAAGGGCAGATTTTATTACAAGATAACATCACTTTATTACCAAATTCGAGTCAATTTATTGATTATCGAAGTACAAAGGGAGTATTATATATCTTAAAAATTCAATCTAAAGATGGTGTATTGCTCCAAAAGCTCATCTTAAATTAAATAGAATAACTATGTAGTATTTTTAGAGGTACTGCATAGTTATTTTTTTCTCTGCTATGTATAAATAAAAAAATAGATACTAAAACAAACTTTATTAAATATCATCTTTTCCTGATTATTTCTTTATTAAAATGAAAACAATTACTTTTTTATTCTTGAGTATTTGGATGCTACAGTATGCCCAAGCTCAAAATGATAATAAACCGTATCAATTGCTATCAAAAAAAATAATGATGGCAACATTTAATCCCTTTAATACATTAAGTGCGGAATTTGGTCATATGACCTTACTAAAATACGAGCACACTTTAGGCAAAGACGTAAGTACCGTGACTTCGTACTATAATACATCTATTCCAGAATCTACTTTAATGACAAATTTGTTAGAAGCTGAAGAAGCTATGTATTTAGAAGTAATTACCGCCAAAAAAATGGGGATAGATGCTTTTAAAATACAGTATAGTACGTTTGGTTCTCAAGAATACAAAAGAGACATTTTAACAGCGCTTATTGCATTAATAAATACAACAGAAAAGAAAAACATTGACTTTAAGTTTTGTCTTGAGTTTGTAATACCAAGAAATAAGCAAAACCAGAAATCGGAAGAAGAACTCATGAATTCTATCGCTAATGATTTGAATACGGTATATAGCAGGACCAAATTATCAGACAAATGGCTAAGGACAAAAGCAGGAAAAATCATATTCTTTACGACTAACACTCAAAATATATCGACGTATTTAGAGGATAAAGTAGGGCAAAAATATAATAAACAAGATGTTCAAAATGTGGCAAGATGGTTCCAAGATTTACATACAAGATGTAATTTTGAAATAATGCCTGTGTATCATCTAATTTCATGGAAACAGGACATCAATGAGGCTGTTGCTAAGAACTTTAAAGCCATTACTCATACGCTAAATTTTTGGTCCAATGAAAATAAGATCGATAAATTGAAAAGAATTTGTGCCGCAAATAATGTCAGTTTAATTCCTCATATCGCATTAGAAAATCTTACTTCAGAACTTAGAGATGTAGATACAGGTAAAAGAGCTGTTATCAATAAGGATAGTAAGACATTAGCTACTACTTACTTATCTGGTTCGAATACAAAAATGACCAATAGGTTTAGAAGAAACTTAGAGAAGTCTGTAGATGCTGAGGTTTCCTTATTAAATATAGAATCTTGGAATCGGTACTTTTTTGCTTCTCACTTGGCTCCAGAAATACACCATGGATATGCTATGAAAGCAGTTTTAGAGTATTATAAGAACAGATGGAATGGCCTTCAAGATCCTGTAAAAGAAGAAATGGCTTATGTTGCATATAAGAATTTTTTCAATGATGAACTTGTAGCTGGTCAAAGTATTTCGATAAAATATCACAATAAGAAAGAGTATGAAAATTTCGATAATTACATTGAGGTAGTCACCTTATTAAAAGAACCAGCCGATGTATATATCAATAAAAAATATATCGGGCAAGCCACTTCAGGAATTCAAGAATTCTATGTTCCTAAAGTAAAAGGAAAAATACAGTTAGAAGTGAAAAGAGGGAAAAGTGAAGTGATAAATTATAGTACGCCAAAAGCTATTACTGGTTTTATTAATAAATTTGATCCGATACTTTATATCAATTCAACCATCGATCAAAAATATTCTTCTTTAGTCAATGATATGTTCCTTGACTTAGAAATGAAAAAAATGCATGAAAGCTTTTTATTGAATACAAAAAGTCAGGAAATTTGGAGACTAGCTGCAAAGGAGAATTTTCTCTCTAATCGAAAGGCATTACTAGAGTTTGGAGATAGACCTAAGGTCTACTTTAAGGCAAGAGATAAAAATATCAAACACTATCAATCCAAAGTAAAACCTTTACTTGATGATTTTCAGTTTGATGTTTGGTTAGAAATGGAGGAGGAGAAAACAAACAACAAAGGCATTGATAAAGAGAATATTGCAGATACTATTTTAAAGGATTACAATATTTTGGAAGAGTCAACTACGTTATAAAACGAAATACCCCCTCACAAAAAACTAATCTTATACTCTTCTTCACTATATTATATTGTTGATTGCATTATGAAATGTACATTACTTATTTTTTAATGAATATGAAGAATAACATCACAAGAAAAAGTCTATTTTGTCTTGTAGCCATATGTGTGATTACTAGCTTTTTTGTCAACGCAAGCAACTCAAAAGTTAAATATGAGTTAGCTACTGTTCCTTTAAAACAAAACTGTTCTATTTTAGAAGAGTTTGATTTTAGCAATGTATCAACTCTTCCTATCTCATGGAAGGAAAAAAATACTAGCGGGGCAGTATATATAAAAAATAAAGCATTGGTTATGGAACGAAAAAAGCAAAATGGTTCCATTCGAGCACCAAGATTAAGATACCAAATTCCAACGAATATAGGTGAAGAGTTTCAGGTGATGTTTGATCTGTCTTCATCCAAAACCACAATTTCAAATCGTATAGATTTTCTTTCTGAAACGGGTGGTTTCCTATTGAGTTTAAAAGTCGGTGATAAAGGAAATATTTTATATGCTGTCAGTGAAAACGGCGATAAACCTAAAACATTTACTGATAGTCATCAACTCCTGTCAACTCCATTTTATAAGAATACGAACTACAATATCTTATTGACTTTTAAGGCGAATAATCAATTGACTATTTCTGTTGACGGTCATGTAAGTGCAGAAAATATTAATTTGCCTTTCCCAAGTAAGCAACTAAGTGATATGCAATTTGATTTTATTTCTGCGTATAAAGGAACTGCTTTATTTTATCTGCACCATTTTAGAGTGAATACAGGAAGTTTTCCGACCAATATTGGTCTATTACAGAACACTGTTAGTACTATTCACTCTTTCTTGCAAAATGAAGTGAACGTTGGTAAGGAAAACGGTAATTACCCTAAATCTGAATATAAAGAATTGGTAGGTGTACTGAATAAGGCAGAAGATCTATTAAAGAACTGTGCATCAACACCAGAGGATATAGAAAAATATCAAATAGTATTAGAAGAGCATTTTAATGCCTTTAAGTTGAGTAAAATATATCCTGTAACGAATATTTCTTTGACTATCGATACTAAGCAAGTCTTATCAAAAAAGAATCCTTTATGGTTTGGAGGAAATAATATCTATAGTGATGCAGGACAAGGCTTATGGGATGTAGAAAAAAATGCCCCCGATCAAAAAGTATTAGAGAGAGCTAAATATACTGGAGCATCATTTTATAGATTTCCAGGTGGTACCATGGCCAATCTTTATAAGTGGAAGAGAGCTATTGGGCCATTAGAGCAGAGAATATCAAACATGAATTCTCATGGAAAAGCGGGCCCTGAAAGCAATGAATTTGGTCCAGATGAATTTGGCAAGCTTTTACAAACTACTTTTATTGATAAAGGTATTATGGTAGTGGCCTTTCAATATGAAACACCGGAAGATGTAGCCGATTATGTTGAATATATGAATGCAAAGGTAGGCGAAAATCCTAATGGAGGGATTGATTGGGCTGCTGTACGAGCAAAAAATGGCAGTTACGAACCTTACAATATTAAATACTGGGAAATTGGTAATGAAGTATTTGGTAATTGGGAGTTAAGCGTTTTTAATTACCCTGCAGATGGTGATGAAACTAGAGGTGGAGATAATATTATATATGGTGATGCTAAAAATTATGTCAACGGTGGAAGTAGAGCCTTTACAAATCAATTAGCATGTGCGGATACTTCTTGGTTAGCCTCTGATTGTAAAACGACAGGGTTACCATCTCAAGAATTATATGTGAAATTTGCTCCAGTAAAACTATCAGAACATTTTGGCTTAACGATCAATGGCAAAAAATGGAGAAGAGTAAAAGATTTCAATAAATCTTCATCTTCTGATAAGCACTATACAGTAGATGGTAAAACAGGTAAAATTACTTTTGGAGATGGAGTGAAAGGTCTGATACCTATATCTGGTTACAATGTCGTTTTAGATTATACATCAGGTGATCATCCAAGTTTCTCAGATTACTATAATGCCATCAAATCCGTTGATGAATCTATAACGGTAATCAGCTGTTATGAAAAAGAAAAGTTCTATAGATTAATGGCTGAGAAAAACCTTCCATTTGATGGTGTAGCATTCCATTTTTATCCAAATATGAGTGCTAAGAACCTTCCTGATAATGAATTATACAAAAGAAGTATTTGGGAAGGATTACACTTTAAATCCAAGGTAAACAAACATAGAAAATGGTTGAAAAAGTATCCGAATCAAGCACTGAAAGGGAAGAATATACAGCTTCACCTAACGGAATTTGGGGCAAGAAATAGTTTAGTGTCAGTTCCTCTTGTATCTTCGTTATGGTATAATGTTGTAAATGATCATCCTGATGTTTTAGGATCAGCTTTAGTACATTCTTACTTTAAAAAGGATAATACTCCTTTAGTAGATACTAGAAAAAGCTATACCAGTGCGAGGGCTCATGCATACCATATGTTTACAACGTTACATCAAGATACTTTTGTTAAGGTTGCTTATGAAGGGGAAACTTATGAATACAACAAGAAAACAATTAACAATACCTATTCTACAGCAACAATCAGTGATGATGGAAGGACAATAACAGTAGTAATACCGAATACTTCTGATAATAAAATACTCAACCTATCACTAAATATTGAAAACTATCCATTTGACTCATCTGATAATGTTAGATTAACAAAATGGGAAACAAAAGCAGATTCTTTTCTAGCAAAGAATTCAGATAGAACGCCTAATGAAGTAACAATAATCAAGTCTGAATTGACAGATGTTGCTGCTTCTATGGAGATAAAAGTACCTCCTTTTACAACAGTAGTTTATCAGTGGAGTAGCAAAAATCCACTGCATAATAGATAACAACATTCGATTCTTAATACCATAAATTCAAAAAATAGAGAAGGCTTTACTATACTCATAGGAAAGCCTTCTCTATTTTATTTTATATCATAATAAAGTATGAGTCCCTATTATTTATTCTCTTCTACTAAGTCTTGTCACTAATTGTAATATACCAAGAGCACTCCGTTATATGAATAATAAATATCTACTGTAATTACTTATTTATTGATTATTCTCTATCAGACAAGTTTAGGTGAAATCTCTCTAATTCAATTAACAGAAATAGGTTTGATAATGAAAAATTTTAGAATATATTTGGATATAGTAGTTAAGCTTAAGTAAAATTTATAAACAAAACATAAAATCTCAACTAACACATTATCAATTGTTTATGAATTTAACCACCCCTATTTGACGAAAAAGTAGGTTTTTTTTCGACTGAATTAACTGTTAATTCAACACTGAAATGAATTTTTTAGTAAAAACTAAGTTAAATTATGAACAATAGCTTTACCGTAAGTAAGGCAATTCTCTTTTTCTTCTTTTTGTGTTTTTTGACTTTTATTTCTTTTTCAAACAATGTAATAGCAAAAAATAATAAAGAACATTATAAAGAGTCTGACCTTAATGAAATTTTAGTTACAGGTATAGTGAAAGATGAAAATGGAATTACTCTACCTGGAGCATCCATTCTTGTAAAAGGGACTACAACAGGAACAATTACGGATATCGATGGAAATTATAAAATTAATGTAAAACCCAACGATACTTTAATCTTTTCATATATAGGCTATCAACCACAAGCTATTGAGGTAAATAGTCAGACCGTTATTAATGTATCTCTTGTACCTGATCAAGAAGTTTTGGATGAAGTAGTCGTTGTTGGGTATGGAGTTCAGAAAAAGAAAAGTGTTGTTGGAGCTATCGAACAAACTTCAGGAGAAGACTTATTAGAAGCTGGTGGTGGTACAGATTTCACTTCGACTTTAGAAGGACAGGTTGCGGGTATGACGGTACAACAATCTAGTGCTGCTCCTGGCGAGAACAATACTAGTATTTTCATTCGTGGTAAATCAAGCTGGACGGATAACTCTCCACTAGTATTAGTAGATGGTATAGAAAGAAACTTTAATGATATTGATCCCAATGAAATTGAGAGCTTCTCAGTTCTAAAAGATGCATCGGCAACGGCAGTTTTTGGTGTGAAAGGTGCCAACGGTGTTTTACTTATTACTACTAAACAAGGTAAAAGCGAAAAGACATCTATTAAAATAACAACAGAAGTAGGTTTTAAAGAACCAACAAATAATTACCAAAGACTAAGTGTTCCGGATTCTTATCGTTTGATGAATGAGGCCATGAAGGCAGATGGTAATTGGGAGTCTTTAATTCCTGAAAGCTTAATCAATCAGTGGGAAGATCCTAATAGAGACTTAGAAAAATACCCAGATGTGAATTGGTGGGATGAAGTAGTAGGTACTGGCATCCAATACAAAACTAATTTAAACTTATCGGGTGGTACAAAGAAAGTGAATTACTTTACTTCAATTGGTTATGTAAATGAAGAAGACATTTTGAAGTCTGCTCCCCAAGCAGGATATGATCCGTCATTTACCAACCAAAGGATCAACTTCAGATCGAATGTTAACTTTAAACTGACAAAAAATACTGAATTAAAAGTTGGTATCGCGGGTAATAATAAAGAATACAATTCTCCTAGAGCTGTTTCGGAAAGTAGCTGGCATAGAGAACAGTTTTTCCAAGATATCTACAGAGCACCAAGTGACCTACATCCGGCACAATTTGATAATGGAAGCTATGGTTGGGTAGAAGGAAGTACTAACCCATTAATGCAATTGAACGGTTCAGGTAGTAAATCTACAAGAAGATCAGAACTATATACCAATGTACAGTTAAGACATAACTTTACTGGAGCATTAGAAGGATTCTCACTCCAAGGTAAGGTAGCTTTTGATACGTATAATCAATTCACAAGAAACATTACTTTTGAACCGGAGACGTATTCATACCAACAAGTTCCTGTCTATGATCCCGCAACAGGTGGAGAAATTTTGGTAGATTCTATTATGACCAACCATCCAAATTTCACTGAAAAACCAGCAATAAATAAAAAATGGAATCATAGCTATTATCGTAAGACAGTCTTTTATGAGTTTTCAGCAAGATATTCTAAAGATATAGGTAAGCATCATATCGGACTTCTAGGATTATTTTCTAGAAGAATTAATGAAGCACAAACAAGTTTTCCACAATACGAAGAAAACTGGGCAGGCCGTTTAACTTATGACTATAACACTAAGTACTTAGCAGAAATCAACTTAGGTGTGAATGGATCTGACAACTTCGCTCCAGGAAAACGTTATGGTATCTTTCCATCATTTGCTTTAGGTTGGGTATTATCGGAAGAATCTTTTGTTAGAGATAATGTACGTTGGTTGAATTTCTTTAAAGTAAGATATTCCTACGGTACTGTCGGTAGATCTCATATCAATAACAATACAAGATATTTATACTACGGTCAGTATTACACACAAGACAGTAAAGACTGGAGAATAGGGGAAAAACCATATAAACCAAGTACACACTATTTCGAAGGAAGGATTCCAAACGAAGATGCCACTTGGGAAAAGGCACTAAAACAAAACCTTGGCTTTGAAACGACTATTTTCGAAAATATTTCACTCAACCTTGATCTATATAATGAACACCGTTATGATATCTTAATGGAAAGAAGAAGTATTCCGACATTGAGCGGTTTCTCTCAAGATCCATACGCTAACATTGGTGAAGTGAAATCTAGAGGTTTTGAAATTTCTGGTTCTTATGTATTAAAACTGAATAAACGACTTAAGTTTACCTTCTCTCCAAACTACTCATTTAATGAAAGTAGAATTATTAATAGAGATGATCCTGTTAATCTACCAGATTATCTAAAGGAAGCAGGTAAACCTATTGGATCAACGAATGGATACTTAACAGACGGTCTATATCAAAGCTGGGATGATATCTATAATTCACCACAAACCAACTTTGGTAATGTTACTCCTGGAGATATTAAATACACTGACTTTAATAGTGATGGTCAGGTAGACGTATTAGACAATACTGTTATAAAAGGGTTGAATTTCCCAACAACGACATATGGTTTGAAACTTGGAATAAACTATGGCAACTTCAACATGTCAGCGTTATTCTATGGAGTTCAAAACTCTTATGCTAACATTAACGGTGACTTGATGTGGGGTTTCACAAAAGGGTATAATAATGTAGATGAGACCCATAGAAATACTTGGTCGCCATCTAACCCAGATCCAAATGCAAACCCAAGGTTACATTTTGCTAACGAACCGCATAATAAAAATACAACTTCTTACACTTGGCAAAATACAAGTTATTTAAGGTTGAAGAACCTACATATAGGCTACAATTTAAAGCCTAAGAATAAGAACTTGTTTAAGTCATTATACATCTATTTTTCGGGTAATAACCTATTTACTTTTACAGAATTTGACTCTAGGCTAGACCCTGCAAATTCAAACAAGTCGTACCCATTAGTAAGGTTATATACAGTAGGTGCAAGATTAAACATCAGATAACTGACAAAGAGATGAAAAGAATTTTATATATCTTATTAATTGCTTTTACATTACCTGCTTGTGAAAGTTTTTTAGACCGTTCTCCCGACTTAGGATTAGTAGAAGAGGACATATATACAGACTATTTCACTTTTCGAGCATTCAACGACCGTTTGTATGGTCATATGGATGATCAGTTACATTGGGATAGAAGAGATGATTTAGGATCAGTGGCAGATGAAACTCAGAATAATTATGAGTATGGATTCAGTACTGATATGAATAGCGGTGGTAACTACTCCACTTCGAGTAAAAGTAAGCTTTATGAATCGGGTTGGGAAGCAAAAACTGCTGATGGAAAACCAAAATGGGGAGCGGAGGCTCCGCCAATTTGGAATGCGATCCAAGCAATCAGAGTAGCCAACTTAACTTTCAAAAATATAGAAATGTTAGAAGGAGCAACCGAAGAACAGGTAAATGAACTTTTAGGTCAAGCTTATTTCTTTCGAGCATTTTATTATTTCCAGATCTTAATCAGATGGGGAGGACAGCCTAGAATGGACTTCTTGTTTGAAAGTGATGAAGACTACAAAGATTTAGAAAGAAGAGATTTTGTTACATCGGCTCAAGATTGTATCGAAGATCTAGATGCATCACTTCTATTATTACCCTCTACATGGCCAAGTGACCAACATGGTAGAGTAACAAAAGGATCTGCATTAGCATTAAAAGGGATGATCTTATTATATATGGGTAGTCCACTGATGCAAGAAGATGCTACCGGAGCTGCTGCATATAACAATGATTTATTATTAGAATCTCTTAAAGCTCAATCTGAACTGATTCAACGTCAAGGTGAGTTTGGTGTTTCATTAGGTACTAATTACGCTGATATCTTTTTTAGATTTGGTAATCCAGGAAGTTCTGAAGTGTTATTGTGGAAAAACAGAGGAACAAGATCTAAAGGAGACCTAACTAACCATTTTATACCTAAAAGTTATGGTGGAGCAAATGCTACAACAGGGCCGACCCAAAATATGGTAGATATGTTTGAGATGGAAAGTGGTTTACCTATTACAGACCCTGCCTCCAACTATGATCCAACATCACCTTATGAAGGAAGAGATCCTAGATTCTACAATAACATCTTATATAATGGTGCAGAATGGGGTGTAAATGGACAACAACAGATCTACATTGAGACATTTACTGGAGGAAGAGAAGATAACCTTCCTGATAACCAAGCTTCTCGTACAGGTTATTTTGTAAAGAAGTTCTGGCCGAAAGGTTCTAATCATTGGGAAAAAAGATGGAGCCAGCATTATATGCCTTGGGTGTATATTCGACTAAGTCAAGTATATCTAGATTTTGCAGAAGCAGCTAATGAAGTATATGGTCCAACTGCAGTAGTTCCAGAAGCTGGTATTTCAGCTTTACAAGCTGTAAATATTATCAGGAATAGAGTAGGTATGCCTGATGTCAATTCAAAATACACAGGTGATAAAGCATTATTCAGAGATAGAATTAGAAACGAAAGAGCTGTAGAATTATGCTTTGAAGGACACCGTTGGTTTGATATTAGAAGGTGGAAAATTGCGGAAGAAAAATTGGCAACAATCAAAAGAGTGGTGATTAAAAAGTCATCAGACGGTAGCCTAGAATATTCTTATCCGGTCCTTAAAGGAGTACGTAATTTTAGACCAAGAAATTATTGGTATCCGATACCTATCGATGAAATCGCGAAGTACAATAATTACACTCAAAATACTGGGTGGTAATCTCTCTGTCTGACTAAAACTGTGAAATAATGTCAAAATTAAAATATATAATCTTCTTTTTAACTCTACTATTTTCTTGGGAGGAAGTCTTTTCCCAAGAGAAAGACCTCGGGTTTATTTTAGATAGTTTAGAGTTAAATTCAAAAGCTGATGTTTACCATGCTCCATTTTATGATATCGACAAAAAGGAGACAGTAAGTGCTATTTCAACCATCACTGGAGATGAATTATCTAACTCCTCTTTTTTAAACTTAAGTGATGCTTTACAGGGTAAATTATCAGGATTACAAGTAATAAGCACTACTGGTGAACCTGGTACTAATGCTTCCTATTTATCTATCAGAGGAAAATCGAGTACTACAGATTATGCTCCACTAGTACTTGTAGATGGAATTGCTAGAGACTGGGTTGATCTAAATCCAGAAGAAATTGAATCAATTACTGTGTTAAAAGACATGACAGCGAAAGCAATCTATGGCCTTAATGCAGCAAATGGTGTCGTTCTAATCACTACAAAAAGAGGGATTAGTAATAAACTAAAAATCACCGTAGGTTATGAGCAAGGAATTAAGACTCCTACAACAAAACCTGAGTTTTTAGCTGCAGATGAATATGCCTCTCTTTACAATACTGCAAGATCAAACGACGGTCTAGCTCCGCATTATACTGATGATGAAATCAAGGCTTATAGAAATGGTACTGATCCCATTTTATACCCCAATAATGATTACTATGGGTATGCCATGAAGAACGATGTTACCTACAGAAAGGGATATTTAAACTTTATTGGTGGGTCCAAAAAATCTAATTATTTCGTACACCTTGGGTATGTAGGTCAAGATGGTTTAGAAAATGTAGGAACAACTTCCTCTTATGATCGAATTAACATCAGAACAAACTTAGGAATGAAACTAACTGATGTAATTACTGGTGTAGTAGATGTAAGTGGTAGAGTAGAACTTTACAATACTCCTAACCTTAGTTCTGGGGACTATTTTAACCTTCTGTCGACAACAAGACCCAATGAGTATCCAATATTTATTCATAAAGGAGGATCTAGAGAAACAGATATATTAGGGGGATCATTGCATCAACCGAAGAATATCTATGGAGAGTTGAATTATACAGGTTATGACAAAAATGTAGATAGAAGTATCCAAACCCGTTTTGGTTTTGATCTAGATTTTAATGAACATATTATGGGGCTTTCCGCTGATGTTTATGTAGCAGTGGATGGTAGTAATACTTTTGAATACGGTAAGGATGAAGGCTACAACTCCTATATGCCTCTCGCAAAAACAGATGATGGTTACGATTTATTCCAAGTAAAACAAGGAGCTAAAACGGATGATCAGGTAAGAAAAACAAATTCAGATTATTTTAGTAATACGTTTTATGGTAACATCAACTATGATAGAACATTTAGAGAAAAACATAAGCTTTCTGTTAATGCAGTAGGATATAGACAAACAGTGTCTACTAGTACACAGTTTTATTTTATAAAAACACTGCATGCAGGTTTGAATGCCAACTATACATTTAAAAACAAATATGTATTAGAAGGTTCTTCTGTATGGGTTGGTACAAATAAATTAGCAAAAGATAAACGCGTAGCCAACTCATCAGCAGTGGGTGCAGGTTGGATTATTTCTAATGAAGGGTTCCTTGAAGAAAATAAAATTCTAACACATTTAAAAATTAAAGGTTCTGCTGGATTAATGGCCTATGATCCTACTATCTGGACATATATGCACCTTCAAAGATATGGTGATGGCGGAGTACTCGTTTTAGGTGAAAATAATAGTGTAAGTCGTAATACATTAATTGCTCATAGAGAAGAAAACATAGAGCTATCTTATGAGCAAGCGTTAGAATTAAATTTAGGGATTGAAGTAGAACTATTTGATGCTTTAGCATTGGAAGTAAATTATTTCGATAATGCCCGTAAGGATATGATTACGAATTACGCTGCCGTTTATCCGGATTATTATGGTAATGATGGAGCCTACTTTAATAACAATAGTACTTTAAGTGAAGGTATTGAAGGAGCCATCAGTTACAACAAAACATTTGGAGATATCCGCTTAAATATTGGAGCTAATTTAATGTACCAACAAACGAAGTGGGAGGATGTCTTACAAATGGAAAACCTACCTGAAGGGATGAATCAAGAAAATAGACCTATTGATGGAATGTATGGATACAGAAACCAAGGTTTATTCCAAAGTGATAATTTAGCTAGATTTAGCCCTTCTCAGACTTTTGGTACTGTTGGAGCCGGAGACATTCGCTACCAAGATATTAATGGAGATGGTGTAATTAATAATGATGATCAAGAATATATCGGTAATACTTCCCCAACTTTATCTTATGGAATACAGTTTGGAATCAGCTATAAAAATGTCAACCTATTTGTTGCAGGTGCTGGTTTTGCAGGACATTACAGATATAACGATAGTAAGTATTATCAGATGAGTGGCTTAGACAATTACTCTGAAGTAGCGAGAAACTCGTGGACTCCAGAACTTGGAGCAGATGCTACTTACCCAGCATTAACTACTACAAAAGGAGAAAATAACTACGTAACCTCAGATTTCTGGTTAGAAAAAGCGGATTTCTTCAGAATCAAAAATGTAGAAGTGGGGTACACTCTTCCTCGTAAAGAATCAAGAAAGTTTGAATCGAAGTTTTTCATCAGAGCTAATAATCTTTTTGAAGTCTCTGCTGCTGAAAATAAAAATGTAGACCCTGAAAGACCCAACAGTGGCATCACAGAATTCCCGATTATGAGGTCTTATACAATGGGTATCAACTTGAACATCTAAAATTGAGTAAGTGATGAAGTTAAATAATAAAATTAGATTAGTATTACTGCTTGGGACTGCTCTATTTTCTAGTTGTTCTAAGTACCTAGAGCCAGATGCAGATAATCAATTATCTCCAGAACAAGTATGGAAAGATCCTGACTTTGCAGAAGGAGTATTGAACTACGTATACAATAAATTTCCTAAATCGTATGATTACCTAGGTAATGATATTTTAGATTGTGCTACAGACAATGCTATATCAAGTCAGGTTGGATCTGAGGTGAGAAATATGTCTTTAGGTGGTTGGAATGCTGACCTTAACCCCATCAATACATGGAATGATTCTTATCAAGCGATCAGAAATATAAATGAGTTCTTAGAGTACGGCTTAAACGAAAAGTATTTTGACTCAACGCAATATACCAACACAATAGAATTTACTTATTTTGATGATCTTGAAACAGATTCTTTGTACCAATGTAGAATGTATGGAGAAGCATCTTTTTTAAGAGCTTTTTTCAATTTCCAATTATTGAAAAATCATGCGGGTAAAGACGAAAGCGGTGCTGTATTAGGCGTACCTATTATCGATACAAGTAGACCTTACTCGGTACATTTACCAAGAAATACTTATGCGGAATGTGTCGATTATATTTTAAATGATCTTGACTCTGCTAAGAAGTACCTCACAAGTGATTACGATAGTCCAAGTTTTGCTATCAACAATGTTGGTAAAGCAAATTTGAATTCGGCATTTGCATTGGCTTCTAAAGTGGCACTATATGCGGCAAGTCCTGCCTTCTATGATAGAACAGGAGGAAATACTCAATCTGAGAATTGGTTAAGAACAGCAATCCTTAGTCAAGAATTCATTGACAAAGTGGGTAGTTTACCTGCTTGGGATCCTGATATGTTTTGGTGGCAAAATAAAGGAAAGCCTATCTTAACGACTTCGAATTCGACTAACGATTTTGAAAAGAAAAACTATCCACCAAGTTTAAATGGTAAAGGTTTTACAAATCCAACACAAAATTTGGTAGATGCATTTCCAATGGAAAACGGTTACCCTATTACTTCTGAGTTGAGTAACTACGATGCCGAAAATCCTTATGAAGGTAGAGATCCAAGGTTTTACACAATGATCATCTATAATGATGCAGTGTTTAGAGGAGACTCAATTGAAACTTTTGTTGGAGGAAAAGACACCGAAGAAAATTACTCGTACTATACTAAAACAGGGTACTATTTAAAGAAATTTGTAAACCCGAACATCTCGTTAACTCCAGGTAGTGAAAGTACTGATCGTCATTACTATGCTTTATTTAGAGAAGTGGAAGCTTACCTAAATTATGCTGAAGCAGCAAACGAATTAGTAGGACCGAATGCTGTTCCTCCGAATTGTAAAATCACAGCATTTGAAGCATTGAAAAAAGTAAGAGAAAGAGCTACCCTAAGCGATCATGCTTACCTAACTGAAGTAGCAAGTCAAGGTAGAGATGCATTTAGAGAACTCATTCATAATGAAAGAAGAATTGAATTAGCATTTGAAAGTCACCGTTTTTACGATTTAAGAAGGTGGGAATATAATTTAGATGTCATCAATACAGCTGCTCAAGGGATCGAAATCACAAAAGGAGAAACGAAGTACTCTTATCATGTAATTGATGTGGAAGAACGTTCATATATGGATTATATGATGTATGGTCCTATCCCTTACGATGAGATCATGAAAAGTAACAATATTGTACAAAATAAAGGTTGGTAGTAAGAATTAAATAATATGAAAGATTTTATAAATAAGTATCTGGTAATCGGCTTATCATTAATAACTTTTACTTCTTGTGAGCCTTACGAAGACTATCTAACAGACTTTGATTATTCTATTGTCTATTTTCCTTATCAACAACCTGTAAGAACTGTCGTTCTAGATAGCGAACAGAAAACAAATGTAGGTGTTGTATTAGGTGGGAAAAGAGAAAATAAAGATAGGGTAGTCACTCAATTTGAAATCAATGAATCTCTGTTGAATGAAACATCTTGGGAACTTCTTCCAGAAGAATACTATACTCTTGGTCATACTTCTGAAATGGTGGTTGAACCTGGTACTTTTCAGGGGTTAGTGGAGATCAATTTTACTGATGCATTTTATGATGATCCTAAAGCGATTACTAACCATTATGCATTACCACTTTTGATCACACAATCTACAGCAGATTCAGTGCTTACAGGTTCTACTGAAAATGGTGTATTGGCGAAGAATTATATGATTCCAGTGTTTAAGTTTATTCATTACCTAGAGGGAAATTGGTACCATCATGGAGTAGATACAAGTTTTGATCCTCAGGGAGATACTTTAGTATCTAATGTGTACAGCCATAAAGACATGGTGAAGAATGATGTTTGGATCTTAAATACTTTAGCGAAAAATAAAGTATCTACCAATGGTATTGGAAGTACAAACAATGGTAGATTACAAATCGATATTTCTTCAGATAATGTAGTAGAAGTGGAGCCTTTTGAAGGTTCACCTATCACAGAAGTAACCAATAATTTATCAGAATATAATGCGAATACTAATGAGTTATATTTAGACTACAACTATTCTGATACCGATGGTATTAAACATCATGTAATGGATACATTAACGTTCCGAAACCTAGATATGGAGTTGGAATTATGGTAATATAATCCTTTAAGTAGAAGAAGGGTATTGGTTCAAAGGACTGATACCCTTTTTTATTGAATAAAAATGAGTACTCATCCAAATTAGTTAAATATCCCCTCCCTAAAAGGGAATTATTTTCTCATTTATTTATACAACACCACCAATTTTGGAGTGTAAGTTATACACTCATGTAAAAAAAGAAATTGACTTACTCACTTATTTTTTAATCATTATATATTGATCATCATTAAAGTATGAATTTCAAGATTATTACTTTTTTACTAATACTAACACACCTATTTCCTCATTTAGGTACAGCAGAGAATGATAAGCCTAATATTCTATGGATCACTTTTGAGGATACATCACCTCATATGATCTACAATAATCAAGCGGCAATAACACCGGTGATGGATAAAATTTCAGAAATGGGTATTCAGTTTAATTCTGCTTTTTCGACAGCTACCATATGTTCTGCATCAAGATCTGCTATTATTACGGGAATGCATGCGACATCTATTGGTACAGGAAATCATAGGGGTAATATTCCTTTTCCAAACTTCATCAAAGGATTTCCAACCTACTTAAGAGACCATGGGTATTATACATCCAATAATCTGAAGACAGATTATAATGTACTTGATGCTTCTGGTTTTACGAATGAAGCTTGGAACGAAAGTAGTGCTACAGCAACATGGAAAAATAGGAAACCTGATCAACCCTTTTTTAGTGTATTTAATCTAATGTATACTCATACAAGTAGAAAGTATGTCAATTCATATAGCAATTACAAAAAGGAAGTATTGGATAATCTTCCTGATGAATTAAAGACAAAACCTGAAGATGCAATAGTACCTCCCTATTTAAAGGATTCGGAAGAAATGAAAGAACACTTCGCCAGGATTTACAATTGTATCAACTATACAGATTATAAAATTGGAGAAATACTCGATGAATTAGAAAAGGATGGACTGACAGAAAGTACAATTGTATTTATCTATTCTGATCATGGCGAAGCCATGCCTCGCGGAAAAGGGAATGGCTTAAACATTGGTCATCAAGTGCCACTTTATGTTTATGTTCCCGAAAAATTTAAAGCATTGGTTGGTATTGACAATGGAACTACATCTGATCGGGTAATAAGTTTTGAAGATTTAGCAGCAACAGTACTTTCATTAACGGGTATAAAAGTTCCTGATTATATGGAAGGAGTAAATTTCTTAGCTAAAAACTATACTAAGGAAATGTATTTTGGAGCTAAAGATGCAGCAGACGAGATTAGAGATATCACAAGAGAAGTAGCAGACAATAACTTTAGCTATTCAAGAGTATATAACACTTCGTTACCTGAGATGAAATTTAAAAACTATACAGGTAAATCGGAATTATATCAAACGGTTAGAAATGATTTATGGAATGGACGATTAAATGATTTTCAAACCTCACTTTTCTATGACCACAGGAAGTATGAAAAACTATATGATACAAAAAATGATCCTTGGGAAATGAATAACCTAGCCGATGATCCTCAGTATAAAGAACAGCTAGAAAAAATGAGGGATTTTTGTAATCAACAGATTTTGGAAACAAGAGATCTTCAGTTTATTCCATATGGGGAAATGATTAATATCTACCTGAAAACGGGGCTCACTCCTTACGAGTTTAAATTTGATGAAGACATATATCCATTAACTAAAATTCTTCCGATAGCCAACTTATCTGGAAAAGGAAAAGAAGTGATTGAAGAACAAATAGAAGCCTTAAATAGTGATATAGATTTAGTACGTTATTGGGCAATTTATGGACTTAGAAATCAACTGTCTAATGTAATTCCCTATCTTAAGGAAGTCGAGGAAATTGCTTTTGATACTCAAGAAAGAAGCTTTATTCGAATTGAAGCGGCCACTATTTTATATCAGCAAACAAGAAACGAAAAAGCTCTTGAATTACTTCAGGAATATGCAAAAGGTGAGGATTTGTTCCATCAGTGGCACTCTTTAAGAAATATACAAGATTACTTCACCAACCAGAATGAATTTACTGGTCTATATGAAGAAGTTATTGATAATCTACCTGCTTCGGATGATATCGATAAATTGTATCGATCGATAAGAAATAATGTGCAAACGACTTGTAAAGGTGCTTTGTATATGATTAATGAGAGGGCTAAAAATAATATTGAAGAAGAAGAAATAACAATTCCTGAAACCAATGGATATGATTGTATGGTGGAAGAAGAAAACTTTGAATCCATATCATTGTCAGAAAATTGGTCCATCATCAACGGAACCGAAAAGGAAGTTTTCGTTGAAAACAAGCACTTGATATTGAATAAGCTTAGTTCTGAAAATTCAATACCTACCATACAATATCAAATAGCAACTGAATTAGATGATAATTATGAACTAAATTTCACTTTTTCTGCTGGTAAAAATCACCTGTCAAATACTATAGATTTTATCTCATCGGAAGGAAATTATATTCTTTCTCTATTGATTGGAGGTGATAACAGATATAATATTTTTTATACAAATTCTATAGAAGGAGAGCAGGTCACAACATTTCTAGATGAAAATGCTTTATTATCAGATAAGTTTGAAAAGAATAAAAACTATAGAGTCAAACTTTCTATTTATGAAGGTAAATCGTTGGATATATATATCAATGGATTATTAGTAGAAAAAGGAGTTAAAGTAATCAATGAAAAAATAGATAAACTGGTTTCTACTTTTAGCAAAGTCTATAAGAATGAAGGTACTATTTACTTTGATGCATTAAACATTAAAAACAAAATAGATTACCAACCTCTAAATGATAAGATTAGTGAAGCCTACACAATTATCAAAGCAATAAGCGTTGGCACTTCAGTAGGTGACTTCCCTCAGACTGCTGTGGATACCTTACTTCTTAACATTGATGATGCAACACTAATTGGCAAAAACTGTAGACCACAATATACAGTGAATGCAACTATAGATTCACTGGATCAAGCAATAAAAGCTTTTCTTTTATCTGAGGTGAAAGAAGAAGAAGAAAATGTAGATCCAGAACAACCTCCTTTAGAAGGTCAAATACCTACTGATATTTATGATTTTAAGAGCTCATGGTTTTTAGGACCAAACCCTTTCGATTCATATTTCTTTGTAAAATTCCAAGAAGCAAAATCTGGAAGAATCTCTATTTATGACCTTTTGGGTAATATTCTTTATCAGGAGTTTATTACAAACCAGAAAAGCATTGATATTAAAACTCTCCATCTTCAAACAGGTGTGTATATCATAAAGTTTGAGTCTCCTACAGATTACTTTACATCAAAAATTCAAAAATTATAATGAAAATATTAGTACACATTTTTCTCCTATTATTTTGTCAAGCTGTAATTGGCCAAAATATATCAATTGAAGCTACTCGTTCCAATGTGGCATATGGTAATGAGCAAGCACAAGTGTTTGATTTTTTTCAAGCTACATCGACAGCACCTACTCCTCTTTTATTTTTTATTCATGGAGGAGCATGGAAAGGGGGAGATAAGAAAGACATCCATCAGAAAAAGTTTTTTCCAGATCTCACGCCTTTTTTAGACAATGGAATATCGGTAATTACTGTGAATTACCGTTTATTGAAGGACGTAGATAATGCTATTTATCCAAAAGTAAGTGTACCAATAAATGATATGCTTAAAGCTTTACATTATGTATTAGATCATGATACTGAATTTAATATCGATAAAAATAATATCGCTTTATGTGGTGGGTCAGCTGGTGCTTGTAGCAGCTTAATCATTGGTTTGAATAGCAGTGTAAGCCATGAAAAAAAGTACAAGCAATTACGAAAATCAATAAATGCAGTTTTTGCGATAAGAGCGCAGACTTCTTTAGATCCGAAAATGGTTAAGCAATGGATTCCAAATAATAAATATGGAGCACTTGCATTTAACCTAGAATTGGAACCAAAAAATAAGAAAGCTAACTATAAAAACTTTCTAAATAATAGGGATGAAATTTTGAAAGAAGTTCATGAATATTCACCCTATGATCTTCTGAAAAAAGGAAAGAGGTACCCTGCGTTATACCTTTACTACCCAAGTTCAATTCAGCTAGAGAATCCTAAAATCAAAGACCCCGTACATTCAGCAAATTACGGTTACTATTTTAATGAAAAATGTAGGGAATTAAATATTCCATGCCAATTGTATACCGCTGAAAATGGTTATGATGAAAGTATTGTGATGAAAGATATTATTAAGGTATTGGTAAAAAAAGATAAGACATTCTAAAATGAAAAAGGTATTATTCATATTATTATTGGGGCTTACTCAGGTAGGATATTCACAAAAACAGTATAATGTAATACAAATTATTGTTGACGACTTAGGTTGGAAGGATTTAAGTAGTTATGGAAGTGATTATTATGAAACACCAGCATTAGACAAGTTTGCTGAAAAATCAATTGTTTATACAAACTCTTATGCATCTTGTAATGTGTGTTCACCTACAAGAGCAAGTATTGTTACAGGAAAGTACCCTGCAAAACTGAATTTGACCGATTGGATTGAAGGATGGAAGATGCCATATGCAAAGTATTCAGTTCCTGAATGGACCATGTACCTAGAAACAAGCCAACAGACCGTCGGTAAATTATTTAAGGAAAACGGATACAAAACAGCTCATTTTGGAAAATGGCATTTAGGGGAAGATGAGGGATACTGGCCAGAAAACCATGGCTTCGATGAAAACCATGGAGGTTGGAGCAAAGGTGCTCCTCATAAAAATAAGAAGAAAGGTTATAATGGTTATTTTATGCCTTACGGAAACCCAAGGTTAAAAGATGGACCTCAGGATGAGTACTTAACTGAGCGATTAGCCAAAGATGTATGCCTTTATATTGAGGAAAATAAAAATGAAAAATTCTTTGTTAATCTATGGTTTTATAATGTACACACACCTCTACAGGCAAGGGCTGAAAAAGTTGATAAATATAAGAACAAAGAGAAAGGCAAATACCATAGTAATCCTACTTATGCAGCCATGATAGAACATGTCGATGAAGCTATCGGTCAAGTATTAAACAAAGTAGAAGATTTGGGTTTGATGGAAAATACTATTATTCTATTTAGTTCTGATAATGGAGGATTAATAGGAAAGCCTAAACGTAAAGTCACTAATAATTTACCATTAAAAGGAGGAAAAGGCACCATTTATGAAGGTGGTATTCGAGTTCCAACAATGATTTATGCACCAAATTTAACACCTAACAAGGTCGACTATGCAGTCTCTTCTATAGACTATTTGCCTACTTTAGCACAGTTAGCACATCTAAAAATTGAAAAGGATGTTCAAGAGCAATGGGATGGTATCTCCATCGTAGAATTCAACCAAACTGAGCATTATTATTCTCGACCATTGTATTGGCATTACCCTCATTATCATAGCCAAGGTGCAGTTCCTCATACTGTTGTTATTCAAGAAGATTGGAAACTCATTCATAATATCGAGAATGGAAATTATGAGCTATACAATTTAAGAGATGATATTGGTGAACAAAATAACCTAGTGAAGTCTGAAAAGGCAAAATTCTCAGAATTAAAGAAAAAGATGAAAGTATGGAAAAAAGAAGTTGGAGCTCAAATGCCGACTAAAAATCCAAACTACAAACCAACGTCTAAGTGATAAAAAAGGGAAAGGTAGAATGTCGCATTCTACCTTACTTTCAATTAAACATATATAATAACCGTCATAATTTGAGTGAGTTATTAATAATTGTCAATTACGAATTAGATCCGTAAAAAGGATGATCTATATGTTGTTATTTCAACACCTATAAATTAATCTTACAAAATAATTTTCAATCTATTCAATCCATTACTACTGAAATTCTGAGAGGTACTAACTCTCCATTTCAACTAAATATCAAAACCTAATGTTAAGAGTAAATTTAACTTCTCTCCATCTTTTATCTATACTAATTTTAGCAACTTCCACCTCAGTGTTATCACAAGGAAAACTAGCTTTGTATACACTGAATGATAAAAATGAAGAAATCGCTTTTTCTAATAATTCCTCTATCAATTTTGGGAATCCTGGTGTTCATCCTTCTTTGATGGCAAGGCAATTAATTATAAAGAATGAATCTGATAATGAAGAACTTATAATTTCAAAAATTTCAATATCAGAAAATAGTGCTTTTACCTTTTATCAGAATGAGGTATTAACTATTCAACCCAAAAATAAAACATCCATTTTCTGTTTCTATAGTCCATCAGATAACATAGATAGAAAAGAATCTACAGTTACATTTACGACGACAGATACTCAAGAACCTGTAGTTACATTTACGACATTAGTAAATGATAAAGAAGGAGAATTATTAATCACTTCGTCCGATTACCCCGTCACAAATAATACGATTGATCTAGGGAATATGGAAATAGGAGAGAGTAAAAATTTCACCTTAAATATGACGAATAATGGAGAAGGTTATATGTATGTGGAACCTCCAATAGTTAATAATAATACCCATCGTTTAGACTATTCGTTTCAAGCAAAAGAAGTATTTGCTCCTGGTGAGAACTATAATAACAACATTTACTTCCAAGCAAAGAAAAAGGGGCCTATACAAGCAACACTTAAACATGTATTGCAACGTGGACAAAAAGATGCGATAGATATTATGATAACAGGAAATGTCTTGGCACCCGTAACAGAAGTTTATTTTGAAGGAAATAAATTAACTACTCAAAACTCTATAGTAAAAGACCCTATTCCACACCAAGTACAGACCTATGATTTTGTGATCAAAAATACTGGAAATACCGACCTTACTATTAATGGAGTAAAAATTGAAGGTGCAGCAAAAAAAGAATATACCCTTTCGAACAGTGGTGTTTTTAAAACGATACCACCCAATGCATCTTTAACTTACACCTTGTCATTAGTCCCTTCAAGTATTGGCCAAAAGGATGTATCCCTAACATTCAATACGACTGACCCTGACCAACCTAAGATTGTCGTAGATTTTTCGACTACTGTGGAAGAGGCTATATTACAATTTGAAGATAAGGAAGGAAATGAGATTGATTATAGATTAGGTTATAATCTACCATCTACCCAAAATGGCACAGTAATACAGGGAGAGCTTTTTATAAGAAATATTGGAAACGTAGCATTAAGTATATCCGATGTAATTGAGATAAATGATAGCTTTGAAGAAATGTCATTTATCCTTTCAGGTAGTACGATTGCTCCTAATGGAAGAGAAAAACTTGATTTTACATTTAAGCCTCATCACAGAAACTATCCTGTAACTTCTTTTCCAATAGATCTTATTTCTAATAATTTTGAAGATAAAGACATTCGACTTGTCGTCAATGGGATTCATAAATTTACCGAAAGTACCTTAACCTACAATGGAAATACCGTGACCGAAGACTATCCCATAGATTTTGGTCGGGTTGATATCAACCATGGTAAGGAGGTGGTCATTCTTGTAGAGAATGAAGGGAATTTACCTGTTACCATCAATAATGTGAATTTTAAGAATCCTCTCCAAACAGATTTTGCAATAAAGAGTTTTACACAAACAGAGATCACTTCAGGCGGAAAAGGAGAAATCAAAGTCATCTGCAATACAAGCAAATTTAATGAGTTGATTGATGTCGTGCTTTCTGTTGAAACCAATGATTATTTATATCCTATTCAGACTGTAAAACTGACAGCTAATCCTGTAAAATCAGATCTTTATATTAGTAATCCATCAGGTACAATGGCCGTTTGGGATGGAGATACCGAAAAATTTGGAAGTTTAACTATCGATCAAGATCGTGAATATACCTATGTGTTAAAAAATAGGGGAGGAGCTCCATTAAATATACAATCATTGGTTATGGCAAATACAGATAAATTTGACCTCAATTTTGAAACACCACAGTTCCCTATCCAACTTGCACCTCAAGAAGAAGTAGAAGTAAAAATGAAAGCTACCTCTCCAAAAGTTCCAGGGACATTTTCAACGAAGGTCGAAATAAATACGGATGAACCAAATAGAAATAGATTTACTTTTTATGTTGAGTTTACCAATAAGGTACCTGTTATTGAGGTGAGTAGTCTAGATGTTATAACTACAAATACAACAATAGATTTCGACAAAATTGAGTCCTATCAACTGACCTTGAAAAATATTGGAAATGAAATTCTAGAATTGGATAACGTAAACATTAATAATAAGGCATTTACGACCGAGTATAATCAAGAAATCACTTTTCTACGACCAGAAGAAACATTGGATATCACAATTCATTATAATGAAAAGCAAAACACAAATAATGTAGGTGTATTTTCGATCGCCTCAAATGATATTAATATACCAAATTTCACACTCTACTTGGCTGAGAGGAAATCTACAGTGACGAATATTCATCAGGAAAAAAATACTATTAAGGTGTTTCCAAATCCTGCTACTGATCTATTGACAATTCAAGGACTAGAGAAAACATCTCAAATACATATTGTCAATCTTCAGGGTATATTAATGATGGAATGTTGGAGTGATAGAACAGTCAATATTAGCCACCTTCCGTCTGGAGTCTATATTTTACAAATAGAAAAAGGGAGTACTATTAAGTTCATTAAAAAGTAAACATTTATACATCATCAGATGAAATCAAAAAAGCTGAAGGAAGAACCTTTGGCTTTTTTGTTAAATTAAACAATCGAAGGAAAATACTTTTCGTTGGTACATCACCAATAAACAAATATTTCAAATAAAGCTTTTGCTTCAACTTTGAAAATAATTAAGTTAGCAGCCGAATTCAATTTATGACCTTTTGAACTGTAATAAAGTTTAGCCTTTTTATTCTTTATCGTACTGTTAGGGTCAATTAAAAAAAGATATTTACTTTGCGCGTTGATATAGAAAATCCTAGAGTCAAATGTTATAAATGTATGAGACCTTCTGTCTCATGTATTTGTAAATACACAAAACCTTTACAAACAAAGACTCGTTTTGTCATTCTTATGCATCCTATGGAATATAGAAAGGAGAAAAATGGGACAGGGCATATGACAAAACTTCAACTTGAAAATTCAGAAATTATAGTTGATGTTGATTTTACTAATAATAAACGCGTCAATGAAATTCTAACGAAAGAAGCCAGTAGTTCTTTCTTACTTTATCCAGGAAAAGAGAATTTCAATTTATCAGAAAGAAGCAGTACTGAAATCAATACTTTTTTGGGTGATGCTCCACATCTTTTTATTCTTGATGGTACATGGCCTTGTGCTCGTAAAATGCTTAGACTAAGTAAAAATTTACAAGCCTTACCAAGAGTAAGCTTTGACAATAAGATAAAATCAAAATTTATTCTTAAACAACAGCCAGAATCACTTTGTCTTAGTACAATTGAGTCGGTCCATACAGTACTCAACCTACTTAATAAAGCCGATGTAGAGCAATGCGAAACTACAGACTTTCTACTTCCATTTGAAAAAATGATTGAGTACCAAGTCGAGTGTATCCTTAATCCCAATAATAATCACTACCGCCCAAACAAGAAAAAAGGACTTAAGGCCAAAAATATCTATAAAAAAGATTCTGAGAGAAACATTATTTTTGAGAAGGAGTAGGGGACTTAATCATAGTTTTACATACTAATATTCTTTTAAACTACAGTACTTATTCGAATAGAAATAGGAGGTTAAATTAGATTAACATTTGGGATATTACATCATATAAATCATCACTATATCCATAATACTGGTTTATTACATTTCCATCCTTGTCTAATAATAACAGAGTTGGAAAGACTTTAATATTATAATTGTTAGTTATTTCATTTGTTGAATCATTCAGTATTTTATATTGAATTTTATAATGTTTTTTTAGCTGATTGATTTTTTCTTCATTATCATCAAAATCAATCATAACTATATCTAAAACATTATTAAAGTCATTATGTAAATTTGAAATTATTGGTATTGATAATAAACAGGGGTAACAAGAAGAATAAGAAAAATCTAGTAGAGTATATTTTTTATGATAGTTATAATCAAGTTTATAATTTTCATTAATACTTAAGTCAATTATCTCATCAGTATCTTTAGTGTAAATTGTAATAAACTCCTCAATATTTTGTGATGTAAATAACTTTTTATCAAGTTCATCAAAACTATAATCAGATATTTCTTTTATAATATGTTGTTTATCAGGCTTGCCTAAAAAATTAGCTTTACTAATTTCTTCATATTTTTCTATAATATTATTGCCTTTATTTATTGTAAATATATATTCGATACTATTTATTTTAATGGGAGAATTACTCTTGTTTTCAAGAGTAGTATTAGTTTTAGTTATAACTCTATAAAAATTCCCTGAATCTAATAATGTAAATACAGTTGTAGAATCCAGCACTCTTTTTAATATCTTCTCATTATCTGTTATTGGTGGATATGTTCTTGAAATATCACTTCTATAATCTTCATTTTTAGCTTTATACTGTTTGTTATTTAAGATCTCAGCTTTTGATTTAGAATAATCTATAGAAATAATTCCTGTATCAATACCTATTACTTTATCATTTCCAGCTTCAAAAATATAATTGATTATTGAGTCATTTTCATTTTTCAGTATTGTTCCTTTTTGTATAATACCACTATAAATCGTAGTATCTCCCAAATATTTAGTAGCTATAGTAACTGTAAATTTACTGTTTTGATGTTTTTGTGTATTGGTTAAAGCATTTAATAAAATATCTTTTGGTTCTATATTTTTAGAGCATCCAAATAGTAAAAGAATAAAAAAAATTGAGTATTTCATATTTTATTATCTTGAATAATCACATCTAGTAAACCTAAAACCTGAGCTTTCTAAAGTAACTTAAGGATAGTTTTTAGTTACCAATTCTGCATTAATTTAGCAAAAGACAAATGATATAATCCTACAGTTCAGTTAGTAATATACTATGTCTCAAAATTAAGACCCTAACTTTTTATATATAATCACCTAACAATACTATAAAATAGTAATAGGTGTTAACAGTTAATTTCTAATACAAGTTTTTTGAATTCAAACTCTATCTCTATTTAACATAATAAATATTATTTTATTTTATAGCGTTAGAAAATGCCTATTTTCTCAACAAGAACTTTCTTGGTACTATTGTTTTTTAGTATCACTGTATATATACCATTAGGTATTTTTTGTGGTATTAAAAATTTACTTTGGCTAGTTAGATCTTGATCTAAAATGGAAAATACTTCCTGTCCACTTACATTAATCAATTTAATATCAAATAAACCTTGATGATCATTTTCATAAAGATTAATATTTAAATATCTATCAAAAAGAAATATTTGATTACTGTTATACTTTGCATCATCAAGTGATGTTAACACAGACTCAATAGCAATATTAATGTACCCAGTGTTATCAGAATAATTTGATTCTAATCTATTATTATCGTCATTTATTTTGTAAATGACGTAATAATCATTTTCAATACTAGAAGTCGGTAATTGAATATTTATAGTATCAGATAGAGACGATTTATATTGCAAAAAGTTTACTCTATCATTAGCTATAATAAGTTGGTCAGAATCATCGTAAATTGAATCTAAAGACAAATAAAAATGGGTCGAAATAGTATCCATGATGAAGGGATTATGATACTCTCTATTCACTGTGTATGGAATTGATATACTATTTTGATTATTCTTAACTGCAATATCTTCAAATTCACTTATATAAAAGTTCACTAATTCTTTATATACTCTGATATAGCCAAGATTATCAGTTAAAGTATCTCCAAATATTCTTTTATTCTCATCCAAAGAATATCGAATATAGTAACTAGACCTTCCTGATTCAGGATAGTTGAATGTTAAGTGATAAATAGTTGTGTCGTTTACTGCTATTCTAGAAATTTTATCCTGTTTAAGATCATGATAATATTGATCCTTATATCCAGACCATGAAATATTTATATCAATTGAATCATCACCTATATAATGCCCATTATTTGTTATCGGTATTTCAATATCAATAGGATTATTAATGTCTTGGGGATAAACTTCAATAACTTCATTGATATATTTATAGTTTGGATAACCAAGATTTAATTTAAGAAACTTATAATTATCTACTTTATCTATTTCATAAATTTTATTATCGTAATTCACTTTAGTTTTTAGATAAAATGAACTTGTATTTTCATAGATTGGTCTTGGAATAGACACTTTACCACTAATAACTTCATTTGATTTTATTTGTACATTTATTTTTTTGAGAGGTAATTCATATGAGTTAATAAGTGTATCCCTTGAACTAAAAAAAGAAATATCTATTGAGTCATATTGAAAGTCTGACTTATTAAAAATCTCATAATTAATCAACAAACTATCACCTAAAATCGAATCAACAGATGAAACTTTATTAAGAATAATATTGGGATATTCTACATGAATAGTATCAACACCAATGTTATTTAAATTATTACTTTCTAGTATTGTTTTGTCTTCATCTATAATATATAAGATGTAATATTTGTCATAAAGTAATTCAAAAGGTTGGTCTATAACTAAAACTGTATCAATTGCTTCACCTTCTTCTACTCTATTAAAATTTAGATTTTCAATTTTTAACCGTTTGTAAAAATTTAAATTAGAAGATAAATATACAGATACATCTACGCTATTTCCATCTGCTTTACCTTGATTCGAAATGCTAACTGGTAGAGTAAAAGATTCATGAGACTTCATAAATAAATCCCTTGAATCATCTAAAAGTGTCAAATCAGGAAGTTCATATAATATTTGAATTGATCCAATGTTATCATTTTCTTTTTGTTCAATAAGTTGATCACTCGCATCAATTTTATAAAATATATAATGTTTTTCTTGCGTGATATTTTTCAAGTTTGGGATAGTTATAGTTTTATTGATCTCTGAAAAACTACTCACCTCCTGTTCGAGAAAATCGATTATTAAAGTATCATTTTCATCAAAAATACTATCTGTTGACCAATAAAATGATGTATTAGTAGGGACACCATTTATTGAAGTATTATTAATAATATTATAGTTAATATCTAAAGATTCATCACTTGGTGAAATTGATTTGACTTGTGGGGTATCATTAATACTGTAGTTTATACATTCATCAAAAATCACTTTTATTTTATGTAAGTTATTGTCTTCATTCAATTCAAAATATTGATTATCACCATCAATTTTAATGAATAAATAGTAAATTAATGAATCTAAGTCTCTAGGGTATTTAAGTGTAATATCGAAGTTATTAACTTTAAGATCGTTTACATCATTTATTTCTTGTATATAAAATAAACTATCATTCTCATCTAGTGTTTCATCTAATGACCAATAAAAGTAACTATTAATTAATCCTCCAGAGATATTTCCATTATTAGAGATAGAATATTCGAGTTCAAGTTCAGGGTTTTCAATATTAGTCTCAATTATGTCTGTATCTGCTACCAATTCATAATCAAGTTCAAAAGCCTCCACCTTAAAGTTGTCAATTTTAATTCCTTTTTCAACCTGTGCTCCCCAATATTTCCAACTTGATCGATAGATAAATCTAAACATTACAGATGATTCACCTCCTAAAAATGAGATATCTATTTTTCTTGGTAAAAGTTCGAATTGATAGTCTCCCCAGCCTGATTGATTGATACCATCAATCTTTTTAATATTATACCAATTTAATGCTGTCCCTTTCTTATCATTAAGGTTTTGCCAATTTTTGCCTCCATCGGTAGAGTACTCAATAGCTCCACCCATCTCGGGTCCTCCCATACATGCTAGTTCAAAAGATAGTATTATCTTACTTTTTTCTGAGAAATTGAAATTAGGTGTTTCCAAATAATTTGTTGGGACAAAAGTTAGACTTTGCTCACTTTTAACTTGGTCTGCAAACATAACTCCTGATCTAAGCCCAGATTGTTGACGATATTCATGTGGAGCTAATAAATTTCTAAACCTAAAATGACTTTTATATCCTGATGATGAAATGCTATAACCTGTCCAACCATTTACAACAGTATCCTCAAATGTATTAAAATATGGGTAATCTAATATGCCAGAAAGGTTCAAAGGCCATACACCAATATTATCATCTTCATTAGTTTCCTTTACAAGGTTACCATCATCAATAGAGTAAATAATATAACTATAGTCTTCTAAATTAATTCCTTCAATAGGGAATTGTAGATTAAAATATTCTTGACTTCCTGGTTTAATTAATGGGACCATTTCAACGGCAAGTTGAAGAGCTGAATTATTTAAAATACTATCCTTAGCTAAATAAAATTTAATGTCTGTTTTTTCAGTGATATAATTACCTTCATTAAAAATTTTAAATTCTAGATCAATATGATCAGTTTTAGGGCTAAGATATAATGTCTTATTAGTGCTCACTTTTAAATTTTTCCACTTTTCCTGGATTTTAAAATTATCAATTAAAGCTCCCTCACTATATGAAAATTCTGGAGTAATGAAATCATAACGAAATTTCACATTCCTTTTACCTTTTAAGAACGCTATGTCTAAGATTTGTTGTTCAGCATTAATTGCATCCCTTGTTTTATAATCTCTAGAATTTATAAATGACTTCTCCTGATTTTGATAATGTATTTTTGAAATACTATACCCATCTTGGTAGTCTTTACCATTTGAAGAATTAAAATATGATTTGTAATACCACCCTTTAAATGAAGTATTTGTTGTATCAAGAAGGCTCCAAGTAAAACCATTATCCGTAGAATAGCTAAGGTTTAAGTGAGGTTGATTATAAGTGTATATAGTGTTAGAGTAATTATCATACAATAAGTCAAACTCTAATACAGGATTGTCTATCTCACTTAAATCAAAAGTTGGTGTATAAAGTCTCATAATAGAATTAGATGAAACTGGACCATTTGGTTTTGTAACCAATCCCTTTCCTTTATTCCACTTTAGTTCCCCTTCAGTACTCATGGCATGTTCCCAATCATCTTTACCAAATAAAGATGTGTGATACCATCCTTCAGTTTCTTTTTCAAAGTCTATACTATATGGTGTTTTTTGTATAGCATTTATATGTACCGGAGTGACTAAGATATTATTTCGATCCCAAATCTCTTCTACTAAATTATCAGGATCAATTTTAGAAATTAAATAATATACCCCAATACTATCGGTAGGAAGATCAATTAATAACGTATCAATTTTATTTTCATTTGCTAATAAACTTTCAATACTAGAACTAAAAAGTAATGAATCAGTATTGTCAAGTTTATCATCGTTAGACCAATAAAAATTTGTTGTAAAGCCTTCAGCATCTACTAATCCATTGTTTTTATAGATTAATGGTACTTGATGAGTGCTTCCATCATTATACGCAAAAATTTCACTCTGTGGAATGATCAATAAATCGGCTAATGGTTTTCCTACGTAGAAATCATCAATAGCCACATCACCATAAATGTAATTTGGGTAATTACTTGCTCTATATAATTTAAAATAAAACTTTATGTTTTCACCATAAAATGTGGAATCTATTAGAGTTGAGAAATGGTTCCATTCATTATTATTTTTTAAATCTAAACTATAACCCTTGTCAAACTTATAAGAAAATTTATATTCTTCATATGGATATGTTGGTGATTTTTTAATATTAAGTCCTAAACTAACTTTATCTTCAAAGATTCCAGGTTGATAATTAAAATAAATGCTTACCATCTTTTGATCTTTCCCAGATAAATCCAATGATGGGGACTCAAGCGTACTCAGTGACTCATTTTTGGAATAATAAGTCATATCTGTATACATAATATTTTCGCGTGAATTGGCACCTACATATTTTGACCCTAATACATGATCTCCATGAAACCAAACTGAATCCTCTTTAAAATTTTGATTCATAGATTTCCAAAATGTATCACTATTCTGAAAAACATCCTTATAAGGTAATGAATAAACAGTATCAACTGAGAAAGGCATTGTAGATATATTATCATCTATATTTGTTTCAAATGCAATAGAATCAGGAATTAGGAATGCATGTAGATAGTAATTTCCTACATTTAATTTTTCAGGTAAACTATATTTGTTTTTTAAATTTTTTATCGAATTGCTTTCAGCTAAAAGTATTGATTTATTGATATCAAAACGTTCTTCAGTGGATAAATAAATATTTACTTTTCTACGAGAAGAATTATCTCCTACTAATCCATGATAGTCAAAAGAATACGACCCTATAATTGAAGTATCATTAATAGTAATATAATTATTAGGGTGATTATTACCTTCATAATTCCTTTCTAATTCTGATATTTTAAAATCATCAATTAACCACCCTTCACTAGAAGGTGAAATATTTACTCCAAAACGAAATCTCACCTTATCTTCCCCTTTTAGAAAAGTACAATTATAGGCTGATGAATGGATTCTATCTGATTGTAAACCACTCCAACCATAATAATATCCATTATTAGAATGTTTGTACATCCAAAGGTTTTTTTCACTTAAATCATCCAATAATAATTGCCAACTTTCACCTTCATTAATGGAATATTCAATATAACCCCAATTGGTAACATAAAAATGAAAACTATGTGTAAAGCTTAATACATAATTTGATGAATCAGAAAAATTGAAATCAGGTGTTTCTAAATAATACCTTCCTGTAGAAGTAGGTCTTCCATTTATATTTGTCCCCCATGCCTTAACACCAGAGGAATGTTTATTTAAAATATAACTAGTTGGTGTACCCAATTCCCAAACCTTAATATCATCATGTAGAGAATATGAAGTCCAAGTTATTGAATCTTCTTCTTCAAAATCATTGAAATATGGAAGATTTATTTGAGCCACTGATACATTAAATAATAAAAAAAAGAATACTGATGATAATATTTTATTCAAAATTGAAGGAGTTTGCTTTAACTGAAAGTTGATATTTATTTAAATTTAAAAAAAAATATGTAATTGTGCAGTTCAATTTTTACATAATACTTTTCAAGTTTTCTTATCCTCTTCTAATCCTTTCAATTAACAAAACCCCTTTATTGATTTCCTTGTTATCTAACTTGAAACGGTTTGCTATCATATTCTACATATAGTTTTAGGGATTATGACTCCCCTTTTCCCTATTAAGAGAAATAACAAAAAAACACAATGAAAAATATTTTAGCTTTAGTCGTCGTGGTTCTCTTAGCTTGTTCCGTCAATGCACAAGATAAATGGAGTATGAATGTCAATGGGGGATTCTCTTTCGTTCCTGATGTTGGCAGTGATAAATGGTATGGAGTTGGTGTTGGTTTGGAATTTAAAGCATCAAACAAAACCTACTTATTTCTTGACAACAAAGTATCGTTATCAGGAAAAAGGAAATATAATGATGTAGAACTACCCAAAAATACACAAGGAAACAACCTAATGATGTCTTACTTATTTAATCATACTTTGGGAATAAAATTTATTCTACCAAATGAAGACTTCTTTATTAGAACTGGTGTCACTACATCTCATGGAAGAATACAAAACGAAATTCAAACAGGGGTATATAATAATGATAATTCCATGTATTTAGGCTGGATGATAGGTTTAGGATATCAATTGAAGAGACTCTCCTTTATGGCAAATTACAGTTACCAAGCAAGAACATCCAATACTCCCTATCAGCCTCAATCACTAAATACCTTTAATATCAGTGTAGCATATAAATTATTCTAATTAAAGTATTTATCAGATGGGACGATTATATGTAAACAAGGAGAATTATTTAAGATTATGGGAGTTTAGTTCTCCATTAAAATAATAAAGAGAATCAAGTTATTTGTAAAGTGTAAATCTATTCACTTACCTCCCATAACTCTAATGTTATATCAAGATTTCTGAATGTTAGGGTATCTTTTACTTGATGTCTATAACCATCTAGATCTTGGTAATTGTAATCTAGAAATAAAACTTTTTCATCTTGCTGATAGCGGGCCATATTGGTTGTGATTTCTTGAATATTTGAAACCTCTGTGGGAGAAATTATCACTTCTTCATTGTTTCCAAAGTGGAGTATTATTTCCCCATTTTCAGCACCACCTACAGTATTTGTAGAGATTTCATACCTAGATTTCGTTTTGAAGAAGGTCACTTTATTTTTTACTAGATCTTTGTTCCTGTATACTTGATGATAAAGCGTATCTCCATTTGTATTCAACATGATATCTTCTCCTTGATGATACCAATTGCCTTCTAATGTATTGATGTATTTAAATACTGGAATCATATAATCCCTTGAAGCTACACCCCTATCTGTATCTCCAACAATAATTGAATCAGCGGTTGAACTTAATATCTTAAATGGTAATGCATAATAATTAGCTAGAGTAAGGGTATCTTGATAGAATAAATCATTCAATTTTACTTCAATTAACCCTTGGAAGGAACCTGGTTCTATAATCATTTCTGAATCATGCCCTAAAGTATAATATTCATTGGGTAATAATTTCCATGGGGTATTTTCTAATAACTCAGGTTGTATTTCGAATTTAGAAATAATTCGCTTTTCGTTTTCTCTCACCCCTCCTAATACTACACCTACATGGATTTTCTCTTCACTATCTACAATGGATGTTCTCACAGGTCTTTGGTAGGGAAAGTATACTGTTGAATAATCAAAGTCAGTAAGGTAATCTTCGTAAGACTCACAAGAACTAAGTCCAAAAATAGAAAGTATGACGAAAAATAACCTCTTGTAATTCATATCAATTATTATGTTTACTGCTAAACAGTTTTTTTACATTTCAATAATACAATTTTAAATGTTTTGTATGTGTACATCAAAGAAAATTTATACGATCAAAATAGAAAAAGGCTAAGCAAATATGCCTAGCCTTTAACTGATTTTACACGAATTAATATAACAACAAATGAGTATATCGTCAATAGATTCTTATTAATGGAATAGGACTTTATTCGTCAGACGATCCTTAGAACCATTAATGCTTAAAAGGTATAATAAATTCTTTTTGAATCTAAATGGAAATTCGAAAGTTGAATTCGCTCCAACAATTACGGTCTCTTCAAATAAGACTTTACCTGTTAAGTCCATAATTAAAATTAATACTTGTTGATTTTCCTGAGCATTCTCACTAATGATTACTTTATTAAGAGTAGTTTTAAGTGATAATGAAGTGGTAAGATGATTATCAATATTTGTTACCTGCGGAGCTTCTACAGTGATCGTAACTGTTGCTGTTTCACTATCTTCTGTGCCATCATTTACTTTAAAGGTAAAAGTATCCTCGCCTACAAAATCAGCATCAGGTGTATATGTAACATTAGGAGCTTCACCCGATAATGTACCGTTTTCGGGTTGACTTACTATAATATATGAAAGTATATCTTCGTCTGCATCACTGCCGCTTAAAGTAATATCTACCGTCTCTCCTGAAGTAACTGTTGTTGTGACAGCATTCGCTACTGGGGCCGTATTTACAGGAGTTGCTGCTTCTACTGTGATCGTAACTGTTGCTGTTTCACTATCTTCTGTGCCATCATTTACTTTAAAGGTAAAGGTATCTTCGCCTACAAAATCAGCATCAGGAGTATATGTAATATTAGGAGCTTTACCCGATAATGTACCGTTTTCGGGTTGACTTACTATAATATATGAAAGCATATCTTCGTCTGTATCACTGCCTGTCAATGTAATATCTACCGTCTCTCCTGAAGTAACTGTTACTGTACCGGTATTCGCTACTGGGGCCGTATTTACAGGAGTTGCTGCTTCTACTATGATCGTAACTGTTGCTGTTTCACTATCTTCTGTGCCATCATTTACTTTAAAGGTAAAGGTATCTTCGCCTATAAAATCAGCATCAGGTGTATATGTAACATTAGGGGCTTCACCCGATAATGTACCGTTTTCGGGTTGACTTACAATCATATATGAAAGTATATCTTCATCTGCATCACTGCCTGTCAATGTAATATCTACCGTCTCTCCTGAAGTAACTGTTGCTGTACCGGTATTCGCTACTGGGGCCGTATTTACAGGAGTTGCTGCTTCTACTGTGATCGTAACTGTTGCTGTTTCACTATCTTCTGTACCATCATTTACTGTAAAGGTAAAAGTATCTTCGCCTACAAAATCAGCATCAGGTGTATATGTAACATTAGGAGCTTCACCCGATAATGTACCATTTTCGGGTTGACTTACTATCATATATGAAAGTATATCTTCATCTGCATCATTGCCGCTTAAAGTAATATCTACCGTCTCTCCTGAGGTAACTTTTGCTGTAACGACATTCGCTACAGGGGCGGTATTTGGGAGCCCTTCAACAGTTACAGAAATTGTTGCGACATCACTATATTCAATACCATCAAATGTTTTAAATGTAAATGTATCTTCACCTTCGAAATCAGTATTTGGCGAATATGTCAGCTGAGGTAAATCACCCGATAGAATACCGTTTTCTGGTTGATCTATTATGATATATGATATTTCATCATCAGAAGAATCACTCCCTTCCAATGTAATAGAGAGATCTTCATTAAAGTTAGTTGTATATGAAGCAACTTTTGCTGTTGGCTTCGAATTATTTACAAATACCTGATTCAAAGCTTCAATTTCTACTCGCTTTATTTCTAATTCTTCGGGAGTTTTCGATTCATCAAAGGCAAAATCTACACCCGCCTGAAGAGTTGTGATATACCTATCAATTGCTTCTTGTGAGTATTTTCCTTCGCCTACCTCTGCATTGATAAATAAATCCTGACCAGCTAGCAATTCTTGTACTAATGAATAAGCATTCGTTGGAATTATTGTTCCTCTAATCGTTAAGTGATCGAAAGTAATTCTTTCTTTTTGAGAAGTCCCGTCTATATTTCCTGTTCTATTCGCTGAAATTAGAAATGAATGTTCTCCATCAAATACAAAATTATCTTTAAAGAAAACAGATGCATAGTTAATCCCTTTAACGCTTTCTCCCCAAACACCAAGTCCAGCCAAAATAGTAGTACCAAATTCAAAATGATTATTGTCTACTTTTATACCTGCTCCATCTCTAGTAGCATCTCTGTAAACAGCTGTTCTGTGTGCTCTAGACGAACCAAATTCACCTGAACCAGCTACTTTATATTGATAATTATGGATCATAGCCTTATAACCATCACTTGCCACTAAAGAATAAGCAAGCCCTGTGCGGTTTGTTGGGCTATAGCCTAAGTTATTATCATTATCTGCCAAAACTAAAGTAAACGTATTTTCTTTTTTATTTTGAGATGAACCTTTTTGTCTGTAAGCTTCCGTTCCATTGATTTTATTAGGATTGGAAGAAACAGCTTTCATTTGGTCTGTATTGTCACCGTTGTTTTGATTAAAGGCATACTCCACTTTAAAGTTGGGCAAGTTTAAACCTTGAACATATTCGCCTTCGATCACTACTTGATCTACAAACCAATTAAATTTGTCATCTTCATAGACGCCACCCCCATCTTCCTCAGGAATTGGGTTTCCTCCTACTCTTTCCCCTCTACCTGTTAAATACACTGAGATCGATTCCTTATTCTGAGCATAATTAAATCCTTCTCCTGGAATATACTCTGTTTCTGTGTATTGATCAGAAAACAAGATATTATCAGAAGATTGGTTACTATCTGTATTATCTGGTGTTGCTCCATTCAAAGCCGTTCCTATTCTAAATCTATAGGTATCACCATTCCCTTCTTCGTCAATAGCATTTGGGTCTCCAGCTATTTCAGATTTTTGGATAACGCTTATTTTATTGATTTTGAATTTTACACCACTTGCAGTATGAATATCAAACCTGAAAAAGGTCGTCTTATAATTCGTTGCATTGTTATTATCGATTTCTGTTTGAGCAACTACCCTATCAGTATCGTCTTTAACAGTACCAATTTTATTCAATTTTGTACCACCAATAATAGCCCTTTGTGGGTAGATAATATTGGAAGAAGAAAGTCCTGTAGTTTGTCCATCAAAACGATTATCGAAGGAGTAAGTAATGGTCACTGGGCTCTGAGCAAAGCTTGTGTAAGCCAGTATTAATGAGCAAAAAAGTAATAATATCTGTTTCATAAAAAAATGATAGTTCGTACAAAAAACTAAAATGTAAAAAGAACATTTAATTCCATTTACACATCAAATATCAAGGTTCAACAATGAAAAAGAGGCTCTTTTTTAGTTTTTAAAAGGGGGTAAAATCATCTATAAGTGTACATCTTACTGTAATGTATTGTAATCGGTGATTTGCTACTAGAAAACAATAAGGTTTGTAGAAGTACAAACCTTATTGTTAAGCTATTATGTCTATTTAATGGAAGATCGTTTTAAATTGATGATCATTAATATTGATAATATAAAGCTTGTTTTTTCTGAAATTGTAAGGGGCTTTGATTACATTTTTCAATTCAGAAAAGTATAATAGATTCCCTAATACATCATAGATTTTAATAGAGTAGGCAGAAGATGGATTTAACCCAATAATACCACTTGATGTTAATTTTATGGTCTCTAACTCATTTAAATCAGCGAATGAATTTTCCATCCTAAGTATAAATCGATTTTGACTGTCTTTAAAGTCATGATCAAAAGTGTACGCATTTTCGGATGTTAGCGGATATTCTAATTTCAATTTCTGATCTATCAATATCCACTGATATATATCCGAGTGCATATCAAGATGTTGAAGTGAGATGGTATGTTTCCCTTCTTGATCTGATTGAATAGAAAGCTTTAACACTGTACTTTCAAAATGTCTTGGAATACCTTGAATAGAATATTCCTTCTCTTCTATCAAAGTAGTGATCTTAAAATCTTTTTCTCCGAAACTTTCTGCATCAAATTGACGATCTATACCAAAGGAAGCATCATCTGTAAGTCCAATCATTGTTCTATTGGATTGTGTTACAGTACTCAATTCGAGTGTAAAGGAAGTAAAAGGCTTTTGCTTTTCTCTAAAAGAGCTTTGCTCAGAATTATGGCCAGCAACTCTCATTTCCTCTTTAAACTCTACCATATCAGCAGATGAAGTATCAAAGAGTTTCACAAAAAATCCTTGAGTAGTTCCTAAATGACGATTGTAATTTGTACTGTTATCATTTGAATTTTGAGCCAAAACCCCAACTCCATTGACAATGATAAAGTCAGAAGTCTCTATCTTACCATTGCTAGAAGTATCATCTAACAAATACACCGCTTGTACTAAATTCACATTATGTTTTAGAAAAGCATCTACTGAAATTGCCGAAGGATATGGGTTGGCTAACAGGTTCCATCCATCATTGGTATTAGAGACATCTACCACTATTTTACCATCATTCGGTATTCCCCTCAAAGTAATACTATCGTTGCCAGAAATAGCATATCCTTGTCCTAAGATAGAACTCTTGGACAAAACAGATTCCCAATGACCACTTTCATTATATTGATAGACATATTCACCTAATGAGTCAAATTGAATACGTTGATTACTTTTTATAGGGTAACCAAATAAAGTATACTCACTATTTTTAACAGGAAGTTTTCTTTCAATATTAACCGGCCCTTTTCGATTACCTTGGTAAGTTATTAATGAAGCTCCTGACTCAATGGTTAAGTTTCCATCAACAGTTAAATCACCCACAATTTCAAGGGTAGCATTATTTGATACTGTGACGTTAAATTGATCTTCAATAATAAAATCTCCTACTACAGTATCTTGGTCGATCACAATATCTTTGACAGTGATCAGAGTATCGTAATCAATTTCTTTTACCATCCATTGATATACAACAGTAGTTGCAGGAGCAACTTCAAAAGTAATCGAACTATCTGCTTCAATAGATAAATTCTCTACCTTTTCAAGAAGAATATTATCTGGTTCTGCAATCGAATTGCTTGATAATACATCATCCGTTTTAACCACCCATTTTTTCAACACCACACTATCCTTATCATAAAAAGGGTAATTGGTAATATCTACTTGTATATTTAACTGCTCGTCATCTGTGGTATTTGGCAAGAGTAAAGAGAAGACAGTAGAATCTTGATTGATACTTGCAGTGGGATACGTCTTATTAATAGTAAACCCATTATACTCGTAGCTATTGCCCGTATAATTCACTTTTACAAAAGTATCTTGATGTAAATGAGTAAATAGGTGGTAAGCCATCGCTTTAGCACTAGCATATTCTCCCCTAGGATCTACCATTGGAGTGTTGTCATTTTTAAAGTAAGAGTGAATCAAAGATAACCCTAAATCATCCGAATAGGTATTCACTACATCATAAAATAAGGTTGAAATTAAAGGTATACCAAGATAAGTTTTCCTTGCTCCATATTCTGTCATATGAAACTTAACATTTTCTGGAATGATGGTAGGATTATTATATTTGGTAAGGTACTTCTTGTGAGCTGCTATTTTATTTTTCCAATTTAGGCCTTCCCAAATACTACGTTTGTGCTGTACACTATCCGGTAGGTCTTTAGCATGATTATTTGGATAATAGTGATAAGCTACCCCATCATAAGGTTTATTATCCTCTGCCATTAGTTTATAGAAGTCTTCTTTTTCAAAACAGCTAATCACAGTTACAGAAGGGTCAACTGACTTTATCGCATCATAATAATCTGAAAAAGTAGCATGGTCTCCTGAGGTATAATCTAAAACTACGTTATAGCCTACTGGAGGTATTGCTCCTTGTATTCCATCACCAAATACTATTTCACCAGTTTTACTGTCTACCGTATAATGAAGATCAGACGCAGTCGAATTATCAAAATTATCTACTCTACTCCAAGTGATGTCGTTAATGCTTAAACGGAAGGTTTCAGATAATTTAACCGGTGCAAATTTTACATATAGCTTTTGTGAAGCCATTCCTGTCGTTGTACACTGATCAGCTACCCAAGAAGTATCAGCACAAGCCAATTGATTGGTGAATGCTTTGCTTCCTCCTCTTACATAGTGTTTTGCCTTTCCTCCAAGAATACGATCACCACCTCTAATTTCATCTCCGTCGTAGGGATAATTAAAGACACTCAATTCCCAATTACCGTATACTTCGTTTCCTATTTCCCAGTATTTGATATTATAGGGTTCAAAACTGCCATTTTGTGCTCTAACTGCCGCCCAATCTATTCCACCATTTGGGTTTTCCCCTACTTCAGCATTCATATATTCAACATAGTCTGCAACATCTTCTGGTGTTTCGTATTGGAAAGCAATAACCATCACTCCTTTATCAATAAAGGTTGTTTGTAAAAGCTTACCAAACTCATCTGGGCCAAACTCATTCCCTGCAGGTCGTGCATCATTATGAGCATATAAATTGGGTTTCCTATCTTCGACTGGACCAATTGCATTTTTCCAATGGTAAAGGTTGGCCATGGTTCCTCCTGGAAAACGATAAAGGGAAGCACCCGTAAATTTTGCTCTCTCAATAACATCTTGGTTGGCTTCATTATTTTCTACGTCCCATATCCCTTGACCTGCATCACTAAAGATATTATTTCCCCCAAACCACAAAGGATTTTTATGAGCCAAAATATCTTCTGCATCAATAGATAGTTTCACCTCTGTATTTTTATATATCTTACTTTGTAAAAGTTGTTCTTTGTTGACTAATAGATGATTATTTATACTATCTAACTCACTAATAGAAGCGTCACATTGATATAAAGTTGATTTCATAAATAACAGTTGATTCTGTATATAATCCACCTCATATTTTGGGTATGAACCTATTTCATCTCCAACAACTATTGTTGAAATAAACTGCTCTGTAGTATTAATATTGCTTTTTATATCAGTTATAATACTTGGTTTATTCCCATTCAATACATAGAAGTAATCTAGATTAAAAAGTCCCGTATTTTCATATGCAGAATTAAAATCAAACTTTATATTTTCTAAGTCTTTATAGGAAGTAAAAAGAGGTATATTTTCAAACTTTTTATAACCATTAATACTTATATCTAGCAGATTACCTTGCTTCAAATTAAGAAGTACTCCATACTTCGTTTCCTTTGTGAAATTAGTCTCTAATAACTTCGAATCATTTGAAAAAGTTGTCGGTCGATTACCATTTTCACTAATGGCATACGTGATATTACTCTTATCACCAATTTTAAGACTTAATAGATACTCACCTGTATTAGATAAAAAGTCTAATCGATTGATCATTGTATTTTTTGAGGCATTGAACTCAAACATGATACTATAATCATCGCCCAATTGTTCTTCAATAGTGTAGGTCAGTTTTGGCGTTTTAACACTTCCATCAGAAGACGCTTTTCTTTCCATAACCAATTGTTCATCCTGGATATAAATACAATCATTTGGATTGGTATCCACCCAGTTTGAAGGCAAAGTAGAATCAACAAAGTCATACTCTTCCAATACCCGACAATTTGGTCCAGGAGTATAAAGTTGTATTGAATTTAAGAATGAGGAGTAGGCAACTTTTGTTTTTTCAACTTCCGCATCTATATCCAAACTAGAAATACATGTTCTTAATAATTCATTAGAAGCATCAAGAGAGGACCTAAGAGCATTCGCAGACTGTTCGGGATATTCTCCATAATTATTACCAATGGATACTTTTTCTAATAATAAGTATCCGTTGAATATCTCTTTCTGTAACTTACTATAATTTGTGATTGTAGCTACTTTTAAATCATCAAAATAGAAAAAACCGGTATTGCTGTATGCATTAAAAAAGGAATATTTCACCTGATGAAGCGGCTCATTATTTTGAGGAGACAATGCAATCCGTTCTGCTCTTATGGAATTATTAATAGTGATGTCTACAGTGTTATTATTGTAAAAAAACAATTCAATTTTATAGTTAGTATTTTTCTCATAGAGCTCATCCAATAGTTGCTGATCTGATGGGAAGTTTGTCACTTCATTTCCATCTTCTGAGATAGCATAAAAAATATTTTTCTCAGCAACATTTCCCAAAACTAAACTTATAAGATGAAAACCTGAGGAGGTTATAAAATCAATTTTATTCCCTACAGAATTCTTTGATGAGTAAAAAGAAAATTCAACTTTATACGACTCACCGTCATTAATAGTAGGAACCGTCTGAGTTACTTCGGGAGTTAAGTAACTGTTGTTTACTTTTTTTCTTTCCATTACCAAATGACCATTTTCTACATAGACATGATCTGCAGAATTCACACTAAGGTGCTCATGAGGTACAGCTACATTACTGAATGTTTCATGATATAGATTGTTACATTCATAAACACCAGAATCATCAATAATATTGGCTTCAAAAGCTGAAATTACAATTTCTAAATTCTGATACTGTAAAGCTATTTCCTGTTGTGAAGGGCATTGAGTATCTATCAACTCAAGAGACTTATTGACTTCTGTTTCTAACTTAGTAAAATCTGTGGCAACGATTTGACCTTGCTTGGTTCCAATCGAAGTTTGATTTAATAAAGCTTGAGCAACAATTATCCTTTTTTCAAACTCCTCTTGTTGAATATAATCTACTATTGATAAATCATTTACAGTAAAAACACCTATTCCAACTGAGTAGTTAAAATCGAAGTAAATCTTATCCAAACTAATGTCATCAGCTAAAACAATATTCTCTTTTCTTAATTGGCCATCAATATAAATATCTAATTGATGATTGCTTTTTTGAACCAAAGTGATTTGATACTCTCTATCATTGGTAAAAGCCGTAGGTAATAATTTATTCGATGAAGGGAAAATCGTTGGCTTTGTTCCATCATTGGTATGATCAAAAGTAATGTTCGATTGATTACCTACTTTCAAGCTGACTAGGTACTTATTATTCAAAGATAAAAAGTCTATTCTCGTATTAATTTCACTAAGATTAGCTCCAACTGTAAAATCTATACGATAATTATCTTCCAATGACTTCTCCAAAGAATATGTAGTTCTGGGTGATTTAATGGCTCCATCAATTTCCATTCTATCGAAAACTAATTGTCCATTACTAACATAGAGTTGCTCTTTATTTTTAGAGTCATTGGTCCATTCAGATGTGAGTTCTGTTATTTCAAAGTCTTCCTGAATAAGTATACATTCTCGATCTTTTGATATTGGCAACCCAAAATCAGGAATTACACTCTTCTCAAAAACCGCTTTCGCCGTATTTAATGTCTTTAGTTGGTTGTCTACCTCAACTTGTAAAACACAATTCGATACCAATAGCTTACATTCATCAATTACCTTTTGAAAATTTGAGGTTTCAGTTTGGTAATACTGGCCCGGGTTTTCTCCAATAGTTACAGAAGCAAGAAAACTCTCTGCTTCTGCGATCGATGTATTGAGTAACGAATACTCTGTTTTATTTTCAATACTAAAATCTCCTATTCTGAATAGACCATTATTCTGATAAGCAGAATTAAACTCAAAATTCACTTGCTTCAATGTTTTTAAATCAATTAGAGGTAATGCTATATTACTTTTGACTAATTGGTCATTGATATAAATTCCAAGTGTGTTATTTGCATCCAACTCTAGAGTTACCTGATAAAGTGTTTCTTTTTCAATATTTGAAGCCAAAAGTTTATTTTCAAATGGGAAAGTAGTAGGCCTTTCACCACTAAGATCTATATCATAAATGATATTGTATTCAGAAAGGTTTCCGATTTTAAGGGAAAAGAGATACTTCCCTTCATCTGTTAAAAAATCTACTCTGTTTACGAAGTAATTTTTTGAGCAGGAAAAACTGAATTCAATAGAATACTTATCTTCGAGTAATTCTTCGATGGTATAGGATACTTTTGGAGTAACCGTGTTTCCTCCAATTTCTTTTCGGTCCAATACTAAGAAGCCATTGTTTGTATAGACCTGAGCAGAAGAAGAATACTCTACCCAATTTGTAGGTAAATTTGAGGTGTCAAAGCTTTCCTCTACGACAAAACAATTTTGAAATTCATTACTATAAAAAAGATTGAATTGATTCGTTATTTTTTTTAAGGCACCATCATTTGCCTCTGTTTTTTTATTTACAATCAGAAGTAAGATTGTAAGTAAAAAGAGTAAAATTCTTTTCATTTCTACTATTTATTTAATGTACAGTTAGTAAATACGTATTTAGCTTAATAAGTGTAAATATGACATCGGTTGATCTTGAAATGGAAAATATTTAGTTGAAAAGAGGGGATAAATTCATTTTCAATTTTAAATTATTTATTATCAGTAATTTACAATAGTATAGAGTTTTATTTATTCTCATAAACTGATTGATTATTAATAGGTTATTATGTTTATATAAAGTATCTATTATCTTATAATCGACCTTTTGAAATACATTAATTAAGTCTTTCAAAAAGAAAGAACAATTAGTCCCTTTATGGAAACTAAATTGTTTCTTATATCTACCTTCTATTGGCTAAGTTTGTATTAGGTAAAAAAATTATGAAAGTAGCAGATATTTTCATTTCATTTCATAAAAATATTGTAAAGTAAAGGACCTTATCATTGATTAGGTCTTTTTTTTAACCAAAAAATTAAGGTCACTATAACCATGTTGTTATAATGACCTTATTTTTTGTAGTATTCTAACTAAAAGAGTTATTTCATATTCTTTGGTTGAATTCCTCTTTTGATCAAATACTCATTGTATAGTGTTTTCACTAGCTCCGGATTATCCTCTGCAATATTTTTTGTCTGAGAGGGATCTAGCTTTAAATTATAAAGAGCCATTTCTGGAGAATTCCCTAACTCAATATTCACCTTCTTATTCACCTTCTTTCCTTTATAAGCTGGTATCAATACATAATCACCTTTTCGATATGAAGTTTTGGTACTTGCCTCTAATATTAAAGATTCTCTTCCTTCTGAAGATTTCCCTAGGAAAGCATCCATCACATTTTCTGAATCTTGAGCTTTCTGATGACTACCAACAAGATCTGCAAGTGAGGCAAATAAATCTACCTGACACACTAATGCATCTGATGTGCTTGGCTGTATTTTACCTTTCCAATAAGTGATAAAAGGAACATGTGCCCCTGCATCAAATAATGAATACTTTCCACCTCTTAGTCCACCGTTTGGATCATGCTCCCCCAATAATTCAACCGCTTCATCATAATACCCGTCATTAAGTACTGGTCCATTGTCTGAAGATAGAATAATTAGTGTGTTCTCTTCGATACCTTGTTGGCGAATCGTTTTCATTAATTCACCAATACACCAATCCGCTTCAATAATTACATCTCCTCTTGGTCCCATACCAGATTTCCCTATAAATCTAGGGTGTGGAGTTCTAGGAACATGAGGTTGCTGCATAGTATAAGTTAAGAAGAAGGGTTTCTCTCCATTAGCATTTTCAACAATAAAGCTTTTTACTTTAGCTAAGAAATGGTCAGCCATATCTATATCACTCCAGGTGGCACTTTTACCACCTTTCATATAACCAATTCTTGGAATACCATTTATGATTGAAGCATTATGTCCATGATGCCATTTCATAGAAGTAAGTTCAGGGTGACTCTTACCTGTAGGCTGTCCATCGAAATTTTCTTTGTAGTTAATTTCAATTGGATCATTCGGATCTAAATTTACTACATTACCGTCTTCAATATATACGGTTGGCACCCTATCTTGAGTCGCTGCTAAAATATAAGATAAGTCAAATCCGACCTCATTAGGTCCAGGATAAATTGACTTGTTCCAATCTTTATCATTTGTTCCAAGCCCCAAGTGCCATTTCCCAATAATACCTGTAGTGTATCCTGCCGATTGAAGCATCTTAGGTAATGTAACTTGAGTAGTATCAATAAGCATTGGTGCAGATCCTGGAAGAATCTGTGCATTTTTTCTCCATGGGTATTGTCCTGTAAATGCTGCATACCTTGATGGTGTACAAGTGGCTGAAGTAGCATACCCATTTTTAAAGTTAATCCCACCTAAAGCCAAAGCATCAAGGTGAGGTGTTTTTAAGTTTTTGTCGGCACCATTTACACCAATATCTCCAAAACCGAGATCATCAAAATATACAAAAATGATATTAGGTTTTAATAATTCTTTATTTTGTTGAGTACAGGAAGTAATTGTTTTTGTACATCCGGTATTCAATAATAAGTAAACTACACCTATATAAAATATTACTCTTTTCATTTTCTTATTTCGTTTGTTCAACTATTAAGATGGGGTGGTAAAAAGTAGTCCTCCTAAAAAAGGAGGACTATAATTTAAATCACACATCTTAATTGAAATGTCTTTCTATTTTCGAATAGAATGAAAACAGAACACATAGTATTATTACTTTGTATTTTTCTTTTTCGTCGTAAATGTGGCAATGTTAGAATAGAAATTACTTGCTCCATCTTCTGTAACTGATTTTACTCTGTAATACCATCTATTGCCCGATCTTTCCTTTGTATCTATAAATTCAGGTGATGTTAGGCCTTCTGCAACTAACTCATAAGAAGACTCATCCCAAGGAGATGGACAGTAATATACCGAGTACTTCCCTCCTCTATTATTATCAGAAGGTTGCCATTTTAATTTTACTCCCTCACCTTTTTCATTTGAAACTCTCAACCAATAAGGTGTCCATGGAATATTCTCAGAGGGAGTCACATTAAACACATTAGATGATTGACTATTGCCATTTCCATTATAAGCAGTTACACTTATTTCATATTCAATGTTATTTTTTAGTTTTTCAATAACATAGCCTGTAATGTTTTTAGCTTCTACTTCTTCAGAAAAGTCACCGTTTTCAGTCTTATACTGTACCTTATAACCATTGGCAAAAGGAACCGACTCCCAATGTACAATCACTTTTCCATCGTATTTGTAAGAACGCACTAATTTTGGAGCATCCGGCTTATTCACTTTGGTATTGACAATATTAGAAGACTCACTACTTCCTGATTGGTTTTTAGCTACAACAGAAAAGAAATACTCTTTGCTATGATCTAACCCATTGATTGTCTTTGTTGCTACTCCTTTCACCTTAACAGTTTGATTAAGGTTATTTTTTGAGGTGCCGTACTTAATGATATATTCATCTGCGGTATTTCTTTTCCACCATTTTAAAGTGGCAGCATTCTTCTCATGGCGAATAGAATATATTCTTGTTGGTTTTGGAGTTGGTAATTGATCTTTCGGCCAAGAAATAATGGTTACGCTATAAGGGCGAATTGTCACTTTTTCGCTACTAATAGCATTTTCCTCTCCATGTAATATTTCGCCCTGAGGAGTTTCTCCATATGAATATTTGATCGCTAACTTTTTATTGATTAGTGTACCATCTAATTTTACTTGAACCTTATGACCCTTATCAGAAGTATTGACAACCATTAGGTAATCGACCCTTTCATTTCCTCTATAACCTACTGCGTACAATGCATCCACCTCTTCTTCTTGAGCGGAAACTTTAGCAGAACCCGAAATCTTTGTGATATAGCTTTGATCACTGTTATTCAATACTCCATAGATATGTCCTAATGCAACTTTTTCCTCGCGAGCAGTGTAACTGTTAGGCAGATTACTTGGATCAAAATGTTCGTGGTTATTATACGCTTCAAATATTTTATTTTTGTACTTATTTTTTGCTCTTATAGCCTCACCCATATAGTGATTACCAATCATGTAAGCTCTCGGCTGAACAGACATTCTCATTAAGTACTCCGGATTGAACAAGTTACCGTACGCATGAGTATATCGCACTGTCTTGTTCCATAAACTAAATTCCGTAATGATCAGTTTAGAATCTTCCCACGATGTTTTTGTAAATCTGCCATCAAAGAAATCATCACTTGTAAATTTCCTAATTCTTGTTCTGATTCTTTCTAATTCTTTGTCATAATCCTTATTACCTGTGCCAAAGAATAGATAAGAGTGCATAGATACATAATCCCAGTTTCTTCCATTCTCTTTATGATACTTCTTAATCCCTTCAGCCCATTTTCCTGAGGATATATTATCAAAGGCATAGTTATGAGCTATTCTAGCGTCGGGATCAATTTCTCTTACCGCTTTTATAATTTCATCTACTTTATAGGCAAAGTCTTCGCCATTCTTGAAGAAATATTTTCCCTTCGGTTTTCTATATAATTGCGGTTCATTAGCCAATTGGTAAGCCTCAACAAGGATATTATTGTCTTTAATAAACTTAATAAAAGTCTTTACTTCTTCCGGAGATTGTACAAAAGGGTTAAGCGTAATGATTAGCCTTGACCCCACAGATCCACACAGATCATACATATCAGACAATCTATTTGGAATTTTCCCATTCACCCATTTTATATCATTGGGAACCTTTTCCTTCCACCCATCGTCACCATCTTCTTTATTGGCACTTTTAATTTGTTCATGATGCTCTTCAATATATAATCCTGTATTGAAATCAAGATAATCGTTTCTTGTTCCTGAAAAGTATCGTAAAAAACCTGGGTTGGCTTGTTGGACACCCTTTCTAAACACCGGATTATTATATGTCCAAGGTGTATCTCCAATACGCATATTGAACCCTGCAAATCCTTGATGAAGTGCAATAGGGTTTTTAGTAATTATATTGATCTTTGATTTGACATAACTACTATTCGGCTCTTCTTCATCGAAAACTGCTACAGTTGTTGAATCATTCAAAGACATCGAGTGAGCCCACGTAACACTAAATAGTGCCGTTAGTAATAATATAACTTTCATACTTATATTTTTAAGTTCTACCCCTATATCAATAAGGGTAGAATAATCTTATCTTAATTTGCTTGAGCAGGTAATAAATTATACTTCTGCTTTTGTTTGATCATATATAATGCTCCTTTACAAGTATCAAATACATCAAACCTCACATTCTTCAGATCTTCAGGTAAACTCTTGTTAGGTTTGAGCTTACTCAATGCTGTATTGTAAGTATCTACAAAATCAAGTTGATTTGGTAAGTAATCTTGGATATTTCTTAACGCATACCATTGATGAAACATGTCTGTACTCAATGCATATTTGTTCAGAACTGCTTTAGAAGCATCGTCTCTTTTCAGAGCATGTACAATAGTAGCCGCCTCAATTCTATTGAAAGCTGCTTTGTCATTTTCCATGATCTTAATAATTTTATCAAGATATGGTTCAGCATCTTCTTTTTGATTTTTCAAACCAAATAAAGCCCAATAACGTACCAATTCTTCTTTGTCATTCAATGCTGTCACTTGTTGCTCGATGACTTCTTTTCCTTTTCCACTTAACTCTGCAATAGGAAGAATCTTACTTAATGGATAGATTTCCTCATCCCCTTTATATTCAAATGGTGTTAATCCTGATTCTTTATCTAACCTAAGCATCTCCCCTGAAGGCATAAATTGAAGATCTCTAGTCGCTAAAATTTGCTCTTGGCAGAATGCTCTCATTTTTTCTAATTGCTCCTTATATTCAGGATCATCAGCAAGGTTATTCATTTCCCAAGGATCATTCTTTAAATCATAAAGTGTTTCGTAAGCTCTTTCCTCTGTGAAAATTGACTTTTGAAATCCTTTTAATCGATTTTTCCAAAGATCATCTCTCATAGTAACATAGATCTTTGAATGCCCTGTGTAATGCTTGTATTGTAGCTCTGGTAAAATTGGATTGTAAATTCTAGAATAGATAAAACGCCCGTCTGAAACTTCTCTTGTGATATCTCTAGCATCATCTGTTCCGTCCTTTGCACCATAGAACATTTCTTTCTTAAAAGAAGAAGATAAGAAGTTTCCTCCTTCCATATGTGATGGAATTTCTACACCAGCTAACGATAATACAGTAGGACCTAAATCTTCAAAACTCATTACTTGATCCGTTGCTTTTCCCGACTTAAATGGAGTAAGTCCTTGGTATTTCTTAGGAACATATACATAAAGAGGCACTCTATGTCCTGTATTCAAGCCATTTCCTTTCCCTCGAGGCATCGCTTCTCCATGGTCAGAATAGATAAATACTATCGTATTATCTTCTAGCTTGTCTTTCTTTAATTCATCTAATATTTTTCCAATCGTATAATCTGTATAGTTGATACAATTATAAATTCTCGCAAAATGTTTACGCATTTTAGGCGTATCTTTTATATACTCTGGCAGCACCACTTCTTCCGGTGTTGTTCTAAATTCTTCTGGAAGATTATTATATACCTCCTCAATGTATTTTTTCTCAGGATTTACAAACTTACGGCTCGCATGAGAATACATGATATTAAATACACTAAAGAAAGGTGTTTTTTTAGTTGGACGATTTCTCCAATGAGCATTTCCACTTGATTCGTCCCATGCTTCTTTTGTGAAAGCTGGAGTCTTCATCACATTGTAGTCTTTCTTCTTGTTATTCGTCGTATAATACCCTTCCTTTCTTAAGTAGTAAGGAAAGCCTTTCACTTGACTAGGTAAGTTGACTTTTGAACGGTGATTACCTGTACCAATAGAAGTCGCATGTAGACCTGTTATAATTGCAGACCTAGATGCCGAGCAAATTGTTGCTGTTGAAAAAGCAGAATTAAATCGGATACCTGTTTCAGCCATCTTATCCATTACAGGAGTTTTTGCGGCCGGATTATCATATATCATATGAGGAGATGTATCCTCAAAGGTAATCCATAAGATATTAGGTTTGTCAGCTTTATTCTGAGCATACCCTGACATAATGGAGATGAATACCAGTATGTTTATTAATAATAATTCTTTCATTATATAAAAAAATAAGTGCTCTAAAATTTCTTTATACAAGTATAATTTACACCTAATGAATTTTGGGGTGAGGATTCTCGCAAATGGAGTATTAACTAAAATGCCCCCTCTTAAAAATGAAATAACCATTTACAAAAACACCTTGTAGTATTATATTCCACAAGGTGTTTTTCCCTTTATTCTTGTGTTTCTTCAGAGAAACTTTTCATTTTTTTCATGTATTCAGTCGATGACATACCGTAATGTTCTTTGAAACATTTTCTAAAATATTTAATGTCTCCAATACCTACTTCATCAGCTATCTCAAATACTTTTTTATCGCCTTTCAGAAGTAGTTCTCCAGCTTTTCTCATACGTATGTCTTTCACAAACTCGATGATAGATTTACCTGTCACTTCCTTAAGTTTCTTATATAACACAGATTGTGACATTCCCATTTCTGTAACAATGGTATGTACTTTAAAATCTGGTGAACTCAGATACTTTTCTACAATTGTTACCATCTCTTTCAAGAACTCTCCTTCTTTTTCTTCCTCATACAACGAAATCGGTTTTTGCAACTTGATAACATCATTGTACATCGTCGATAACCTTTTTCTATGCTTTAATGTATTGTATACTGTTTTTTTAAGAATCGCAGGACTAAATGGCTTGGTAATGTACATATCTGCACCATACTCAAGGCCTTCTAATTCATGAGAAGTAGACGTTCTTGCCGTTAATAAGAATATTGGAATATGCCATGTATCGGGATCTTTCTTAACATGCTTACAGAAATCCAGTCCATCCATAACAGGCATCATGATATCACTAATAATAAGATCTATTTCTTTGTCTTTCTTTATGATATTTAGAGCTTCCTGCCCGTTTTCTGCATCCAACACTTCACAAGACCCTTCAAATAAATTGATGATAAAGTTTCGAATATCAGTGTTGTCTTCAACTATCAAAATCTTAGCTCCTTCTATTTTCTGATTTTCTTCTTCATCCTGTTTTAGATTTACATCTTCAATAAAATAGTTTTCAGGAAGGACTTCAGACGTATTATTTTCGACTGTTTTCATTGGCAATTCGATCACAAATGTAGTTCCTACAGCTTCTTTACTTGTTACAGATAGTGATCCTTCATGCACCTCGATAATTTCTTTTGCGATAGATAATCCGATGCCAGAACCTGAGATTCTGATAGAATTTGCATTTCCTGTCTGATAAAATCTATCAAATATTTTACTGATCGATTTTTCGTCAATTCCTAAACCATTATCTTCTACTGTAATAGATAATGTAGGTTGGTTGTCTTTCTCAAACGTATTTAATTTAAGCTTTATCGCGCCGCCTTCCTCAGTAAATTTAAAAGCATTCGAAAGTAGGTTCATAAACACAGTTTCCATCTTACTTTTATCAAAGGCCATGATATAGTCCCCTTTTTTCGATGTAAACTTGTAATCTATTTGCTTCGATTTGGCTTTATAATTAAAGGTGGTAAATATCTCATGGATAAAGTCATAGAAGTTACCATTCTGAAGGTTTAGCTGAATTTTTTCATTCTCAATCTTTCTAAAATCAAGGAGTTGATTCACCAAATCCAATAGTTTATTTGTTTGATTATAAGCCAATAGCACTTTTTCTCTTAAAGATGATTTGATAGAATGATTAGAAACTAAATCCTCTAGAGGTCCCTTCATTAAAGTTAAAGGTGTTCTTAATTCATGACTGATATTAGTATAGAATTTCAGTTTCTGATCAATTAATTCTTGATCTTTTTCTCTTTCTAACTCAGTGATTTCCAATTTATGAGCTAGTTTCTGTTGTCTTAGATAATTAATGTTGATGATCACAAGGATGACCATAACCACAATGATCAAAGTGAGGATAAAATACCATTGCTTCCAGAAAGGCTTTTCAATTTTTATTTTTACAGTTGCAGGTATAGACCATTCGCCGTTACTGATTCTAGTTCGTACATTAAAAGTATATTCTCCAGAAGGTAAGTTGGAGAAATAGACCTTATTTTCCCCTTTATTTACTCGAATCCAATGACTATCATAACCTTCAAGTTTATACTGATACTCTACCTGATTCACCGCTGAAGGATAAATAGCAATAAAACTGATATTAAAGTTTTTCTGATCAGGACCCAAAACAAACTTATCGGTAATATGCAGTCCTTTCTCCAAAATAACTCTACCATCTACTTCTTGACCAATATGTACAGGCGATTCATTAACACTCAGGCTTGTAAGGTTTATCGTCGGATTAAAATTATTGTGTATTAATTTATTTGGATCAATAAATGAGAGGTTTTCGACACCACCGAAATACATAATACCATCCTCTGCAAGGTAATCTGCTCCTACTTTAAAACCATTTTCATTCTTTACACCATCCACTCTAGAGTAGATAATATTTTCTTTCGTTTGGGGATCGTAACTAGCAATTGTACCTCCTGCATACCAGATCTTTTTCTGAATAGTATCCACTAATAAACATTCAATATCACTATCCGAATTCGTCGCATTTAACTTTTCGAATATCCCTTTTTCCTCATCTTTTAAAAGGTTCAACCCCCCACCAATGGTTCCTACCCATATCTTATCATTAAAGTCTCTTACTACCGACCAGGTATAATTTGATGATATAGTTGTTGCATCATTTAGATTACTTTTATAATGTCTAGTAGACTTAATTTTATCATTTTCTACTGTTAATCTAAATAAACCGTAGTTCATTGTACTTAACCAAATCAGATCTTTTTTGGGTTCATAGTAAAGATTGGATACCTGAATTTCATTATTATCGTACCCTTCGTACAACTGAACTGTTTTCTCTGAGATGTTGTATCTAAATAAAGGTAGATCATGACTGCTTACCCAAAGATTGTTGTACTTATCTTCGAATAGATCTTGTATATACGATATCTTACCTCTTACTTTCTCTGCATTTTTTATTTCATTTCTCGCATTTATCCATTCTAAATCTGCAATGGAAGTAAATGGTTTCTTCGATACCTTTAGGCCATTATTTCTTGTACCAATCCAAATTCTACGGTCTTTTGTGACTAAAATTTTTGTTACAAAATTACTATTATTAAAAACCCTAGAAGTAGTAAACTCTTTTTTATTCAAGTCATAGAAGTATAAATCAGTATCCATACTTCCGATCAATAAATAATTATCAATCTTACTAATGCTTGTGATAAACCCTTTCTTTATACCATCTTCCTGTCCGGTTTTTAAAGGGATATTATCAACTACTTGGCTTTTGGTGTTGATATATCTTACTCCAATAGCATTACAGCCGATCCAAAGAGAGTTCGAGTTATCCTTGTATAATACCGAGATTCTATTCACCATAGACGATTCATCAGGGATCAGATGTCTTGGTTTACCATGTTCTGGTTTAATCCAGATGCCATTATTTGTACCAATCCAAAGTTCATTGTTTTCTCTTTTTAAGAAACCGGTTACTTCGTTGATTTTTTTGTTGGCAAGTATCCTCTTAACATTTCCTGTCTTCAGGTTAAACTTATAGGCCGATTGGTTTGTACCAATTAAATAGTTATCCTTATTTATTTTGAAGATCTTTTTTAGATCGATGATATTTTTATTCTTGAAATTCACCTTCTTAATGTCATCTCCTTTCTGTCTTAAGTAAAGACCATTTCTTGAACAAACCCATAAATTACCATCATCATCTGCTAGAATACTTCGAATTCTATAATCTTTTTTTGTCAAGTCATTAATGATTTTCAACTTCTCGATTTGTACAGGCTTACCATTAGCATCAAGGTTCACTTGATAGACAAATCCTTTTCTAGAAGCTAAAAATAGTTTATCACCATAGCCATCCATGTAGAGCAATGACATTGTTCTTAAATCCAATAGATTCACATTGTCCTTGTCATTTAAAAGATGGAAATTTTTTATGGTGTAATCGTCTGTATTGAAGATTGAGATACCATGATTTTCTAGTAGTAGGTATAAGTAAGGACCTTTCCCTTTCTTCATAGCAATAATCCTATTGGTGGGAAAATCACTTTTATTGAATTGGTTGTATTGAAAATTGGTGACCTCTTTACCATTAAACATACTCAACCCTTTTAGAGTCGCAATCCATAAAAAACCATAGTCATCCTGACAGATTCCTCTAACATCAGAATGGGCTAATCCTTGGGAAACTGTCAACTTTTGGATTTCAAAGTTTTCAACTCCAAGACTATTAATAGGTGTTAGTAAATAAAGTACTAAAAAAATTACTTGATATATATACTTCATAACAATACATAAACTCATTTACTATTTAGAATGCATTCAAGAAAACAAGCGATTTTAATAAAAAGCCTATTTTTCTCTTCTTGGTTCTAAACATTTACTATAAGACAAAAAACATAACTAGGGTAGATTTCATTTCAATGGATAGTTATATTTTCATTACATACTCTCTCCTAAAAATAATAAGTATTTATGTAATTCACTTATTATTTATGGACAAAAAAGGAATACTTTCATCGTACTCCTTTTTTGAGTGATATTTAATCGTCATCGAAGCATCACGTTTATTGAACGATCAACTTCTTCACGATTCTATCAAAGCCATTGACTACTTTTATAAAGTAGATGCCCGACTTCAATGAAGATGTTTTAATCAGCATCTTTCTTGAATAATCTGTATTTATTCTTTCTGTGGATAATATTTTGCCTTCATTATTTATTAGGTTTATTTCGATGATTCCTTCCATTTGATATAACTCCATATTTACATCTTCACCATTCGAAGGATTGGGATAGATAACCACTGCATTTTCTGTAATCTCGCGAGGATCGTTATTACCTATCGTCACTTCAACTGGACCAAAACTTTCAGACCTTCCGTCAAAATCACTTTGAATTAATCGGTAGTAAGAAATACCACTGTATGGAGCTTCATCCACAAAACTATAGTCTAGTTTTACATTTGAATTGCCATAGCCTTCCACAAATCCAACCTTCTCATAATTTTTCCCATCCTTGGTTCTATAAATGGCAAATCCTTTATTATTAATTTCTGTAAGTGTTTGCCAAGCTAAATACACTTTTCCTTCTTTTACCGAGGCAGTAAAGTGAGATAGCTCAATTGGTAAATCTTCTCCTAATGATGCTACAGTTATTACATTATCTTCATTAGATGGTGTAGATATTTCTGTCATTGTCCTTGTACTCGAACTCCATCGAACACTAGAGTTAGAAGAATGATTAAATGTAATTGGCTGAGATTGAACAATGTTATTGGAACCTGAAGTGGTAATATCTTCAGGCTCCGTATCTAAATCGCCAGTTATGAAGTTCCAGTTACTATTTATATCATTGATGTTGTCAATATCTTGATGCAAGATTCTTAAATCTTCTACTGAAGCCCCTTTCCTGTCTAATTTCCCTGTATAAATAAAATTGACGGTAGTGGTAAATTTCTCCGAAGCTGAAAGGTTGATAGGGTTTAATTCCCAATATCCTTCGTATACATCATTGATACTATTATCCGGAATCAACAAATCGGCTGCTCCCGATGTAAAACCTACTTCCCAAGTGATATAACTTCCGGGAAAGTTCTTACTAAAATTATCATCACCTGCACCCGGTCTTACTTCATGTCTGCCAATACCAATAGGGTGAAATTCTTGAATGGTACCTACCGGAAAAAAGGTATTTTCTTTATGATCACTTGGCACCCTAAATTTTGCGAGTCCAACAATATAAGATTCCATTGTATTCATCACATCATCAGGCTCCATAGCGATATCTCCGATATGGTTTAATAATCCATTTTTTACATCTAAAATACCATCAATCAATTCTAAATCATTGACATTTATCTCTTGTAAAAGGTGTACTGCTGCTTGGTTGTTTAGCTTTTCATTATAGTTATTATCAATTACTAGCTTTCTTAAGCTATTACTACCTGTAATATTCGCATTGATCATTTGTTGTTGACCATTACCCGTTAATGCAAATGTGAATACATCTTCGGACAAATCTACTCCAGAAACGATATTAATATCCTCTTTGAACTCAAGAATTCGTTCTACTCCAGAACTGTTGGAATAAGAATATATCCTAGCACCACTTTCGACATTGAAAGTTCCATTCACCACTATTTTAGAGCCTCCAGCTAACGCTAGTGTTGAATTTGATTTTAAGTTCAGTGTGGATGTCTCCATAGTAATATTGACTCCATCATCGCCTACTACTAACGCTGAATATTCATTAACGGTAACACCCCCTTCTCCTATCATTATATTGTTTTTTAAATGATATACTGGGTAGGATTGTTTTGCCTCTACATCAGCAGCTTTAGTTTGTAAAGAATAAATACCGGATGTAGTTGCGTTAATTGCGGAAATAGCAATCAACTTATTATTTGGCATATCGGTAATATCTGATTCATTAAATAATCCACCATGAAAGAAATAATTATCTTGAAAATCATTTTTCTCTAGTACTAAACTGCCATTATTGATAGTTAAGAATTCTGTCCAATTATCATCAAGAATATTATCTGTTCTCATCACAAGAATTCCCTGACCAGAAATATTACCTACTATTGAGTTATTTACGTCAGATTTATCAGTGTTACTTTCCACAATAAATTCACCGGCAGGGTAATTATCGTTGTTCCCCTCAATAATTAACTCGGCAATGACCGTTTCAAAGTCTAACTTTACTTTTGTTCCTCTTTGGATAATAACAATAGGTCCACCATCAGGATAAGATGTAGTGTTTAACCAGGCATTATTACCCTCTTCATCGCTATTGTGACCGCCAATTAAATTCACTTCCCAAATTGAAGCATCATCCCAATTTTCTTCCGTTGGAGATACTGCTACATTTTTTGATCGATAAATAGGTACCGTAGAAACAATATGGTCAGGATCACCTACAGCGATTAATGCACTAAACTCATTGACACCATTGATGTTATCAAAGTACTCTATTATGGCATTATTAATTAGAATCTTAGCCGAGTGGTCTGTAGTATTCACCTCATCAGTTGTGAAGTTCTTAAAACCACTACCAATACTAATGGCAGGTAAATATTTAGATTCATCATTCTCAACGTCATTCACATCATAATAGAAAGTGACATCAAAATCTAAAGTCGGTAATTGATCATAATTGAATTTCGTACCATCCATCTTTACAATATCCATGTACCAAGCATAGTTTAGGATATCCGAATTTTCAAAAGACACCGGATTATTCACCCATTCTGAATTATTGTAAACCAATGATCTATACGCTTTTACAGGTTTCTCATTTAATAACTTTATCTCAATACCTATCGTTTCATCAATAACATTGGAAGATAAGTCGATGGCAATGGGTGTATATTTACCTAACACACCAACTGGGAGACAAAAGTTATTCGTATCACCAGCTTCAATAAATTTGATCACTCCACCATCTCTATTTCTATCAGATAATACCAACATTCTTGAAGCATTAAATTCACTTTTATTATTTCCGTTGCCACTTCCTAAAATGTTGGCCTGTTCTCCGAGATAAAGTGAGTTTTCATCAATCACTAAATTCCCTTTAGCCAACGTTAAATCACCATTTATAGACAACTTTAAAAACAATGTTTCATTGTTCGGGTCTTGAATATGTACATCATGTTCATTATTGATGATCAAGTTTTCTATCACTCCATTGTCGGAATAAAGTTCCTGTAATTCTGTACCTTCAAAAGCAATTGCAGAGGTTCCCTCTATTGAAGATCCTTCATGAATTAATAGGTTTCTTTCCAAGCTTAGAGGAATATCCAATACTATATCCGCCTCTCCTTCTATTACTAAGTTCCCTACAACAGTTACCCCATCTGCATTATTCTGTTGTTTTCCATATTGAACTACTAACTCTGTATTTGATCCGTTTAGGTGAACATGACCAAAGTTATAACTCCCTTTTTTCCCTGAATTTACAGCATTGTAATCACCTAAGTATTGTGGCTTTCCTCCAATAAAATTGGCTGTTTTACTATTGCCATTGTAAGTACCACTATTATAAATATTCCCATAAAAAGAAATATTCATTTCATGCTGATTAAAGATTACATTTTCATCGATCATCAAATTACCATAGAAAGAAAGGTCATTAGTGATGACCCCCACATGCCCATTGATAATATCTGTATTTCCTAAAGGAAGAGAAGAATTGATCATAAAATCTTTCCCCGAAACTCCTTCAATAATAAATCTAGACGGAGTCGTTATCGTATTGTCTTTAAAGAAATAACTTAAAGATGGAGAATTCGGAGTAAACAATAAACTTACTTGATTTGAATCATATGATTCTGAACCTTTTAGTTTGAAGTAATTCAAATTTCCATCTAAGGTTGTTACATCATAGTTAAGTTGAATAGCTCCTTCATCGACTATCTCTAAAATAGCTCTACCGCTTAATTCATCAGAAATATCTTGTCCACCAATTTCAATTTTCCCACCTTCTTGATAAAGGGTAATCGTACCTCTCTCACTTGACAATTGTCGTCGTAATTGTGAACCTACTATCAACTCAGCTCCTTCCAAAATATTAATTCTTGCAGATCCAGAACTACCATAACTAATATAATTATTACTAGTTTGACTTCCATTGTATACCCTTGCCACTCCACCTTCAATAACTTCCAATGTTCCGTCTAATAAAATACCACCACCCATTTCTTCTGTAGAGGAAACTGAAATTGTAGATGCATTACCAAGAGTCAATTTTGCATCTGAGGCTATATAAAATTCTTCTCCGCCTGTGTTGACATCAATATTTAGGTTTTGATCCGTTGGATTTCCCAAAACAGCTTGATCTGTCAATAATTTAAGATCAAATTTTAGCTCCCCACTAACTAATTGAAGTGGTTTATCTGCTTTATTACCCTGACTATGTTTTGCTAAATTAAACCCTCTTTCAACAGTAAACTTGGTGGATTTCGACTTATTCATCACGATATCATAGAATTCAGGAAGAATCCTATATTCATTATCAGCATGTGTTAGTTTTCCGTCGGTCTCTCCATCAAAATATAAACTCACCTTCGATACATTAGCGGAATCAGCTATCACTTGAGGAATATTTTCAGAATCATATTCAAAATCTACCTGCAGATTGTTTCCTATAATGTAAGGTGTCCAGAGATCATTCCCTGCTCCATATAAATCAAAATTTACAATATCTGCTAATGCAATATTCCCAGAAACATATAACTGATGTTGACGAGGTGTTCCAGTACTTATTTCTCCCTGTTCAACATAAATATGATTGTAGTTTCTCTCGTTATTACCGTTGTTATACGTTGTCAGTGTACTGATAATTCCACCAGTTTTTACTGTTCTATCAAAGTTTCCTTCCTTTTGGAAAATCAGTGCACCATTATTATTTAAACGAATATTATTATCAGCGGTAATATCTCCATTTTCATAATCTGCTCTTACAAGTACAGTGGCGTTAGAATAAATATCAAGTTGATATGCTCGTAAATCCTCGGTAAAATATCCTGCACCAGAGTGGATCTCAACATATGGAAGTTTTGGCAAATCATACAATTCAACTTCTGTCAAGCGTTGCGTACCAATATCTGCTCTATTGTACCCTAAACTAGGATCATCATCATCTTTTAATTCTTTAGGCAGAGTAATTTTAAGAATACTTTTTTCGTTGGCTGCCCAGTCTCCAAAATCTCCTATTAATTGTGGGCGATAGAAAGTATCTACTTTATCTGCTCCAAAGTCCAGTTCAATTTCTCCAGAGCCAACCACTTTTCCGATTTTTAGATCCGCTCCTTTAATTTTCAAGGCACTTCTTCTTAAAGTAGAATGATTGAAAATCAATTGTGCTAATTCGATATCAACGCCTTCATAGCTTGTGGTGAAACTTTTTGTCGTACTTGGAACCGTTTCTGTCATTGCACCACTAACAATAGTGTACTTTTCTTCTGTTCCCAAGATAGCTACGTCGTTTAAACTTGGGATAGTATAAGCTTGTGATAAAGTCTGTGATGACTCTTCTAATACATACCAATTTAAAATATTGTCCCATGTATTACTCCCTTCTCCATCATTATAATGATAACTATATTTCCCACCACTTTCAGATAGTTTATTCTGATAAACATATATCCCCGGATATCCATTAAAAGCAGATTCAGGACCTACAGTATAATTTGCATTTTCTAAGTAAAATCGTCCACTCGTAGCATCATAATCTTTTTCAAACTCGAAGACTAATTTACCTGCATACACCTTGTCTTCATCTTTTGATGATGGATTAAACGCACTTCCGTTATCATATTCTGATTGCAAAAGTACATTTTGCTGAATATGTCCTGAGACGATATGGTTATCACTATTATAAGTTGGAGCAACAAACCCTTTTCTTTGATAGGCACTTATAACATCATTGTTGATTTGTCTGATATAGTCATCACCGTTCAATACTTTTCCTGGTACTCTATCTTCAAGATCCGTTTTGGTTAAGTTGTTTCCAGATTGTGTAAATGGATTGTTCCCAGAAGCAAAATCATTTGAAATACTAAAGAACCAATTGACTTTTGGTAGTGCAGTATTATTTGTAAAGTCATGCTTTTCTACATTCCAATAGATATTTAACAACTCATTGGATGGATCACTACCAGCTGTTGGAAGAATACCCAAAGCAGGTCGTACAGAAACATACCCTGTATTCGTAATCTCCACAGGGCCATTTTCTAGATGCAATAAAGCTGGAGTGTAATAGAGATTTCCATTGTCTTTTATTCCTACAGGAAATAATAAAGAACGCCATAACTCTCGACTATTTGATGTAGTAATCGCTTGAGCAATATAATCTGAATTATTCGTGAAGTGATATGATTTCTCATCAGTATAGATCCTTGTCAACATCTTATGGAGTCGATCAAAATTATCTACTTTAATTTTTAAACCACCACTGGAAGGTTTCCCATCAGTCACAAAGAAATTATGGTAGTTGATCGTTTTCCAGCTTTCACTACCTTTTACTAATTTAGAAATACCAAAAGTTGGGACTTTTTCAGCGATACAAGCAGGATCATAATCTGGATCATTAAGGTCTTTACAATAGCTATTCAAAGAACGATCAAACCTCATTCTGTCAATAGTCAGCTGATGATTTGATAGGTCTACAGTACCTGATACATACTGTATCCTATTTATTTTAACATCACTGGTTAATGATAAAGTATGATCTTCTAAAAAGATTCTTACGTTCCCAAATTCTGAGTTCTGACTCGTTTCCAAAGTGATGTCTCCCTCCCTAAATTTTAAGAGTGCCTGCACCCCAAATGTTCCTTCTGTATCCTCTAATGAAGATTGACCTGAGTAGAGGCCAAAAACACCATAATTTTTAACTTGTGCACCTTCTCTAAACATTCTTACTGAATAATTTCTATGGTCGAAAGTACCTTCTAAAAGTTCAAAATCTCCTTCAAAATCTACGAGGTTGGAGTAATCTTCAAATCGCTCTCCTTTATCATAACCTGAGCCATCCGTTCCATTAACAGGGTTTCCATTTTTATCTTTCGGGATGAATCCATGTCCTTCTTTATCTACCGGCGTATTCGCAAAATTAGCTTCAGTATTAACTGATATAGAAAAACTAGGGTCTGCTTGTAAAGTCACTTTTACATCACGAGAATCTTTATTTATTCTGAAATTTCCAAAGGATATATTCGTTAGATCAGCCTTTATATCTTCCTCAACTTCATAATTAATATTTAAAATTGAGTTTTCATTCCCTACAAAATTTAACCAATTGACAGTAGACTTAAAGTATTTTGATTCATTGGTTGACCTTAATGTCCCAGTATATACAATGGCATCTAAAATATTAAGGTTAAGATCTTTATAGATAAATAAGTCTTTGTTATTACCATCGAAGTAAGTATTTAAAGATAGAGATCCTTTTATTTCTAAATGGTTCGCCTCTGAAGATATAATCGTCTTGTCTCCATTAAAAAATGAAGCAGTATCTAATTTTACTCTTCCATAATTTGTATAGCTATCTGAATCACTTTTTTGGTAATATGAAGCAACATCATATAACGGAGAACTTGAATTGACAATAAACGTTGGATAATCTGGAGTAGCAACATTAGGATCGAAGTCATTCGGCGTTTCTGCCACATAGATATTAATTTCCCCACCATCTACTTTTACATTTTCTGGGTCTGAACCAATATGAATTCCCCACCCAGATTGAGCATACACATTAAGAATACCACCATTATGAACTTCGAATGAATTGTCTGCAAACGGTAAATTTAAGGTATGGAAACTCTGTATACCTTGGGCATTTTTACCCAATATTACTGTGCCTCCGTTCTGCACAAATGAGCCTCTATGCAAAGAGATTGCTGAAGCAATAGTAGGCCGAATGGCTACGGCTTTTAAGGTGCCATTATTTACTTCCAGTATTCCTTTTTCTCTTAATGTAATTCCACTCGGAACAGCTGTCTGAATGTCTACCAGTCCACCTTGTACGCTAAGTTTACCTTCTAGGTAAAAAGCATTTACTCCTGACTTAATTAATTCTCCTCCATTTGACACAATCACCTCACTCCCTGTGGGTATTGTATAATTTGCCCCTGATAAATCATAAGAAATCCCTTTACCAATCTCTAAAGTACCAGATTGTAAGTCTAAGGCATACCCATCAGTATTTAACGTCAGCATTCCATTACTACTTGCTTCAAGTTTTAAAGTAGAGGTAATTGGCTTGTTGATATTTAAATAACGAAATGTAGTATACTCATTAAATAGAAATAATTGACTAGCTTTCTCGTTCTGATCTATTTCTTGATTCAATGCTTTTAGATTGACATTGGGTAACGTCACATTACCATCGACTGTTACATTTCCATATGATTCAATAGAGTGATTAAAAGAGTTATCATTCGGGTTCTGAATAAACTGAGCCGCTGATGATACACTAAAGTCCTGAAATATTGTAAGGTTTTGAGCTGCTCCTAAATTCCATTGGTCAGAATCATTAAAGGAACCAAAACTAACAATTCCTTTATTGATCATCAAATTTCCATTTAGAGTAATACTTTGTAGGAATAAAGTATTTGTTTCTCCAATATTGACGATAACATTACTCAATTCATTTACTGTAGCATCAACTAGTATATCATGATCTCCTTCAAAAACTACAGTTCCTCCTTTTCCTGTTAAGGTGTTATATTGATAAAACCCCTCTTCAGTCAGCTTACCATCACCTTGTGGAAGATTTATTATTTGATCACTATCACCACTAAGAAATAAAATTCCTGTTCCTTCAATTATGGTAAAATTATGCCCGGTAGTTTTTCCAACTCTTAACGTTCCTCCTTCTTCTATAATTACTTTAGAAAAAAGATGATTGTCTTGAGTGATTGTATAATAAGAATCTTTAAGGATATGCAATACATCTCCACTTTGTGCATTAGTATAACTTCCTACTCCATTAGAGTTTAATGAAAAAGCATCTGTTGCTTCCAAAGTATAAGTGCCATTCCTAGAGTAAATATCTCTAACAACAGAAGACGTTGCTGAGGGGTGAATCGAATTATTATCATAGTTGTAAGTACCAAAAGCTTTGTCTAGTGGTAAAAAATAAATAATGAAAAATATTAGCTTGAAGAAAAGTAGTTGTTTTGTTTTCATCTCAAACGTGAAGAAATTTGTTTAACAATTATCTACAACGATATAGGTGGTATACTTTCATAGCATACAAGTAACCATTCCTATATATTCATACTTCATGTCAAAAAATGTGGTGTTGAAGTTTCTAAACAATAATATTTAGTATCCACCAATAAACTACCTTAGTTCTTATAAATGAGTCTAGTAAAACCGAATTACCCCCCTTGATAAAAGGATTTATACGCTAATTGTTCTCAAAAAATGAAGAAATGAATCGGGTTGACACAATACATTTAGTCATTAGCTATTCTAATTTTTTTTATAAAAAGAAGGTAAACCCTTTACCCCATTAACACTATTCAATCTAACGATACTAGTATTTATTTTTAAGTTAATGTCCTATGGTTTCATGTAAGGTAAACAGGAAACTAAAGGATACTTACTATGCAGTGATCACTTACTTTTGATTTGTCATAATAAAACAGAACTAAAAGTTTATAGAGTATTTATCTCTAGCTCTTCTAAAAATAACCGCTGACATTGAGTAATCTCATTTAAAGATGCTCATGGAGCAAAATCTCTAACCGTATTCACTCAAAAATAATAATTACATTACTATGGAAAGTATTACTACTACTGAAAAGTCCAATGCTAATATTGAAACTTTTACTTCACATATTGGCATTGCGGTAGACCGTTTTATTGCTCAAAGACAAAGTGAATTTCCTCATGCCACAGGTGAATTATCTCAGCTATTAAGAGATATCGTTATTGCTTCAAAAATTATTAGCCGTGAGATTAATAGAGCCGGCTTAAGTGGTATTGAAGGAATGACTGAAGAAGAAAATATACAAGGAGAGCCTCAGAGAATGTTGGATATCATTGCAGAAGTGCGTTTTAAAAGAGCATTAATTAATGGTGGACAGGTATGTGCGATTCTTTCCGAAGAAAGTGATGAAATAATAGATACAGGAAATCATAATGCAAAATATGTTGTGGCTATTGATCCTTTGGATGGCTCATCGAATGTTGATGTGAATGTATCTGTTGGTACCATTTTCTCCATTTATAAAAGAGTTAGCCCACAAGGAAAACCTTATAAAAAAGAAGATTTTCTTCAAAAAGGCGATCAACAAGTTGCGGCCGGATATATTTTATATGGCCCTTCTACCATGCTTGTTTATACCACTGGATATGGAGTAAATGGCTTTACATATGAATCCTCATTAGGGGAATACTTTCTTTCCCACCCTAACATTATACAGCCTGAAAATGGTGAATATTACAGTATCAATGAGAGAGATCAAGGAGAGTTTTCTAGAGACTTTAAAACTTATCTTTATGAATTGAAGTCTCGTAAAATGGGGACAAGATATGTAGGGTCATTAGTATGTGATTTTCACAGAAACCTTCTGAAAGGCGGTGTTTATATGTATCCGTCTACCGATAAATATAAAGAAGGTAAGTTACGTCTAATGTATGAGTGCCATGCCTTGGCCTTTTTGACAGAACAGGCAAAAGGTAAAGCGACAAACGGTTCAGCTAGAATTATGGATATAAAACCAAAAGACATACATCAACGAACACCTATTATTATTGGTTCTAAAAAATTAGTGGATGAATATGAAGAGATCAGACGTTTGATCTGTTTCTAACAAGAATAATGTTTTTGTTGTGTGACGTATAGATTTATTGATGATGTGTGGATATGATCCTATTCTAAAAAGTAGAAATACCTTTTGAGTAGGATCTTTTTATTTGACCTTGTAGGACATTGCTGATACTCTTTGTATTGGTTTTATGAATAATAAATTTCTTTTTTTTACAGATCACTTAAACTATTGGGAATAATACTGCAAGAACTTTTGTCTCAAAAAAAGTCTAAAGGTAACCATTGAGCAAAATTCACCCCATCATTGACTAATTATTCCCGCATTAAATAAATGATCTGGTTTAGTTTTGTGGTATAAGAATTAAGAAAGTAAATCGACAAAAAATGTAATAGAATAAGAAGTTAACTAAAGCCTAGAAAAAGTCTCTATTTATAATGGAGACTTTTTTATTTATGTGATCGTAAAAAAATAACAATCTAATATTACCACCATAAAACATCGACTTATACCACTCATTTAAAGGTACTTGTCAAATCTACCTCTATTATAAATTAAATATTTTCCTCTTCAATTCCCTTTGTTGGATAGCTTTGCTTTCAGGTTATTATTATGAATATAAGATTCGGCTAGAAACTATAATAATTTGTAGAAATATGCATATGGAAATTTATGTATAGCATTCAATATTTTGTTGTGACTATCTTATATAAAAAGGTTTTATTGAATGATAAAACCTTTTTTATTTTCAAAAAACATCCTCAATCTTACGTAATACATATGAAGTGATGACAAATGTAGTAGGTGGTAGTCTAAGATGTATAACCTTAAAAACTATTAAACTTACATTAACCATGATCGATAAAAGACTAAACCTATTGGTATATTTTGTGATTTGTAATGCGATAGCCTACCTATTTGCTTCTGCGATTTTCGACAATCAGATATTGTCCAATATATTATGTGCTTTGTGCATCATAATTTCCGGATACATTGTATATATCAATTATCATAAAGCCGTTGAGGACAACGATGCTCCAAAAAAACGATACCTTAAGAAATTAATAATATATACTTATTCAGGATTGATTTTACCTGTAATAATTGTGGCGATGTTCAGTAAATACATCTTGTAAAAAGTATGTTTCTCATTAACCCAGGGCTAACTTGGGTTGATGAGAATAAAAAATACCCCACCCGATGCCAGGTGAGGTATTTTTTTAAATATTGGTCTACTGATAGTTTTATCTTAATTTATAAACTTTTACATCCTTCTTGAAATCACCTCTGACAGCCTTAAACGCTTGCATCATTTGTGCTACCTTATCAGGGTGAATCTTTGCTAAGTTATTTTGTTGAGAAGGATCTTCTTTCAAATTGTACAATTGTATTTGATCGCTATTACCGATTTCTATTTTTACTTTCTTTAAAGCAACGGGGCCTTCATAAGGAGGAATCAATAACCAATCATTCTTTCTAAAGGCCGTTCTTGATGTGGCTTCCAAAATTAGTTCTTCTCTACCTACTTTGCTCTTACCTAAAAAAGCAGATAGTAAGTTTTCACTGTCATCTGTTTTTAAATTACTACCAACTAAGATGGATCTATACTTAATTTGTTGCAATAAGTAGTATAGACGTTAGATGGAGTTTCATTGTTGTTTGCTGTTTATAATGCATTAATCATTATTTCTATTTTAGTGTGGTAAGTTGAACGTTATATTAACACTATATAAGAGAAAATGATAAAAGCACATTTATACTATTCATACTTATGCTTTATTTTTAAGTATTCTTCCTTAGTCCATCCGTCTGACGGTGGCTTTTGATATAATCTAACTATTGTGCTATTTTTTGAACCCGTTCCTATTGCTCCTACTTTAGGATCAAATATAGCATACTTCACAAAAAAATAGGCCTTGCCTTCTATGATATGTTTTGATTTCATATATGAACATGATATTCGGTATCGTTCTTCATTAACAAAATATATTAGTGAACGTTTTGACTTATTCAAATCACTTTCTTCCATATATCCAATCGTATATTTTTTTTCTCCAAACAAATGTAACGCAAAAATATAAGCCATTACACCACCTATAAAAATGATAAATGCATTAAATAAAATTGTTCGTTTTTTTATTTTTCTCATTTGAATCTTAAATTTTGATTACCAACCTTTATCCTTCATTTTTTCACCCAAATATTTATATCCAGAATTCATAAGAATATCATGAAAGTGTAGCATTAATTTTGAAACATATTTAGAATTAACTACACTTTTTTCCAAAAAGTGTCCTGTTAAAGTAGTTATACCTTGTTCATGTACACCGAGAAAAGTATCAACTGTAATATCAAGTGGTTCACCAAAAGATGGAAGAAGTTCAAAATTCTTCGCATCAGACACCTTATAATCTAATGCCCATCCAGAAGCTCCAAGTAAAAATCCTTGCCACCCTTTTTTTGTATAACCACCAACTACTTCAGCCCCTATATCATATAAATCCAAATTAGGATCTCCAGAAGATACTAATTGGCCAATAGCCTCTTTTCCTCCGGCAACAACACCTTTCCACCTTGTATAGTTATTAGCGAAGTTATACATATTCCTGAAAGTATTACTCATATTCACTCCTCCCAAATAGGATAAAGCTACAGTTCCCCCTGCAAATCCTACTAAACCAAAAGCTATAGGCGCTGCATCACTTTGAGCACTTCTAATACATTAAGTACACTAGGATCCCAATTTGGGTCTGATGATTTGTGAATCCACTTATCACCAGAATTATCTTCAAAAGTACCTGATGAGAAGTTAAACCACTCATACTTACCCGTAGAAGGATTTCTAAACCAATCTCTGCCATCTGGATCTACACCAATTAATTGGGTTATTCCCCATACCTAAATAAACACTAGCAAATTGTCTATGAGAATCCACACTCAACCATCTACCAATTACAGGATCATACATCCTAGCTTCAAAACTATTGAAACCATTATCAGCCGTTTCGTCTTCGGCAAATTCACCTTGATAGCCTTAGCGATACTTTCTACTTGCTAGTTTAGTGCCAATATCCATTTTTAAACCAAAAGGATAGTAATCGCTATAATTATTAGTGACTATAAAAGGCGTTAGAACATTGGCTAGACCCCAATTTACCGTGGCTCGAACATTTCCTAAGTTATCTGAAAGTTGGTAGTCCGTGGTGCTCTGGAAAACTTCTTGGTTAGATTCTGATTCATATCTAGTATGTTTCTCATTAACCCAGGGCTATCTTGGGTTGATGAGAATAAAAAAAAATACCCCACCCGATGCCGGGTGAGGTAATTATTAAATATTGGTCTACTGATAGTTTTATCTTAATTTATAAACTTTTACATCCTTCTTGAAATCACCTCTGACAGCCTTAAACGCTTGCATCATTTGTGCTACCTTATCAGGGTGAATCTTTGCTAAGTTATTTTGTTGAGAAGGATCTTCTTTCAAATTGTACAATTGTATTTGATCGCTATTACCGATTTCAATTTTTACTTTCTTTAAAGCAATGGGACCTTCATAAGGAGGAATCAATAACCAATCATTCTTTCTAAATGCTGTTCTTGATGTTGCTTCTAAAATTAGTTCTTCTCTACCTATTTTGCTCTTACCTAAAAAAGCAGATAGTAAGTTTTCACTATCATCTGTTTTTAAATTACTACCCACTAACGCTGAAATTGATGAAAGCAAATCCATCTGACAAACTAAAGCATCAGACTTTGTCGGTTTAATTTTTCCTTTCCAATACGTTAGGAAGGGAACGCGCGTTCCTCCCTCAAATAAACTATATTTTCCTCCTCTTAATACACCTGCTGGCTGATGATCGCCTAATTGTTCCTCTGCTTCATCATAATATCCATCATTCAGTACAGGGCCATTGTCACTCGAAAGGATGACTAATGTATTTTCTAATAGGCCTTGTTTCTCAAGTGTTGTTATTAGTTCACCAATACACCAATCTGCTTCTATAATTGCATCGCCTCTTGGTCCCATCCCTGATTTTCCCTTAAACCTTGGGTGGGGAGTTCTTGGTACATGAGGTTGTTGAAGTGCATAATATAAAAAGAAAGGTTGATCCTTATGCTGTTCAATATATTCTTTCGCTTTGATTAAGAAGTGATCGGCCATTTCATAGTCATCCCATTTTGCTGCTTCTCCTCCTTTCATAAAACCAATTCTTGGAATACCGTTAACAATACTATTGTTATGCCCATGATGCCATTTCATGTATACCATTTCGGGATTTGATATAGCTGTTGGTTCTCCTTCAAAGTTTTTCTCATAGTTTACCTGAATTGGATCTTGAGGATTCAATCCCACTACCTTATTGTTTTCTATATAAACTGTAGGAACTCTATCTTGCGTTGCAGCCATGATATAACTTTCATCAAAGCCCACCTCATTTGGGCCTGGTGAGATTGTCTTATTCCAATCTACATACCCATTACCTAAGCCCAAATGCCACTTTCCTACAATGCCTGTAGCATACCCTTCAGTCTTTAACATTTTCGGTAAAGTAAGTTGTTCCGTACCTATGATCAACGGTGCAGTACCAGGTAAGATCTTTGCATTCGCATTCTTCCAAGGGTAAGTGCCCGTTAATAACCCATATCTACTTGGTGTACAAGTCGCTGAGGTAGCATATCCATTAGTAAACTGTACCCCATTATGAGCTAAAAAATCCATATTGGGTGTTTTTAATCTTTTGGATGCCCCATAGGCCCCCATATCTCCATAGCCTAGATCATCCAAATAAATAAGTAAGATATTGGGTTTGGCACTAGTTGTATTTTCTTTTTCAGGTTTAGAGGAACTGCATCCGAAAAAGAAGATGGATACCAATAATATTAAGAAATATGATTTCATTATTTCGTTTTTTTCTTGTAGTGATTCTTGCTAAAATCTGACTGCTCTTTTGTAAGGTCTAATAACTTTCCTTCTTCAAGCTGTGACCATAATTCTGGATGATACCCTTTTAAATACTTCACAAAAGCAACACCTCTAAAACCTTCAGGTGCAACATCTTCAAAACCTCTATCGATATGCTCTAATTGCCATTGGTTCATATACCTTCTAAGTTTTTCTAACTCTTTTTTATATTTTGGGTCATGGATCAGGTTAACTAATTCATCAGGATCATTTTTTAAATCATACAATTCCTCTGCTTCCTTTTTTGGGGAGAAAAAATATGCTTGAGCCGAAGTAAGTTGGCCTTCAGAATATAATTTTCTCATTACATGTACTGCAGGGCGATTGTACTCTAAATACCCTTGATGTGCATCATAAGGTACTTCTGGCATATAGTTTTTTATATATTTAAAGCGTTTTGTCGTTATCGCTCTAGATCGATCTTTGACCTCATCCCAAATGTCTCTGGCAGAATATACATAGTCTCTTTCCTGTTTATCGAAGAGAGACGTTCCAGAAAAATATGTTGGTACATCTACTTGAGCAAGTTCAAGAATAGTCGCAGATATATCTGTGAATGAACATAATTGATCATCTACTTTATCTTTCTTCAATGCCTTAGGGTAATGAATAATAAGAGGAATTCTTAAACCTGAATCATATACATATCCTTTACCTCTAATATTCGCTCTTCCATTATCTCCCATAAAAATGATCACTGTATTCTGCGCCACCCCATTTTCCTCTAGTTGGTCCATCAACATTTTCATTTCATGGTCAGCATATTCTATTTGGTCCAAATAAGTCGCCCAATCCAATCTTGTAGCTGGAGTGTCGGCAATAAATGGTGGAAGGGTTACCTTGCTAGGGTCCACTGGATGTTGGGATTTTTCTCTAATAGAATTCCACCAATTTCCTCGATGTGTCACCTTCAATTGAACTTGAGCAAAAAAAGGTTTTCCATCATTTTTTAATACGGCTGACTTTTCATTAAATAATCCAAAATCAGTAGAACCATTATACTCTCCAGTCGATTGATGCATAAAATTACAATCGATCTTCTCTCCTTTTTTCATTACTAACTTACTACCAACGATCGTTTTATATCCGGCATCAGCAAGCAATTTTGTAATCGGCGTATACTCATTAGGCAATACGACCTTTCTATTACTTCTATGGTTGTGGGTGTTGGTAATATTCTGATGTGTACCCAACATTAAAGCAGATCTACTTGGTGAACAAATAGAGTTTGTGCCTATACAATTGGTGTATCTGATTCCTTCTTTCGCCAGTTGATCAAACGTTGGTGTTTTCACCTCGGACATTCCGTAACAAGCTAAATCATTACTGATATCCTCTGCCATCACCAATAAAATATTGGGACGTTCTTGGGCGCAAAGGCTACTGGATATACAAAGAAGTATACCCAATAGCTGTACTATTCCTTTTTTCATCTTCAGATAATTACTTATTGAAAATCAACATTAATAGTACTCTTATCACTCTCCATCATCTTTGTCGCCTTTCCTTGGAAATCATTATTTTTAAACATCACATTTTTTGATGAACGTAAAATAAAGGCAGGGTTTTCAGGATATAATTGAGGGAACCTATCACTTGAAAGAATGGTATTTTCTTCAAAGTTTAGTCCATCAGTATTGCTTGCTTCAAGTACTAGGTTATCGAACATTTTAAAAATATTCTTTCGAATTGTTATGTCATTAAATGCAATACTTTCATTATCCTCATCAGTAACAAGACGGATAATTCCTCTGCTTGTTCCTCCAAAATTACAGTTATCAAATGTATTCCCTTCAATCAATAAATTTGATGTAGCCCCTGATTCATACCATTTTGAGCTTTCAACTGGTAAGAAAATCGCCTCCATCTCAGAGTGGAAATAATTGTTTCTTACAATTGCTTTTTTAGGAGTAGATAACAAAACGCCTCTAGCTCTATTCCCTTGGAATTTATTGTTTTCTAGAAGTACTTCAGGATAAGCTGAGATATTTTCGATATAATCGCCCTGTACGACTTCTTTAGGAATTTTCTCTTTAAATGTGATCACTTGGTAACGCTGGTTGACCATCTCAATAGACTCAATAGTCAACTTATCAAAAGGGGTAAATGAGTCTTCAATTTTTACAAACCCAATAGTATCTCCTTTTTTACCAATCACATAGCCTTCTTGTTGGTGGTGTCCCATTCTAATACCTAACTTCTTCTCTCCCAGTTGCTCTACTACTTCTTGGTAAGCACCATGGATATTCACACAATCATCCAACTGATTTTCTAATAGAGAATTAGTCATCTTGATAAAACCTCTACATCCCACAAAGTGCGTAGCATCAGCCGTTGTTGACACCATTCTATCACCCGATGGAGTGATTTTTAATCTGTCAATGTAAATATCTTCAGAGTTTTCTACTAACAGTCCCATACCACCTGCATGGTGAATAGTAACGTCCGTTAAATGAAAATTATTGGTGTTGTTGACTCTTATACCTGGAGCGACTCTATTTTCTCCTTGTTGCCCCTTAGTAGAAAGAATAGTACCAATTGGTGGTAGTTGCTTTTTATGATTGTAGAACCTGACCACACCTGGAGCCACCTGTTTCAAGTTGAGACGACTTTCTGTACCTACTTTTCGAAGAGTAAGGTCACTTTTATCTACTTTATACTTGTATTTAACTTGGTCAATACCGTGTTGAACAGTCGATTTTTGAGAAGTCGCAATCGGGCTGAATTTCTTGTCGTTATAAGCAATTGCTCTTCTTTGTTTATCGTAAATAATCGTTTGCCCTAAGTCATGCTCGTAATATTCTTTGATAAAGTAAATGTCTCCATTTCGGATTTCATAAGGGTATTCGTCTCCAAAGCGAACATCAAAAGAATGTTCTTCTGTATTGTGTGCGATAATTTCCCCTTCACTATGAAAAGCCATTGCCCAATCTATTGTTACATTTTTAATAGAAACGTTTTCGCTATTATCGACTAAAAAAGGAATCATTTTACCATGAAAGATAAAAGTAGACCCTTGTCCGTCAATGGTAAAATCTTTAAATCCATCAATTGGGAAAGCAAGGTTAACAAAAACATCTTTATGGTTTGAGATATATACAAATTTCGTTAAGCCTTTATCTGGATAGAAATGATAGGTTCCTTTCTCAAATTTAATTCCTTTTGCCTCTTTATTTTCTAGTATCTTTTTTAATACATAAGGAGTGGCATCTTCTGTTATTGCAGCAGTTTTCTTTACTTGGATCACCTCACCTGGTTTATCACAAAAACCAGAAAAAGAAACCAAGAGAGAAAAGATAAATATTAATTTCTTCATTGTCTTTTTTAAATTCTTTGTTTTAGTAGTCTCATTAATTGCACCTGATCCATTTTTCCCTTATTCCATAGTTAGAAGGTAATAGTTGTTAGATCGGTAATAATTCTTTCACAGAACAAAAGTGTATGATTGGTAAGAAACAATAGTATGCAGTAGTAAATCTAGTGTGTCATTGCATACAAAACACTGATTTACAATAGTATTTAAACAAAAAAGGCTACACCAAAATTTTGATGTAGCCTAAATATATTAAGCTGTTTCTTCTACTTCAACAGCCTGTTCTTTTCCATATTTACCCGGTGTTATACCGTAATGTTCTTTAAACATTCTACTAAAATGTGTTCTACTTTTAAATCCTGTGCGGAGATAAACTTCAGAAACCGTCAGCTTTTCATTGACCAACATTTCAGCTGCTTTTTTAAGACGATAAAGTTTCAATAACTCATAAGGAGTATGGTTCGTAATTGTTTTTACTTTCTGATAGAAGTGCGTACGATTTAAATGCAACTCCTTAATAAAGATATTGATATCTAATTCTTCATCATCAAGATGTTTTTCCATCAACGCATAGAGTTTTTCCATAAAGACTCTTTCGCTCTTATTATTATTCTTTTTCTCTACTTCTACAGGGAAATCGATTCTAAACCTCTCTCTTAACTGACGTCTATTTTTTAATAGCATTTGTGCTGTCGCAATCAGTTGTTTCAAATCGAATGGCTTACTGATATAAGCGTCCGCACCACTTTCAAAACCAGATACTTGATCATCTACAGATGACCTAGAAGTAAGTAGAATGACAGGAATATGACTTGTACGAATATCTGCTTTGATCCCTTTACAAAGCTCTAAACCATTTAATTCCGGCATCAGAATATCACTAATAATTAAGTCAGGCCATTCATTTTCTACGGCCTCCTTACACTGTCTACCGTTCACAAAAGATTTCACATTAAAATATTCCGATAAAGACGAATGAACAAAATCTCTTAAGTCATCGTTATCTTCAACGTAATACACATTTAATTCCTTTAATGAGTCATCTTTTAAACTCTCTGGAAGTTCGATGCCTTTTGGTAAGATTCTTTGTTTCTCATCATCAGACTCCATGTTTAAAATTTCCTGAAGACGCTCTTCATTAAAAGTGTCTTCCAAACTAATTTCAACAGGAAGGACAACATTAAACTGAGTTCCTTCTTTCACCTTACTTTCTACACCGATTGTACCGTAATGTAACTCAACGATTCTCTTAGAAAAAGCCAATCCAATACCAGAACCTACTGTAGCGGTATTTACATCTTCTGATTGATAATACCTCTCAAAAACATATGGTAAATCCTTTGCTTTAATCCCAACACCCGTATCACTTACAGAGAATACTAATTTATCGTTTTCGACTCCATAATTCAATGTTATCGTATCTCCTGATTTTGTAAACTTAAAGGCATTATTCAGTAAGTTGTTGAGAACAATTTCTAATTTTTGTCGATCTGCTACCACAAATAACTGATTCGCATCTCCGTTGACTACAAATTTTCTCTCTGTATGTTCTGCCAGTTGATCAAATCCTTTTTTCACTTCAGAAATTAAAGAAGTGAATTCAAAAGAAGTCATCTTTAATTTAAGTAGACTTTGCTCTGCTTTTTGGAAATCCTGTACTTGATTGACCAATTGGAACATCTTTTTAGATTGGCTTTCAATTAGGCTCAAGTGCTTATAAGCATCATTATTCGATTCAAAAATCTTGATAAGTACTTGTAGTGGTCCCGAAATTAGCGTTAATGGTGTTCTAAATTCATGAGCGATATTCATGAACATTCTTGTTCTAGTTTTATTCAACTCATCAATCCTTTCTTTGTCCATTTGCTCTATTTGTAAATCATGTTCAATCTTATTCATCTTTAAGATAAAACGGATAACTACAAACAAAATCGTTACAAACAAGACAAAATATAAGATATAAGCAACCGTCGTTTTCCATATAGGAGGATGAATAGTAATCTCAATAGTTTTTGATGGAGACCATGCTTTTTTAGAATTCGAAACGGCAGCTTCAAAAGTATATTTTCCAGGAGGCAACCCATTAAAACTAGCTACTTTTATTTCAGATGGTGTTGTCACCCATTCTTTTTCTTGAGGCAACATTCTATAACGAATTAAGTTTCCCTTTTTATCGGAATAGTGCAATGAAATCACCTCTAATGAGAAGATATTTTGATCATAATTTAAGTCAATTTTTTCAGTTTCATTTAATGCCTTTGGTAAGATCACATGGTCATCTAGAGTGTCTAAAACATTCACTTTCTTATTGAATAATTTAAAGTCACCCAATAATAGATTCGGCATTTGATCTTCTTCCTGAATTTGTGATGGATCAAAGTAAAGTAATCCATTACCACCGGCAAAAATCAATTCATCATTTTTCAAAATTGTTGCTGATGGCTCGAATGGAGAAATGGGCACTCCATCACTAATGGTGTAATTTCTAAACTTTCTAGAAGTGAGATCAAAAGCATTTAAACCTTTATTTGTCGTAATCCAAAGTCTGTTTTCTTTATCAGGTAGAATACTTTTTACAATATTATTATCCAGTCCATCCTTTTCCATAAAAGATTTAAAAACACAAGCCAACTGAGAGTTCTCTACTAAACAAATACCGCCTTCTTCTGTACCAATCCATAACTCATCATTGTCTAATCTTTGGATACAAGCCACATAATTACTGGAAATAGAATATTTGTTATCGGGGTCATGAACAAATTGAGATTTCCTCATATTTTTCAACGTTCGCTTCGGGTTGTTATTGATTCGAATTAACCCATCTCTTTTTGTTCCTATCCAGATATAATTGTATTTGGGATCTTCATAGATGCATCTCACTTCTTTTATACTTTTAGAAGAGAAACCTTGATGCTGATCCATAAATTGTATATCCTCGATTTTACCATATTTTGTAAGACGCAAACGGTATAATCCTTCACTACAAGCCACCCAATGATAACCAAACTTATCTAGTGTTACACCTCTCATTTTAGCATTTGCAAATGAAGGGTCTAGTTTACTTATCAGAGGAACCCACTTATTTAAGGCTTTACTGTAATAGAAGTTTCTAGATGTTTTTCCTTGTAGCTTTACAAACTGTCCTCCTTTATCATCCATCAAAAGTAAAGTATTTGCTTTTCCTGCTAAGTTTTTGATGTGTGGAGGTAATGGTTCTATACTATTCGTTTCTGTATTAAAGTTTAGGATTCCTCTAAAATGAACGTTGATTAGAACATTGGTATCAGTCCATTTTTGAAGGTTTAATACGTGATTAGACCATTCGCCAGATTGATTATTTGTCTTAAGATTGGAGTATTTGAAGTTATATTTTTTTGTAGGTAAATGGTATAAACCTTTTCTAAATGATCCTACCCAAAAGTCTCCTTTATCATTAGAAGACATCGTACTAACTCTATAGATAGGGTACGCCTCTTTCTCCAGAATATCTTTTTTTGTTTTTTGATCTAACTCTTCCTTGTTTGTTTTATATAGACCTAGTTCTTTATGCCCTAACCATATATTTTTAGAAGAGTCGACATGAATCGTTTGAAACTTCTGACGGTTCAAAATATGATTCAATGTTATCTCCCCCTTATTATGATCTAGGATAACGATACCATTGTTGGCTATACTGTAGTACCGATGTTCATTATATTTCACTAAATCGATGTATTTATCAATGTTAGCTCCATTGACTCTTGTTTTTGTTCTATTTGGGTAATTAACAATATACAAACCCTTAGAAGTAGCGACTAATAGGTTATGCTTGTCTAATGGCTCAGTTTTGTAAGCAATTGTGCTTTCACTTAGGGTAATATTGTTTTTTAACTTATACGTTTTTGGATCAAAAAAGAGCAATCCTTCTTCTTCTGTGGTACACAAGATATATCCTTTATACTTTGAGATCTGCCTAACAATTGGCCCTATTTTAACTCCTTTCTTCGTTTGAGAAAGGTAGATACTTTCAAACTTTTGTGTAGTATAATTATAGATACTCACACCATGGTCTGTACCAATCCAAATATTGTTGTATTCATCTTGAAATAGAGAACGTATACGGTTACTATTCAAGTTCTTGATATTTCTGAAGGTCTTAAACTCAAAACCATCATAGCTATTTAATCCATCAAATGTACCTACCCAAAGTAACCCGTTTTGATCCTCTAATAGTGAAGTAACACCATAGTGAGACAATCCTTGAGGCATTGAATAGGCATTTAATATTCCTCTTTCAAAATATTCGTCTTGTGCACTACTTATAAGGGGCAGAAAAAATCCAACAAGTAGTAATACTATTTTCGTAATAATTCTTTTCATCAACAAAGTCGGTTAATAGTATCTCAAAAAATTTAAAGAAGAATGTTCTTATTCTGTTAGTACGCATGTAAAAATAAGGTTTTTTAATTACATGTCTTATTATATTGAATTTAAATAAGAACATTCTTTGTTAGTAGTCACACATCACGAAATCATTTCTCTTTATAAGTCCAATCCAGTTCCTTGCAAACTGTAATCTTTCTCCCAAAATATTTTCCAAGGATCTTGAGTGTCTTGCTGGAAGTCTTTTAACTTCTTCTTCATTTTCACTAATACTCCTTGATGCTCTTTACTATCGACTAGATTGTTTACTTCATCAGGATCTTTTTCTAAATCGTATAATTCAAACTCTGCATGATGCAGATAATCTTCGACCGTTCTTTTACCATAATATTTCGCTCCCGAACGGTATCTTTCTTGCCAAGTGGAAGAGACCCAAAGGTCTGATGCAAAAGGATATTCTAAGCCCGAAGCAATATTTAGAATCAATTTGTAATTTTCATGTCTTACCACTCTCATTGGGTAATACATAGTAATCTCATGGAATGTATGAGAAGCATAGATTTCATCTCTATCTTCCTTTTCCGTTCCATCTACTACTCCTGTAAATGAAGTTCCATGAAATTCTTTAGGATCAAAGTTGATATTTGCCCAGTCTAAGATCGTTGGCGTCAGATCGACCCAAGAGATAAAGCTATTATTTTCCTTCTCTTGGTGATCAAGTAAAGGGTTCTTAATAATACAAGGTAAGTTCATTCCTGGCTCATACAAGGTCGTCTTTGCTCCAGGGAATGCAATTCCATTGTCAGAAATATAAATTACAATCGTATTCTCCATTTTACCCGAAGCTTTTAAGTGTTCCATTAGTAAACCAAAACCAGTATCTACTCTCGATACACTCTGATAGTATTGTGCTAATTCTTCTCTCGCTTCTTGTGTGTCTGAAATAAAGCTTGGTACTAAAACTTCTTCTGGTGAGTAGGTAATTTCTTTTACGCCTTTATACCCTTTCTTTCTATTCCCAAAACTATTTGGATCATCCCAATTCGGTCCAGTTGGTTGCCCTCTGTGTGGGTCTCCTGTACAGAAGTACAAGAAAAATGGAGCTTCTTTTTCAAATACTTCTTTACATTTATTCGCCATCTCAACAGTATTTCTCTGATTGGCTTTAATCACATTTTGAAAATGAAATACCTTCTCTGGTGCTAAATGATATTTGCCTATTCGAGCAGTATAATACCCATGCTCTTCCATGATTAGCGGTAAAGAACTAACGGTATCATATGTACTAAAGTGATGATAATCATGCGTATGTCCATAAGATCCTGTGGCATGCCCAAATTTTCCTGTAAGCATCACCGATCTACTCGCTGCACAACTAGCACTGGTACAATAAGCATTATTAAAAATAGTCCCTTCACTGGCTAATTGATCTAAGTTGGGAGTTTGAACCACTGGATTCCCATAACACCCCAATGCATCTTTTCCATGATCATCTGAGACGAACAGTATTATATTAGGCCTTTTTTCAGCCTGTTGACTTACACTATTTTTAGTAGTGTGACAAGCAGGTAGTGTAAGTAATAATAAACAGAAAACGGTACTCAAGTATCTAAAGATACTAGATATTATTATTTGATGTAGATAGTATTTCATACTTATAAAAAATTAAACATATATAGCTCATAATCGTTCGTAAAAGCAATATCAGAAGTGATTTTCACTCGTTTGTCTCTCCGTATTTTTAAGTTGTATCTCTGCGTACAGACAATTCATTTACAACAACTTACCTATCAATTTTTGTATTCATCAGTAATTAACTTTATGGTAAGACACACTCTTCTATCTTTTTATTTCTCTGTGAAATTTTCGATTCAAATAGAGGCTGAAACGTTGATTTTTGATCATAAAATCGAAAAAAATTGTACCTTCAAATTCAGATGAACTATCGCATACATTTAGCTAACCATAACATACAGCTTTTAACTCTAGGTGTTTTTTATTTACATTACCTCTTTCAAACAGAGGTAAATTCTTTCACACGGATTATTTAAAAGTAACGTTCAATATTCAATTAAGTAGAGAAATGAAGAACATAAGAAATTACTTGTATTCATTTGTACTGTTGATACTTGGTGTAGGGTGTGCCTCTTCATCTAAAAGTAAATCAACAGCACAACAAGAAAAGAAACCAAACATCATATATATCCTTGCAGATGATTTAGGATATGGAGATTTAAGTAGTTATGGTCAAACAAAATTTACTACTCCCAACATTGATGCATTAGCAGAGTCTGGTTTAAAGTTTACACAACACTATTGCGGTTCTGCAGTTTGTGCTCCTTCCCGATCATCTTTAATGACAGGACAACATACAGGACATACTCCTATTCGTGGTAACAAAGAAATTGAAGGGGAAGGCCAAGTTTCATTACCTGCGGCTTCGTTTACGATTGCCGAACTATTAAAAGAAGAAGGATATGTTACTGGTGCCTTTGGTAAATGGGGACTTGGTTTTGTAAATCATGAAGGTGACCCTAATAAACAAGGATTCGATGAGTTCTTTGGTTATGTCTGTCAAGCGGCTGCTCATAGATATTACCCTGAATATATCTGGCATAATGACCAAAAAGTGTTCTTAGAAGGTAATGATTGGACGAATACGGTAACTTACGCACCCGATGTTATTCAAGAAGCAACCTTAGACTTTATCGAGAATAATAAAGACAATACATTTTTCGCATATGTTCCTTTTATTCTACCTCATGCAGAATTAATCTCTCCTGAAGATTCAATTTTAGCTAAATACAAAGGTAAATATCCAGAAACAGCGTATACAGTAGACAATAAATATACGTCTGACTATGGTCCAAATATTCAGAAACACATGTATTGTTCACAAGAAATTCCTCATGCTGCTTTTGCTTCAATGATCAACCGATTAGATAATTATGTAGGGCAAATCGTTGCTAAAGTAGAAGAATTAGGAATTGCTGATGAGACAATAATTATGTTTGCCAGTGATAATGGGCCACATAAAGCCGGTGGAGCCGACCCTACTTTCTTTAATAGTGGTGGAAATCTAAGAGGGATCAAAAGAGATTTATATGAAGGTGGAGTACGTACACCATTTATTATAAAGTGGCCTGGTAAAATTAAAGCCGGATCAACTACTGACCATGTTTCTGCATTCTGGGATATCTTACCCACTTTCGCAGATATTGTAGGAAAAGGAGATCGTTTCGATGTGGACGGCATCTCATTTTATCCCACAATGATTGGCAAAGGAGAACAAGAACAGCACCCTTACCTTTATTGGGAATTAAACCTTAAAGGCGGTCGTCAAGCTGTACGATTAGGCGATTGGAAAGGCGTTAGATACAAAGTGAATAATGGAAATTCATCTATAGAACTTTACAATATTGTCAATGATCCAGAAGAATCTACTGATGTAAGTAAAGAGAATCCTGAAGTAGTAAAAGAAATTGCAGGCATTATGAAGACTGCTAGAACTAACTCCGAAATGTTCCCTCTATTTAAAGAGAAACAAGATTCTAAATAATTTGATGATTACTCTGGGGTATCATAAAATATATGCTTCGTTGTGATGTTATGGATCATTACTCAATGATCTATTAAAACCATTCATACTAAGTGGTATTTTTTGATACCCTTTTTTAACAATGAAATAATGCGATTTCTATTATTTACAGCCCTATTTGCTTTACACTTTCTCTCTTTTGGTCAGGATGATAAGATCTATATCGTTTTATTTGCTGGACAATCCAATATGGCAGGGAGAGGCCAATACCAAAGTTTAAGTCAAGAAGACAAACAAAAAGTCGAAGAAGCTTCAAAATATATTTCCATCATTAATGGTGAGAAACAACCTGTTCCACTTTCTTATATAAGAGCAGATAAACGACAAACTAACTTTGGGCCTGAGCTATTTGCAGGTATCTTACTCCATGAGAAATATCCAGATCGTAAGTTCTTTTTTATCAAAGAAGCAAAAGGAGGCACTTCACTTTATGGTGCTTGGAATCCAGAATGGTCTTATGAAAAAGCAAAGATTGGAGAAATTGACGATAAACGACAACAAATGAAATTGTATTCTAGACATGTAGAAACAATCAATAAAACGTTGGAAAGAATTAAGTCTGATGGAAAAATACCTGTGCTTATGGGAATGTGTTGGATGCAAGGAGAAAAAGACTCTCGATTGGAGACCACAGCCACCGCTTATGGAGAGAATTTTCAATTATTGATAAAGAGTTATCGACAGACATTTAATCATGAAAAAATGCCTTTTATTTTTGGACAGATCAATTGTCCTCCAAGAACAAAATTTCCTGATGGCACTGAGGTTGTTCGTCAGCAAATGGCACATATTGCGAAGAATGATCAAAATATTTTTATGATAAATACATCTATGAATAAAGATTGGGATGATTTCCCGAAGAGAGGTGACAATGTACATTACAATACACAAGGCCAGAAAAAACTAGGAACTGCCTTTGGTGATATGTTAATTCAGAATAGTCATTATTAATCATAGATGGTTGTTTAACAAAAAAGGCCATACACTATAAAATATAATGTATGGCCTTTTTTATTCGATCAATGGATTTAATTTTTCAATACCCTAAAACTATTTCCATCTACATTAACCATATATAATCCAGAAGGATAAGCTGTGATATCCACTTTAATACGTTGGAATCTTCTGAGTAAAACAGGTGTTACTTCTTGCCCTTGTAAATTATAAATCACAATAGTAGAAGCATCATTAATGGTGGTTCCTTTCACATTGAAAACTCCATCACTTGGGTTTGGATAAACTTGATAACCTAAATTCAATAGATCTTCTTTTGATGTTGGCTCACCATCAACGGGAGGATTAGTTGGATCAACAGGTACTTGAGAACAGTCATCAATCCAACTTTCCTCAACAATAATCGCTTCCTGATATTTGAAATCAATGGCTTCTACTGCCGAAATATCTACGGTATAATACCCCTCAGCATTATTACCATTACCTCCACGATACAATACTGCAGCAACTGCTGGTGCGGGGTAACTTTCACCATCTTTATTGTATTCTGTACCAATTAGCTCTCTCTCTTGACAAGGTAAGTAACCAAAATGTTTTGATTTCACTTGAGCAGTAGTACCATAAGTTCCTTTTACATTCTTTACGATACATGTGTTTGCATAATAACCCGGTGTAATTCCTAAAGAATCTTGCTCTTTGGTGACATACCCTTTATCAATTCGTACAGCAAATCCTGTATTTACAGCTTCTACTCCATCGATCTCAACATGTCCATTTTTAATCGCATGTGGAGAAATCATCACACTGGCATTTCCATTTTCACAGTACACATTGTTAGCGTATATGTCATGGTTACCACCAATTTGTAACTCATTCATTTTATTTAAGCCCGTTTCGAGACGTAAAGTTACACCACCATCACCCCAAATATCTTTAAAGAATACATGTCTTAACGCTTGAGATTGCACTAGCCCATAGCCATAGTGTGCTTTTTCAATTCTACAATTCCTTACCACACCGTTTTCAGACATCACATACTCACCATTGTATTCTGAATAGCCCATCATGATTGCAGAAAATTTAGTATTGTCATCTATCACACTTGCATCAGACAGTAAAAAATTCTGAGTATTAAATAATGAGAATACCCTTACATTGGTATTTCTCGAAGTACTAACATCAATGGTATATTTACCACTTTTACCACGTATACTCACATTCTCGGTATATTCTCCATCCTTCCCGATATTAAAAATTCCGAAGTTTTTATCGTTACCTGGATCAGTTGGGTATATCGTTGCATTCTTGTGGATGACAATGTGGATATTAGACTTTATCTGAATGTCCTTTAAGAAATATTCTCCACCAGGAATATTAATTCTTCCTCCATTTTCTAGTGCCGTTAAATCATCGATAGCTTGTTGTAGTTTTTCACTATCATCTCCGGTGTCTGTGTTGTCTACGTTGTAATCCACTACAAGGTCTACTGTTCGATCTACAGTGTTGAGTTTTTCAGTATAGAAGTCGCTTTCGTTTTGTGCAGAAAGTGTCGCCCATGAGAATAAGACTACACATGTTGTAAGTAAAATTCGTTTCATTTCATTTAAAATTTAAGGTAAGTAATTGTTTATAGTGCATATGCTTCCAAGGGCAATCATTCCGACACTTTTTTTAGTGCTTGATTGCCTACCACAAATGCTTGGATGTGATGAAAAATCACCCCCTTTTTACAAGAGGTGATTCTTCTATATTTATCTAATTCTGATTACTGTTCGCAGTTAACTACTTCATCACTTTCATTGATGACTGCTTTCTTTTGGTAAGGGAAACCGATGGCTTCTACATTAGAAATTTCTACTTTGTAATAACCATTGGCATTATCTGCATTTCCATCTGCCCTGTAAAGAATAGCTGCAACAGAAGGTGCTGGATAACTCTCACCATCTGGGTGAGGTTTTGAATGGATTAATGGTTTTGCATCACAAGTAATGTATTTAAAGTGCTTAGGCTTTACTTGTGCATTATCGCCATAAGTGGCCTTTACGTTTTTAACGATTGAAGTATTGGCATAATAACCTGGCTTAAGGTTTAACTTTTTCTGGTCTTTGCTCGCATACCCTTTGTCAATTCTTACTGCAAATCCAGTGTTTACGGCTTCGACTCCGTCTACTTCTACATGTCCATTTTTAATAGCATGTGGAGAGATCATCACACTGGCATTTCCATTTTGGCAATAAATATTCTTCGCATAAATGTCATGATTACCGCCAGTTTGGGCATTGTTCATTTTCTTTAAGCCAGTTTCTAAACGAAGCGTTACTCCACCATCTCCCCAAAGGTCTTTGAAAAATACATTTTTTAAGGCTTGTGATTGTACTAACCCATAACCATAGTGTGCTTTTTCAATTCTACAATTTTTAACCACACCATTGTCAGACATCACATATTTACCATTGTATTTTGCATAGCCCATAGTAATAGACGAGAACCTTGAGTTGTCATCAATACAGTTCATATCAGCAATTAAAAAGTTATGGGCATTGTTCATACTAAATACCCTTACTCTCTTATTTTCTGCTTTACTAACATCTACAGTATATTGGCCTTTATCCCCTCTTACACTAAGGTTTTCTACATAATTACCATTCGTTCCGAAATCAAAAATGCCGTAGTTTTTGTTTTTCTTTTCCGGGGCTACAGGATAGATCAAGGCATCTTTTGAAATCACAATATGTACATTTGATTTTACCTCAATACTACCAAAATAATATGTTCCAGCACCGATGTTGATACGTCCTCCATTTTTTAAAGAGGTCATGTCATCAATCGCTTTCTGAAGTTTGTCACTATCATCTTGATTGTCTTTGTTGTTTACCTTATAGTCTTTCACTAGGTCAACAGTTTTAGACACTTGCTTGATTTTGTCTTTGTAAAAATCGCTCTCTTTTTGAGCATAAGTCATACTAGCGCTTACCAAAAAAGCACCTAATGTTACGATAAGTTTTTTCATTTCACGAAAATTTATTGGATTTCATTGAATTGAGCAACGAAAAGTGACTCAATTCAACGTAATAAGTTTAAAAATTAAATGGCCTTAAGTTCGTCCACACATAAACCGTTGGCATGAAGGGTTGTAAGACGAATGGTGTTTGCTCCTGATTGCAACGTTACATTCACTTCATATTCGTTCCAATCACTTCTATATTTGTCTACAGCATGAAGTATTAATTCTTGACTCTCTCCATTTATTGTCAATAATACTTTGTGTTCTTGCATGTCTTTTTTAGAAGCCGAGTACCTAATTTTTAAGGTATAAACGCCTTCGCTTCCGTCGTTCTCTTGGTACCATTCGATATAGCCCCCTTGATTTTTTCCGAAATCGATATAGCCATCACCGTTAAAATTAGCTCCTTCTGCAGAGATTGTTACTTGATCAAAGGCGGCATCTTCTGCTTGGTCTCCTCCAAGGTTTGAGGCCGTTACAACAGGGTTCATTTCGAAACCTTCATCCTCTGCAAATCTTTCATACATTCGAAGTACCTCTGTATTATTGAATAGCACTAATGCCTTCACTGTGGTTCCCAGTTCTATGTCAAAAGCTGTTGTATATTTTGTAGATGCCGTTGTTGGTTCTTGTCCATCAAGGGTATAATAAATGGTAAAATCACCATCAACCGGAGCTCCTCTTAAGGTCATCTTTTGGACATCAATACTCACTTTTTTAGATGTCCATAATCTCTTTTCACCAAGTATAGCACCAACTATAACATTTACGTCACCTGTCTCATCTAAAGATTCTATGTAAGCTCTTGTCAATCCATAAAACCCAATTCTATCAGTAGCTAAATAATGTTTTTCTACATCTACAGGGCTACCATTGTCCAATGCTTTTACTTGCCCAGCACCAAGAACTTTAAAGAAGTTTCTGTTTTCTCCATATGGATAAAATTCCCCTTTGTCATCTGTAGTTGTAATTCTTAACTGAACGATATCCTCTTTTGAATTATTTAATGGTTTACCATCAATAGATAGTTTAATTTTTGATGGCTGATCTGCCGTTGCAATTGTTTCTTCAGAAACGATTTTATTGTTTTTGTATCCTACTGCTTTCAAAGTACCTCCTTGATACCCTACCATCCATTGGCATTGCATTTTATCCCATGATAATCCTGGTTTTTGTTTACCTAATGATTGACCATTAAAGAATAACTCCACTTCATCACAATTTGAATATACCCAAACAGGAATCTCAGTCCCTTTTTCCAATAATGGATGTGTCCAATGAGGAAGAATATGAACCATTGGTTCTTCTGTCCATTGTGATTGATAGAGGTAATACAAGTCTTTTTCAAAATTGGCCATATCAATTGCTCCTCCCATAAAAGATTTGAAAGGCCAGCCTCCATGTACAAATGTTGCTTCACCAATATAGTCATAACCAGTCCAACGGAAAGAACCTGCATAATTAGGCATATCGCGTAATTGCTCAATATTTTGTCGAGAAGTCAGACGTACCATGGCATTGTCATAACTTGAATTAAATAGCTGCTTATAGTTGGCTTTATTCGCAGAAGTTGTCCAGTCAAAAGTAAAAACTTCTTCGTCTGTTAAATCTGGATATTCATAAGGTTGATGACGCACACTTGGGTAACCGTCTCTATACCATGTTTTTGTTCTATAGAATCCACGTACTTGGAAAGTATGTGTATTTTCAGTACCAATAAATACTCGATCTTTCTTTAAGTGGTCAAAAAATCCCTTCCTTTCACTATGTCCATTTACACCAAATACATCCATATAATCAGATCCTGAGTGTCCTGAAGTAACTGGTCTAGTGTTATCTAATTCATGACATCTTTCTACTAAAGCCTTTGCCGCTTCATCTCCTCTCGTTTCATTACCCACCGAGTAGATAATTATTGAAGGATGGTTTCTATCTCTTTTAATCCAATCCGTAAGATCTCTATCCCACCATTTGTCAAAGAAATGTGCTCCATAATCATTTAGTGCTTTTTTATGCCATCCATCATATATTTCATCCATTACGATTAGTCCCATTTCATCACACATATCATAGAATTGTGGAGTTTGAGGATTATGTGCCGTTCGTATAGCATTTACACCCATTTTTTTGAGTTGTTCTAAACGAAAACGGAGAATTTTATCTGGAACTGCAGCTCCCAACGCTCCGGCATCTTGATGATTACAAACTCCTTGAAGTTTTACATTTTCACCATTAATCCAAACTCCTGTTTCTGGTTTCCATTCTACATCTCTAACACCAAATCGGGTAGTATAGGTCTCATGAATATTCTTCGCATCGATTCTAGATACTAACTTATATAAGTTCGGTGTAGACGTAGACCATAATTGAGGATTCTCAATGATTAGCTGTTGTTCTAAAAGCTTTTGATTTTCTGATTCAAGAGCAAATTTTTGTGTAGTAGTTGCAACTACTTTTCCATTCTGATCAACAATTTCTGTGGTTAAAGAACCTTTTGCCTTTTTTCGGCCTTCGTTCTTCACCTCAGTTTCTATTTTAACGACATTTTTCTCCGTTCTAATAAAAATTCCATCAGTAGGAATATTTACTTTTTCCTTAATGTCGATCCAAGTGTTCGCATAAATACCCGACCCTGTATACCATCTTGCTGAAGGCTGAGCATTATTATCGACGCGTACAGCAAATGTGATCGTATTTGATTGATCTACCTCTTCTGTAATATCATATTCAAATGAAATCCAACCATAAGGCCTATTTCCTAATTTCCTACCATTAGCCCATACTGTACTGTTCATAAAAACACCATCAAAAGCAATGCGAACCGCTTTACCTTTCCATTCTTCTGGTACATTGATTGTTTTTCTATACCAACCTATACCCGCAGGAAGATAGCCACACTGTCCTCCCATAGGATGGTCTTTATCGTACTCTCCTTCAATACTCCAATCGTGAGGTAAGTTTAAGTCTCTCCAATCTTTATCATTATAGTTTAACTTTTCAGCTCCGCTATGATCGTCTAGTTTAAACTTCCAGTCTTTATTAAAGTTTAGTCTCTGCTGTGCTGATAATTGTAGGGTCGAAAAAAGTAACCCGAAAATAAGTAAATATTTCATTTGAATTTCATTTTTAAATGATACCCAAAAGTCGAACTCTCCACACGAAAACATGCACCTGTGTGTATATAATGTGTACCTACAAAGTTAAACAGCTGTATTTCTGAATATTAACAAGCAATTTCATGAGGATTGAAACACGCAATGAGACAGTTTCTAAATCTGTGATTTTCCCCTTTTTACGTTTGAAATCAACAAAAAAGAGGTGATAGAAAAACCTATCACCTCAATAACAAAAGTAACTAATACTGTATAAGATTGTTGTCTGAAATTATTTAATGTCTTTACGATTTGCTTTCTTCTTATTGATTTTGAAGTAATGGCTATTTTGTGGTGTTACCTCTTTCCACCCAGCATATACTTCATTTTCCCAATTCAATAATTCTTGTTTCATCTTTGATGCTCTTTTGATTTCCACATCAATCATATTTTTCTTTTCAGAAATGTCATCCACTACATTAAACAGTTCGAATTTTCCTGAATGGTATTTCACCAATTTCCAGTTGTCTTGCATTATTGCAGCATATTGATCTTCGTAAGATCTCATGAAATAAAGATTTCTCTTCTTCATTTTCTTACCCTTCAGAGCAGGCATTAAACTCTTGCCCTGAATGTTATCATCTTTATAAGTCTTACCAGAAGCGATCTCTATTACTGTCGGGAAGATATCAATTGTTTGGATGGGTGTAGCACACTCACTACCTCCTTTAGTTAAAGTTGGATGTTTGATCAACATAGGTACTCTAGCTCCTCCTTCTCCTAAAGTATTGTATCTTTTACCACCAGCTAAAGGTGTATTTTCAAAGAAACTACCTTGGTCTGAAGTCACAATCACTACAGTATTCTCGTCCATTTTTAAACGTTTAAGCGTTTTTAAAATAGTACCTACTGATTGGTCCATACTTTCTACCATGGCATGGTATTCAGCATACTTTTGCGACATTCCTTGGTCTACATATTTCTGTACCAATTCTTTTTTACCAATATGAGGACCGTGAACAGTATAATACCATAAAGTCATCATAAAAGGTTGTGGCTTATCGTAATTCTCAAGAAAATGAACGGCTGTGTCTGTCATCACCTCGGTTAAATACACATCCTTTTGATCATTAAATTCTTGATATGCATTCTTGTCTTTGAAAAATGGTGCATAATAGCTCTTTGGGTGACCAAAGTTACTCACTCCAATTTGTTCATCGAACCCTTGATGAATTGGGTGATAAGGTTCATGTCCCAAATGCCACTTCCCTAAAAATGCGTTGTAATACCCCAATTCTTTTAATTTTTCAGCGTAAGTCACCTCTTCCAACGGAAGCCAGTTTCTTGACCCTCGCTGTGCGGGATCTGTAGACCATAAACCAAATTCTTTTGTATTGCTACCATCAGGCATTTCATGACCAATATGACGAGGCATTTGAATACGAGCGGCTTCTTTACCCGTTAACATAGAAGCTCTACTTGGACTACAAGTTGGCGTCGGTATATAGGCTCTCGTAAACTCTAAACTCTCATTTTTAAATTGATCTAAATTTGGAGTTAAGAAGGATTCATTTCTGTAACCAATGTCTGACCACCCATAATCGTCTACAAACAAGAGTACAATGTTGGGTCTATCTTGAGCAAATGCAGTTGACATTGCTCCTACGATTAGAAGTAAAAGTAATTTGAATTTTTTCATTGCCATTTCAGTTTATTTCACTTTACAAAAATCGTCTATATGGTCTTATGCGATGTATACTTGCATCTAAATAGTGTGTCTCTAGGTCTATTTTGATAGAAAACACTTCTTTTTGATGCTACTGTATAGAAAAACTTCCCATCACAAAAATAGTTGAATGATCTTATTCTAGATCAATGCTTATAAAAAAATAAAACCCCATCACTACATAGTGACGAGGTTTCAATTATTGTAAACTATATAAATAAACTATTGTCTAGCTTCTACTTTTCTAATCTGAATGTTATCCATGTAGAAATCATGAAGACCATCTAATTTCATATCGCCTTCTTTGAAATTTATATTGATGGCACCATAAATAATTTTCTTCATGGTAATTCTTTGACGTAACGTTACCCATTCGCCATATTTCATTTGAGGATATTCACTTAGGTCCCATGGAACATTGACATATACATCCTGGTCTACGGCATCATCATTTGTTGAGATGTTTGTACGGATAATATCCAAAGCACTAGTTGCCTGAGGAACAAAAATATCAATAGAAATTTCGTACTCACCTTCTTCAACAGAGAAGTTGAAAACATTTTTTGAAGTACTGAATTTGTGTGCTCTATTGCTCGAACTACTTAAGTCAAACTTAAAGTGCATACTCGCATTTCCTTTAGATGAATTTGTCGTTACTCTCTCAATAGACTCACCCTCTTTAGGGTTTTTCAAGCTAATAAACCAACCTAGTGGAGACAATGGTTCTTCATCAGATTTGATTAATTCAAAATCCGACATTTCTTCGTCTAGATAAGACATCACTCCTTTCATCATTACTTTTTCTGCATCAAAAGTAGATAGTGGTACATCCAATACCGATTGAATCTTATTACCAGAATAAGCGACCATAATATCATCTGAGTTATAGAAGTTTTCGACTAGATAGATTTCTATCATTTTGTTATTATCATCAGCTACTTTCACCTCTGAAATTGTTGCTGATGCATTTGAATAATTTGCTTCGATGTTTTCAATAGAGATTGTAAAATCATTGATCACCTCTGAAGAAGTAAAGGCCGCAATCTCATGAGTTGTTTCGAAGTAAATCACTCCCGACCCATTATCCATAATTTTACCTTGTTTTTCAGTTGCTTCATTTTGAACCTCAGCCACATTGACCTTTGCCAAAGAAGTAAAATCTAATGTTGCATCTTCATACTTTTCATGATCCTTTCTTTCTAACATCAAAGCAATTCCAAAATCTGAGCCAGCGACTGAATATTCCACTTCGAACGTTGCTTCTTGAGATGTTACATTTTCCACACCATTATTAATTGTCCAAGTTCTGCTTGTTGCTTCTCCGGCTGATTTGTCCACAAAAGTTAACTTATCGCCTTCTTCCAACTCTAATACATTCGCTACCTCTTCCTCTTCCAAAGCTAATGAATGTACAGCATTAGTCATGTCTTCATTTTTATATACTGTGAAAGCTACTTGTAAATCTTCCGTTGTAAATACTTCAATTGTTAAAGGTATTTCAATTTCTTCAGTATCATGTCCTTCTTTTGACAGTGTTAATGTGTGTGGTGTTAGTGGTGCGTTGTCTTCTTCAAAAGCTACTTCAAAAGAAGATGCTGAAGATGTTTGCTCACTACCGTTATTTATTGCCCAAAGTAACTCAACACCTTCTTCTACTTCAGCCATAAATACTAATGACGTTCCATTTTCAATAGTAATTTTTTCACTACTCCCTTCATTTCCAGCATCAATAGTATAGATAGCGTTTTCTAGATCCGTTGAAAGGTATACTTTCACTCCAGCAGTTAATGGTGCAGGTCCTTCTTCAACAGGTTCAGTCACTTTTACCACTACAGGAACTACCACATTCACCGTTAAATCAGGATACATGCCTTCTTTTCTTTCTATGACAATCTGATGATCAGCATATTCTCCAGCTGTATTAAATTGAATCATAGCTTCGTTTCCTTTTGTAGAGTCTTCTTCGGATCCTTCCATTAACCAATATGTTGAAGTATAAAGATCTCCATTCGTTGTATTGATGAATGATAATTCTCCTCCTTGTTCGAATTCAACAGTTGCCCATTCCTCTTTGTTTTCTGGAATAGTCTCTCCTTCTTTTAGTTCATAAACCACTGTTTCACCCAACATTACCTTAAATGCCGGTAATAATTCAGGCACTACAACACTTACTTTTAATGGAATTTCTGTTTGGATTGATGCATCAGGATAATCACTTCCTTCTCTAATAAAAGTCACCTCACCGGCTGCATATTCTCCTTCTACATTATAGATAACGGAAACTTCATTTTCAGTAGATGTTACTCCATCTCCATTACCATTTAGTGCCCAAGATCTACCTGTTGGGTCACCTTCAGTCGTAACATCTTTAAAGGTTAATGTATCACCATACACCAGTTGGATCACTTCCCAATCCTCTTGTTCTGTTGGGTTTAGAATATCCTCCAGTGTAACTGTCATTATTTTTTCTTCTCCTTGATACACTTCATATACAGGAGATAGTTCTGGTATAAGATCTTCTACTTGTTCTTGATCTTCTTTTGTACAACCCACAAAAAAGAATAAGCAGGATAGGATAAAAAGTGATAGCCTGAATTGTTTCATTTCGTTGATGTTTTGCGTTTAAAATTCATTTCATACGAAAAAGTATAGTTCGCATTTTTCATTTGGTTGAATCAAAATTGGTCGAAATAGAAACCTTTCCTGTGCCTAGGTGTACACTTTGTGTATTTATGTATTCATCCTCACACAGACAGACAAAATGATGAAAATATCTACTCAATTGCCTCTTATTGAATAAAAAAAGTTCTACTGATATGTACCAATAGAACTTTTTTAAGGTTAAAAAGAAGAAGGATCACAAGTTCTTCTTATGCTTCTTCTCGTATTTTTTTAGCACTTTTTGATCTTGTTTAGAATGAGAAACTGACTTAAGATACCAATAGATACTTCTACTTATAAGAACATTTTCAGCATTTAGTTTAGGAACCAAAAATGAGGTAGTATTCGGTGTATCAATATTATTTCTTGAAAGGTAATCTGTGAGTTTACTTGCTTCTAGATAACTGTTGAAGTGTATTCCTTCTAACCAATTTTCATTGTAATCATCTTCACTGAAAATGTAATTTAAAACCGTAGTTCTCAATGTCACATTTGTTAGCCTTTGAAGTAATTCCTGTCTTTGTGAGTCATTAGTAAGTTGGAGCAACAAAAGCATCTCATGGTTCGTCAATTCATTGGCTTTTTGAATGTAGTCATTCCAGTATACATCGATACATTCTCCACTTAACTTCAAGGATTCTAGTACAAATAACTGAGCGTCCTTTTCCCCCGATGCTAAAAGTTCTTTGGATGAAGTTTCTGTCAATAACTTTCGATTCTGACTTCTAATTTCTTCTTTAATCTCTGGATGATTTGCCCAATGCCACAATGTAAAACAGGTTAAAGTTGCTCCTTTAACGACATCTTTCTCACCTATAAAAGCTCTTGTAGCTCCAGAATACCCATCGAGATCTTCTTCATCAACTTGAAGGTCATTATAGGTCAATTCTCCAAGTTTTGATATATCGTTCTTTAAAATTCTAGACAGCCTCTTATAGTCTTTGACTGTAAATGCTAAGGTTTGGCCATCTACATGTTTTTCTAGAGACTGCCCTTTGGGAATATCTACCTTAAGGAAATTACCATATCTATCCCAAACCAAAGTAACTGATATTATTTTACACTGATTGGTATAGCACATCACTGAAGCTACTTTTGATGATACCCGAAAAGTTTCCTTGTCAATCTCAAAACTTAGCAATTGTTGTCCTTCATCCTTTAATCCAGGATGGGATAACATTTTTTGAAATGATTGCACCTTTCCACTATCATGATTTACAGGGAATAAACAATACATCACAAAAGATAGTACAAGTAATAATTTCGGTATCATCATATTTGTTGGATAGCTTTAGCTAAAGTTAAGAATATAAACGCACTTCATACAATCGGATATTGTCCGCACCCCAAGTATCCTTTAGTTTCAATTTTACTCCAGTAGTGTTTGTAGCATCGAACGATAACTTCACCAAACGAGTTAAATTGTCCTCCACTTTTGCGACTTCTTTCCATTGCCCATTTACTCTTACTTCCACTGTAAAGTCCTTTAATAATTCTGGAGGAACTGCAGTAACCTGTTTTGCATTTTTATCAGGGTTTTTATGCATCATCATATTTCTTCTCAAGTTGGTATCTCCTTTTAATTCAAGTTGAGAAATTGAAACACTCTTCTCCCATTCAAATAATACTTCAGCATTTTTTCCTTCAGATTCCCAATGGTGCACCACATCGCCTACATCTCTCGAAATACCATTTACTAATAATTGACTATCACCCGACCTTGTAGAAGAGGCAATAATGCTAGATGCTTTTTTCGCTAAGTTATTTTTATCATTTGCTGGCCTTTTTGGAATATAAACATCGTCTCTTAGAAGTTGTTCCTGAAGTGATGCTATATTCTTATTTGCCAAATCTCTTGGTGACCATTTATTATCGATGCATAATTTAGCAGCTGTACCAATGGCTTGTCCCATTAGACCACAAGTTGCTTGTATCCTTGTAGAAGAAAGTGCTACATGCGTTACAGAAACATTTCGCCCTGCAAACATTAAATTTTCAATATTTTTTGAATACAATGAGCGGAAAGGAACTTGATATACTTCATCGAACCTTGCATGAAAATACGATGGAGGTTCACTCGGGTTTTCTATACCACCGGGGCAATGTTCGTCAAAAGACCAACCACCGTAAGCCACTGCATCTTCAAACTGTTTATTGTTCTGCATTTCAGTTTGAGATAAAATATGGTCTCCCATGAAGCGTCTTGACTCTCTTCTACCTGGGAATGAACCCACCCAATCTAATACTATGTTTTCAGACCCGGGATATTCGCCTGAATTTTTCACATGGTCCCAAACACCATGCATATAGCCCAATAGTTTATGACGATTTTCTTCATAGTCTGCGATGATATCATAATCACTTCCTAGTTCTACCCACCAATAGCCTTCTTTAAAATGTTTGATTCTTCTCTTATTCATCTTATCAGCTTCGTAAGGAATCATAAACTTAGGAGGGAAATATTTTACAGGACGGCCCATATCTTTTGTAATCATCATCACGGAAGCCCCCATTTGCCATCCATCAGCTTTATCCGGAGCAAATGATTCGTTGAATTCAGATTTTCCTTCTCTTCCGGTGCGGTATTCTGCACCTGATTGAGCTGCCATTAAACCATCACCCGAACAGTCACAAAACATCTTACCTTCTATTGTATAGTAGGTTTCAGTGGTTGACTGCCAACATAGGATATCTGAGATTTTATTGTTTTTAGTACTGGTATCTAATGCCTGCGTATTAAGCATTACATCTAGATTCTTTTCCCTTGTCACAAAGTCATACACCACATGATCCCAAACAGGGTAAGATTCTTGTGGATTATAATGCCAATTTTCGATGAGAAGCTCTTCTACAATACCTGTTTCCCTTTCTATTTTATGTTTGTTCTTTAGGTGCATAACCCCATTCACCGTTACCCTTATTTCGGAGGAAGCATTACCTCCAAGTACAGGTCTATCGTTTATCAAAACGGTCTTTGCTCCTGTTCTTGCTGCTGCGACAGCCGCACAGATTCCTGCAATACCAGCACCAACAACAACGACCTCATAAGATACTTTTTTATGTCTTGAAGGCACCCCTTTTTTACCTTCACCGACCTGGTACCAGTTGTCTTTAACTCGTTTTGCCTGCTCTTTTATATTCCCATTTTTGTCTTTTGCACTAGCAGAGGATACCCCAACTCCAGTCGCTACAGTTGCTAATGTTGTCTTCTTAAAAAAATCTCTTCTTTTCATTTCATTACTTCTTTGTTATTCAAACAAATATGTAAAAGTGAAAAAGAAGGGATGTCTGTTTCAATCATTAGATTGTCTCTTTGGATCAATAAAAAAGCTCAGCAAAAAATGCTGAGCCTTAGACTTATTACCCCTTATTTGGTTACTAACTCTCGTTCGACATAAATTTTCAAATCATTTTGAACTCGTTTAAAGTTCTCTTCAAATCTTTTTTCGACTTTTCCTTTAAAGATGGAAAAGACACTTTTCAAGCTCACTTCTACTTCAAATACTACTACACTTTGGTGAGGTCCTTTCTCAATTACTGACTGTTTATCTGAAGCAAATTCGATAAAGCTTGGAAGACCATCTCCATAAAATTTCAATGATCTATTCTCATCAGAATATTCCGTGATTACTTCTACTAAAGTGATCGTTTTACCTTTATTCTCTGAAGTAGTTTCTCTTGCTGGAATGGGTGCTGAAGGGTCTGCAATAATATTTGTAGGGGTTTTTTCTATTGCTTTTGAAGACTTGACTACTGTGGTCCAATCAGCTATATCGTCAAACTGTTGGCCTAAAACTTCCCACACTTTATCTGCGGGTGCATTGATAATGGTTGATATCTTAACGTTAACGTTTGCTTCTTTATTTTGGGCATCTGCAATGTTAATACCCATCATAAGTAGAATAAAAAGAGCAATAGATCTCATAGCCTTAGAATTAAAATACATTGTTTTTGAATTTGATCTAAAGCAAAGATGGAAGTTCGTTAAGCAAATAATTTGGAGGATTGGTCTAATCTTTAGGAAAATCAGACCAATCCTTTTTCTGAAGCTATAATTCGTTAAATACTAATTGATCCAATACATGCTCTTTTTTGTCTTTATCAACTACGATAATTTTGACAAAAGATGTACGCTCAGGTACAACAGTATTCAAATCAATTCCTTTTAAAGGAGACACTTGATGAAGTTGAATATCTTCAATCAATTTATTTTTGTCATTAAAACATTGTAAGAGTAACTCTCCTTGAATAAAGGTGCCATATTGTGCGGTCACTTTATGCTCTTTACTATCGTATGTAAGCTTATTGGTCACTACCCCCGTTTCGTTTAAAGATAAAACTGGTAAACTTAATACTTGAGCTGCTGCATGCGTTTCTTTAAAGGTAAATTCTTCTCCTCCCTTTAATGTGTAAATAGGTGTTTTAACCTCTGTCTCAAGGTAACCCGTTTCTAAACCACTATTATAGATCGCAATATTTACATCATGATCGTATTTTAATTTAGGATCATATTTTTCAAAATACTTGGCGAAAACTTTGTTCTCTAATTTGTTAGCATAACATACCCAAGATGAAGAAGAAATGATATGAAACCCACCCATCATATTATAGTCGAAATATATTTCAAAAATCCCTGGAGCCACTTCACCTGTCCAATTGGTTCCGATATTATAGAATTTCTCCACATGTTCCGGATTATTTTTATCTAGTGGAAATCTTCTTCTGTTAACAAATCTCCAATGCGATTCTGGTGTTACATTAATATGATACTGCTTGCCATCAGGTAATTGCAATTCTGGACTAAAAGGAATGTAAGCCACAAAGTTTTCACCGTCTTGTTTTTTTACATCTGACCAAGATTGGTGTTGACTACTCAACATAATTCCTCTCTCAATTGTAGTTTTCCCTACATTTTTCAACGTATGGAGATAGTATACCTTACTAGAATTCTGATCAATAGATAAAGACCTTGAGTATTGCATAGACTCTTCTGGTACTTTTGGTACACTAAACCTTTTCTCTTTCGGAATCCATTTGGGTACAGGTAAATGTTGTACTCCCGATTGAATATCAATCTCAGCTTGCCCCTTCTTCTCTTCTATTTTCGTTACCGTATAAGGTGCATCACCAATTACTACTGGAGGGGGCCATCTTTTTGATCTTTTACCATCAGCTCCCAAGGCACAATTCTCTACAGGAGTAGGTACTAAACGGTAGCCTCCAAAATTTCTCCATTGATTGCTTTTTACTTCATCGGAAGACGAGTATTTGTTACCAAATTCTTTAGGATTTACCCAAAGTGAATTGGTTTGATCAAGACTGTATTCTAAAACACGGCCACCAGCTTCAGGAACGACTGCAACACTTATAAATTCGTTGCTCAGAATGTAAATGTCTTCCCATTTCCATCCTTTGTAATCTTTTATCTTCTCAAGTTCCTGTGCAGAAGAATAAAAGAATGATAGTAATAAACTGATCAGTACTAGTTGTTTTTTCATGATTTATTTAATTAGCAATGATTATTAAAAACTATGAAAAGGACCTATCTAAAAAAGATAGCCCCTTTACTATAAATAAGCATCCGTGATATAATGAAGAGTTCTTATACACAGATGCTTAAGTCACACATGCTCTATTATATTAATGAATTATCCGCTTTTATCGGTGCAAGGTTTCCCTTCCACCCTTTATTAAATTGTTGAATAAGTTCTTTTACCAATTCTGGATTTTGATCCGCTACATTTACAGTCTCTTTAGGATCTTTTTGGTGATCATAAAGTTCTATAAACAACGGTGCTTTATCTTTATTTTTGCGGTCTTTCCATAATACCAATTTGTAACGTTGAGTTTTCATAGCGTAGCCCATCAAGTCATTTTCAAATAACTTACGGTTCCACTTGTCTTTCATTACTTCTTTGATATTGGCTTCCACATCTTGGATCAGTGGACCAAAATACGTTTCTCTCATTCCTTTGGAAAGAGGATTGGCCGCCCATTCTCTAAGTGCAGGGGTTGGGAAAGATGAAAATACTGCTGATTTCCAATCTAAGTCTGGATTATCTAACAAAGGAGCAAATGACTGTCCCTCTAAATGTTTTGGTTTTTCTAAACCAGCTAGATCACATAAAGTAGGATACATATCTACCAACTCTACAAGAGCATCTGATTTTACACCTCTACTTTTCTCTGATTGATCGGGAGTCCAAACGATAAGTGGTACTCTCGTTGCAATATCATAATTGGTGGCCTTACACCATACTCCCATTTCTCCTAAATGAAAACCATGATCTGACCAAAGCATTACGATAGTGTTTTCGAGTAAATCCTCTTCCTCCAAAGCCGCAAGAAGTTTCCCTACTTGTGCATCGATATAACTAGCAGTGGCCAAATAACCATGTTTTAGATCCAGTGCTAATGAATCAGGAATTTTTCCATATTTAGGAATATTGGAACGAACTCTTAACTCAAAAGAAGCATGTAACCCCATAGGTGCTCCATTTACAGGTCCTTTGTATTGATTGGCCAACTTAATGTCGTCTCTATCATACATGTCCCAATATTTTTTTGGGGCTAAGAAATCCAGATGTGCCGCAATATAGCCGACACCCAAAAACAAAGGTTTGTCAGATTTTGAGGCCTTGTGTTCTTTCATAATATGGATAGCCATATCAGTATTTACACCATCGATGTAGGCATTATCTGGTACATCAACACATTCGAATGCTGGCCCCATTCCTAAGCCGTGTTGGTTACCATACTTGGCCACCATTTTCGCTTTATTTTCTTTGAAAGTTCTGATATTATCAGGGTCGACAAACTTCTCTACTAAAGCATTTACTTTATAAGGTAATGCTTTGTAATCTGGTTGCATTGACCAAGACTTTTCCATATCAGAGAATTTACCATGGTATACTTTTCCACAGTTCACCGTCTCATATCCATTTTCTTTAAAATGTTGAGGTAGTGTTATTATATCAGGATTTTCATCTCTGAAATAAGTATAATTCTCAATTACATTGATGGATTCAGGACGAGCACCAGTCATTAAACTTGCTCTTGAAGGACTACAAATGGCTTGCTGACAATACGCCTGATTAAATTGTAAGCCTCTTTTAGCGAGCTTATCAATATTGGGTGTAATCGCTACATCTGAACCATAAGTACCCATTTCTGGTCTTAAATCATCAAATGAGATAAATAAGATATTTGGCTTTTTGATATCTGTTTTGTTATCTACTTTCTTTAGGCTACATGAATAGATTGAGAGAGAAAATAAAACAATACAGCATTTTAAAATAACCTGCTTCATAGTATTAATTTTTTAGGCATTCTTTGTTGACATCACACATTTATGCCAACTGAAAAGCCGCTTCGTAAGCCGTTTTGATTTCTTTTAGATGAAGAGCCAATGCTTCCTCTTGTCCTTCGTTCATCAACTTTTTAGGAAATAATGAACTTCCCATTCCAACACCTTCAACTCCAACTTTAAAGAAATTGGTAATATTATCTTTTGTTACCCCTCCCGTTGGAAGCAACTTTATCTGATCCAATGGTGCCATCACATCTTTGATATATTGAATACCAAATTGAGAACATGGAAAGACTTTTACTGCAGTGGCTCCCGCTTCCCAAGCTCTATAAATCTCTGATGGAGTTAATGCACCCGGAAAAACTGGGATTTTTTGTTTCTTACATTTCTTGATAATCGCCTCATCAATAATCGGAGTAACAATAAATTGAGCACCACTTTTTAAGGCATTATCCAAATCTTCTAACGAACAGACTGTTCCTGCTCCAACATTTAAATCTGGGTAGCTTTGTGAAAGATAGCTGATGAGCGAAGTGGCTTCATCAGTATTCATAGTTATTTCTATGGTAGAAAAACCCGCCTTAATATAGACCGGAATAATTCTATCCAATGTCTCTTTATCGATACCTCTTAGGATACCTACCACTGGAGCTTGTTGAAACTTTTCTTGAGAAAATGAAGTGCTATACATAGGTATTTAATACTTTTCGTTGACCAATTAATAATGCCTTTTCTAAAACATCTTCTTCTAGGTAGTTGATATCTCGGTTCATCACTTCAGCTAAAGCAATACGATACAGTTCACCTAATACCCCATTAGCAGCTACACTAATGTGTTGCGTTGAGTTTTTCAGATAGGTCAGTTCTTCACCGATCATCAAACCACTTAAGAAATAATAGTTTTCGATCTTTACCGTCTCAGGTTTGATGTTTTTATTCCTCATAAAATAATTGTTATGCATCAAGTCCTTGGCTCTAATCGAGAACAATGAACTGGATAGATTCCCCTCCATTCCTTTCTTTACTCCTTCTACAAAAGCAGGTTTATATTCTTCAGAAAAAGGGGCCTTTATCATCGAAATATTCAGAATACTCTCCTTAGCAATTAGATCGAATAGCTCACCTGTCATAAAGGTTTGCAAGCCATGGTAAATACCATTTTTATATTGTATATGCTTACTATGTGTACCCGGCAGAAGTAATACTCCTTCTTTTGTTATTGGAAGAAAATCTGCTAAACCTACTGCCTGTACTTCTTCACCTCTCATTACATCTGTATTGGTTTTTACGCCTGATACTAATAATAAAGAAAGGTCTTTTTTTAAGGTCAGTAACTTGCTAAATAAATTGCTCCCATAAGCGTCAATGGGCATTTGAGCATAGCCTAGTTCCTGTAATCCTATGGATGAAGAAGCCATTCCAGAAGCCACTACCACTTTACTGTTTCCTGCCTCATCAATTTCATTCAATTGATCTGTCAGGTAATCAGAAAAGTACTTGTACTGACTTGTATTTGCGTTCGATTCGTATTCTTGATATAAGGCTTTTACACCTTTGCTTGTCTTGTGTTCTTTGACCACATCAAGCGTATTCGTATCAATTAATCGGAGTCTAAAATTAGATGTTCCCCAATCACAACTGATAAACTGCTTTGGTAAACTTATCATAACTTTATATCTTTTTCGAAATACGTTTTAATATTAGATAATCGTCCAGTGCATATTCTGAACAATCCATACTAATACCACTATTTTTTACTCCTAAGTGAGGTAAATTGATATCATACTTCACCCCATTTTGTTGTACCTCTCCAAATTCTAGGTTGATAGCAAACTCTTCTAACAGCTCTTCGTTTTCAGTAAAAATATACGATGCCAAACCTGCTGTAGAATCATTAGCCAATTCCATTACCTCTTCTTTTGTATCGAATTTCATGATCACACATACAGGACCAAACACTTCATGTTGAAGGATCTCTGCATTTCTGTCTTTTAATTCAATTACAGTAGGAGCATAATAACAACCTTCTTTATCCAATGTCTTGCCTCCAGTAAGAATCTCACCACCGTCTCTGACACAGTTCTCTACAAATTGTTGCACCGATTTTAACTGTGCTTTATTTGCTACAGGTCCCATGTCCACTTCTTCCTCTACATAATATCCTACTTTCGTTTGAAGTGCTCTTTTTACCAACTGATCCTTAAAATCCTCATAAACATCACTCTGAATAAAGAAACGGTTAGGTGCTACACAAACTTGCCCTGCATTACCTCCAAACTTTATGGCTTGTGTGATATCTAATGCATCTTGCATATTTCCATCTTTAAAAAGAATAAATGGTGCATTTCCACCACATTCCATAGAATATCTTTTTATCGATGTTTTTACCGATTGTTCAATTAGCTTCTGAGCTGTAAAAGTAGAACCAATCATGGTGATCAGTTGTGGAATCGTACTTTCACATAACGGAATGCCCACATTTTTACGGTTACCATGCAATACTGTGATTACTCCTTTAGGGAAGTTGATCTCATGAGCTAATTCAGCAATGATTGAAGCTGAAATAGACGATGATTCAGACGCCTTGATAATGATCGAACATCCCGCTGCTAACGCTGGTCCTAACTTGAAACCAAGATTCAATAATGGAAAATTCCAAGCTAAGAAAGCCGTGACTACTCCCAATGGTTGGTAAATCATACGGTGAGTATGTGTACCTTGTCTATCTTCAATTTCGAAGTTTTGTTTTTCCTGTATAGCCTTTGCATAAAACGCTAATGCATCGGTGATACTTGTAATATCTTCTTCAGAAGCCGCCCATGTTTTTCCCATTTCATGGCAAACAGCGGTTCTTAATCTATCTGCATTGTCTAATAGTTGCTGACGTAATTTTATCATCCAAGCTACTCTTTCCTCAACGGGAAGTTTAGACCATACTTTAAAACCTGCTTGAGCAGACTCTAAGGCATATTCTGTATCTTCTAAAGTCGCTTGTGATAAAGTGGCAACTGCTTGATTATTTATAGGAGAAATAGCATCAGCTACCTCGCCAGTCTTCCCTTCGATCAGTTCACCATTAATGTAAAGTCTTTTATGACCAAACTTCAGCTGTTTCTTTTCTATAGTTGATTGCATATTTCTCTAAATAATTTTGGTTTACATCAATACCTAGGCCCGGTAACTGAGGGACCTTAATTTCACCATTTTCGACTTTAATTTGATGTGTTACTACATCGTCTCGTAATGGATTTTCTGTACGATCCAATTCAATCATTGGCGCGTTTCTAAACATTCTACCTGGGTTCTGATCCAGATTAGATACAAAGTGAATGGCTGCACTAATGGCAATCCATGTACCCCAAGAATGTGGTACTATATCCTTATGATGTGCAGCTGCTAATGTTGCTATACGCTTGGCTTCTGTTAGGCCACCTGTAGCACAAATATCTGGCTGGGCAATGTCGACAGAATCATTTTCAAAAAGGCGCTGAAAACCAAACTTCAAATATTCACATTCCCCACCTGCAATAGGTATGTTGGTATTCTCTCTCAGTTTTGCATATCCTTTAAAATCTTCAGGATGTACTGGTTCTTCAAACCATCCGATATTCAGATGTTCAATACGTTTGCAAAGCTCCAATGCTTCTCTGTAATTGTAAGCATGGTTAGAATCAATCATCAGTTTTACATCCTCACCTAGGGCTTCTTTTAATAAATTGACGTAGTAAACATCTTTTTCTATCCCTAAGCCTACTTTCATCTTTGCAGCCTTAAAACCTTGTTCTCTATAGTACTTGGCTTCTGCTCTTAAATCCTCATCTAATGTTGGAGAATCTGTGAAATAGAAACCTGTAGCATAAGGGTGAATGACTTCATTTTTTACCCCTCCTAACAATACAGAAACGGGCTGATTTAAAACTTTACCTTTACAATCCCATAGGGCTACATCAATTGCACTAATGGCAGCATTGAAAATACCGCTACGTCCAAAATCTAAAGTTCTTAAATACATCATCTGCCAGATCTTTTCATTTTCTAGCACATTTTGTCCGATGACAAATGGTTTTAAGAAATTGATTCCTGTCTCAATCATATCAGCAGGGCCATATCCTTCTCCCCAACCATAAGTACCATCTTCAAGAATGATTTTTACAAGACAGATTTTTCTCGATTTATAATCCCATTGAGAAAAGTAAAAGGGTTGTTCCAAATCTTGTGACAACACATAAGGAACTATATTTTTAATCTTCATAATAGTCGTTTTTATATGTTTGAGTACCCTAATAAACAAGTAGCAGCAATCAAGACTACCAAGCCACCTAACAATATTTTGAAAGGTCCAGAAGCACCTTTCCACTCTCCTGAACGGTATCCCCAAACGTTACTTACAATCAGTGATATACCTAACATCATTGGCCAACCGACAACTGCACCAAGTTCTCCCATAAGAGCAGCACCTTGTCCGTATACCCCTAATGCTGCAAACCAGAAAATACCTGCTAAAGCAGACCATAAATAAGCTTTATTACTTCCTTCTACCTTGAAATCAGTCCATGAATTGTTTTGTGCCATTTTGAATAAAGCATAGCCTGCATTCATAATGTATGCACCAAAAAGAACTACCACCCATGCTACTAAACTTGCATCTGTTGGATTGGTATTGTATTTTATTACTGCTAAATCAACAATAGGTGAAGCATTAGAAAAACCAACATTTAATAAAGCTGACAGTACACCACATGCTACAGCAATAGCTACTCCTGTCTTGATCGACTTCTTAGCTGTCGCCTCTGTTTTTGATGGTGCAACCAGTACGTCTCCATCTTCCTCAAATTCTTCCTCGATGTCTGTTGAAGTATCTTGATCTCTTTTCACACCTGCTACAGCAGTAATTGCTACTCCAATTAACAATAAACCTACACCACCTAATACTATATTGGCATTTTCAGGCAATGTTTCCATCTGAGCTAAAGGGATTAACGAACCCACAGATGCTGCCAATCCCATTACAATACCATAGGTAATACTGACGCCTGTGTATTCAACACTCACACCAAATAAAATACCTCCAATACCCCAAAGGAAACCAAAGAGCATAGCCATAAAAATCACAGAAGAATCCGCTTCCATGATAATTCCAAATGTATCTGGTACAGCTATAATAGACCATATCACAGGGAATAGAACCATTGCAATCGTTGCATGAACTATCCACCAATTTTCCCATTTTAATGGGGCGATATGTTTCATTCCTAATCCAAAAGTGCCTTGAAAAAAGCTGGCACATAAAATCAATAATATTGCTAGTATATCCATTTCATCTATAATTTTGAGAACGTTTGTTTTCTATTTTAAATAATCCTTTGTTGGAGGCTTTCTAAACTGATCGAAACGATTGGCAGACCATTGTTCTTCTGCTGTTCTAAGCATAAACATGGGTCTTCTCAATTCCATTTCCCATGCAAAAAGCTCTTTGAACATTTTTTGTACTTTTTCGGGATGCTTTGCTGCTAAATCATTTTGTTCCCCCGGATCTTTTTTGAGATTAAACAACATGGCAGGGCGATCAGGAAAACGCATTAATTTCCAATCACCATTTCTAACCACACCTCTTGTTTCCCATTTCCAGAAAAGGTTTTCATGGGGATTGTTTTTGTTTTGATTCTTTAGGAAAGGAATTAAATCCACTCCGTCTGTTTTTTCGATATCAGAGACATCTCCACCTGCTGCTACATAGAATGTAGGCATCAGATCAAAAGTCATTACTGGTTGGTCGTATCGTGATTTTTCTTTGATATGATTTGGCCAAACAATAAAGCCAGGCACTCGAATTCCGCCTTCTAACTGCGTACCTTTTACTCCTGCGAAAGGATAGTTACAAGACATATTCTTATCAGATGGTCCACCGTTATCATTGGCAAAGACAATAATTGTATTCTCTTCTAAACCTAACTCGACCAGCTTGTCGTAGATCTGACCACAAGCTCTATCCAAAGACAATGTCATTTGAGCATTCTTTCTTCTAACTCCTTCTAATTCTGGAAATGCATCTTTGTCCTGTGGATCAATTTGTAAGGGAAGGTGAACCGCGTTGAAAGATACCATTGCGAAAAATGGTTGAGACTTGTGGCGTTCTATGAAGTTGCAAGTTTCATCTGCGAGAACGTTGGTTAAATAGCCTTTATGCTCTTGGAAATTTTCAAAACCTCTTTCCAACCATCTACCTTTCCCAACACCTTTTGCATGTGGGTTTTCTTTTTGTTTATCTGAATATGGAAAAAAGCTTCTTGCTCCTCCTCTGAAGCCTACAAACTCATCAAATCCATTTTTTGTAGGATGAAATTTATCTGCTTCACCTAAATGCCATTTACCAAAAATTGCTGTAGTATAACCTTTTTCCTGTAGGTATTCCCCAATCATTTTTTCTTCTGTAGGCACTCCCATTTCATCACCGAGAAACTTACTATTATCGTCCATAATCCCGGGAACATTGTTCTCGATAAATCCAAATCTCTGTTGGTACCTACCGGTAAGTAAACCCGCTCTTGATGGGCCACAGACAGAAGCAGTGACATACATCTGGTCGAAGATCATTCCCTTCTTAGCCAGCTTATCCAGGTTTGGAGTTTGGTAGCTCTCACTACCTTGAAACCCAAAATCAGAATAGCCCGCATCGTCTGCAAACAAGAGCACTATGTTCGGTTGTTTTTGCTGAGCAAAACAGAAAAAACTAGTTAAAATAAACGCTATAGATAATTTAATTTTCATCTCTATTTACTTCAGTTGAAAAAACTATTGGCTAATTCTATGGTGTTTACTTACACCTCCAAACATAAACTCTAAAGTATATTTACCTGACGGATGTTGCTGATATGGAAGGGGTTTCGCTTGCATTCCACCTACACCGGCCTGAAACAAATCTATGTTCAAAGTGTAAAAGTTTTGTTTCTTTAGGTCAAAAGGATGTTTTGCATTGTCAATATTTTCAGTGGTATAAGGCCATATTGAAAAATTAAAGTCTCCTGTAAATTCTAGGCCTTTCTTCGAATTTTTGGAAGTTAATTTCACCCATCTCACATCGGTATGGTTACCATTTTCTTGAGGCATTACATAGTTGTAAAAAAGGCTGTCTGTAGGTTGTTCATAGCGGCCTACTTTTACTGCTCTTTTTCTATCTGCATAACTTTCCCAAGGACCATTTCCATAATAGCTAGATTGAGTTAATTTTTCAGAAACCGCCATCGTCATTCCAAATTTTGGTAATTCAGGCAGTGACTTATCAGCATCTAAGTTCAATGCTACGCCCACTGTTCCATCACTGTAAATTGTATATAGTGTTGTTACATTAATTTTATCTCCATAATGTTGAGCGACCTTCAACTTATACTGTTCTTCAGATGTTTTCGTTACCTCCACTTTATCAGTAATAAGTTTTTCAGAAGCTTCCTTCCAAACTTTCATTTTATATTGGAATTTTCTGAATCTTCTATCATTATCTGTAAGTGGCCTCCAGAAGTTTGGCTTCATGGGTGAAGCCATTAGCTCCTCTCCATCTTTTACATAAGAAACCAAAGCACCCGTTGTTTTATCAAATCGAATGGCAAAACCTTTACCTTCAAAAAGGAATTGCTCCGAACTTTTATCTAGTTGAATCGATGACTTAGAAGAAGAAACGTATTCTTTTTTATTTACTGATTGAATTTGTAGATGTTCATAGGCTACTTCATATCCTTTCTTACACCACAAACGATCTTGTTTTTCGTTCAATGTTAATCTCAACCAATATTCTTTATTGGGTTTTAATTGATTTTCCCTAACGGGCACCTCTAGCTGAAGTGATTGTTTGGGAGCCAAATCAATATTCCCAAATGTTCCTGATTTAACCGTTATTCCTTCTTCCTGTAATTCCCAATTTAAATTGTACTGATTTAAGTTAGTAAAGTCGAAACGGTTGATAATATGAACAGCAGTTTCTTTCCCTTTTACCTTTTCAAAAACTACCGGCTGGAATACATATTTCACCTCCCATGCATGTGGATTAGGCTTTTTATCTGGAGAGAAAACACCATTGATACAGAAATTAGTATCATTTGGCAAATCACCAAAGTCACCACCGTAAGCATAAAATTGCTCTCCCTTCTCATTTGTTTTTACTAAGCCTTGATCCACCATATCCCAGATAAAACCACCTATAAGGTTTTTATGAGATCTGATCGCATCCCAATAGTCTCCAATTGTACCTAACGAATTACCCATTCCATGTACATATTCACATAAAATCATCGGTCTATTGATATAAGGAGAAGTCGCTAAATTTTCAATTTGATCTATTCTCGCATACATTCTACTGATCACATCCACATATGATGGGTCCCTTGGATTTGCCATAAATGGAGCTCTATTAATCGCTTTGATAGCCTTTTTATCTTCTTGGTAATTTGGATGCGTTGGATCTCCTTGGGCGCCTTCATAATGTATAAACCTTGTAGGATCATAGTCTTTCACCCATGCTGAGGCAGCTGCAAACGCTGGACCTGTTCCTGCTTCATTACCCAATGACCAAGAGATTACGCAAGGATGATTTTTATCTCTCTCCACCATACGAATCACTCTACTTATAATTGCTGCAGGCCAACGTGGGTTTTGAGGAATATATGAACCTAGTGCATGTGCTTCTACATTGGCTTCATCCATTACATAAATTCCATACTCATTACAAAGCTGATAGAAATACGGATCGTTAGGATAGTGTGATGTTCTTATCGCATTAAAATTGAACTGTTTCACCAGCTCTACATCTTTCTTGATATCTTCTCTTGTTAATGCCTTGCCTCTAGTGGGGTGATGATCATGACGGTTTACACCCATAATTTTTACTTCCTCACCGTTAATCAACAACTCATTGTTTTTCCCGAATTCGATCTGTCTAAACCCTATCTTTTGTGTTCTAGCCTCTACTATCTCACCATTTGGGTTGGTTACTTCAAAGACCAATTGGTAAAGATTGGGGTGCTCAGCCGACCATTTTTTGGGTAAACGGATCTTTGTTTCCATCATCCCAAACTTATTGACGTCCCTTTGTGGCCATCTTTCATTATAAATTTCATCGACAGATAACGATAACTCATCTTCTAATACTGGATTTTTATTTTCATCATATAGCTGTGCAGAAATCGTCCATTTTTTTAACTCTGTATCTGTAGATTTCACCCAAACTCTTGGGCGGATAGAAAGAGTTGCATCTTGCAATTGAGCATCAAACTTTGTTCGTACATGAAAGTCATTAAGTGAAACCTTAGGTTGTGCCAATAACATCACTTCTCTATGAATACCTGACAAACGCCACATATCTTGATCTTCCAAATAACTACCGTCTGACCATCTAAATACTTGTACAGCAAGCTTATTTTTTCCTGATTGTAAGTACTCTGTAATATCAAACTCTGCAGCCAAACGGCTACCCTGACTATATCCTACTTTTTTACCGTTTACCCATACATAAAAAGCTGAAGATACCCCTCCAAAATGAAGTACTACAGACTGCTCTTTCCAATCTTCTGGAACCGTAAACTCTTTAATATAACTACCTACCGGATTGTCTCTATAAATGTAAGGAGGCTTTGGTGGCTGTGGTCCCAAATATGTTGATTGCTTGATCGATTTTTTCGCCAATTCAACAATATTAGGTGTAAAAGGATAGACGATATTGGTATAAATAGGCTGACCATACCCTTCTAATTCCCAATTAGATGGCACTTTAATGTCTGCCCAGTCTTTAGCTTTATAGTTAGTTTTAAAAAAGTCTAAGGGTCTATCTTCTTCTTTTTCGACAAAGTTAAATTTCCATTGTCCATTTAAAAATAGCACTCTACTTTTTGATCGATCATCTTCCAATGCCAACGATGTTGATGCATAAGAATAAGTAGGTACTCTAGAGGATAGTTTGTTTTCTTCAAACATCATTTCGTTTTCCCAGTCATTGGTCTGAGCCCATACCAACTGTGATAACAGAAGAAGAAAACTTATTGGAAAATAGTGAAGTTTTTTCATTGTTCATTACTCATTTCAATCAAAAAATAATTGTCATTGTGAAGCCAAAGGGTATAAAAAAACTGTCACTAAATGATCAATATAAAATTACATTGAAACCAGTGACAGCTTTTTAGATGTCCACTTCTATAAGTCGCTCCACACAACCGGCATAAATACCGTCATTTCAGCGTCACCTCTATTACTCCATGAATAGTAAGGGACTAATTTCGTTTTATACTGTTTAAATTCTGGCTTGTCTACAGTATTATACATCTTACTTTCTGATTGATTTGTTCTAATCAATAATGTTGTTTCTACAGTAGTAATGCCTCCTAATAAATCTTTATTATAAGATGCTACCAATGGTGCATTTCCTTGGATATATACATCTAATATTTGAGCATCTTCAGGAAGGTCAGGTGTTTCCATACAATACACTACTGGACCTCTCTTCACTGCTACTTGGTTTCTTGCTTCTTCAATTCTAGGGTGACCTTCTACCAATTTCGTCTCCATTGGCATATCAATACAGATGATATCACCTTTTCTCCATTTTCTATTGATCGTCGTAAACTTACCATTCTCCACCTTAGTTTTCACAGCTTCTCCGTTCACTTTAACTGTTGTACCTACTGCCCATTCAGGAATACGTAACATCATATCAAAAGCATCTTTCTTACATTTTTCAACTGTAATATTTACAGAGCCTTCCCAAGGGTAATTTGTTACTTGATTCAGGATTAGTGTAGACCCATCTTCTAATTTTGTATCTAAACGGTTTCCTCCGTAAAGGTTTACTGCAATACCATTTTTTGATAAGCTATATGCCCAAGCAGAAGATTTAGCAATCGTTCTCACTAAGTTTGGAGGACAACAGAAACACTCTAAATATGGTAATCTATGTGGAGTTTCTGTATTATGAAGTTTATAATCTCTTGAACCGTTGACCATTCTTAATGGATTCGAGTAGAAGTAATTTTTCCCTTCAATAGAAATACCTGATAGGGCCGAATTATATAACACTAATTCCATTACATCAGCGTATTTTGATTCTCCATGTAAGCCTAACATTCTATAAGAGAACATGGAATTACAAACGTTCGCACAAGTTTCATTGTAGGCCGTCATGTTGGGCATCATGTACTCACCGATAAACCCTTCCTCAATTTTATCTCTATGTGATGAAGCTCCGTAGTGTGCCTGCCCAACAGCTCCTGTTACATACATTTTTTGTTCTGTAACATTCTCCCAAAGACGATCCAAAGCATCTACTAACGCTTGTTCTCCTGTTTCTGCTGCAACATCTGCTGCACCTGCATAATAGTATAAAGCTAATACAGCATGTCCTACTGCTTCTGAAGATTCTCTTAAAGGAGTTCTCTCCTGTACCATATCACCAATAGGATAACCTACTGTAGTTGGATGATCTTCTACTTTGTATTTCCCTCTATTGTTGATAAAGATTTCAGCTAAATCTAAATAACGTTTATCCTTCGTTGTTCTGTAAAGCTCAACCAATCCCATGATTTGAGTTTGGTTAAAACCAAAGCGGCCATACTGTTTTGTACTTGGACTAAAAATAGTATAAAGCAGATCAGCATGTTTAATCGCAATATCTAAGAACTTTCTTTCACCAGTAATTCTGTAATGAATACATGCAGATGTTAATAAGTGACCTGAGTTATACATCTCATGGTACTTACGGTTTTCATATCGATCAACATTATCTGTTAACTGAATAAAAGTCTGTAGATACCCATCTTCCTCTTGAGCCTTACTGATGATATCAATATACCCGTCAATCTCTTCTTTGATTTTTTCATCTCCATTTTGAGCATATACATACATGGCTGCTTCCATCCATTTATAGAAATCACCATCATGCCAGCGCATTCCTTTATGCTCTCCTTCTTTCATGCCTGCAGCAATCTTGAAGTTATTTAAAGCATGTCCAACATCACCTGTTAATACCTCTCCCATATATGGAACCATAGAGTGTTCTGCCACATCAAACTTATCTGCCCAGAAACCTTCTGTCCATTTACAGTCTCCAATATTAATACTCTTTAAAGCAACATTTGGAGAATCCTCCTGTCCTAATATACCTTTCTCTTGAGCTACTGCCCAATGTGACATCACTGCTGCACATGCCACTGCTAATAATTTCTTCATTTCAATTATACTTTTAAATGATGCCTAGAATTCGCTTTACTTCTTGAAATACCGATGTAGTCATGTAAAAAATAATCTGTCGTTGAATATTTCTTATGAAGCATAATCAAGACATCGAGTAAATGGAATTAATCTTTGTTCGCTATCAACAGTTACAAATCTATTAGGTCTTTAAACAGAGTGAGTTGTTTTGAATTAATTAAATGTTTCAATTTGTACACAAAGCAACATTTTCAAAAAATCGGTATCTATAGCAACATAGCGAAGACGTAAAAAACTGCCTTTAATACATAGGAATGGAACTATTACAAGGAGAATAGATTTACCGAGATAGCTATGTTGTTTTCCGTAAATACTTATAACAACATGATTTCAGTCTAATTCCATTTGAAATAAGATAAATTTTAGTGCAAAATGTTAGGGCTCATTTTTAATTAAAATGTCTTATTTTGATTAGAAAATTGAGGTATTAACGTAAAACAACATCTCATTGATAGACAAAAAAACATAGACCAACACATCTCATTATCTTTATAGCACAAATAAACTTTTGTAATGTTCGCTTATTCAACAACACAACGCTATGGGCTAATCTCTTAAAATAAGAGTACGTCAATAGCACTTCTAAATGAAATGAAAATTTTATTACTAGTATAACATGAGAAAAAGTTTCCAATTTTTACTATTACTTATCATTTTTTCGGCATGCTCTTCCATCAGTAAGAAAAATGAAGTAGAAAGAAAACCAAATGTGTTGTTTATCTCTATAGATGATCTAAGACCAGAACTTGGCTGTTATGATTCTTCTATAGCTATTACCCCTCACTTAGACGAACTATCGAGTCAGGGTTTACAGTTTAATAATGCTTATTGTCAACAAGCTATTTGTAGTCCTTCAAGAGCAAGTTTAATGACAGGCGCAAGACCTGAAACAATTAATGTGATTGAAAACTACACTTACTTTAGAGATGAAAATCCTGATATTATCACTTTACCTCAACACTTTAGAGCCAATGGTTATGAAACCATGAACTGTGGTAAGGTATATCATGGTAAGTACAAGGATCAAGAGAAGTCTTGGTCAAAACAACCAAATAAGAAACTGTTAGGTTACAAGTTTGGTAAAAACTTGATAGGTGGATATGTCTTAAAAGAAAATCAAGAAACTTTTAAGAAGAATAAAGCTGCCATGATCGAAAAATATGGTAAAGAAGCAAAATATGGTTTGGGTATGGGACCTGCTTTTGAATGTGCAGATGTACCGGATAATACATATATCGATGGGATGAACGCAGACCTAGCTATTGCAAATATTAAAGCAATGGTTACTGAAAACCCAGATAAACCGTTCTTCATGGGTTTAGGGTTTATATCCCCTCACTTAAACTTTATTGCACCAAAAAAATACTGGGATCTATATGACAGAGAAGAGATACAATTAAGTACTCAAAGTTCAGCTCCTGAAAACGGAGCAGCAATGGGGTTACATGCTTCTTTTGAATTAAGAACTAGAGCAAATATTCCAAACAAAGGAAAAATTGATGGTCGCTTGGCTACTGATCTTATCCATTCGTATTTAGCAACTTCTAGTTATGTTGATGCCCAAATCGGAAAAGTAATTCATGCTTTGAAGAAAGAAGGACTTCTGGAAAACACGATCATTATGGTATGGTCTGACCATGGATATCATTTAGGTGAGATGGGTATCTGGGGTAAGGCAACGAACTATGAAATTGCGACTAGAGTTCCTTTGATCGTATGGACACCTGATCAGGCCAAACAAAGCAGAGGTGTACAATCTAATGCTTTAGTAGAATTGGTTGATATGTTCCCTACTCTTTGTGATTTAGCAGGTATTGAGAAACCTTCGCATCTTGAAGGACAATCTTTTGCTCCTCTGTTAGAAGCGCCTAATCAAACATGGAAATCTGCAGTATTTAGCCAGTACCCTACTCCGGCATTAAGAGAATGGGCTGCAAACCCGTTATCAAAAGGTATGAGAGAAACATATTTCGGTCCTCTGATTGAAGAAGTAGAAGACAATATCAGAGAACAAATGAAGGAGAAATGGGATCGAGAATTATTCGAAAATGACATCATGGGATATGCAATGAGAAACAAGGACTTTAGATTGGTGGTATGGAAAAATAGAAAAGCACCTAATGAAGATCCGTTGTTTATCGAATTATATGATCATAAAAATGATCCTCATGAAACTAAAAATATTGCTTCAACATCTCCAGAATTAGTGGCCAAACTCATGGCACAAATGGAATTGGGTTGGAAAGGAAATCAAGCTGTTTTAACACAATAACTAACAATAAAATATTCCAAGTAGTAATAATTTTTTTTCGAAATCACAGGTGTTCTTCATCTGTGATTTTTTCCATCAACTAATCTTAAACTCTAATTAAGTAACTGAAATGAAAAGAAGAAATTTCTTAAAATCTGGGGTGAAGGGATCTATCGCCTCTGGATTATTATTATCCTCAAATTCTATCAGTGCCAAGGATAAAAAATCAAAGGATAATATTATTAATGATGGTTCCAGAGACAATTGGAAACAACTTAGCGATGGTAAGCAAGGCAAGCCTGAACGTTTTAAAGAAGTTAACTACAGTGTAGTCGTTGTGGGAGGAGGACTCGCAGGAATATGTGCTGCAGTCGCTTCTGCTAGAGAAGGCGTTGAAACCTTACTTGTTCAAGATCGATCTGTATTAGGAGGTAATGCCTCTAGTGAAATTCGAGTCTTGGTCAATGGTGTGAATCACTTAAAACCAGATTGGATACCAGAAAGAGAAACAGGAATTATTGAAGAAATTTTACTTCATAATAGATTTAATAATCCTCAAGAATCTTTTTCTGTATGGGATCATGTATTGTATGATTTTGTGGTCAGAGAACCCCACCTCGAACTATTACTTAATACCCAAGCAGTCAATGTTGAAATGACGGGTAGTAGTATCAAAAAAGCCATTTGTTGGCAAAATAGTACAGAAACAGAATATCATATTTCTGCTCAACAGTTTATCGATTGTTCAGGAGATGGGTTACTAGCAGCAAGTGCTGGTGCAGAATATAGAACAGGACGAGAAGCTGGAAGTGAGTTCAATGAGAAGTATGCTCCAGAAGAAGCTGATGGGTGGCAAATGGGTGCAAGTTTATTGATAGCAGGGAAAGACATGGGAAAACCAACAGCCTATACTCCTCCTTCTTTCGCCATCCCATTTGACCTGAAAAAATCTAACCCTCGCAGAAAAGTACGTTCTTTTAATGAGGGCTATTGGTGGGTAGAAGTAGGATCTAAGCATGATATTATCGCCGAACAAGATGAAATACATCACAAACTGATGGGGTATGTACATGGTGTTTGGGACTATATAAAAAACTCAGGGGATTTTGAAGGAACTGAAAATTATGCTTTAGAATGGATCGGCTCTGTTCCAGGAAGAAGAGAATCCCGAAGATTTATGGGAGATCATATTTTATCTGAAAGAGACCTTGTTGATCATCAACATTTTGATGATGCTGTAGCCTATGGAGGATGGTCGCTGGACGAGCACAACCCAGGTGGTATTGAAAACTTGGATGAGCCTCCTAGCTATTTCCATTATCATTTTAAGAAGGTTTACCAGATCCCTTTTAGAAGTTTATATTCAAGAAATATTGATAATCTTCTATTTAGTGGACGTAATATTAGTCAGACTCATATTGCATTGTCTTCGACTAGAGTAATGGCAACTTGTGCTTTAATGGGACAAGCTACGGGAACAGCCGCTGCCATGTGTGTTCAGCATAAGAAAAACCCTAGAGGTATTTATCAGAAACATATGGTTGAGCTTCAGGAAAAGCTAATGTTGAATGATGCCTTTATTCCAGATCATCCTGCTATGGATAAAGATGATTTGGCCAAAGAAGTAATACAATGGTCGGCTTCCTCAACACAATCCGGCGACGTTAATCTATTAAATGATGGATGGTCAAGAGATTTTAAAGGAGTTCTACATCATTGGTCTACTGATCAGCTTCCTGCTTCTGTACAAATGGAATGGGAAAAGCCTGTGGCATTATCTTCTATTGTTCTAAAGTGTGACACTAATGTACAGATGAATATTATGATGAGGAATAATTACAATAACAGAAAGATCTTTACAGATACTGTCCCACCTGAACTTCTTAAAGACTTAAATCTTGAAGCAAGAATTAACGGTAAATGGGTTACTATAGGCACTATTACCGACAATAAGACAAGACGTATAAAGTTTAATTTTGATACAATTAAAACTACATCTCTCCGAGTAAATATCAATGAAACATATGGTAGTTCTATAGCCAAACTCTTTGAAGTTAGAGCTTACGAAAAGTCAGTAATCAGTTAGTCACCTATTGTCTAATTTCACTAAAAAGGTTGTTAAGGGATGAAATTCAAATTATGGATTCATTCTTTAACAACCTTTTCATTTCAATACTATTTTATTTGCAATACAAAAAAGGGATTCGATATAATATACCGAATCCCTCAAAGAATTAATTATAATTATGGTCTTTTATGTTAGTTCAGAACTTCCTCAACTGTTCCTGCTACACTCTCATTGAAAGTAAATTCAACTGGAGTTTCATTAGCTACAGTATCTGGAGTGCCGTATTCTATACCAACAATATTTCCTTCAGCATCTTCTAGGTACCTTTCAAATGGATATACAATCACTGTGTCTGCAGAGGCCACTACATCCATCGTACCTAAATTTTGATTTCCGTCTTCCGTTTCTGTCACTGCTAATTGAATGTTGTAAGTCATTAAATCTACATTCTGCATAACAATACTATCCATATCTTCATTAACCTGATAGATAGGGTCTTCAAAGTCTGCAATTGAATATGAAACTGTTGACTGGTCACCTACTGCATCACCTCCTACAGTATATGAAAACTCATTGAATTCATGTTTTACTGGTGAAGTGATATTTACATAACGAATCTTGAATGATTTCTCCGTATAAATATTAATATATTCTGTTTGCAGTGCTGGTGAAAAAGCCGTTTGACTACTTATTTGAATGACTTCAGTAGGTGCAATTTCGCTACCTTTTTCAGGTTCAATATCCTGGCAACCCCAAAATGCAGCAACAGCAAAAAATGCAATTAATTTATTATAAACTTTCATGATCTTTCTAAGTTTTGAGTGAAACAAAAGGGGGCAGAAGATACCCCCTTCTTGTTTTCTATGGTCTAGCTTCGATAGCTACACAACTAAAGTTATCTAAGTAGAATTCTAACGCTCCCGTTGAAGGAACCGGGTTAATTACTTGTAATACTAATTGTCTACGGTTTGCCTGTAGATCAAAGCTTACAATTTGTTTGATGGTTACCCACTGACCTTTTTCTACTGACGATAGATCTGGAGTATACGAACTCTTATCATTATCAGGTAGAGAAGTATCTTGGAAACCTGTAATTAAACCGCTTGTAAAATCTACACCTTCTGGGATATAGATGTCGAAAGTTAACATATAATCACCTGGAGCATTCTTCATACCATTGTCCCATGTTTTACCCGCATGGATATTATGGATAGAGAATAACGTTGACGCTTGCAATGTACGGTCATCACTTACGTATGACATACTTGCATCTCCGTCTGATGCTAGGTCTGTAGTTCTTGCCCATTTCTTCTTGTCCGTATCTGAACCTCCATCTTGGTACCAACCTTCAGCATGTGCATTACCAAGGTTAGTTAATCCCAATTCTACACTAATCATATCTGGGTTTTCGAACTCATTTGTTGCCGTATTATAAATCACAACACTTTCTTCATCGAAACCTTCCAAGACATTACCTGTAGCAGAAGTAATTCCTCCATTACCTGAGTAAGCAATTGTAATTTCATCAGAATTGTAAGTGGTCTCACCTACTGTTAACTGAATCATTCTATCGTTGCTTGGATCAATCGCTACATTAGAGATTGTTGATGAAGCATCATAACCATTAGGGTTTGTGATATGTACAGTGAAGTGACTTGCTGCATCTGCTCCAATGTTTGCTACTGATGTTGATGTTTCAAACGAAATTACTTTCGCAGCATCTTGCACTAGCGATGAAGTTTTTAATAAAGCTTCGTTGACCTGAATCATTACAGGGATCTTTACTTCTTCCTCAGCATCTGGAATACCTGTTACACCTGTACGAGTAACTTTAAAAGTTCCTGCCTCAAAAGGTGTAGAAACATTTGGGTACTGAGCATAAGATGTTTCATCAGTATAAGTTTCTTGATCCGCATTATTTAGCGTCCAAACTCTTCCATTTCCTAAACCTTTTTCTGTATTATCTACAAAAGTAAGTGTCTCATTTAACTTGATAGTTACTGAAGTCCACTCATCTGTATTTTCAGGAATTTCATCACCCTCGTTGAAAGCAAACACCAAAGTTTCTCCATGATAGATTTCATATTGCGGTACTAAAACTGGTGCTGAAATGTCTAACTTTAAAGGTATAATTTTCTGTACCGTTTGAGATAAAGCTTGAGAAGCACCTTGTCTGATCGATTTCAAAGAGCCTGCTCTACCTTGACCTGTTTTCAACGGAATGATATCAAATACTCTGCTTTTGTTAACCGTATCTAAGTAGCTTAATGTCCACTCTGTATCTGTTGGTTTACCTACTGTCGTCGTATCTACAAATGTAAGTGTATCTTCACCTGCAATCAATGGAACTGTAGCCCACTCTGAGTCATCTGCACCATCGATTAAGTCTTCTGCTGATACAAATAATACGGTATCTGTATGGTTTTTCAAGACATAAAATGATGGTTGTACATGATCGTATACTTCAATATTAAATGTAGTATCAATCACCCAAATACCCGGTTGAGAAGCCAAAGGCTGAGCCTCTAACTGTCTTTCTAAACCATTGTGAGTCACTTGTCTATCATAAGTGTTATATAATCTCACTTTATGAACACCTGCTTCTGGGAACAATACATGCACTGTTGCATCTTCAGATTTCAATCCTTTACTTTCATCAATAAATGGAGTAAAATCCAATTCAGTTTTACTAAAATCACCTGTTAAATAATTTGATGATTCTTCAATTGTCCATTCGTGAAATAATACTCCTTGAGATGCATCCATAAATGAGATATAATCATCAATGGAAATCTCTAATGTATCTTTATGTTCTTCACTAATCGCCCAAGAGATCGCTCTTACTTTAGCCTCATCAGGCATTTCGTCTTTTTCCTGGCATGAGGTAAAACCCAAGATGCTCAAGAAAATTAATGAGAATATTTTATATGTATTTTTCATGATTATCTTCGTTTTAGCCTTTTACACCTGGATTCGTCGACAACTCAGAAGTTGGTATCGGATAGAAATCATGCAATGATGGAATGTAGTTCATCAAGGCTGACTCACCATCTACAATCTTGTAGTTTGGACGAGCTGTAAATTCCTTTTCCGGAGTAGGATGCGTATCTCCACCAGGGATAATACTAGAATTCCAAAGCGTCTTCTGAGAATAAGTTCTTGCATCTTTGAAGTGAACTACCCAATAATTCTGGCTAGAAATTCTTTGGAAATTTTCTTTGATAATACCCCATCTTCTCAAATCAATCCATCTGATCTGATGACCTTCTACAGAAAGCTCAAGTGGTTTTTCTACATACATAATGTGATCCATTAAATTCGTCGCATTGTATGTTAACCCATCAAAAGTTTTACTTCCATCTGTTGATGAACCTAATAATACTAAGCCCCAACGAGATCTCACTTCATTAATTAAATTGATTGCTTGGTTCAGTTGTCCCATTTGAATTTTACACTCAGCAAGGTTTAAATAAGCTTCAGACAATCTATTGATTACTACATTTTTAGCAGAACGTTGGTTACCCATTGGTAAACTTCTTTCGCTGTCTAAAATATCATAGTTACTGAACTGTTTGTAGTAGCCAAATTCTGGAGATCTTGCTCCACCTGCTCTAAATGGGTCCGCTTCAGATACTGAACCAATTTGGTAATAAGGAGTTAAATCATCTTCTGCCAAGGCCATCATAGCTGATGCTCTCATTGAAATATTTCTGGCAAATGAAGATCCTTCTACTTCTACTGTATTTCTAGCATCTGATGGATCTACCTGCTCTGTTTTATAAGCATATGCCACCCAACCTACAGGAATTGATTGTCTGTTACCACCATAACTTTGAGGTGAGAATACCGCAGCCCATCTGTTCTGACCATTTACCTCATCCCAGTTATTTAAATCTGGACGAACATCATTAGAATATGCAATTTCTAGAATCGATTCAGAATTGAAAGCTCCTGCAGTAGTGAAAATTTTACTCATATCCGTTTCAAGAGCATAACCATATTCTGAATTATAAATTACATCATTATAATAGTAAGCTGCTGAATCATAATTCGCTCCGTCTACAAAATCGAAAAGGTAAGAATTTGCTAAAATCATCGCTGCAGATCCTTTCGTCACTCTCGCACTACCACTTACATCTGTAATTGCTGTGTTATTGTAGTTGGCAGGAAGGTGTTCATAAGCATATCTTAAATCTTCTCTCACAAAATTCAGTACTGAATCTGCTGGAGAAACTGCTTTATACATATTGTTAGCATCTACCCAAGAATCTCTAATAATTACTTCACCATTATTGAATGCTTGGTGTGCATAGAAGTGGAATAAACCTCTGAAGAAACGAGCTTGAGCCATTTGTAAACCCCAAAGCTCTTCTTCTTTGTACTCTTCCATCGATTCAAATTGTAAACCATGGATCACTTGGTTGGCTTTAAAAATACCATTGTATAATGCCGCCCACTTCTTATTGATTTCATCACTTGTTTCAGTGTATGTATGTTGATAGTAAGCCAACAACCTACTTGTAGGAGTGGGTCTATCCATACCAGGGTAACCTAAATCTGAACGACAAGCTTCTTCTCCAAAATTCCACATGTAGTGATTCATCATCGAAGCATATACAGCAGTTAACCCCGCTTCAGAATCATCTAAGTTTTGGTAGAAATCTTTAATCGTTGTTTCGTTCGGGTTGATTTCTGTCAAATAATCTTTAGTACAAGATGTTAGGGCAGAAATACCAACCAATATTATTATACATCTAAAGATGTTTTTTGATACTAAATTCATATTCGTTAGTTGTTTAGAAGTTGATGCGGAAACCTGTTGAATAATAAGCTGTAATTGGATAATTACCTTTATCTAAACCTCTTGAAGAAACTCCATTACCACCAATTTCTGGATCATAACCTGTATAGTTTGTGAAGGTTAATGGATTTTGTGCTCTTACATAAATTCTGAAAGTATCGATTTTTGCCTTCTTCAATACACTCTTTGGTAAAGTATATCCTAAAGTCACGTTTTTCAGTCTTAAGTAAGAACCATCTTCTAACCAAAGATCCGTATCTCCTCTAAAGTTTGTAGTACCTTGTTTCAAATCACCTCGGTAAGCAGGAATTTCTGAATATGGATTATCTGGAGACCATGTATGAATTTGATCTTGGTGTCTACCCTCTGAGTAAGCCATTAACTTACTACCATTCATAATCTCATGACCTAAAGCAGCATACCAGTTCATCATGAAATCCCAGTTCTTCCATCTTAAGTTTAAGATGAAACCTGTCTCATATTGTGGAAGACCACTACCTGCATAGATTTTATCAGCTTCTGTAATTTGACCATCACCATTTGTATCTTGGATCATTAAGTCACCCATTTTCGCTGAAGGATTTACTTTGTTGTATTGTGCTAACTTTTCTTCAGTATTGATAATACCTTCTGTTTTGTATAAGAAAAATGCACCTGCTTCATAACCTTTCGCAAATACTGTAGCTCTAGACTGGTTTACAGCTCCCCAGATCAAACCTTGATCGGCAGTGTAAACGAAATCTTCTGAGTTCATATTTGTAATCTCATTCTGGTTACTTGAGAAAGTACCTGTAATATTCCAGCTCAGTTTCTTCACTCTACCTTTGTAACCAAGGGCAATTTCATAACCTTTGTTGATCATGTTACCCACATTCAATGTTACTAGCTTATCGTTGTTGCCACCCGTTGCTGTACCTGCTGATGAAGGCACTTCAATTGGGAATAACATATCCTGTTTCGTTGTATGGTACACATCTGCATTAAATGTTAGACGGTTACCCCAGAATGCCATATCTACACCAATGTTATTTTGGATAGATGTTTCCCATTGTACATCTGGGTTTGCAAATGCTGCTTGCGCCGCACCAGAGTACACCTTACCGTTAAACTCATAATCATAACCTCTACGAATTGTAGGAAGATCTGAGTATGGTCTAAAGCTTTGACCACCTACATTACCATGTGATGCTCTAATTTTGAAGATGTTCATAGTCTCTTTTGCTCCTTCAAAGAAAGCTTCTTCAGAGATGTTCCATGCTACAGATGCAGATGGGAAGAATTTGAACTTATTATTTTCCGAGAACTTCGAGTTACCATTGTAGTTACCACTTACTGATACCAAGTACTTACCTTTGTAATCGTATTGTAATCTACCAATTGTACCAATGATCTTATAGACATAGTTAAACCCTGGAATCACTGAAGTTTCTAAAGTAGCAGAACCAAACCCTGGCTTATTGTTATCAACAATACCTCTACGCAATACAGTATGTCCTTGTCCGTTGTACTCTTCTAATGATCCACCTAATAATGCAGAGAAGTTATGCTCTCCCCATTTCTTTTTGAAGTAGAATCTACCATCCCAGCTAAATGCCGAACTTCTTTCGTTTTGTTCTGAGTAGTACGAATTGTTAGGGTCAGAAAATTCTTTTCCTGTATTCTCATTTACAATCTTGAAATAAGGGTTGAAACGAGAACGGTATCTATTCATAACGTTACCACCAGCATTCGTTGTAAATGACAACCAATCTGTAAAGTCATATTGAATACTGATATTTCCTGAGAAACGGTCTCTGTCTTCAAAATCTTGGAAGTACAACGACTGGTAAAGGAAGTTAGCTTGTACAGCTTCCTGATCTGATGCACCCGCATAAACATCTTTATCTGGGTCTACAGGAGCCATATACGGCTTATATCTAATTGTTTGTGTTAACAAGTTTCCTGAAGGTCTTTGTCTTTCTTCTGTTGAAATCGCAATAGAAGAGTTAATCGTCCATTTTTTCGATTTAAAGCTAGATCCACCTCTAAAGTTTAATCTTTCAAATCCAGAGTTAATCACACTACCTTCTTGGTTGTAGTACCCTCCTGTAAGGTTGTAAGTAAAACCAGAACTTGAACCACCTGTTAAGTTTAAGTTATATTGTTGTGTTGGTGCATAATCCACAAAAACAAGCTCATCTAAGTTGTTATCATTCAAGAAGTTGTTTTTGTTTCTTTGGATAAACATATTGATTTCATCATCAGAAATACCTGGATTTAAAGCTCTTTGCTCAAGGATATCAAAATAGGCTTGTTCTTGTGAGTTCATCACAGGCGTATTTGATGTTATCTTCCTAACACCATAATTACCATCTAATGATACTTTTAATTTTCCTTTGTTACCTGTCTTCGTTGTAATTAAGATTACACCGTTTGCACCTCTTGTACCATAGACCGCACAAGATGCTAAATCCTTTAAGATATCAATAGATGCAATTTCGTTAGGTGCTAATCGGGGATCTTCATTTTGAGGAATTCCGTCAACAACGTATAACGGCTGGTTCGCCCCTTCTACATTAGACACTGTACTGACACCTCTAATCTGAATAACAGATGCTTCACCTGGTGAACCTGATGCTGATGTGACACTCACACCGGCAACTTGACCTTGCAACGCATCTCCTATATCAGAGGTAACGAAATTTTCTAAAGATTCTGATTTTACATGTGCTACAGCACCAGAGATCTCTTTTTTCTTTTGTTCACCATAACCAATTTTTACTACTTCATCTAGTAATTCTACATCACTATCTAATGTAATTGTCAATGATGATTCTGAGTTTACAGTGAATGTTTTAGTTTGCATTCCGATAAAAGAGAATACTAAAACATCCCCATTAGTCACTAACATTGAGAATTTACCGTCAAAATCCGATACTGTTCCCTGTTTTGTTCCTTGTACTAAAATGTTAACTCCAGGTAATGGAAGGTTATCTTCTGCTCCTAACACTTTACCTTCAATGATTCTTTCTTGAGCGGTAGCATCATTAGAAAAAATAAGTATTGAGAGTATTGCCATCCAGATGATATACCTGAAGGAGAATAAGTTAGATAAGTAAGCTTTCATGTTACATCTCAATTAATAAAAATCGTTCTAATCAAAGGGACTAAAAAATTAATGTTCTCATTATAAAAGAACCCCTCGATTCTATTCTATTTCATTTCATCTTGATTAGTGTAATAAATGCATCGATCTTAGTTGGTGAATCTTGTTGTTTTTAATAAAATAACGAGTTGGCCATTTCACCATGCCGATCATATTTGTTTATTTCTAATCTGTTATCTACTCCAAACTCCTTAAATCTGCTTAGTTATTCCTTAACAAGAGGCAAGAGTTTGTTTCAATTGATAATCTAAATGTAGATAGAGATAAATTTTTGAAGGTTACTTTAAATCAATAAAATGTTTTTTCGCGTAAAACTAACACGTAAGTGACACAAATTGAATTAGTTAACTGACAGCAATTTTCCATACACATGGGATATAATCGTTAGTATATTTTAGTTCAAAAAATTGAAATTTCTGTTTTCTATCTAAAGAAAGAGATTTCAAATATAGGAAAAACATCCATTTATTTACAATTATTAAGATTTTGAAAAGGAATATTTTTTGAACTAAATCAGATGAAAGATATCGTTAAGTATAGAAAATAATGAAGGTGTAATTATGTATTCATATATTAATTGTTGACGGTTTGAAAATTGAATAAAAGGTAGATTAAAAAATAATGAATAGAAGTGCTGAAATAAACCTCTAAACTTTTGTGTAAATTTAATGTATTTTTTACATTTATGGTAATTCAAATCTTTTTTATTGAGGGGGATTTTTTCAGAATACAAATTACTATCTACCAACTCAATTTTTTAGTCCAACCAAGACTACAATATTACAGATGAGAAAATTTTACTATTTACTGTCCTTTATTGTTCTAATATTTTTCTTTGTTGATGTATCTGCACAACCAAAAAATATTTCTAACGAAGGCCTAACAAATTATGGTATCAATGATGGAGTTTCACATTATGGTGTTACTGCTTTAATTGAAGACCACAAAGGTTTGATTTGGCTTGGAACATACAATGGTCTCGATCGCTATAATGGTTACGATTTTAAGAATTTTAGAAATAGTGACTACGAAAAAATATTAAGTGACAATAAAATCAGGTCTTTATACCAAGATGAGAAGAACAATATCTGGGTGGGTACTGAAAATGGATTGAATGTTTTTATCTATGATGAACAGAAAATTCAGATTATTCCTACTGAAAATATTGTAAGCAAATCCGATCAGCCTTGTATCATTGCTAAGATTATCCCATTTAAAAATCATATTGTTTGCGTTACCGAATATGAAGGTTTGCTTTTCTATAATAAGGATACTTACCAATTGGAAAGAGTACACAGTATTGAGATTAAGGATAAAGTGTTTCAATATGTTTATGATGCCCTTCCAATGGGTGATAATACTATCCTAATTTCCACTGCCAAGGGACTGATTGCCTACAATAGCGAAAGTGATCATCATGAATATATTCTAGAAGAAAACATTTCCTCTTGTAAAGGTATTGCGAAAGATGCTTCCAATAATATTTATATAGCAGAGTATAATGGCATAAGCTTTATCAAAGCAAAACAACATAACGGCTCCTATCAATTCCACTATGTGAAAAAGTTCTTCCCTAATGCTCGTTTTAGAGCATTGGCAATTGATGATAAAGACCAACTTTGGGCAGGAATGCTTTCTAAAGGCATCGCTTTATTTAAAAACCCAAATAGTTTCACTGAAAAAGAAAAATACAGAAGAAACAAATGTTACCGTTACCTAGAAATAGGTAGGGTAAGTGATATTATTTCTGAAAAAGAAAATAATGAAATTTGGATTGCCTCTCTAAGTGATGGCCTTTTCACCTTTGATAAAAATGCATCTCCTTTTAAATATGCTGATTTAAATACAGTAGAACTTCGAGGAAGACACTTTAATAATAAAATTCTAGAGGGTTGTGTTTGGGACGATGAACATATCCTTTTAAGTTCTTACTTAAGAGGTTTAGTTTATTACAATACTAAAACCGAAAAACTTGCTCCCCTACCAGAAGAATTTAAAAATAGTCCCCTCCCTGTTAAATGGACTTCTGTTATTAAAGACAATAAAGGAGGAAAATGGATGAGATTTACGAGAGAACGAGGACAATGGTATTATCAAAAACCAAACGATAAGAAGAATTGGATAACAGTTAAGTCAAATGAGATTTCTGAAATGACTTACTCGAAATTCTACCAAATTGAAGTAGATAAATTCGGTTATTATTGGGTAGCTACCAACAATGGTCTATTTCGATTAAAATTAGATGAGAAAGGTAACGTTACCACTGGAGAGAAACTTTCTGAAAATCCTAATACACAAATTGCCAATGCAAGCCAGTTTAGAACCATCATGATTGATTCTTTAAACAATTCGGTTTGGGTGGGTACAACTTTAAGTGGTTTGCTGAAATTTCATAATGCTGACGGTGTATGTATTAATGATATGCAGGTCGATCAGTACAAAAATGAAAACGATAAATCTTCATCCTTACCTTCAAACCATGTATCTAATATTGTATTACTTCCTAATGGTTCTGTATGTGTTGGACTCGAAGGAAAGGGACTTTGTATTATCGAAGATGATTCGAAAGATAAATTAAAGTATTCTTGTTACTCTGAAAAAGATGGACTTGATAATAATATCGTTAAGAAAATCGTCTATGATGAGAAGAATAAATTATGGATCACTACTGATAAGGGATTAAATCTTTTTGATCTTGAAACTAAAACATTTAAACAGTTTACAGTAGAAGATGGAATTCATGCTTATGCTTTTGAAAACGTAGGTTTTAAGCAAAACGACCATAAAATTGTTTTTGCAGCAGGTAATGGTATTTGTTTCTTTGATCCAGCGAAGACTGATATCGAAAAGCCTTTACCTCCATTTAGCTTTGGTGACTTAGTTTTACTAAATACTACCATCAATGTAAACGACACCATCAATAACAGGGTAATTTTAGACAAACCTTTAGATCAGAAAAAGAAAATTACGCTTCGTTATGATGAGAACATTTTCTCTATAGAATTATTACTACTGCACTACTCTAACTATCCGAGCAGTTATAAGATTAAATATAGATTACTGCCTCAAGATGATGAATGGATTGAAACAACCTCTGAATTCAAGAATATCTCGTTCAATGGTATTGCTCCTGGAAAATATACATTAGAGGCCAAAGCTTCTAACTCAAAAAATAATTGGACTGCACCAATATCATTGAATATTGTGGTGAGACCACCATTCTGGAAAACGCCATTTGCTTACTTCCTATACGTTGTTTTACTGTGTGCCATTGTATTTATCGTCATTCGATTTATGCTGAATCATACGCACTTAAAACATGAATTGGAGTTAGAGCATGTTGAACGTATGAGGGTAGATGAATTAAACAAAACCAAAGAGAGAATCTTTATGAATATCTCTCATGAGTTTAGAACACCAATCACTCTAATTACTGGTCCAATTCAGATGCTATTAAATATGTTCTCTTCTAACAAAGATGCATTTGTACATCTGGATCTTATTCATAGACAATCGAATAAGATGCTTCAATTGGTCAATCAAGTACAAGATTTCCATAAAGCTGAACAGTCCATACTAAAACTGAAATCAGAAAACTTCGATTTTACAGGTTTGGTCATGGACATGAAAAAAGACTTTGATTCTTTAGCACAGAAGCAAGAGAAACATCTTGAAATTGAAGGAGATGCCAATCAGTTATTTATCACTGCTGACCGTTATAAAATTGAGATTGTTTTAAATAACCTTCTCAATAATGCCTTCAAATTTACCAAGAAAGGAGATACTGTTAAGATTCAATATGGTTACGATGAGCAATCACTTTTCTTTAAAGTAATCGATACAGGCATTGGGATTGAAAAGGAAAACTTGCCTTACGTTTTTGATCGTTTTTATCAATCTGAAAATTCAAATACCTATTCTATTGGTTCAGGTATTGGACTTGCCTTCTCTAAGCGATTAGTAGAGATGCACTTCGGTAAAATATCGATTGAAAGTGAAGTTGGCGAAGGCACAACCTTCTCTGTAACGCTTCCAGTAAAAGTGAATGCGAAAGAAATACTGAATGAAAATAGAATGCAGGATATCTTAAGCAACGAGACAGACGATGAAAAGCAAAAGATCCTGCCTACCACTTTAGAACTTCCAAGTTATTTGATGGATGAAAGTCTTAAAGAACTTAATGTTTTTTATGTTGAAGACAATGAAGAACTCAGGACTTTTGTAAGTGATGTACTATCAGAATATTTCAACGTTACTTGCTTTGAAAATGGTAAGGAATGTCTAAATACTTTAGAAAACGAATGGCCTGATTTGATCATTAGTGATATTCTTATGCCTGAAGTAAATGGCCTAGAATTATGTCAGAAATTAAAGACAGATATTAGAACAAGTCATATTCCGATCATTCTTCTTACCTCTAGATCGTCCATCGATGATCAGGTAAAAGGACTAGAAGTGGGAGCCGACTTCTATATTTCAAAACCTTTTGATATGAAACACTTGATTGCTTCATCTCAGATGCTATTGAAAAATAGAAAGCAATTAAGAGAACGCTTCCAAATAGATTTTCCTGTAGAAGTTGAAAAGAAAAATACAAATAAAGACGACGCTGTATTTATTGAGAAGTTCTACGAACTTATTGAGGAAAATCTTGAAAATGAAGACATTGATATGAACGTATTTGCTAAAGGTTTATACTTAAACCGTACGACCTTCTTCCAAAAGGTAAAAGCAATTACAAACTATACTCCTTATGAGTTATTAAAAGTCTACCGACTTAAAAAGGCGGCAGAATTCTTAGTTCAAGAAAACTTACCGGTCGCAGAAGTTTGCGTAAGAACAGGATTTAAAAACAGAACTCACTTTAGTAGAATGTTTAAAGAATACTATGGTGTATCACCAAGTAAGTATAGTAAAAGCTTAGAAGAAAAAGCATAAATAAAAGGCTGTGTATTCCTCTATATTTTAGACAAATACACAGCCTTTCTTTTTCTCCTAAAAAACGGAAAATCATTCATTTGAACGAACTCTTTTAACTTCCTCTGTTACAATTAACAATCTATCTTCCGCTTGTTTACCCGTATGGGATATTGATTTTTTATCGATGTCTACCTCATCAGATGCTAAATTTAGAATGGCCGCTATAGATGGTCCTAACTTACAACCAATACCTGTCTCCTTATCCGGTGAACTATCTTCTTGGTAAAATTTCATTAAAGCATCAGGGATATACACTTTTGATTGTCTCGATATAGTCGTAGCTTCTCCATGAATCATTTCTACATTTTTGATGGATGATCCTTTAGCAAAGGAACCTAACTCCCAATGTTTACTCTTATCTAATTTCTTAGAAATAAAACCATCTTTGATCATCACTCCCCATTCACAACGGATCGCCTTTGCTCGATTTACAGTAACAACCCCATTTTCTACAACATGTGGCTGCATGGATACTGCCGCTTTTCCTTGAGTACAAACAACATCTTCAATGACTACATTATCCACTCCCACATTGTGTTCTCTTCCTGTATGTGTTTCTATACGCGCCGTTACTCCACCAATAGATTGTAGGTTTTTCAACCAAATATTTTCACCCGTATTTCCTTGTACCAAACCATAACCGTAAGAAGCATCATAAATAGATAAGTCTTTGATGGTTACATTTTTGGGACGATCATTTTTGGATGTTCCTTTTTTTCTCATATTCAAGGAAATAGCAGAAAAAACAGTTTGATCATCAGTTACAGAGAAGTTCTGAATATATAAGTTGGTGACTTTTCCGACAGTAAAAGCTCTGCATTTTTTTGCAATAGTACGGTCGTAATAAAATCGAGGCCTTTGTGAAACATCCCCTTCTCCAATAAAAGTGACATTTTCAATATTTTCATTGGCAAAACGGCCGATAGCAAAGATCAATTGTACTTTCGTATTGTTCTCCAAATCCAGTCTCGGCATAAAAACAACACCTTTTTTACACTCAAAATGTACGTTTGATTTTAGTTGAATATCCTTTAATTGGTAATTTCCTTTCTCGACAATAATTCTTCCCCCTTTTTTTCGAGCCGCAGTATTAATTGCATCTTGAAAGTTCTTTATATCAGTATTTGCGTGACCAGAAGGATGTAAAGTGGCAACGATTGGCAACGATTGTATTTCATTCGTACTGGGTCCCTGGTAACCAACATCTGACCTTTTTTCTATTTGCGCAAACAGCACTAAAGGCACAACCATAATAAGTTGTAAGAGGATAAATTTTCTAATGATTTTCATTTCGCACTAATTGTTTATTATGATTAGAGGCTGCTTTTATGGTAAAAAACAGCCTCTATTATACATAAGTTGAAACTTTCGGTTTCTTATTGTTTCATGATTTTATATCGGAATACTTTTCCTTGAGCTTTTACTACAACGAAATACATTCCATTGATAAAACCATTTAATGATACTTTGCTCAAGAATTCCGTTTTATTCCATCGCCTTAATAAAGTACCCTGTGGAGACCATATTTCTATTATTCCCATGCCATCACCCTGAATATTTAATATATCCATGGTCGGGTTAGGGTAAACAGTAAACTCTATTTGGTCAAAATCAATTGATGTTGGATCTGTTACTTCGGCATCTTTATCCGAATCATCTGGATCTGTCGTTTCATCCTCCTCTTCTTCCTCCTTTGGCGTTTCATCTTTATCTCCATCGCCAGGGTTTTCATCAGGATATTCATCATCAGGAGTTGTATACTCTGGTGGTCCTGAATCTAAATCATTTTTAAACTGAATATCATCGACATATAAAAGTACTTTTTCACTTTGAATATCTCTTTCTCTTAGCATTAATTGTATTCTGTCTCCGTCTGTTAGACTTTGATTCGAAGCTTCCTCTCTAGAAAAACTTTGAGTGACAGTCACCCATTCTTCTTTGGCAATATCTTTAGTATTTAGACGTATAGTTACCCTAGGATTGAACAGTGTTATCTGTAGGTTATCTACCTCTGTATCTTTATCTAACCAAACCTTTAGACTCACTTCATTATCACCCGCAGGTAAGTTGATTGATCCAAATGGTGAGAAGATAGAATAGTTCCCAGAGAAATTTCCTTCTTTCTCAAACTTTAAACTAAATTCACCTTCTGCAGCTTTTTCATTTCTAATTCTCCAAGGATGATTGGCCGAATTCCACCATTGAACACTTCTTCCTTGAAAGTAAAACGGACCTTCAAATCCTTTTGCGTTAAAAAAAGATTGTGTTTCCTCTTTTTGCCAAACTCTGATATAATCCACTTTATACTCAACTGGCTCTGCAAAATCTGCTTCACTTGGTAAACCATACCAATAAAACACCTCGGATGACAACCAGATTTCATGAGGATAATCGTATCTCCATTGGTCATTTTTTACTAACTCTTCCTTTGTTACAGATCGAATTAGTTTACCATTGAAATAAGTTTTCATATATTCTTTATCCCACTCAAAACCAAATACGTAATAGTCTTCGGCCATACGTACTTCCATATCGTCTTCCACTTTCCAATTAGCATGGTCTTCTGCTCTATCGGGGTCCCAACTGATTAAATTGGTGCGGAATTTACGTTCTAATTCATCGGGTTGATTCTCAGGGTTTCCAATCGGACGACGACCGTAATTTTCAGTCATATCTATTTCTCCATGGTAACCTGTCGTCCAGAAAGCTGAGGTAACAGGACCATCTGCTGCTTTACATCTAATTTCCATATAACCATAACGAAAGAACGTTTCGCTCATCACACTTGCTTGTGTAATAGGTTTACTTCCATCGGGGCCTGAAGTGGTACCGCCATAATAACAACCGTTATTCGTTTCCACTGCATAATCAAAATCTGGCTCCCATTGAGAAGTAAGAATCAATTCTCCATTTTCAACTCTTACATTATGCCCTGCAAATTGTCCTGGTGCTCTGCCTTTCCACTTGGCTCTATAATCATTATTTTCTCCTAGAATCCACCATTTATCTTTGTTGAGTGATGTTCCATTAAACTCATCACTTGCCCATTTATTGAGGATCCAACCTCCATCATTATCGGGATCAGATAAGGGATTTACTTGTGCATAGACGCGAAAAAGAGAGATTGATAGTAAGCTTAGTAATATAATCCTTTTCATTTCTTAGTATTTAATACGTAATAGTAGGTGTGATAAAAGTAGTAGTCTAAGTAGAGGCAACTGAAACTATTGCCTCTACTCATCATGCTCAAAAAGTAGTCTTATTTGCTTTTTTTATCGAGGTGCATTTCCCCAAATGTTTTTTCGAAGTTTGGCATATTGAACTTATTCCAATTCGCTTCGAAATTGTAGTGAGGTGCATCAAAAAATTCTGGTCTTTTATCTTCCCAAGTATAGGTCCACTCATTAACTGTTGCCTTCATGTCCTTCACTAATTCAGGGTGTTTAGCAGCAATATTTTTAGTTTCACCAATATCAGTTGATAAATCAAACAGCTTCCATTCTCCATCACCATTTGAATAAAGCTTGAAATTATTTCTTACCACTCCAACCTTATTCAAATCATTAAATTTTTGGATGTTTGATGGGTTGACATTCCCATTACGAGGTATTCTAAAGTAGTGTCTTAACACATACACACTCTCATCTTTACGTGGATCAGTATTGTTTTCAATACTCTTCCAAACGTTTTTACCATCCAATATTTTATCCTTTGGTATATCTGCTCCCGCTACTGCTGCAAATGTTGGGAAGAAGTCTAAAGCTGAAAAATTATGCGTATTTACATCTCCTTTTTTCATTTTGCTATTTGGATAGTAAACAAACATTGGTACTCTAAAGCCCCCTTCGTATGCATCTCCTTTTCTTCCTTTTAAAGGTTGATTATTAGCTCCTGCAGGTGTTTTTCCTCCATTATCACTAATAAAAACAATCATTGTGTTCTCAAGCTCACCCTTTTCTTCCAGTTTCTCTACAATGCGTTGGATATTATAATCCACATTGTACATCATGGCAGTATAAGTAAGTCTTTTACTTCCTTTCTGTGCAGCATCTTTTCCTAACTTCTGCTGAATCTCAGCAATATCAGATTGCTTAGCTTGAAGCGGTGTATGCGGTGCATTGTACGATAAGTATAAGAAAAAAGGTTCTTCCTTTTCAGAAGATTCGTCGATAAATTCCAAAGTGGCATCCGTAAGTACATCTGTTACATACTTATCCTTTCCAGTTTCTAAATACGTCTTATTTTTCATCATAGGACGATTGTAATCCATCCCATATGCTCCCGGTTGATATCCTTCTGGATTGTATGTTTTTGCAGGTAACCAAGTTCTAGAATGATATTCATGACCTCCACCAAGGAAACCATAGAAATAATCAAAGCCTCTTTCATTTGGATGGAATTCACCTTCTTCTCCTAAATGCCATTTCCCTACAATACCAGTATGGTACCCTGCCGATTGTAAAACATCCGACATAAATAACTCTCCACTTGCGACACCATAACCAGAAAATGCAGCCAAGTTAAATTGAGCTCCAAAAACATGAGGCATTCTACCTGTCATTAATCCCGTTCTACTAGGACCACAATACGGATGCGTTACATATGCTGAAGTAAAAATCGTTCCTCCTTCAGCTAATTTATCAATGTTAGGTGTATATATATCTTTAGCTGCATTGGGCATAAATCCAACATCAGCATACCCTAAGTCATCCATTACAATCAATAGAATATTAGGCCGTGGTGATTTCCCTTTTTCGACTGCTGATACACTTGATGCCACACACACAAAGGCAAGTAGTACAGTCCATATGCGATTAATAATCTGTTTCATTTCTCTACGCTTCTTAAGACAAAAAAATTGATGATTCAATTTACTTAAGGTTGTCCTTGTCGATGTTGTTTTAAGTAAAAGGAATGATTGTACAAGTATATTCCTTGACTTTCAACGACTAACATGCTCTTTATTTCGTTTCTTTTGTGATATTCTTGAAAGATATCTCATCGATATAGAACAATGCTGTGTTACTCTTTAAGTCATATTCGGTTATAAATAATTGTATCCTATCACCATTTTTTAATGCCAAGTTCGACCCCTCTTTTCTTTTAAAAGGAACTGAAACTTCGACCCATTTATTTTTCTTTACGTCACTTAGATTAACTTTGATCGGTTTGTACGGACTCTGTAGAACAAAAGTCAGTTGGTCCACATCCGTCTCTTTGTCAATCCAAATTTTGAAATTTAATTCGTTATCACCCTTAGGTAAATTTAATGATCCAAAAGGAGAAAATATAGAAGACTTATTTTTTATCTTCTTATCCATTTTAAATCTTAAGGCAAAGGTACCATCAGAAGATTTTTCGTCAGATATTCTCCAGGGTTCTTTCGCTTTACACCACCAATTTACACTTCTTCCTTGAAAATAGAAAGGACCTTCAAAACCAAGTGCATCAAACTCAGGACCAGTGATTTCTTTTTGCCATATACGTACATAGTCTACCAAAAACTCTGCAGGCTTCTCAAGGTCTTTAACTGTAGGAAGTCCATACCATGAAAATACTTCTGAGTTGATCCACAATTCCTGCGGAAATTGATGTTTCCATTGGTTTTCTTTTTCCAATTCTTCTCTTGTCACATGTCTTATCAATTGACCATCAAAGAATGTCTTTACATAATCTTTGTCCCATTCGAAACCATAAACATGATAGTCTTCAGCTAAACGTTCTGACATAACATCTTCTGCTTTATACGTTTCAAAATCTGGATCTCTCTTGGCCTCCCAGTTAATGATGTTGGTCCTATATTTTTTTTCAAGATCTGTATTTTTCTTCTTTGGATTTCCAATAGGCAACTTTCCAAAGTTCTCAATCATATCAATTTCTGATTTATATCCTGTCGTCCAAAAGGCAGATGTAACAGGAGCATCAGCGATTTTACATCTTATTTCCATGTAACCGTATTGGAAAAAAGATTCACTCATAATACAAGCTTGCGTAATTGGGTGGCTTCCATCAAATGCCTCTTTTGTTCCCCCATAATAGACCCCATTATTTTTTTCTTCAATAAACTTGAATTTGGGGTCCCACTTAGATTGAAGCACGAGGTTTCCTTTACGGATTTTCACATTTTCTGCCACAAATTGTCCTGGTGCCCTGCCTTTCCATTTTGAGCGGTAATCACCATTCTCTCCTAAAATCCACCATTTGTCTTTATCTAGTTTTTTCCCATTAAATTCATCACTTAAAGTCTCATTAAAAATCCAATTGTCCTTATTTTCAAGGTCTGATAATGGATGATTCTGAGCCTGTGCTTGAATAGATATAAGTAAAACACCCGATAGTATAATCCCTTTTAATATGTCTGTTAATTTCATTATTTTATTGTGTTATCGTCCCCTTTTTATTGATATCAACAATGACCTCGTTAGATTCTAACTTCTTACCGTTGACATAAGCCGTTACTATTAGTTTTGTAGGCTTATCTGTTGATTGAATCATCATGAGACACTGCCCATTGACTGTCGTTGCTGTATGTTTTTTATAATTCGTTATTTTTCTTGTATCTCCCCCGTCCGTTCCGAGGAAAGCATGATCACCTTGTATTTCAAAGGTAATTTCTTCTTCTGATTTTTTTACAGCTCTTCCCTTTTTATCCACTAATTGAGCGATAAAATGAGTAACATCAGCGTTGTTTGCCACCATTGTAGATCGGTCTTTTGAAATCCTTATTGCCGTCACCTCACCTGTAGTTTCCAATGATACTTTAGAAGGTACACCATTTTTAGTTCCTCTAGCTTCTAATTTACCTTTCTTATAAGTTACAGCCCACTTGTAGATATAATCTTCTTGATCTTTAAGATATTGTTTTCCTAAAGATTTCCCATTTTGAAACAACTCTACTTCTTCACAATTAGAATATACTTCTACTATGGTCTCCTCTCCATTTTTATAATTCCAATAAGGATTTACATCTTGCCATTCTCTTGGAGCCAATTCCCAATATCCTTTTTTCTTCTCTACAACCTTACCATTACTCCCTTCTTTGTATATAGAGTGCTTAGCAGATTGAGTGTAAATACTCATCACAGGGATATCATCTCTCCATAAAGATTTAAACATATAAAATGAGCCTCTAGGAAATCCTGCAGTGTCTAATAAACCATGAGGTGTTGCTTTCAACGGCCATTCTTTGGCTCTGCGCTCACCCAAATAATCTATACCAGTCCATAGAAAGACTCCTGCAATAAAGTCTCTTTCCAACACTGCTTTCCATTCGTACCACCTCGGAACATTTTCTGTCCCCATCATGATTTGATTAGGGTACGTTTCCTTAAAATAATCGTATTTGTGAGGTTTATAACTAAATCCGACAACATCTAAAACGTCTGTATATCCTGTTTCAAAACTTGATGTAGGTAAAATACAATTGGCTGTGATATATCTAGTACTATCCATTTCTCTGGTCCATTCGGCTAATTTCTTTGCAGTGGCACCAATATTAAAAGTCTGTTCCGGATAGTTTTTCCAAAATTTACGAACTTCTTCAGGTGTATGAGGTGGAACTTCTGTTCTCCATAGTGTCCAATCCATCTTATCATCCTTATTGGTTTCTTTGAAGATTCCCGTCGCTCCACGATTACCCGGATAGGTCCACTCGATTTCATTGCCTATACTCCATTGAAAAATACTTGGATGATTTCGACTTGAAAGCATTGTATTTTTTAGATCTATTTCCGCCCAATGCTGAAAATGTTCTGCATGTCCTCTAGTAATGAAATCTACTTCTTTATCATGCATATTATACCTTTTGTCTTTTGGTAGATCCCATTCATCATAGAACTCGTTTTGTACAAGAAAGCCTAACTCATCACATAGGTCTAAAAACTCGTCTGATGCTGGATTATGTGCACTTCTAATCGCATTACAGCCTGCTTCTTTCAATAATGTAAGCCTTCGTCTCCAAACATCTTTTGGAACGGCTGCTCCTACTGCTCCAGCATCATGATGTAAACAAACACCTTTGATTTTGACATTTCTACCATTTAAGAAAAAGCCTTTATCCTTATCAAAATGAATATCTCTCACTCCAAACCTAGTTACGTTTTCTTGTACTTTTTTACCATTCTCAATAAGAGTGATTTTGGCAGAATACAGATATGGATCATTAAGATCCCAAAAGTGAGGCTTATCCATCACTATTTTAGTCTTGATGACCTTCTTTTTCGAATTTTGAATAGGTACTTCCTGAACTGAATTTCCAACTACTTTATTATTAGCATCTAAGATATCAACCTGAATCTTTCTCGACTGGGACAAACCACTGTCGTTTATCAAATCGATTTGAATGGCGACCTCTGTAGTAGTGTTCTTAATGTTTGGTGTAGTCACAAAAGTCCCCCAAACTGGTATATATACATTTTCAGTAACAACTATATCTACATTTCTATAGATTCCGCCACCTGTATACCATCTAGAATCTGCATAACGGCTATGATCTACTTTTACCATAAGTATATTCTCGGCATCATCTCGGTTTAAATAATTGGAGAGATCAAAATAGATAGGTGCATAACCATAAGGATGGCTTCCCAACTTTATCCCATTCAACCAAAACTCAGCATTGTTGTATACTCCATCAAATACAATAAAGCATTTCTGATTTATTAAGGCAGGTGATTTAAAACGCTTACTATACCAACCAATACCACCCGATGAAAAGGCAGTACATCCTTCATTATCTTTCTCAAAATCTTGTTCGATAGAAAAGTCATGTGGTAAGTTCACTTTTCTCCAATGCTCAGTTGAGTAGGTACTCAGAGTATATTCAACAGAATCATTTAGTGTAAACAACCAGTCCTTATTAAAGCTTACCTTTTGTGCCATCACTAAAGATGAAGTGAGGCATAAGGTGAAAATTGCTATTGTTTTTAATAATACATTCATTTCATTTATTCGTTCACATCATTAATAATCTATGTCTCAAATATCCTAGGTGAACAGAAAAAACAAGTTGTTATCCAAAAACTATATGTTTCTCTATGTATAAAAAAAAGAGCACAACAAGGTCGTACTCTTTAAATAATTACTTTTCTATTTTTAAGCTATATTTCTACGTTTATTTTAGATTCTGTGTTCCGGGTAAAATGTTATATCCTTTTAGTACATCATCAACATCATCATCTAGCGTAAGCATACCTTTGTTGTTCTGTGCACTTTCCTCTAGTTCACACCAAATCTCGTAATGGAGATCCTCTAAGATACTTTTGATTTGAAGCTTGTACTTTTTATAATTTTTATCTTGAATACTCAAATACTTCTCTGAGTCATGTCCATATTTCTGAATTGCCTCCAAGTTTGTAATAAACCTTTCTGTTGCAGCCATTTTCCAATCGATCTGATCTTGTCTTGAAATCAAGAACCTTTTTCTCATTTGTTCTATCTCATTGTTTAAGATGATCTCTTGAGAATAAGACGCATACTTTCTATCTAGATTAGAAAAAGTATAGGTTAAGAAGTCTATATTTTCTTCAGCTGCTTGAATATTCTTAGGGACCAAATAATTAATCACCGATTCTTTTCCTCTTTTTACTCTAACGTGTATATCACCTTTTTCTTTAGGTACATAGAATGCATACACTCCTTTGGGAGCAGTGCCTACAAATTCGTTATTACAATAAACCTCACCTTGTTCATTTAGAACCGTAACAATTTCTACACTATCCATTTCCGGTAGTTTATAAAATCTACTATTCACTTTTACTGTAATACCTGTATTCTTATTTAAACCACCGGTCATATAGTTTTTAAAAGAAACCATCACCATTTCATCTTGTGTAGTAGTCACTCCATTTTTCCATTGGTTTTTGTAGTAATTCAACAATAAACCAGGTCCGTATCCATGGTGAATCTCGGGAGCAAAATGAGAACCCGCATCATAGAAATTCCAAGAAGATACACAAAAAGCATCTGCATCACGATTCACTCCTTTTTCTAAGAGTTTTCTTAATGTGCCCGTCATCTTGTAATTGTTCCCTTTTATATATAAGTCCCTATTCTGTACAGTTTGTGCATATTTAGAACCTTCATCTACTTTCTTGTTATTGACCTTGCTATACAATTGCACACCTTGACCATCTGAGAATACACTCTGTACAAATGGCCGTTTTCTGTTCTTACAAATTCTTTTTAAGTTATCGATACCCTTTTCGTATGTCTGAATACCTCTCGCTGTATACACTGCAGGAAAATGATCTAATACTTGATTTACAAAGTAGTTGTTCCCAACAACATCTGCTTGATAAACAAAGGCCACATCGTCTTTTAATTTATTTCTCAATGATGAATAGACATCCGCTACTTTTTCCATGAGAGAAGGGTCCTTCACAAATTGCTTCGAGTATAGTTTTACTAATCCTTCATCGATGACTTTCTGAGTGAATTTAGTAAAGACGATGACCTTACCATTTCCAGTTCTCAACCACTTTTTAGAAAAGTTTGTGGTTTCAAATAGTTCGTTCAGGTTCTTTTCTACTTTCATCATCATGTGGGTCACAGGTATACTTTTATTCCTGTTCATCTCCACCGCGATAGTAAACTTAAAATCTATTTCTCTCTCTTCTGCTACTTTTACATAGGCAGCAAAGATCTTTTTAAACTGTCTGATATAGAAATCACTTCCAAGAGGTCTAAATTCAAATTTGAATGCATCGATTCCCATTAATTTTGCTGAACGCATTTCAAATTCATAAGCATCTTTATTCTCCATTGGGTTGGTCATTAAAGATACATGAGGAACTGATGTTCTGTATTTACCATTAAATGATTCTTCACCAAAAGTAGTCTCATATTTCATACCTTTTAAGTACGCATCATTTACTGCGTAATTAAAGTATGGATGATTTAAAGCTATTACAACTTTCTCAGGGAAGAAGACATCTGCTGTTTCTTGAATGGTAGTCTGAGCAATGATGTTGAAATAAGTGCTTAAGAATAGAATAATCGTTGATAGTATTTTTAGATGTTTCATTTCAATAAAAAATTAGTGTAATAATTTTCATCAGTAAATGTTCGAACACTACAAGTATTGGTTAAAAACAGCTTTTAATCAACTAAAAAGGGCGATTCCTTACGCAAAGTAACGTATTATGGATCCAAAGAAATATTTCAAAAGGACATTAACAAAAACAATGTACACCCGTTATTTATTTCGATTTCTTGTATCTACACAAATACTTATTATAACCGTTAGGTATTTGCGAGAAATAACAGAAAAGTATGGTTTAAAGTGTTATGTGAAATTTTAATATTACTGAGGTGATTGATCTTTTTAGAAAGAACGCCTTACATTGTGTAAGGCGCTCTTGAAGTAGAAACACACATCTATTATAGTTCCAATAATATATTTTTTTACAAACCTTTCTTCTGAATAGTTCCCACTTTTAATAAATACACATCAAGTGGTTTCAAGGTAAATCCATTCTCAATTTTGTTCCCTGTAATCACATCTGTAATCTCCACACTTTGGTCTATCCCATTTAATAGAACATCAAGTTTAGCCTCCGACTTACCCACATTGACAATAGATACAATCTTATGTTTTTCTTCATTTTCGAAATATCTCCAGATGCACCCTTTATGACTCAACATATTTGTTTCATGAATCTGTAGATCATCTTTCTTTACTATGCTAAGTACTTTTTTCTGAATATTCTCTGCTGTGTTGAACTTTATCAATTGTCCCTTACTTTGAGTCAGTACATCTATACTTTCGCCATATTCATTTTTAAGGATACTCTTATTGTCCATTACAATTGTCCCTCCTTGATCAAGATACTCTTGAAGAGCGTTTCTTTCCTCTTTAGTGACAAAAGGTGTATTTTCAATAACTACAACATCCCACAAATGATGTGGCTGTTTATTTAGAATATTTTTTGTCGCAAAACCTACTGCTATACCTTCAAAAAGAAACTGTTCATATGTATGATAAACATCTTCCATATGAGTTGGTTTATTGATTGCAGAAGTCTCTGAATGAAAAATACGTACCGGTTTTCTTAACTTCTGAATTTTTGTCAAAGCTTCTGCATTGGCATTCATATCCAAATAAGTTAATGTGATTTCATTGATAACTCTTGGCATTTGCGTTAAAGATGCTGCATATCCTTTAGACTCTTTTCGTAAAGAACCATCTACATCTCTAGGCCAAAACCATGTTTGCATCACATCCAGTCCTAACATAGTGGCTAACCAATAGGTGGCTCTAGCATATTCTGGTTTCATTTTCAAGTCTCTGAAACGTATCGTTGAAATAAAATGACCTTCTGAGTTAAATACTAATTTGTCTGGACTAACAGACTTCATAAAATCATAGCCAATACAAAGCTGTTTCCAATCAAAGTAATATTTTGATGACCACTCAGGCTCCTTTTTCCCCCACATGTCAGAATATACAGCTCCTGCATCGTTACCAATCACTGTTGTGACTTCTGTTAAAGCTTCTAAGTCTATTCCATGATCTCTTGCGTTCTCCGAAAACAGATGAGGCATTACTTTAATATGCGTATTTGCCTTAGGGTCATATTTATGAATTTCGTCTGATAAAAACTGAAACCATTCTGTTCCTCTGAGTTGGTTAAATCGCATCCAATCGTACCAAACAGCAGATCCTCGTAAATCTCCAGACATTGGCACTTGAATTTTCACACTGTCAAAGCTTTCAAATGAGGTATTCCAAATGACATTTAGTTGTGTGATGCTCTTATGTTTTTCTTCCAAGTACTTTCTAAACTTGGCAAAAGTATAGGATGAAACTTCACCTGTATCCCAAGATTTTTCTTTAGTATGCCAATGAGGCTCATTCACTAACATATAACCTAGAGAACTATACTTTTTATCTTTAAAAGTAGGTACAATACTTTTCAATAGAGATTGTTGTAATGCCCTTGTTGCAGGATGGTCAATATCATAATCAAAATACCTTCTGCTTCCTACAGAGGCTTCTGGATATTTTTCTGTAAACCATTTGGGTGGATTCAAGTGATTTAAAAATACAGTACCCACTCTACCCGATGGCTTTTCTATAATTTCCTTTTTGAAATTTGGTTTTAATGTTCCTTGTTCGTCTAAGAGATACTTTGTTGTTACGAATATTCCATCTAGATTTCCATGGTATTCTGTAAGGAAGTCTACTTTTGGTTTCCATGTATAATCTGCTAGAAATACCGGCTTACCATTGTACAGTGCATCACTCCCCTCAAGTTTCACTTTCGACCAATCAATTTTTTCGATAGGTTGCTTTACAACTTTTCCCTTCAAAGCAAGTTCTAGAGTTTGCTGAGCGTCTTGTAACATCAAAACAATCTCTTCTCTTTCAAAGTTGGGTAGTTCTTCTGCTACCTTTAAGGGATTTTGTTTGTACGTCTTTAAACGCTTAAAAAGTTGTTCATTTTTTTTAATGTTCTTTTCATCCCAATTCGCAAATCGCTCACAGATTTCAGCTGTACGGATCGTGCTTTTTTCTTTAGTTACATCAATCCCTTTTTTCTCTGCCTTCTTTATCAAAGCAAGTAAGGTTCTCTTTTCCTGTTGTATTTCATTCACCAGATTTTGAGCAAATGATGAAGTACTCATTATGAGTAGAAATAAGAAGTAAATTGTTTGTCGTTTCATGTTTTTTATCTATCAATAAATACTATGTACAATTTATCTAGAGAAAAAAGGGATTGATGTTTTCTTAATTTTTCAATATTCTAAACGTCTCCTCTCCTTCAATCACTATATAATATGTTCCTTTCTGTAAGGCCTTTAACTCTAACTCCGTTTTGTAATTTTGACAAAACTGAGAAAGTACTTTCTTAGCCTGACTGTCGTAAACATGTACCATATATTCTTTCTGGTTGGCTTGAATATGAACATCGTCTACTGTTGGGTTAGGATACACTTCCATCTCAAATGATTTCGGCTTCTCTATTACCTCTATTGAAAACGGGAACTGATGCCCATAATAAAGATCAAATTCTGCCGCTGATTCAGGGAAACTTTCACTAAACCTTTGTTGGGTATAATACACCTTGGACAAAGGATCAGATACATTGGCTTTTACATGGTAACCATTGGACTTGAAATTTACCATGATCCAATATTCTCCTGGCTCTAATACTGTATTTTCTAGAGATACCATCACTTCATCTTCTGTGAGTGTGATCGTATTAGAATGAAATATCAGCTCTCCCGGAGCTCCTTCGTCATCAGCATAAACTCCGAATTTTGCTTCCGTTCCAGTTGCCTTACAGTTAATTTTAATTTGATTTGTAGCACCTACAGAAGAAACTTCGTAAGGAACACCAACGATGTAATTACCAGAAGACAATATCTCTGTATCAAAGTTTAATGGTGTCTGAGCAAAAGCGAAAATCACCTGCAATTGTAAAGCGATAAATATTAATGTTTTTTTCATGATTATAAGTTTTTAGGGTTATTCGAAAATGTAATCTGTATCTTCAGCCGCAGTGGTAATCACTCTTGCTTCACTTCTATACACTACCTTATCTCCGGAGAAAACTCCTCCTAAAACTTCAATATCATTTTCATTAGGGATACTCACATTGTATCTTCCTGTAATATTCCCAATGGTATTTTTAGAGAACCTAGCTGTATACATAATTGGGGCAATAGGATGAGTTTTATAACGCTCCCCACCTGCATCTCTCACTATCAATGAATATACTCCAGGCTTTGGTGATCTACTGTTTCGTACCGTCACTAGTTTTTGTCTATGCAACTCCGTCATAAATCTTAACCCTTCTAATCCTGAGTCTGCTGGATAATTTGAAGCGACAAGATTATTCGTTCCATTAGACACCCTATTAACGATAGTTTGTTTGAAAGAGATATTCTCAAACTTAGTATTCGTAAATTTCCCTCTTCTTGACTGAGGTAATAAACTTGCAGATGCAATGTATAACGTAGATAAACTGTTTTCTGCATACAGATCTGTAGCATAAATATTATTACAGATCTTCGCATGAGGTTTGATAAATAATGCTGCAAAACCTAGTTTATTCGATACGTTCTTGATGTATACATCATCAATAGATCCCATCTTTTGACTTGAGGTTAAATTCAGATCATCATTGGATTTACCACTACCAGGTTCTAACCTTACAGTGATGCCTTGTTCACCTTCCAAGTTCTCAAAATACAAGCGTTTACCACTAAAAGGTTGTACTAATGCATAGCCAGTACCAATTCCTGTTGCCTTCGCATTTTTAACTACACCCTGAATCGGAATTCTATTGAAAGTACTTAAATCGTAATTTAATCTTCCCGTTTCATCTCTCCCTAAAAACTTGCTGTCTGCTACTAAAAATACAGAAGGATTAAGGGTATAATTATCTTTAATAATAAACCTCGAAATCGCAAAATTCTTTACATAAGCGACCTTAAAAGGAGTAGCTGTTTCTAAAGGATCAAAATTACTCAGATCTATTTCAAACCATGTGGATGAGCTTTCTGCTGCACCAATAATCTCTACATTAGAAATTACTCCCTGAAGGTTATTGGCATCTCTACCAAGGTTAAATAAGGTATTATTATTACCACTGCGATCGATAATAAAAGTAACATTATTTCCCACCTCAATTCGGATGTTTGATTTCAAGTTGATTTGTCCAAGCGTATACGTTCCCGTTAGAAACTTTACCACTCCACCTCCGAGGTTTGAGATTCTTTGGATTTCACTATTTACATCATTTGTTGTAGCAATTCCGTTTTTGAAAACCTTAGTAGCATTCACAGTGATATTGTCTGTGAAAAATGTAAGATTTTTTGTTCCGACAGTGGCTGTATGTTTACCAATTGTCTTTTGAGCAATAGCGGAGAAATTTAGGCATAGTAGTGCCATGCCTATCAAGAATACCTGCTTATAACAAGTATTTTGTAAGTTTTGATAATTGTAATTCATATTCAATTCATTTCAATGAAAGGGCTCTATTTATGTGATGTTGTTTACCCTTTTTTTCATTTAATAATTACACCATTAAAGGTGTTGTTAATTGTAAGCTAGCTATACAAAAAAGAACATCAGAGAACTGAACTCTCAGCCCTCTGATGATTTCATGTTGGTAAGGTAAATTGAAATGAAATTTTGTCTGTTACTTTAGGTAAGAATAATGTTTCTATTAGTTATATCTCTTATATAAGTAGTCTAAAGGCCTATTTTACTCCACCACATCAAGTTTACCAAGATGAATATTTTTATTTTTCTTTATTGATATTTCTTTTGATGACGCCTTATCTGTTTTGATATTTTGATCTTTCGGACCATGGTAATTATTGTTTTTCACTACTATGTTTTTACAATAATTAAAATCAAAAATAGGTCGATCAGGATGTACAGGTGCTAATAAATCATTTTTGGTAATTTCATTCCCCTCTATCTCTAAACCATCTACATTGTAAGCCCAAACGATACGATCATCAAACGTATTGATTTTATTATTGATAAATCGAATATTTTTATCGTAGGTAGCTGACTTATCGTATGATTTACCAAGTCTTGGCGTAATATATAGTACCGCATGTTCATTGCCACTCGATGCACAGTTGTAGAAAGTATTATTCTGAATAAGTACATCTTCTACTTGTCCCGATTCATACCAAAAGTAGGATTCCCCTCTAAAGAAGATAGCTGACATACTTGAAGAAAAGAAGTTATTTTCAATCACCGTCTTCTTTGGTGATTTCAGCACAATGTTTCTTGCTCGATGGTTTTGTAGAGTGCAACCTCTCATCACAAATTCTGGATTCCAAGTCTTATTCTCAAACAGATCACCTACTGATAAGTCTTTTGGTAGTTCTTTAGCGAAAGACAATTGGATATATTCTTCATTAATCACTTCTGATCCGGTTACAAAGACAGTCTCAACTCTTCTATCAGGGCTTGGTTGATGTACCCACCATAACTCATCACCCTTTTGAGCAAAGTCAAAACCTAATTGCTGGAAATGTTTTAGTTGAACAATCACCGTCTTAGGATCTAATATCTCACTAATTTCCACATAGGTTCCATGAACATTGGTTCCATCGTCAAGCATGTTTTCGAATCTACAGTTTTCTACGATCACTTTTCCTTTTACATTACAGAAGTGAGTCGCATCTGCTGTAGATGATATTAATCGATTAGACCCTTTTCGTACATACACCCCACCATTACTGATTGAAACATTTTCACTTCTTTCCGCTAAGAAACCCATACCTAAGGCATGATGAACAACCACTTGGTCGTACTTTAAGTTTTTTGAACGGATCATATGAAATGCCGGTGCATAACGATTATCGCCATGTGGGCCTTTAAAATTAATCTTGTTTCCTACTTTGGGATAATGTTTCATTCTACCATAGAAACGATAAGTATTTCCTTTTAAGCGTTGTACTTTTTCTGCTCTAAAATTAGCATCCCAAGCACCATGACTTACCGCCTTAGTCAGAGAATCAAACGTAAGTGTATTACCAAGGCTAGAATATTCCTGATGATGGATATTTGGGAACTTAATCACACCTTTGTTCACTGAAAATGAAAAGCCATCCGTATCCATTTTAATATCCATCCAATGCTCTTTCTCATTAACCTTTAAGACTGTACCTTGAATTGTAAATGGAGTATCCCAATCTATCGACAAGTGATTCACAGTTACATTTTCACAACTTTCAAATTGAAAAGGCATCATCTTGCCATGGAATATTAAATTAGCTCCATTACCTTCGATTGATACTTTATTAAATCCATCAAAAGCAAAAGCGATACGTTTCGAACCGTTTTTATGGTTTGTTACACTACAATACTTCTCAGTGGCAAAATCAGGTTTAAAGTAATAGTCTGCTTGCTCAAAGATCAACTTAATTTCTTTTGATTTGGCAGAGGCTATCGCTTGTTTCACCGCCCTTGTCATATCATTTGTTCCATCGGGTTGGATCTTGATCACTTCCTCTCCTTTACTAGTAATAATCACCGTAAAGATGAGTATAAATAATACCAATATTCGTTTCATTGTACTTTCTTTTATTCGTTTTCTTTATACTGAAAAGATCCTTTTAATTGTGTCTTCTTAGACAATGCCTGAATCGATAAACCTTGATCTAAAGAGTTTACTTTCAACAATGCAGTCGCAATACCTGCTTCCACTTGTACCTCTCCGACATTCATTAAAGCGACATCACCTGCAAGACGTACATCTATCGTATCTGCAAAATCATGTACTATTGTTCCTTCTTCATCTACTACTTCTATATAAGCGAAGATAAGGTCATTATTACCAACAGCTACTGTATTTTCTGCCAACTTAATTCTTAATTGTGATGCCTTTTTGGCTGTTTTTACTCGATCAATCTTAATCAGCTTTCCATCCTTATATCCTTCTGCTTTTAACTCACCTGCTACAAAATTATTGACCTTAAAGGTAAATGGAGCGTAAGAAAGCTTAGATGAATTTTTATTTTTATCTGCAGTTTGTATGGCAATTTCTTCACCATTTAAGGACAGAACTACTTGATCACAATTAGAATATACTTTTACATCTAATGGTGAGTTTTCATTCCAGTAAGAAGCGATCTTTACAACTGCATCTTTATCTTCTCTATACTCCCTTTGTGATTGATAGAAATAATAAGCAAACTTTGGAATACGGAAAATATCCGATAATCCTGAAAACTCTAAATCTGAGTGGTATCCTCTATTGTAGTCAAACATCACCCAATAACCATCTCCAAATGCTGAAGTATTAAGGTTATCATTCAATGCTTCTTGCACATTATATGCTTGTTGTAATAGTCGCTTTTCACCATAGGCTCTTGATTGCCTACTTGAAGTCTCGTAACGTGTTTGTTTATCTAGTTTATGCTGATTTAGTCCAGCATTTTTTGAATAATATTCCCAATCACCATATTCTGAAACAAAATAAGGACCTTTCCATTTACCTTCTGTTTCAGGGTGAAGAATCCTATGCTGTCTTGCTTGAAAATACACATCATAACCTTCGTCCATCCATCCAGCAGAATACGCCTTCACCTTCGGATATTCTTCTTCTACTATTTTGCTTAGTTTCTCTCTAAACTCCAAAGGCATTTTGGTTTCATTCAATGAAACTTCCCAAAGTAATACATTAGCGTGGTTTCTATCTCTTCTTATTAGATCTCTTGCCGTCTGGAAGATTTGATTCCTAAACGCTTCAGTAGGTTGATAATATTGCCATCCTAAAATAGCATCGATAGTAAGTAAACCTAGAGAGTCACAAGCATTCATAAATGCTGGAGAATGTGGATAATGAGAAAGACGAATGACATCAAAACCCGCATTCTTGATCAAAACAGCATCTCTGATTTCTGCTTGGTCAGAAAGAGCATATCCTACAAAAGGATATTCCTGATGTCTATTCACACCTTTTACATATCTTTTCTCTCCATTGATATATAACTCTTTACCTTTAAATTCAACAGATTTGATACCAATGGTTGTGACTTCATGATCAGTCACTTTTCCATTGATTAGTATTTTAGTTTCTAGCTGATATAAGTTGGGAGAGTATGTATTCCACAATTTAGGGTTTTTAATGACCATCGATTGATGCATCAATCTCTTTTTACCTGCAGAAAGTATCTCCTTTTTTGACTTTAACTTTTTAATGGTTTTCCCCTTCCATTTCAATTCTTGAACTAAAGAAATTGACACTTCTTTCTTGTACGTATTTTTAATATCTGTCTGAATAGAAATAGTAGCAGAAGACTTACTCACTTCTGGATAACGAATAAACACTCCACCACCAGCTACCTCTTCCTCTAATAAGGGCAATGTGATATGTACTGGATCTTTAACGATCATCCATACATTTCTATATAAACCACCGTATGTATTGAAATCTAGAATCCTTAACGGTTTAGGACCTGTTACATCGCTATCCGTATTGTCTAATCTGATGACAATAATATTTTGTTTCCCTGCCTCTACAAAAGAAGAAATATCAGCTACTATAGGTAGGTAGCCTCCTAAATGTTTCTTGACAAATTTTCCATTTACCCATATTTCAGCAATGTTCATTGCCCCTTCAAACTCCAAGAAGATTTGTTTTTGCTCCTCTTCTTTTTTGATCGAAAACGATTTTCTATACCAAGAAATTCCCTGCCACTGATTATTGACAACTAAAGGTTCTAAATTAGTGGTATGTGGTAAATTTACCGATTCCCAATCAGCATCATTAAAATTTGTCTGACTAACTAAAGAGTGATTTAATATTTCGCCTTCTTTAATAAATTTCCATCCCTTATTAAAGGATGTTTTATCACCAGCGAATGCTAAAGTTTGCATCACTAATAGTAATAATAGGAGGATAGTATTTTGCTTAATTTTCTTCATTTCATACAGTTTTAAAAAATATCTTTTTCGTCAACCATCCATCAAATATCAAGATTAATCCTATAGGCAGTGTTGCTCTCCGTAAATCATCTGTCCCTTAGCGTTAGATCATAATTTTGGCAAACCCAACTGATCCAAATACTTACATTATTAGTATAAAAACGGACATTTTGCTTTGTGGATCATAACAAAGTGTTTATCTAACAGATTGTATTTTCCACACCCATAGAAACAGAGATGTTTACCAAGAAACACATTGAAATAACGGATAAATACCTGCATTATCTCAAGAATATCGACTTTGTATTTGATAATTTTTTAATCTATTTAAAGTGAAGTCGATGAAATGTAATAGAATATTATTTCCATTAAGATCCGTACTACTTTTGTTAGCGGTTCCGTTAGTGTTTAGTACTTGTTATTCCACTCAGAAAACTGCTCATCGCAGTAAAAAAGTCAACATATTATGGTTGTTTGGTGAAGATATCGATCCTTGGATGCCCGTCTATGGAGATTCTACCGTTGAAACACCAAACATAGATTTTTTAGCCCGAAATGGTGTTACTTTCACTAATTGTTTTTCTATGTCTCCTGTATGTTCTCCTGCAAGGTCTGGTATATTTACAGGTGCTATGCCTACTACAATCGGAACGCATAACCACCGCTCGGGTAGAACCATTACAAAGCGATTACCATCACATGTACAAGTTGTTCCAGAAATTTTCAAACAGCATGGGTATTATACCTTTAGTGAAGGAAAAGATGATTTCAACTGGTCTTACAATTGGGACGACTATTGGTCGGGTTCTTATACTGAGAAAAAGCATTTTGGAAAATCGGGAACGGGTAGCTGGAAAAATAGAAAAGATGGCCAACCTTTCTTTGGAGTTATTGAACTTTATGGAGGGAAAAATAACAAGAAACCTGCCTCTCCAATTTCTCCCGATAAAGTAAAAGTAATGCCTTATTATCCAGATATTCCATCTGTAAGACAGCAGATCGCAGATCATTATAATCAGATCAAAGTTACCGATGGTGAAATTGGTGAGATTATCAATGAATTGAAGAAGGATGGTTTGTATGAAAATACGATTATTATTTTCTTTTCGGACAATGGATACAAACTGTTACGAGACAAACAGTTTTTATATGATGCAGGACTCCATATGCCTATGATTATTTCTGCTCCTGGGAATCCAAAGCTTTTGAAAAAATCTGGAGTAAGAGAGGATCTAATGAGTCTTTTAGACCTTACGGCCACTACACTTCAACTGGCAAAAATTAAAGTACCAGAGTATATGGAGAGTAAAGATGTATTTGAAAAAGGATACCAAAGAGATTTTGTTATTGCGGCTAGGGACCGTTGTGATTTTACAATAGACAGAATTAGAGCTGTGAGAACTACTCAGTTTAAGTACATCAAAAATTTCATGACCGATAGACCTTTGATGCAATTGCAATACAGATCACACAAGCCTGCTGTGAAAGCAATTTTTAAAGCGAATAAAGAGGGGGTCCCATTTGAAAATGATTGGCTTTCGGACCAAAGACCTGCTGAAGAGTTGTATGATTTAAAAAACGATCCTTTTGAGGTCAATAACTTGGCAAATGATCCTACTTATGCTTCACAGTTAAAAGAACTAAGAGGAATTCTTGACCAATGGATAGTCTCCACTAATGATCAAGGACAATATCCTGAAAGTAAAGAACAACTTAAGGCGGTGTATGACCGATACGGAGAAAGATGTATTAACCCTGAATTTGCACCTTTCAGAACGATCAACTAATTACATAAAAAGCACAAAAAAGTCATCCCTCCACTAAAGAAGGATGACTTTTTTGTTGTCTGTCGGTCGCTTATTTCTATTGATTATCTCATCAAGATAATACGTTTAACAACTTGTTTGTCTCCATCTGTAATTTTCATAAAGTACACACCGTTGTTTAATGTGTTTTCTAAATTAAGAGTACCTACTCCGTTGTTTGAAATCTGAAGTGAATCGATACGTTGTACAACAGTACCGTTGGCATTAGAAACTATAATCGAAATAGGATTAGAGCTTTCTAACTTCAGGTTGATTTTAGAAGTTGTCGGTAGTGGATAAATTGAGATTTCTGAAGCTAAATCTTCTAATGATGTCACATCACCGTCAGGGTTCTCCTCTTCTTCAGGAGTTTCTTCATCATCATTAGGTGTTTCATCCTCGTCCTCCTCTTCTTCTTCGTCTACAGGAGTCTCGTCTTCATCTTCTTCCTCCTCTTCTACCGGAGTATCATCTTCGTCGTCATCATTAACAACACTTACTAATTTAAGGTCGTCAATTTCTAAAATGCCATTTGTTTCTCTACCGATCGCAAGCTTACCTGTAAAGTCTTCTGTCGGTGTAAATGTTAAAGTATCATCATACCATACTTGTAATGCATCATCTGATGCACCAGCGTTATGTCCTCTGTTTTCGTATGCAATTGAAAGGTCGTCGCTCATTAGAACCGCTAAGTTCTTCATATAAGCACCTCTATTTCTTACTGTTAAAGTATAAGTTGTTCCCGCTACGAAATCAAAATCAGCAGTAGTATAAATTAATGTTTCAGCATCACCTGTCACATCGGGAGTATCAAAACGTAAGAAGCTGTTATTGTCTTGTGTTCCAATTTCAAGAGTTCTAACGGCATCTTCTTGTTGTACTTTCACAAAATTAAAATCTGTATCAACTGTAGTTTCCTCATCATAATTCGCAAAGTTATTATGATAATCTGCAGTGTCATCCAATTCTGTTTCTTCCTCCAATGGAATCTCCACTAATTTGATATCATCGATATCTAAAGTACCATTCCACTTTCTGTTAATTACCAACAAGATTTCCATATCAGCATCAGGGATGAAAGTAACGGATAACTCTTGCCAAACAGCCGCTAATGCATCGTCGTTCATTGCGTTATATGGAGTACTACTGTAAGCAGCCATACCAGTCGCAACATTAATTATTTTAATATCTCTTTCAAATTTACCTTTAGTAAGCGCTGAATAAGTATATTTTTTACCTGCTAGTACTTCAAGTTGTTGTGCTACTTGAATATTCGTATTGGCATCAACTGTAGCACCTGGAGTTTCATAACGAGCAATATTATTTCCTTGATCGTTTATCACTTTCATAGTACGTTCTCCCTCTAAATTTTTGAAGGCTACGAAAGAGAAATCCTCAACATCTCCTACAAGGTCTTGGTTGTTTGTATAATCTGCAAAGTTATTTTGGTATAATGCATCAGGATCAATTGGTGTTTCTTGATTTAATGCCTCAGCAGATAATGTAGAAAGAGTGATATTATTAATATCTAATGTACCAAAGTATGATCTTAATACTGAAATCTGACCTGTAAAGTCTCTATCTGGAGTAAACGTTAAAGTATGAGAATACCATGCATCTCTTGTTTCAGCATCATTCTTAGCATTATAAGCATCTGAAGTAAACATTACTCCACCACCTTTTTCTAAGATTCTGATATCTCTTGTGAAAGGACCTCTTGTATCAGCCTTTAGTGTATATTCAATACCTGATTTCAATTGGATATCTTGTGATACACTTATCAATGTATTTGCAGAAGCAGTTGCACCGTCAATTTCTAAAGTAGCGTACTTATCTCCTGCCTCTTCATTTACCGTTAATGTTCTTGTTAATTCAGGTAATTGGAATACATCAAGCATGAAATCACTAGCTAAAAGATTTTCGCCGTCTGAGTAAGTTTGAAATTCATTCGTATAAACATAAAAAACCTCATCTTCTGGTCCAGGTTCTTCTTCCTCTTCTTCTAAAGGTAGGTTATCCTTTAACAAGATATCATCCACCATTAATTCTCCATTCCAACCTCTAAACATTGCAATCAAACCAACAAAATCCTCTGCTGGTGTAAAAACTAGGGAGTGGTTATGCCATAATACTTTAAGCTCATCATTATTACCTGCAGTATAATTGGTCTCTGCATGTGCAGGTCCATCTGTTGCCACATTAATAACTCTTAGTCCTCTTGCAAAAGGACCTTTTGATCTTGCTGTTAAAGTATATTCTACTCCTGCTTTGAACGTTATTTCTTGAGTAATTCTAATATTAGTGTTTCTTGAAACAGCAGCTCCTGGAGTATCGTAAACTAAATGGTTATTAGATTCTTCCTCTCCGATAACCAAAGTTACATCTTGTACATCAGTTGGGTCTTGCATTTCTTGCAATAAAAACTCTCCAGCATCTACCAGATTGTCCCCAACAGTATATCCACTGAAGTCGTTTTCATATACCGTATTCTGTCCAAAACAGAAGGCATTAAATAGTAATAGTAACAGTATTAGATTTGTTTTCATAGCAATTAAGTAATAATTAAAAAATACGTTGAAGAGTGTTTCTCAATCTTCTTTTATTTCATTTCATGAATTATAATGATCATCTCAAATCTACAGTGTTCCAAAATCAATCTATGGCACTAGATTATCAATCACTTCTACTTACTTATCAATCCTATAGTGTGGTAGTTAATTTTGAGTAGGTATGAGAATATTCTTAAAAAAATGGCCCTTTCTTCTAGCAATACTAGAAAGAAAGGGCCTAGGGAAAATCAAATGAAACCTATTTCACTTGAACTTTAGTTGTTATTCTTCTACCATCTTTTGTAGATAGCATAAAGATGTACATTCCTTTATTTAGATCTCGAACAGAAATTGTCATCGATTCATCATTTTTATCCAATGACTTCATTTTCTGACCTGAAATATTATAAATACTTACTTTCACCACTTTTGAAGAAACAATATTTACTTCTTCTGTTGTTGGATTAGGGAATAATTTAATTCCTGCTTCCTCTAATGCAACTGAAGTTGGTGTAGTGTTAGCAACCTGAATAAGGTCTGTTTTTGTTTCCGTAGAAGAACCCGCTTCATTTGTCACTGTTAGTTTGACAGAATAAGTTCCTGCAGTGGTATAAGTATGCGTTGGGTTTTGATCTGATGAAGTTTCACCATCACCAAAATCCCATGCCCAAGAGGTAGCATCTGAAGAAGCATCTGTAAACTGTACTGATTCATTTTCTTCAATATTTGTTTCAGATACTGAGAATGCTGCAACAGGTGCGACTACTCCAACACTTTCTTCACTAACTACGATTTTCACTGTAGCAGATGAACTCGACGATGCATCATTTAATACTGTTAAGGTTACTGTATATTCTCCCTTAGTAGTATAGGTATGTGTCGGATTTTGTTCTGTAGAGAATTGGTCATCACCAAAGTCCCATGTCCAGCCTGTAGGAGTACCTGTCGTTGCATCTGTAAATTGAACAGCCTCATTAATCATCACAGAAGTAGATGATACTGTAATTGCTGCATTCAATGCTTCAGGTTGTTCTACCTCCTCTTCAACTTCTACTAATGAGATATCATCAATATCCAAGATTCCGTACCAGTTTCTGCCGATAGCGATTGTCGCATCAAAGTCCTCTGTTGTTTCAAACTCCAAGGTATGTGTGTACCAATCTGTAGCGTTACCGATATTAATTTGGTCACCTCTGAATCTTGGAGAATTTGTTTCCGTATCCATAATTAATGGGAAGTGGATCGCAAGACCTCTAGTTCTCATTGTTAATTGATACTTCTTACCTGCCACAAAAGAAATTACAGTGTTTGTTCTGATCTGGCCATTCGCAGACGCCGTCGTCTCACTGTCACCATATCGCATAAACTTGTTTTCACCTTCTACCACAGTAGTTAAAGTTCTTGCCAATTCTGCTTGTTGGAAAGCAATGTAATGGAACTTTCTATCTTCTGCTCTAGCATCATCTAACAATGACTCTGCTTCATCAAATTCTTCAAAGTCATTCGCATAAACATCAGAGAAAGTTAGAGCTGTTACTACAATTGTTTCTTCTGATGATGATGTACCGTTTTCATTTTCTACTTGTAACATCACTTTATACTCACCTGCATTGGCATAAGTGTGCGATGGGTTTTGTTCGTCAGAAGTTGTACCATCACCAAAGGTCCATAACCATGAGGTAGGGTTTCCTGAAGAAATATCTGTAAAGTGATATGTTTTTGATGAAGCATTATCCACTGCAAACTCAAAACCTGCTGTTACTTCTGGAATTTCATTTACAGTAATGTAATCCAACATCATTATTAAATCTTCTCCATCTTCATTACCAACCGTCAACTTAATAGAATACGTACCTGCATTTTCATAAGTGTGTGATGGGTGTTGTTCAACAGAAGTTGATTCATCTCCAAAATTCCATAACCATGAGGTAGGTGATCCTGTAGAAGTATCTGTAAACTGAATAGCTGTACCTAAATCAACTGTAGTTTGATCTGTTTCAAACCCAGCCACAGGGAATAAACCAGCAGAGATATAGTCTTCCATACTTGCCTCATCCTCTCCGGTTTCATTCATTGCTTTTAATGTCACCGTATATACTCCCGCTTCTTGGTAGGTATGGAATGGATGCTGTTCATCAGAAGTTGTACCATCACCAAAGGTCCATAACCATGAGGTAGGGTCATTAGCTGATTTGTCGGTGAAGCTTACCGTTAATGGATCATCACCTTCAGTTCTATTCGCAGTGAAGTCTGCGATTGGTGCTAATAATTGTTTTACTAATGTTACTGTATTAACAACATCTTCTACTCCTATCGTTACTTGATTAGCTTCAGCTGAGAAACCTTCATGATTAATAGAATAGTCGATAACATCGTTCTCTAATAACCCTGTAAATACAACTGCACCTCTTACATCTGACGTATACACTTGATCCGTAGTATTATCCACTACATCTACTCCCGATAATGGTTGTCCATTCTCATCTTTGATCATTAATGTATATGCATACCTTTCAGGAACAAATATTGGCAATTCTACATCTACAGCGATATCATCATTGAAAACAGTATAAGATGATGTCACCGTATTGTACCCTGTTTTTGATACAGTAAATGATTTACCATTGATGTTAGATGATTTGACAACTACCTGCCCATTGCTATCTGTAGATCCTCCAATAAATCCTTCAACACTGACAAGAGCATTTTCAATAGGATTTCCTTGCGTATCTTTTACAGTAAAGGTTACATCTCTTAATCCATCTGCTACATATTCGCTCTGAACGACTGCTTTTACATCATCAAAATAGATGGTACCTGTACCTTCTGTTGACGAATTGAAACGGAACCCTATCCAATTCAATACCGATGATGTATCAAAATCCTTCACAGTAAATGTTGTATTGATTGAAACCCACTTATCTCTTATGATACCTGTTAATGGTAGTGCAAATGTTTGAGGAGTATTTCCATCAAATTTTGCTAACAGTAAGAATTGACTAAGAGTAGATGCTCCATCGATATACATTCTAAAGTTTACTACAACATTTTCTTCATTGATAGTCACATTAGGCATAATTGCTGTCTTCGGAGTATGATTCAAATTGCCTGATGTAATCTCTTCATCGATTTGCACTTTTAAGGCACTACTACCACCCCATGCCATTTCATCTGTAACAGAATAGATCGCATTAGAAGCCCAATCCGCAGTGTTTTGTTCAAAACCAAAATCACAAGTATTGATCAACGATTTCTCATTATTCATACATCCACCTGCTACTTCTTCCATAACATCTGCTACTCTAACCTCATCAAAATAAATGATGTTATTATCTCCCGCCTCTGCCGGTTGAATCTGTAACTTCACACGCTTAGATGCATTATGATTATCTGGAGAAATGATACTTTTCAGTGTTACCCATTTATTTCTCTCCACCCCAGATACATCGAATTGCATAATCGGAGAAGTTAGATCAGTCACTCTAATTTTCTGAACAGTACTTCCTTCTTCAATAAACACCTTCATAGAGAATTCAACATCTCTATCAGTAGGTAAATTGGCTGAATTTTTATCTACATAAACCGATTGATTTTTTGGTAATGTACCTTCATTCTTAAAACGCATGACTCTATGACCATGAGGTGCACCATTGATATTTACTATACCAAAACTGCTATCTCCTGTCCATCTTACTCTTACCTTACCATTACCAAGGTCAATTAATGTAGGACCTTCAAAGCCAAATAAGTGAGAATTGATATAATTAAGATCTTCCGGAGCATTTGCAATATCAAGTGGCGTTTCATCAGCAGGATCTGTTCCACCGCCATTATCATTTTGCACTTTTACTAAGCGTATATCATCCAAGAACAAGAAACCTTCCCCTTCAGGGTTTAAATCAACCTCTCGGATTCTAATTGTCATCTGTCCATTATTAGGATCACTTTCTTTATTGAAAGCAAATGTCTTTTTCAAGGTCACCCAACCATCAGCTTCTGTTACTGATGAGATATCAAACGTATTCTGAATAAATAAACTTTGTTGTTTGTTATCCTTTAGGATGATATCAAATTGTTTGATCTTGTTATTTTCTTTTGCCTTTACTTTCAATGAAAGTTCATAATCCCCTTCGTTCATATAAATCGACTTGATAGGCGAGTGAACTGCAGAAGATGTCGATGCATTCACCAAAGAAACATTAGACATGTTCAAACTTCTGTTTCCTGATGCCTTTTCTTCTTGTGAATATGCTGCTCCATTAGAACCAATCGTCCAATTTTTCTCTTCATTATCAATTAATTGACTTCCTTCGAAACCAAATAAAACAGGATCTAAACCAAGGTATGGTAATGGAATATTTTCAACAATCTCAATATCATCAAAATAAACATCAGAGAATGTTCCTCCATTATTTGTAGCATCACCTGGCTGGATAACAATTGAGAACGTTCCTTCATCAGAAGTACCTTGATCCATCGTAAAATCATAACTCACATCTACCCAAGAACCTGTTGTACTAGGTAGAGTAAAAGGATCTAAAGTATTGTTCGGATTTTTCAGGAAAAGTCTGAAACGATTCGCAGCACTACCTTCCTCAATAAAGACTTTTGCTTTGAATGTAAATTTCCCTGCCGCTAATTTTACCATACCTGCAGGAGCATGAGCTGCACCTCCATTACCTGTTAAGGCAGAAGTATGATAGAAACGTAAACTACTATTACCTGTAGCTGCTTTTTCATCAGTGATCGAGAAGTCGTTACTTGCTCCCATAGACCATCTTTTAGCAGTACCATCTACAACCGCAGTACCTTCAAACCCAAATAAATCTTTGTTTAGAGGTAAATCTGATACTTCTACTGCTGGAGGGTCTGGAATAACAGGACCTGTTGTCATCCAAATTAAGAACTTAATACCAGCACCATATAGCTCATTCTTTTGGATCATTTTATGCTTTAAGCTCGCTTCTAATTCTAAAGCTTTCTCTCTATACATTGCATAATTTTCACCTTCCGTATCTACCAATTGGTTGGTTGTTTCTAATGGATCAACTTTTAAATCGATAAGATAAGGGTTGTCCTTATTACTTAATACTAACTTAAAGCGAGTCGTCGCAGCAGACACCCACCACCCTGCATCTTCAGTAATGAAAACGGTGTCTTCTTCAGTAACCATTAGCTCTTCACTTGTGTAAAGACGAGAAATATCTTGTCCATGCACATCCTCCATTGTTGGAAGTCCTGCAAGACTTAATAAGGTAGGTCCTACATCAACATTTACATGCGGTGTTGTTACCACTTTTCCACCAGGAATTTTCTTTGGGTAACGAATCATAAATGGCACCTTTGCAGAACTTTCGTAAGGTACCCCTTTATTAATACGGCTGTATTCAAAAAGCATGTCTCCATGATCTACAGTATATACAATAATCGTATTATCTAGTTGTCCTTTTTCTTCCAGTAGATCAAACATTCTACCGATGTTATCATCTACTGCTTTTACCATACCCCAATATTCTTGCATATAGAATTCATCGAATTCGCTATAACGATGCGAATGAGGATGTACATCATTATTATTTTCTTTATCAGCCCAATTTGGTCTTACTCCTTCTGTATCATAAGTAAGATCATAAGTGTATGGAGCAGTAAAGTTTACATTTCGACACCAATCTTGGTATTCTGGAGCAGAGTGATTTGGTGTATGGGGATCTGGAATAGACACCAACAAACAGAAAGGTTTGTCTTCTGAAATGTCTTTGTCCATAATTTCTATTGCTTTGTTCGTGTAGAACTCTGTCGCATAAATCCACTCTCCGTTTGGTTTTCCTTGCTCTCCCCAATCGTATGGAGGCACACCATCTTCGTTGTACCAAGTCCAGTGTTCTTTTTCAATACGCCATTCGATGTTATCAAAACCGAAGTTTCTACCAGCACCCCAAACTTGGTTTGCAGGGTCGTCTTTCCCTTCCAAGTGCCACTTTCCAACATATGAAGTACTGTAACCATTGTCTTTCAAAACATGAGCAAACGTTTTAATATCCTCGTTCATCGGTCTGTCATTTCTTGCTGCACCTGTTGAACCTGGGTACATTGACGTCATTAATGATGCTCTAGAAGGCGTACAAGTTGGAGAAGTTACATAGTGTTTTGTACTCACTGCTCCTTCCGTACCGATACGGTCCATGTTTGGAGTAGTAACTACATCGGTAGCATTCCATGGGTTATAATATTCCTCATTTGTGAGGTCCCCACTATGCATATCTAGTTCTCGGTATTTACTGATGGTTTTAAAGTTATGCTCATCAGTATGAATAATAAGTATATTGGGTTTGTCTTGAGCAAAAAGAAGATTTGACAACAAGATCATAATCATCCCCAAAAAAAGTCCATTTCTTTTCATAATGTTACTTTGTTCATGAAGAGTTGCTTCGTTATTAGTTGATCTTTAACAAGTTGTTTTGAACGTATTCTTAAAAAGTAAGAACCTTCATTCTTAAAAAAAGTATGTTAGATCTGAAGCTTATAATTAGTATATTAATTAAGTTGCCGTTCGCCAGTATAACATCCATATATCGGTCTATCTTGTCTCTTATAAAAATTGGATAATATATGTAGCAAACAGTTTGAGCTATCATTCTATAACTCTGGATTCATTTCATTTCAATTATTTCATAATTCTCTTTATTAATTGATGAAGAAAAATATTTGTAGAAACAACATTTAACGTATCCAAAGGTATCTTCATTCTTATTTACTTAGGTGATTTTAAGTGAATAAGATGTAACTTTCGGTAAGAAGATAAAACAACATTAGAGAAACATTTTTTAGTGAAACAAGGCTTTTGATGTCATAAACAAAGATAAAATCAGAATATCTGGCAGGATGAAAGTATTTCTTTGAACTCCTTTTTATAGAAATGAACAGAAAGTCGACTATTTGACTAGTATATACATTATATCAAATTTCAAACGATCTACTTTATCACTCGATAAGCTTCAACTGTCTGTAAAAAACACTATTAAACAGAGACTTTACGTATAGAAAAGTTATATTTACTTATAAAAACCTACACTCCTGTATTTTTGCAGAAATTGCACTTACAACATTTAATGACAGATATTTTTGTGACTTTTATTGTATTGAAATGAATAGCATGAACAAGTTAATCAGAATCGGTACACTGTGTGTGGCATCTTTTGTTACTACTTCGGTTTTAGCACAGTCTCCTTACTCTGATCCTAACAACAAACAAGGTTGGACACTTAACAAAGAAGTAAGTGATGAATTCAACGGAGCTTCTATTGATAAAGACAAATGGATCGTTCAGGGAGAAAACGATCACTATGAAAATAATTTTAAAGGAAGAGCACCTTCTCAATTTGTACCTCATGCAGTAGATGTAAAAAATGGGCACCTTGTGATCACTACTCGCTGGGAACCGGACTTTAAATTTCTAAAGGGGCAACATAAAGGGTATAAATATGAAAATATTACTACCGGAGCGATTATTACAAAACAGAAATTCAAGACGGGATACATGGAAATTAAATGTAAACCGGCTGATGCTCCTCTTTCTAGTGCTTTCTGGTTTACAGGTAAAGGTGGGGAATTAGATCTATTTGAGATTTTTGGTAAATATCCAAAAGATAAACATGTAGAAAAGTTGTATCACACTTCTTTTCATGATTGGGGCAAAGACAGAAAAGACCCTTTATATGGAAAAACTAGTTGGGATAATAAAGCACAATTACCGTATAGACTAGCGGCTGATTATCATGTATATGGTTGTGAGTGGGGTGAAGATTTCCTAAAGTTATATATCGATGGACAATTAATCCGATGCGTTACCAAAGAGGAATTGGGAGACAAATGGGTAATGAACAACGAACAAAAAGTTTGGGTTGATAACGAAGTATTTCCATGGAAAGTGAATCCTAAAAAGGAAGATATCACTGAGAAAGGAGTAGAGTTTTTAGTGGATTATGTCCGTGTATGGCAAAGAAAACCATCTTCAGATGTTTCCTGTGAAATTCATGAAAATGTACTTGAAAATGCTGACTTCGACAATGGTTTAGAAAATTGGGATATAGAAGGAAAGGTGAAGCTTGTTAATGCTAAAGGTAAAAATGAGGCAGGTATGAATTATATCAAGCTTGGCGCTGGAAAAGAGTCTACCATTTCAAGAACAGTGAAATTAAAACCAAATACTACCTATGTATTATCTGCTTCAGCTCGCGCTCCGATGACAAATATGAAAGACATTTGGCAGAACGGTTGGTTGGGTGTCAAGGCTTTTGGTAAAAAAGGGCAACAGCCAATTATTAAGTATTTTAAGAATGAATGGTACCGCCAAAGTATTGTTTTCACTACTGGGCAGTTTGCGAATCAAACTTATATCTACTTTACCAACAAATGGCAGAAAAAGGAAGTACATGTAGATTACTTCGAATTGACGGAAGTAGAAGCTGCTCCGGAAGTATTGGATGGAAAATAGTTAATACGAATATATTCATCATGATTGAGATGAGGTCTTACAGTGTATGGCCTCATTTTCAGTTAATAAGGGTTGGACAGTACGCTACTATCCAACCCTATTTTATTCATCTATTTCAAAGAGATTATCTTACACTCAATCTGATATTTTTAATACCATTTGTTGTATATACTCTTACCAAGTAAATGCCTGTTCCCAATGCTCCAACTTGAGCAGTAGGTAGATTTGAGTTAACCAAAGCTATCCCTTTCAAATCATAAACTATCATAGACTCAAAACCTTCTACAGCAACTGTAAATTCTGTAGTTGCTGGGTTTGGATAGATGGATACTTCATCAGCAGTAATCTCAGGTACTAGAGCAACTTCTCTTGAATTTGAACCACTACCTACACTCAAGTAATCAAAATACATATACCCCCAATGTTTGTTGATGGTCACTGTATTATTACCTGCAACCACTTCAACATCTATTGATTTCTCTAACCAAATATTAGTAGGACCATCAAAAAGGATACTACCCAACGAATTACCATTGATACTAACATATTGGTTTTTATTTCCATGTGGTAACAAATAGCTAATATTGATGGTTTGTGTGCCTGCAGTAGAGGTATTAAAAGTCCAAGTAATAGATCCATCTCCTTGCATATGAACGTATGCACCTTCACTAGCAGTAGCATCTGATTCTACAGAAACTGAAGTTAATAATGCATTTTCTGCTTCATATAAACTTGTCTCAATTATTACTTCTTCAACTAACACTGTTACTTCATCTGTATCAGTTAGACCTTCATTATCTGTTACTGTTAGAGTAATCTGATGGGTTCCAACTGCTAAGTCAACGGATGGATTTACACCTGTCGCGATTTCTGCCCCATTCAAAGTCCAGCTATAAGAGGCTAAAGCTCCTTCTAGATCGCTACTAGATGAACCATCTAACGATATGGTTTCAAATCCATTTTGATCGATATCCTCAACAGACTGATCAATTCCAGCATTGGCAATTGGTGCTGTATTATCATTGACTGTTCCTGTACAAACAGTTAGGTTTTTCAATGCATAATTCACTTCTGCATTTGGTTGAGCATCAAATACTAAATAGAATGCTAAGTAGGCCTCATTTGAAGTTTCTTCCGCAGTAAAATCAATACTGTAAGAATTAAATCCAGTTTCAAATGGACCATCAATATTGATACCTGATTGGATTACATCAACAGGACCTTCGTTATCAAAAGAAGAAATTAATGCTACACTCATAGCAGCCACTAATGGAGTACTTGCTGCACTAAAATCAAACGCTACATTCACCGTCTCTCCTTGAGTAATTGATAAAGGAATACCTGTTTGCATCAACCAAATATCTGTCTTACCCCACATTCTATGATTCAATATTAATGCACCACCTGCATTCGATAAGTTGGAACCATTATTCTGATCTGACCACTCGTTTCCTAATGTCCAATTTGATGCAAGTGGAGTACTTTCTGTGGTACATCCCGCAGGTAAAATCTTCACTTTTACATGATCTGTACTGCTCACACCTAAATCGTTGGTTACCGTTAAAGTGATGTTATGGTCTCCCACTCCAAGTGCTACTTCTGCTGTAGCTCCTGAAGCAATTGATGCTCCATTTTTAGTCCATTCATATGTAACAATAGTTTGTTCGGCATCTGTTGAAGCGGTACCGTTTAGCGTAACCATCTCCGACCCGTTTCCATCATGATCATTTAAGAATTGATCTGCACCGGCATTTGCTGAAATGGATTTAGGAACGTCTCCATATACTTCAAACTCATAGATTGAATGCCCCCACTCGATGGCTCTTTGAGTACCATACATTCTGATATGTTTTGCATTGACTGCTGGGAATGTAATAATATCTTCTCCACCTGTACCTGCGTTATTTGTATACACAGAGCTCCAAGAAGTCCCATCTTGAGATACTTGAATTTCATATTGAGAACTGTATGATCCTTCCCAATAAATCTTCACCTCATTGACAGAATATTCTTGATCAAATGCTACAGCAATCCAGCTAGGGTCCTCATATAAGCTCGACCATCTTGTCAATAAATCTCCATCATTTACACTTTCAGCAGTGTTGGGACCTTCTTCTACAGAAGAAGCCGATACTGTTTGATAAAGTGCTAAATTACCTGTTCCAGGTTCATTGACACTCACCACAAAATCAATTGAATTTGATGCTGCAGGAGTTCCTGAATCTGTAGCTACGACTGTTACAGTTACATCAGCAGTTGCTCCATCAACAAAAGCTAAAGTTAACATTCCGTTGTCAACAGATGGAATGACTACATTACTTGGAGAAGTCTCTACTGTATAGTTCAGGCTTGTTCCTTCTGGATCAGAAAATATTGTATTTAAATTTAAATAGTTCTGTAATGTTTCTGCATCTTTGTCTGTTCTAAAACTATTAATAGTTCCAATAATTGTAGGTCTATGATTTCTATTCGGATCGATCGCAATATCAGGGTACCCACCTAAAGTCGCTACACCTGCAAGCATGGCATCTCGATGTATTTCATCGGTATTGTCACCGTCATCATACGTTCTATATTGCCATCCCCATGCACCGGCGTAACCATTATTATACAAAATCTCAAACAAGTCTTCTTCTGCAATTGAGCCTGGCTGATCTTCCACATAGAATTCTCCCATGACTAATGGTTTATCAAGTTCCCAATGGGATGCTGGGTGAACAAATGGAGAATAAGTAGTCCCTGCCCAACTGTAATAATGCACTTGGTAGTAATCTAACGTACCATCCACATCACCACCAGCGGCAATTAACTCTGCATCAGAGTAGTAGTTTTTCTCCACTCCGGAGAAAATGTCTGAATTCGCTTTAAAAGACCAAGCGCCGTTTGTTACTTTTGCCTCAGGATCTTCTCTATGGATTGCTCCAGAAAGTCTATTAATAAATCGCTGAATTGTAGACATTGGAACATGATCTGTGAAATCCCAACCAAATTCGTTACTCATTCCTTCAGGCTCATTGAAGATTTCCCATGATAATAATGCCTCATGATCTTTCAACCCACTCACCATTGGAATTAAAGCATTGTTGATATACGCATCAATGTTTTCCTCATTTTCTAATAACTTTTTTGCTCTTTGAGAAACTTCAATAGGGTAATCCCTTGTATTCAACATATCAAAAGACCATAAACATAAATTCAAGACAACATTATGGTCGTACGCAATGTCTAATACATCTCTTAAATCCTGAATCATTGAAGGCTCAAGCCCAGATGTATACCCACTAGCATCTAGTTCTGGATTATTGGCTCCATTGATGTGCACCCATAAACGCATGGAGTTACCGCCTCTAGTAGCAAAGTCAGAAATAGCCTGCTCATAATACTCTAGGTTTGTTGTTTTCTCTCCAAAATCATTCGCAAAATTATACCATGCTAAGTTACCTCCTGATAAGAAAAGAGACTGATTGCCTACAAGTATTCTATCCATTCTACTGGCATTGAAAGGATCTACTATCACTGTAGTTGTAGTCGAACCAACTGCTCCTTCATCATCTGTTACTGTTAATTCAACAGTATGAGTACCTACAGTAAAATCCTCGGTAATTGATACACCTGTACCGATTTCTGTACCATCTACAGCCCATACATACGATACAATTGTTCCATCATCAGTACTTTCTGAAGCACTTAAAGTAACAGACTCTACTCCATTATTATCAGTATCTGTTGCTCTTGCTGATGTACTTACAGCTACTGGATTTTGATTTGGAAGTGATTCGCTTACCACAATAATAACTTCATCCGTATCCGCATTGCCATCCGCATCTTCTACTGTTAAAGTATAAGTGTAAGTCCCTACTGCTAATTCAAGTGATACAATAGCATCTGTTGCAATCACCCCGTTTTCATCTGACCAAGAATACGAAATCACTGCTATATCATCAGTACTTTCACTACCATCTAAAGTAATGGTTGCAACGCCATTCCCATCTTCATCAATGACTGTTTGATCTGCTCCAGCTTTTGCAACAGGTACATAAACTGGCCCCTCAAAAGGAGGAAGTAATGGAGAAGGAGCACCATTATGTGAGTTCCAATAGTTAGATAAAGCATCTGCCGCAGGAGCATTGTACCATTCTGAATGTTCGTTGATACCGATCACATCATATGGAGCACCTCCAAACCATAAGAGGAAAGAGTTGAATTTTGTCCCTGAATCATCAGCAACATATTTCAATATACCATTGATTGCAATGGCAGCATCAGCCATTTGCTCTTCATCATTTAAGATATACTGACCGGCACCTGCATCATACCATGCCTCAGCATCCCAAACATTTGGAGCTGTTAAACCTCTCCAACCCATACCATACTCTCCAATATGGAGAACTGGAATATCTTCTGGTGCAATACCAAGAGCACCAATTAATACCTCATTGATAAAGTTTTCCTCATGCCATAATAATGCTTGATTTACTTCGTCTGAAGTAGTAGTTGCACCATTTTGAGCAAAGATATCTAAGGGCATATATTGAGAAATCGTCACCTCATCCAATCCTGCAATATACTGTCCAATGGCAGCTCTATCTTCATCCGTTACCCCTTCTCTATCTAGAAATTGACCTTCAGGATTAAGTTGTTGATTAGGTTCTATCCTTTCAAAGAAATCTTGATGCTCTGGAATACTTAATAACAATTCAATATGATGACAGAAATTATGGCTTAACGTAATGTGTTCAGCTACATCACTATATGTTGTGGCTAATAAAACTTCCACTTCATTACGAAGAGTAATCCATTCATTCGGATAGTTCAACATGGCATCCATTAGTTCAGCTCCCAAATCAAAGCGAATAGGCATTGTAGGAGCCCCTGATTCTCGGATTGCTTCTGCTAACATTTGAAGGCCCGGTAAGATTACAATTTCTCTGTATCCAATTGTTGGGTTTGCAGGGTCAAATTGATCAAACTTACCTCTCCAGTCTTGCCCTCCAGGAATTGTGTTCCAATTATCTCTAGTAGTTCCCATGGGCATCGCATATTTAATGGGATCAATGTGAGGTCTATAGTTGATATAATAATCTCTACTGATCAATTCTTTAATCACAGATTTTTGTAAAGCAATACTTGGTGTTTTCTCCGCCCCTTGCCAAGTGGTTATGATTCCTTCTTCATAGGTGTTTACAAAGTAGGTAGGATTAATAGAAACATATTCAATCCCCCAGCTATCCATATTATCGATGTAGGTAGAATAGTTAGTAAAGTGAGAAACATCCCAAGAGGTCCATAGAATACCAATTTTATTGGCTCCTTGTGATGGAGTTGGCGGTTGTGGATCTTGTTCATTGTCTTCACCTCCACCCGATCCATCAGGTACACATTCATAGGTAGGCCATCCTTCACAGACGTACCCTTCTGGACAGTGATCATTAGAAGAACAACTTATTCCCGTTGAACTTTGAGCTTGTACCGTCGCGATACTTAGCCCATAAAGAGAAAGGGTTAGAATTAACCATTTCAAGATGCAACGCATCATTTTCATTTCAGACTTCATAGTTAAAAAAGTTAGTTAAATTACCCTCCCAAGTTGATCATAACGTATGCCTATGAAGTGTATTTTTTTAATTATAAAGTTCAATTTTAAAAATTTACACCTATTCTTTTTCTTATTTGTGTCAAATTGTAATGCAAAAAATAAAGGAACATAAATTATGTCCCTCTATCAACATGAAATGAAATTTCCACAACTATTATTCAATAGTTATTCTTCGCTCTGTTCTAACTGTTCCGTTTAATTTTTCTATATTCTGTAGGTGTCTCTCCATATTCTATTCTAAATGCTCTACTAAAGTATTTCGGATCTGAAAATCCTACTTGGTAGGCTACTTCTGAAATATTTTTATTGGTGTTTATCAATAATAAAGAAGCTTTTTTCAACCGCTCAAGTTTTATATAGTTGACCAAAGTTGTTCCTTTTACTCGTTTAAATTGGCTAAGTAATACAGGTCGACTTACCCCTATTTGTTTTTCTATTTCTGAAACGCTAAATGTTGAATCTAAAAGATGTTTGTCAATGATTGATTCTATTTTAGAGATCATCATTTCATCAACTTCTTCAATTACCGAGAGAGTAGTTCTTTTACTCTTTTTGATTTTTTTATTGTATTTCATATTATAAAATAATAAAACACATAAAATCATAAAGAGTAAAAGAATCAAATAAATCATGTGAATACTGAACCTGTTATCTAAAGTGAAGAGTAGATAAACAGATTCAATAATAATCACAGTAGCGAATAAGAATATTAGAAAAATAAAACCTATTCTAATCAATTTATCTGTTTTCATAGTTAGTTATTTTTATTTCACATTATTCACTCATTTTCTAATCATTAAATTTCAAATCCCAGAATAGTAATATCATCTCTTTGTTCTGCATCTCCTTGATGTATCCTTAATACATCCAACAATAAACTATACTGTTTTTCTAAAGGCATTTTGATAGATTGGAAAAAGATCTTCTCCAATTTTATAGAACCAAATTTCTTACGGTCGATATCGCATTGATCAATGTATCCGTCAGTAAGAAGATACAATCGGTCACCTTTTTTCAATGAGAAATTTTGTTCAGTAAACTTCTTCTCTTTTCTTCTTTTTATTCCTCCAATCGAGATTCTATCCCCAGAAATTTTCTTTAGTGCATGTTCCTCTTTATTGTAGATGTACATCATCCCTTTTGCAGAAGAGAAACATAATTCTTTGCTACCATTCTCTGTAGGGTCGATGCGTATGATACTTAAATCCATCCCATCAGAATTTTTAGAATGCTCCTGTTTTAATGCTTTTCTGATCCCTTCATCTAACTTTTTTAAGACTAATGCAGGAGATGTAATATTATTTTCGTTGACTATTTTATTCAATAAAGACATACCGATCATCGACATAAAAGCCCCTGGAACACCATGTCCAGTACAATCCACTACTGCTACAAAAAGTCTGTTTTCGGTATCTTTTGCACTTAACCAATAGAAGTCTCCAGAGACAATGTCTTTTGGTTTAAAAAGAATAAAGTGATTCGTAAAGAACTGCGAAAACTGACCTGTTAATGGAAGTATCGCTTCCTGCATTGTTTGAGCATAACGAATGGAGTCTGTTATATGTCTGTTTTTTAATGAAATCTCCCCATTGGCCACTTTCAACTGATCCAATAAAGTCGAAATCTCAGTGTTCTTTTTATTTAGTTCAATATTTCGTTCTGAAATCAACTTATTGGTGTTCGAAAGGTTGTCCCTCTGCATTTCAAGTTCTTCCGCTTGTTGCTGAACTTCCTCGTTGATCATTAAAAGATCATCATTTCTTTCAGCAAGTTCCGCAGTCCTTTCATTTACAGTATTTTCCAAAACCTGTTGTTCTCTCTTGTAAGCTCTAACTTTCCATTTATACCCTAAGTAGATCGTTAATACCAACAATAGAAATACTGAAAGTCTAAACCACCAAGTCTGCCAATATGGAGGATAAATAGTTAGTAAGATTTCTTGTTCATCCTCACTCCATAAGCCATCATTATTGGTTCCTTTTACCATAAAAATATAATCACCCGGATCGAGGTTAGTATAAATTGCCTCTCTTTTATGATTAACATAATTCCAATCCTTATCAAAACCATCCATTTTATATGCATATTGGTTTTTCTCTGGTGAAATTAGATTTAGGGCTACAAAATTGAATGTCAATACATTTTGATCATGGTTCAAAACGATCTCATCTGTACTTGTTATATCTCTTGATAGAATGGCTGAGTTAGTACTGGCTTTTACTTCTTGATTAAAAAGTGAAAATCCTGTGAGTACTACTTTAGGAGAAAAAGGATTGATATTGATCTCTTTTGGTAAAAACTCGTTGGCACCGTTATTTCCACCAAAAATAAGTTTCCCTTTTGCTGTTTTCATATAAGACATGGGTATAAACTCATTGCCTTGTAATCCATCGTCTTTGGTAAAATGACGGAATGAATTTTCATCTACATTAAATTTTGTAATACCGGAGTTAGAGCTCAACCATAAGTTGCCTTTTTCGTCTTCTAAAATACCATGAATACTATTGCTCATCAGTCCTTCTTTTTCAGAGTATAAACTCATAAGATCTGAGGTATATTTTTTGATCGGTGATGACATCTTTTCTTCATCAATCTTATTCAAACCTCCAGCGGTACCAATCCAAATATTGCCCTCTTTATCTTCGTGGACTGCATATACCCAGTTGTGCGATAATGACTTGGGATCATCTTTATCATTCATAAAGTTAATCCAACGGTCTTCATTCGGGTAATAAATAGATAATCCTCCATATGTTCCTACCCAAATCCAACCTCTTGAATCTTCATAAACATTGAGAGTCCAGTTACTCGATAACGTTTCAGCTCCTTTGTTATGTTCTCTCTGAAATACTTTAAAAGTTTCTTGCTCTCTGTCAAAAATAGCAACACCGCCTCCATTTGTAGTCACCCACAATTGGTTTTTACTATCTTCAAAAATATCTCTAACGTCATCATGAGGTAGGCTAGATTTATCCCAAGAATTGTTTTTGTAGGTCTTAAACTTTTTTGTTTTGGTATCGAATTTTGCTAAACCACCTAAATAAGAACCGACCCAAATATTTCCTTGATGGTCTTCATAAATAGAAAAAACTGACCACTCTTGTAACTTATCTGGATTTCCTTTTTCTGGGGTATAGTGTTCGTATTTTCCTGTTTTTGTATTTAAGAAGGATACACCACCACCACTTGTACCAAACCACAAGTTCTTTTTACTATCTTCAAAAATAGTTTGCACTGTTGTGTGCTTAAGGCTATTATAATTCATCACCTCTCTTTTGTAAGTGTTGAATTTCTTAAAGTTTGGTTCTATGTAATCAATCCCTTTTCCCGAAACACCAACCCATAAAATATTCTGTTGATCATAACAAAGAGACTTCAAGGCATTCGAAGCAATACTCTTTTTATTTAGATCATCATTTCTGTATATCTTCGTCACCTTATCACTATATGATGATAATAGGTGTAATCCATCAGAAGTTGCCACCCAAACTTGTCTAAAATTATCGACAACAATATCTTGGATAGATGGGTGCTTTAGGGTTTTATTTATGGTATATAAATAATCTATCTCTTTGGTTTGTGGGTGAATTGAAAAGAGTCCATTCTGCAACGTACCCACTAATATTCCTTTATTTTCAGTGACGATTATTTTAGTAATATCACTAGCATTATTATTCACAAAGTGACTTTGATTTTGGTCCAGACGGATCATTGAAAACGCCCCGTTTTCTCTATCAAAAACACTAATGTTCAACTCATCATGACCAATCCAAATATTGCCGTTTTTGTCCTCGGCTAACGCATTGATAGTAGACAAGTACCTACTTTCTTTATTTGATAAATAATGAACCAATAGTTCACCATCTTCATTAAACTTATATAAACCTGCTCCTTTTGTTCCTACCCAAATATCATCGTCTTTGTCTTGAATAATCGAAGTGATTTCAAACACAAAAGCCTCTTCGCCAAAAGGTGATTTATCCATTAATTTTATAAATGATTCTCCATCAGCATTCATCATGTGTAAGTTGGTTGTAGTACCTACCCATAAACGCTGTTGGTTGTCTTCCATTAAGACATTAATGTCATTACTAGAAAGTGCAAAATTCGGATCTGAAGATGAAGTTCTATACACCTTCATTTTATATCCATCATAGCGGTGCAGCCCGTTTTGTGTTGCTGCCCATAAAAAGCCTTTTTTATCCCTGATAAGGTCCTTAACTACCTTATTTGTTAAACCTGAATTCTCATTGATATGGTGAAAAATTTTATCCTGAGAATATGTAATACTAAAAAAAAGTAACAGTATCGATGTATAAATAATTTTTTTCATTTCACTAAAAAGTTTTGTTGTGGATAATCGTTAGTTGTGAATTGATAGTAGAGAAAAGCCTATCCCAAACGGGATAGCTTTTCTATTTTTTGGTTTATACTTAGTAGTAGTTAGTAAGAAATATTTATTAAATATTCCGTTTGATTTTCTAACCCAGAAATCACCTGTTTACCTGTCAAAACAGTTCCGTCTTGTTCTTCTATTGTTGTTGATATGATTAATGCAGAACGCTCTGCATAAACAGTGTTTGATGTTTCTTCATCTATTGTAATTTGGCCATTAGCAGATTCAATAACAGACGAATAAGATTTTGCATTATCTGTAATTTCAGATGAATACGCTAATGTTAGTTTAACATGTTCCATCTTACAGTCAATGCTTACAGAAGTCTCCTGACCACTTTCAATCACACATGCTTCTTCTCCATAGAAATATGGTGCATCGAAAGAAAAAGGAGGTTTCTCCTCAGCACTGTATACTTTTACAGTATAGCTCCCCACTGCTAGGTCAATAGAGGCTGGAGCGTCAGCAACTTTGTCAAAAACAATAACTGCCTCACCTTCTGCATTTACTATAGATAATCCATATTCTTCTACCTCTTCCAAACTTCTCTGGTTACTCGAAAGCTGAATAACCAACTGTCCTTGATGCACTTCATTTTCTTTTTCATCTGAAGTAGTACAACTGAAAAATAGTACACTTACAAGTGCTGTGATAAATAATTTTTTCATGTTTTTCATTGTTTCAATTAGTTAATCACTGATACTTTCTTCGATGTATTCTTTAGGCCATTGACATCATTTACAATACCATCACCCCAATCTGTTAGTGTAGTACCTTCCCAATCTTCAGAAAGGTCCAAGTATTCTACTCCTCCAGAATTTCCTTTCCATGACCAAGCATACCATCCGATTCCTAAACGTTCACATTCTGAAAGAATATGTTCATATGGAATCTGAATTGGTGCTTCTGGAGTTCCACCATGTTGGAAACCAAATTCACCAACAATCAATGGCAATTTCATTTCAACCGCTTTCTCAAGGTTTGAAGTAATAGTCACTTCATTTCTATAACTTTGGTACATGTGAACAGAGAACAGAATATTCTTCTGAGGATCATTATCAATGATTTCCTGTCCATAATCAAAAATCGGTGTCATGTCTTGTCCCCAGCCACTTGCATCAATAACGATGGTATGTTTAAGGCCTGCATTTCTCATCATAGTTACCGCCTCTTTATAAGCATCTCTATATGTAGTTGTTTTACCACTCCATTCATTTGCGATGTTAATTAGAAGGATACTTTCGAACTCTTTCATCACTGCAAGAATATCTGCTCTGACATAAAATTCGGCCATTTTTAATAAGTTTTCCTTACTTTCATCGCCTGTTACATCATGTAATTCGATCATTGGCACCATACCTTTGTCGATCGTTGTTGTGATCAACTTTCTTAGTTGAACACTTTCTTCAACATTATTCCAGTTTTTAGCTTCATAGTTTGTTTGCCAAACCAATCGTACTGCATTTGAGTGATAGGCCGCAATTGGAGTCAACGCATCTAATGCCAATTCTCTTCCTCCGTTATCGAACCAGAAGTGAGCATTGTTAAGGCCTCTAGCAATAAATTCTACTCCATTGGCATCGTATAATTTCCCATCTTTAGTAAAGAAACCAATAGATGTGTTGTAATCTGGTCTTGCTTCTCCCTCTACTGGAGTAATTACAATATCTTTTTCACCACCATCAAGTACAGTTTCATCAACCGTAATTACTAATTTTCCTGTACCTGTATCCACATCAATAGTTACAGTGTAATGTGTTGTAGGTTGGATATTATCAATTGTTACTTCTGCATTCAACTGGCTATTTCCTTCTCCAATAGTTGAATTTACTGTTAAGCTTCCACTCGATCTAAAGTACCCTGATCTTGTTTCGCCTTGCTCGAAAGTTAACTCTCCAAAAGAAGATTTTACAACAGAAGAATATACCGAAAACTGATTTTTTACCACATCTGAATAGGCTACAGAAACCATTGTATTCTGAAGATTACATGATAAACTCACCGCAGTTAATTGATCGGATTGGATCGAAAAATCCTCTGAAGTACCACCATATTGAGGATCATCAAAACCCAATTGTTTAGATGATGTGCTTACTCCTTGTGCAGTATATACACCTGTTGCTAATTCGATCTCCTCTGGTAATTCATTTATTGATGCGTAAGAATCCACTGTCTTGCCATCAACATCAACGATATTGATTTTCATGCCCAATGTTTCTTCATTTTGACGCTGCGAGCTTTGTTCATCAACTTGTTCATCGATAGCGACAGAGAGGGTCAAGTTTCCCATAGTAGTTTCAGGGGTATCTGTTGGTTCTTCTGTCGAACAACTTATCAACCCTAGAAAAAGTAATAATAAGTATGTATTCATCTTTTTTCTCATAATCCAAGTGAAAAATATTTTAAATTATGTTTAGTTTAAAAAATCATATCTGATTGTTTTCTTTCCTGAGACAGCTTTACAGCGTATCTATTCTTCTTGTGATCAATTCTTTCACCTCAAGAGTTCCTTTATTCACTTTCTGTATTTTTATTTCACAGGTAGTTTTTCCTAATTCAGGTAAGGATACCTTCCCAAGGTCTAGAGTTCCCCAAGTTTGTTCTTTTGCTTCCTGTTCTCTCATTACTCTATCCGGAGTTGGTAATGGTGTCGGAGTATAATTTTTTCTGATTTTTTTCTTTATCGTTTGATGACCAATTGTCACTTCTATAATATCTCCTTTTACTACGTCTCCAGCGTACTTTAATTGTAAGTGGAAAGTTGAAGGTTGTACGATAGCAATAGGCCACTGGATTTCAGCATCGCCATCTACTAAGTACCAATCATGTGCCCAACCATTAACGTTGGCTTTAAATTTTAAATCACCTTTAGCACTACTTTCGTGAGCAGCTAGCACTACTCTTTTACTTTCAGAGTATCCTATAGGAATTCGTAAATCTGAAAAACCTGAAGCCGTAACATCTTTGTACCAATCTAGAAATGCATTTTCTAGTTCCTTAGATTTATTAGGTAGTTGGTCTATTAGATTCTTTTTCTCAGAAGGGTCTTCTTTAAGATTATACAATCCTTTCTCTCCAAATTCTGTCGTAAACCTATAGTCTCCCTGTCTCACTGCACCTCTTTCTGCCGTTATTTCAAATCCTGTCATATGTGTATATAGATTTCGGTCTTCAATAACTGCTTTGGAGTCTAATAAATACTTGCTCAAATCTATCCCATCAAATTGGATTTGTTGAGATTTCTCAATACCAGCTAACCCAATTAGTGTAGGCATAAGATCAATATGAGCCGTTGATTGTGTTTTTACAGATGAAGGTATCTTTCCTTTCCATTGAATAGTACAAGGAACCAATGAGCCTCCTTCATGTACTGATGTTTTTCCTCCTCTCCATGGACCATTGTAACGATCTCCTTGAGGTCCATTGTCCGACAAAAACAAAACAATTGTATTTTCTTCTAAATTGTTCTCTTTTAAGTACTGACGAATTCTTCCTAGATTATCGTCCACATTTTTACACATTCCATAAATAGTAGCAATCTTCTTATTTTGCTTTTCGCTATACCCAAAATCAATGTCTTTATAAAGATCATAGTACTTATCTGGTACTTGGTATGGAGTGTGAGGAGCATTAAACGGTACATATGCAAAAAATGGTTGATCTTTATTTTTTTCAATAAATTCGATCGTCGCATCGGTCAAAACATCAGTGATGTATCCCTTTGTCTCTACCATTTCTCCATTATATTCCAATTGTGTATCAAAGTAATTACTCCAATGACCGGAGGTAAACCCAAGGAAAGTATCAAAACCTTGTCCTTGGGGATTTTCAGGGTAATGAGCTCCATTATGCCATTTTCCAAAACAGCCTGTGGCATAACCTGCCGATTTAAATGCTTCGGCAATGGTTATTTCCTCTGCTCTCATATTTTCCCTACCTCTCGTCACAAACGACACACCTGTCCTTAAGTGGTACCTACCTGTTAATACACTTGCTCTTGTTGGTGCACAAACAGGACTGACATAAAAGTGATCCAATACAGCACTTTCTTCTGTCATCTGATCAAAGTGAGGTGTTTTCAGAAACTCATTTCCTGTATAAGAAAAGTCGCCCCATCCTTGATCATCGGTTAATATCAAAATGACATTGGGAGGTCTTTTCTCTTGGGCAAATGTTGGAAACAAAATACCCAAGAGATAACAACCAAAAATATATTTTATTACTGTCTTCATTATTGAGTTACATTTTCAGCTACCACTTTAGTAGACAGTACATTCATTTTCTTAGCATACTCCTTAATCACCTGAATAGTACTTTGGTCTTTATCATAAACTCCATACCAACCTTGTGGTTCATGTGGAGGATCTCCAATAAAGTCATCTCCTTTTTTCCAAAATTCTTTTGGTACTGCTGGTCGTCCTTCCCCTGAGTAAGCCCAGAAATTCATACCATAGATAGGAGCGTTTTCCTGTGCATGTTTTACAACTTCATTAAATACAAATTGATAATATTTATCTCTCCAAACCGTTGTCGCTGTAGGTGAATAATCATCGTTGTCTCTAGCAATCCCAAACTCTTCCAATACTGCAGGTTTTCCTAACTGTTTAGCATCTTGGATATGTTTTGTCAAATAAGTAGTGACTTTTTTCTTTGTCTCTTCAAACTTTTCTTCTGGGTGTGCAGGATCGTACCAACCCCAATTTTGTGCCCAAATATGGATGGTTACATAATCAATTTCATCGATCGTATTATCTTTTAGAAGACTGATACCTGCATCAGGACCTGGGGAGTCTCCTTCAGAACCCAATGATACTAAATGGTTTGGATCAAGTTGCTTAATAAGCGTTGCAGTCGCTTTAATCCATTTGTGATACGCTTCCACTTCGCTATATCCTCTTGGCTCATTACTAAGTTGCCAAGACATAATGGTCGGGTCTTCACTATAGGCTAAACCTGTTAAAGAATTTTTTCTATTGATCAGTACTCTCAAATGGTCATCAAACATTTTTAAGGCTTTTTCATCAGAGTAGAACTGTTTAGAGTAGTCCGTAAATTTGTTCCATTCTTTTGAAATTTGAGGATAAGGAATAGCTCCTTTTCCAGACCATTGTAAATATTGAGGCATTCCTCCCGACCAAGTCCAAAAGTTATTTAATACCATAACGGCTTTCATATCTCTTTTCCCCATCTCCTGAAGTAAAAAGTCTAGACCAACAAATACATCTTCATTGTATTCGCCCGGAGCCGTTTGCATTGTTGGGTGTACTTGAAAGGACTGGTTTTCATCACCTTCTGAAGAAGCTAAAATTCTCAGGTTAGTGATCCCCATATTTTTCATCTGATCCAATTCATTGATCAGACGTTGACGGTTGCCACCTTTTTCCATACCGATATTCATTCCATACCAATAATTCGCTCCCATAAAATAATAGGGATTCCCATTTAGGAAAAAGGCACCATTTTGTACCATAACAAAGTTGTTATTTAAGGAAGTACTTTGCTCTTGAGTTGGTTTTGAACATGATGCTACTACTACAAGCAGTATCATGTATTTTAAGAGTAATTTAATTTCTTTCATTTTATTGATGTTGTTTGTGCTAATTTTTCAAATCGTTTTATACCTTCTAAACATGCGCGACCATTATGATATGGTGCTTTCCATGGGCCTACTTTATCTTCTTCTAAATTAGGTGTATTATTTTCATCAACTCTCCACCACCATTCGCCAAATTCTTTATTGACTAAATGTTCTATCGAATATTCCCACAAACGATGGGCTGCAATTAGATACTTTTCATCATCTGTATTTTCATAAGCATTGATAAAACCTACCATCGCTTCAATCTGAGGCCACCAATGTCTGTCTGTATCTGTGATACCCGTCGGGTCACCTTCATTGACGATAGCTCCATCTTCTGCAATACCTTCAGCTAAAGTAACATCAGCAATTTTCACTGCTGCATCCTTTACTCTTTCTAATAGAGTCACATCACCCAGCTCTTGAGCTGCTTCCTGAATTAACCATGCTCCTTCTATATCATGACCATAGCTAATTTCATCAGATTTCAGTGTCCAGTTTTCATCAAAAAATAATTTAAAATGGAAGGTATTAGAATCCAAGATAGTATCCAAGAATAGTACAATTAAGTTTTTCAACTGTTGTCCTACCTGTATATCTTTAGTTGCTTTAAATAATGTGGTATAGGCTTCTAATATATGTAAGTGCGTATTATTTGTTTTCTTTTCGTTTTTGTCTTTCTCGCTAAGTCGTAAATCTTCCATCAAAACCCATTCTTCAGAATATGCTTCGAAATAACCATTTAATTCTTTATCAAAAGCATGTTCTTCGATTTTATGAAAGAGGTCCATTGCCAGGTCTAATGGTTCTTGAATACCTTTTGCAATTGCATATTCAGAAAAGGCGTAGATAACAAATGCATTCGCATAAATTTGTTTCTTTCCATCTACCTTGTTACCTAAATAATCAACCATCCAATAAACACCACCATGATTTTTATCGATAAATACCTTCTTAATGTAGTCATAGGCATAATCACATAATTCCAGGTACTTATCATCTTTCAATTGGTTATATGCTGCTGCAAATGTCCATAAGATTCTTGCATGCATAATCGATCCTTTGTCGGCTTCTTTGTGTACTATATTATCATAAGTAATCTGGCCAAAAAAACCTCCATTTTTATGATCAATTGTATTTGACAACCAATAGTTTAAAATACCATCCTTAAGTTCTTTTTCTAGCGATATTTTGAATGACTCTCTATTCATTTGATGGAAATTTGATGATGTTATTTTGATGTATTCTGTAGTATATAAAACCCTTAACTATCTATAAATAATCTAATTTTAATAAGGGAAACAAGAAGAAAAAGAGGTGAGATTTAATGAAACTTGCAACTATACCTCTCACCTCCCTCTTCTTATCATTTAAACAGTTTGTCTGTTAGGAATAGTAAGTCCCAATTCGTCTATCATTTTTTCATTCTGATCGACCATATCATGAATCGTCTGCACTGATGTTACCGAACGATAACCATCTTCGGGAGTATTCTTACAATAGTCTATTAACTGTGCTACAGTAGAAGTCGCCACATGCATTCTAGTATCGGATGATGCATAATATATTTTCACTTCTCCACTTTCATCTGCAATCCAACCATTTGCAAAAGCTACATTAGAAACATCGCCAACTCTTTCCTCTCCTAATGGAGCGATAAAATGTCCACCCGGACGATGTGTTACTTTTGTGGGATCTTCCAATGAAGTCATAAACATATACAACACATAACGAAGACCTGCTGCAGTATTTCTAACACCATGTGCTAGATGCAACCAACCTTCTGACGTTTTGATTGGAGCCGGTCCTTGTCCGTTTTTCACTTCTTTAATAGTGTGATACACTTTCGGTTCAATCACAACCTCTTCTTTTACCTCGGCATTTTCCATTGAGTCTGTTAACCCCCAGGCAATTCCGCCTCCAGAACCCGTATCTATAAACCCGTCTTGAGGTCTAGTGTAAAGAGCATATTTACCCTCTACAAATTCTGGGTGCAATACTACATTTCTTTGTTGACCAGAATAAGAGATTAAATCTGGAAGACGTTCGAAGTTTACCAAGTCTTTAGTACGAACGATACCTGCAGCAGCCACAGCAGAAGATGTATCTCCTGATGGTGCATTAGGATCTTTTCTTTCTGTACAGAAAATACCATAGATCCAACCGTCTTCATGCTGTGTTAAACGCATATCGTAAACGTTAGTATCCGGTTCATCCGTTTCAGGCATTAAAACTGGTTTATCCCAAAATCTGAAATTATCGATACCATTATCACTTTCTGCAACTGCAAAGAATGATTTTCTATCCACACCTTCTACTCTTACCATTAGTACATATTTCCCATTGAAGCGGATTGCACCAGCATTGAAAGTAGCATTCATTCCAATACGCTCTTGTAATAATGGGTTCGTCGCTTCATTTAGATCATATCTCCAATATACAGGTGTATGTTCTGCAGTAATGATTGGATGTTTATATTTAGTAAAAATACCATTATATGCTTCTGAAGGAGTATTTTTCTTGCTTAGTAATACCTCTTGTTTTTCAATTATATCGACTAATTTCTCTTTAAAATTCATCTTGGTAATATTTTATACTCTCTACTTAGTTTGTTATTTATTCTACTTTGTATCTCCCTATTGCTTCTTAAAAGCAATATTTTAGTTGGCTGATACTAGTTCTTTTTCTTCTTTATTTTCAGGAACCTTTATTGGTTCTTCAGGCAACTTATCGTACCAATTTTTCTTAAGGATTAGCGTGGTAATAATTAAGATGGCTGCAGTTGAAAGAATTCCCATTTCCTCCTTGATCACAATGTATAGAGGCAATAGTGTTAGCATTGACTGCCATACTATACCCGTTACAACATTGAACATGTCTTTTTTGAAATCTTTATTACTTTCAAAGCTTGGATCTTTCTCCATCACTTTACGCTTTATTGGCCCCCAGAAACCCCAAGGTTTTACCGTCTTGTAGAAATTCATCAGCGTTTTTTCTTCTGTTGGAGCTGTCAGTAAAGTACCTGCAACAGAACCGATTAATGAAACAACAAACAGTAATGGGAAGTAATACAACTCTAAAGTTTCTTTAAACACTAATGGGAAAACCATTGACGCGGCAATACCTGCTGCCATACCCCAGAAGAATCCATGACCATTAAATCTCCACCAATGCCATTTTAAGAAGTTAGCAGCGATATAACCACCATACAGTGCAGAAACTATCCATTGTAATACAGAATTAATATCCTCAACATATAAACCAATAATAGTACTTAAAACTACTACTGAAGCTGATATGATATAACTTGCTCTCATTTGTAGTTTACCACTTGCATTAGGGTTGATATATCTTAAATAAATATCATTCACTAAATAAGCTGGAGCGGCATTTACCGTAGAAGCGAAGGTTGACATAAAAGCAGCCAATAAACCTGCTAATAATAATCCCATAAGCCCTGAAGGAACAAATTCTTTAATGGCCATTGGTAAGATATTTTCAAAATCAAAACCTGATCCAGCAGCATTAATATCTCCACTAAAGTATACTACAGCTAAGATGGTAAACCCACCTATCATTAAGTACCTTGGTAAGAACATAACTGCAGATACAAAACCACTCATTTTTGCAGCTTCTTTAGGCGACTTTGTCGATAGAATCTTTTGCATATCAAAGTTTGGTGCTGGACCAGCCATCGATGCAAAGAATCCTTTAAACAACATCATCATAAAGAAGATAGAAAATGGTGAAAAGCCATCGTTTGAAATTTTATCATTTACGGAAGGGATATAAGCGGACCAATCCATATGTAAATCATAATTGAATAATGGAGAGTTCCATCCTTCTGGTACCATCCCCATTAACGTATCTGCATCTACTTGGAACATTGCAATGCCGGCAATAACGATCGCAGATACAGTCATGATACCAAATTGTAAAACGTCTGTCCAAACAATTGAAAGCATACCTCCCATAACTACATAAAACGTAGCGATAGTTGTAAACAGAATACCATAAACATAAGGTACTTGTTCTGCTGTTAGATCAAATGGCATAAACTGCCCAACATATGACCATGGTATGAAGATCTCGATAAATTTACCAATACCTATAAAACCATAAGACAGAAAACCTAAACAGCTAAGGATAGCGAAAAACACAACAACCATGTGTGATAATTTTCCACCGGTACCATCACCAAATCTTGTTCTAATCCACTCTGCACCAGTCAATACGTTTGATCTACGTAACCAAATCGATAAATAAATCATCAGGAAAATCTGGTTAAATGCAGGCCATAGCCATGGGATCCAAACACTTTTCAATCCATATACAAAACATAGATATACCATCCACATGGTACCAGAGATATCAAACATCCCTGATGCATTGGATAAACCAAGCATATACCATGGTAATGAGTTGCCCCCAAGGAAATAAGATTCCATATTTTTTGAGGCTTGTTTTTTAAGGTAGATACCAATTACTACTGTTGAAAGCAGGTATAAACCTATGATGATCAAGTCTAATACTTCGAGTTGCATAATGAATTAGTTTACTTTCATTTTAGATAATTCAGACTCTAAAAGAATGCTTGGGTCTTCAACAAATTTTATAAAATCACTTGCTGACGAATGTCCTTTATAAGGCACATAGAAATGGTCTCTTTGTTCTTTTTCATAATTCGCATTTCTCCATAGCATCATATAAGCTGCCTTCTTTGTCCATTCATTATGGTTTAACTTTGGAAGTAGTTTTTCAGTAAAGAAAGTGTCATCAGTTACGGCTTCAAGGCCAGACTCTGAAAAAGCACAAACTTTACCTTTCTTGTCTGCAAGCTTGGCTACAATTTCCAATTCATTGATCACCCAAGCTTCTCTTTCTGGTGTCGCATTTTCTCTAAATGCACCGTAATCATCAAAACCTAATACATCTACATATTCATCACCTGGGAATCTTTCTAGGTATTGTTCTTCCGTTTGAAAAGCATCCGTAGAGTACACATAAATCAGGTGGTGTATTTTTTTCTTATCTCTTAAGTACTTTACAGTAAACTGCCATAAGCTTTTGTAATCCTCTTCAGTGACATTTTTACCTCCCCACCAGAACCATGATCCGTTATGTTCATGCCAAGGTCTAAAAAGTACAGGAATCTTTTCTCCATCAATCTCTAAGTCATTGACAAAATCTGCGAATAGATCCAGTTTCTTTAAGAAGTCTTCATGATATTTTCCTCCTTTAAGCATTTCATCAACAACCCTTGTGGTGTCCCATGAACTTGTTTTTGCCTTAAGGTTAATCATATGCCATGACAAAGTAGTTATGCCTCCTCTAGCATAAGCTTCTTTGATATATTTCTTGATGTCACTAAATAAAACACCATCTAAATTTTTATCATTTCCAATTTCACCCATGTCCCATCCGTAAAGACCTGGATAATCACCTGTTACATTCTTTACGTCAGAACCATTGCCCCACCAATGGTATCCATATGCTAAGTCATCTTGATGCCCAAAAATTGTTTTACCTTCAGCCGATACCTGAGATAATTTTTGGTATAATGCGTTGGTTGCTTTAGTTGCTTTTTTATCATTTAGTTTTGGTTCATTTTCCTTATCAGTAGCATTTGTACTACCAATAGATATAAAACAAAACAGAAATAAAGCGATTAAATTCTGTGTTTTCATTATTCTGAATTTTAAAAAATTTCGTTCACTCCTCTTTTATTTATTTGAGGAATACAGTTTGTTTAGATTAGATAATAGTGAAGTTGACATGTCGTCCCTACGATCAACAATGCTCATTTTTCGTTCATTCAACACCTGAAAAGCAAGGTCCCAAGTATTACATGGTTTTTGATAATTCCATTTTTTGGTATTTGCTCTGTCTACCCAATAGTTTGGACGTTCTACCGGAAATGGTTTGATGTAATTCCCGGTCCATCCTCCAAATTCTGGATACTTGGTATTTACTTGTGGATCGATGAGAAACATAAATGGAATAGCTTCTTCTAAGTTGAAAAAAGTGTTCTCCTTCTCAGAAAGGTATTTACCCATCGCTCCGAAATGGATCACTTCGTTATACAACTTGTTCGATTCCTCTCCTTCTGAGATTCCTTTAAATGCCCAATCGTTTTCTATCCACCATAGTTCTGTAAACCTTTCAAAGATTTCCGTTCTTCCCCAACCATTCCAGTTCAGGTTCCCACAAACATCTTCATCAGGAGGTTTAATTCCTGAAGCAACGGAGATAACTCTTACTTTCTTTGCCAAATCCGGTGCTCTAAAAAGAACTTCTTTCACCGTCTTCATACTCCCAAGTACTAGGAAATATGTTGGTGAATCGTTACTTTGTCTTATCTGTCGGATGACCTTTTTAATCCCCTTTTCTTTATCTGTAAGAATAGTCTTCTTAAGATCATCTGGCGAAGGAAAATTCCTAGCTTCAAATGAATAACTCTGGTTCTTATAATCTTGAGCATAACACTGTATAATATTGTTTAAGATTTCAAGACCATAATCATTGTATTCATCTAGCATTACTGATTGAACACTAACATTATTTAAGTACCATAGTAAGTATAAAAATGCATGTTCATCTGTAATGGAATAATCCTTATTATTAATGTCTGTGGTAATAATTACATTTGGAATCTCTTTTTTTTCTATCACTACTTTCTTTTGATTTGAAGAACATGACACTACACACAAAGAGTAAAAAATGATCACTATGTATGTATATATATTCTTCATTTCAGAGATAGATTTTAATAACTTCCAAATGGTTATACCTCAAATGTACTTGATACAATTAAAGGACGATATGGAGATTTTTAATTTTGATAAGGCCTATGAACAAATACTACTTAATTCGACAAATAGCATTTAGGCACTTTTTAATCATAAACCTACTCTATTTAGCTTAAATGAGCATTATTAGTAGATTTTTTCATCAATTAGGTATAATATTTGAAGAATATGAATCACATAAAAAAGTTCCTTTTTCATCAAATTATATATGAAATGAAACAACTATCATCACAAATTAACGGGTAAGAATCAAAAATTTCGCTAATGCATTCAAGGTTAAAAAGGAGGATAAATGTTAAACACTTCCGACACTTTCAAGTAGGGGTAAATTTTCATCAAAAATGTAATTTTTTTCCCTATTTAAAATTTATTCCCTGATAAAAAAATATTTTTTCAGACTCCTTTTTGTCAAAAATCAACCTCTGAAGTAATTAGTGTCTACCCTACATTTGTAACATAACGCCGCGGTTATTTTTAATTTATGTTTTACTAAAGTCATTTAGATAGAACAACAACTAAACAATAAAAGATAGTCATGCAGATCTTAAAAAATTTTTTTCTGCTGTTCATCGCTATTACATTTTCAATAAGTGCCTATGCACAAGAACGAACAATAAAAGGTAGCGTATCAGATGAAACAGGTAGTCCTCTTCCAGGGGTGAACATCACTATTAAAGGAACAACTATTGGAACAATCTCCGACTTTGATGGTAAATTTCAGTTAAACGTAAAAACTAATGATACAGTATTAGCAATTTCTTCTATTGGCTATATAAGTCAAAATATTAATGTTGGTACTCAGACAGAGTTCAAGATTAATATGGAAGTAGACCTAGAAGAATTAGAAGAAGTAGTAGTTATCGGTTATGGTACTGCTAAAAAGAGTGATGTAACAGGTTCAGTTTCGACCGTAAAAACGGATGAATTGACTGTTATAGCCACTGAGGATGTAAACAAGGCCCTTCAAGGTCGTGTACCAGGTGTACAAGTAACCAACTCTGGCAACCCTGCCTCAGGATCAAAAGTAAGAGTAAGAGGTATTGGTACGATCAACAACTCAGATCCTTTATATGTAGTTGATGGTTTCCCAATGCAAGACATTTCGCACATAGCTCCACAAGATATTGAATCTATGGAAGTACTAAAGGATGCTTCGGCAACTGCAGTATATGGTTCAAGAGGTGCCAATGGAGTTATTTTAATTGCCACAAAGAAAGGTAAAGTACAAGATAAAGTAACGTATACATTTAATGCACAAACTGGTGTTAAGCAAGCGTCTAATACTATTGAGATGGCCAATGCATCAGAATATGCTCAGATGGGATTAGAAGCCAACAGATTTGCAGAAGGTACAGATGAGTATGAGCAATTAAAATATGTAGCAAATGGTAACTATAAAGGTACTGACTGGCAAGATGAATTATTAAGAGAAGGATCTTTCCAAAATTATAACTTAGGAATTAACGGTGGTTCTGAAAAGAATCAATTCAATTTCTCTACATCTTATGTGAAAGATGAAGGGATATTAAAAGGAACTGACTTGGAGAAATTCTTTGTGAAGTTCAACAACACACATAAATTCAACGATTGGTTAAACTTTGGACAAAACATTGCCTATACACACGCAAATTACTCTCTTACAAACTTGAATGATGTTTATTCAAGTCCGCTAACTCAAGCATTATGGACAGACCCAATTACTCCAGTATATAACCCTGATGGATCTTATGCAAGAGCAACTTGGTCTTATAACAACAACCCTGCAAGAATGGCAGAGCAAGAACAATACAAACGTTCTTGGGATAACAGAATCGTTGGTAACTTCTCTTTGAATGCTAAAGCAACGAAAGACTTAACATTAACATCCAACTTTGGTGTGGATTATAGAAACCAACAACAAAAGATGTACTACCCTGAATTCTTCGTTTCAAATGAAGAACAAAGAATGACTTCTCAGTTGGATGAACATAGAAACAACAAGTTTGACTGGGTTTGGTCTAACTATGCTAACTATACGAAAAGTATTGGAAATCACAACTTCGGAGCGATGGTAGGTATGGAGATGCAATACTTCAGCTACAACAATATTATGGCCACAGGTTATGATGTTCCTTTCAATGAAAACATGAGATATTTAGGTGCTGCAAAAGGTGCTGATTATTTCGCTACGTCTTCACAAGGAGCCAATTCATTACAATCGTATTTTGCTAGAGCTAACTATAGCTACGACAACAAGTATTTATTGACAGCCACATTTAGAGCAGATGGTTCATCAAAATTCGCAGAAGGCAACCGTTGGGGATTCTTCCCATCATTCTCTGCAGGATGGAATATCAAAGAAGAAGATTTCTTACAAACTTCTGAAATTGTCTCACAACTTAAGCTGAGAGCTGGTTGGGGTGAAGTAGGTAACCAATCTTCTGCAGGTAACAATGATTACTTATCAACGGTAACAAACAACTTAAGATATGTGGTTGATGGTAATGTCGTTGAAGGTCGTATTCCAACAACAATGTCTAACCCTGATTTAAGATGGGAATCTGCACAAATGACCAACTTTGGTGTTGATGCAGGATTCTTAAACGACAAGATTACTGTAAGTGCAGAATACTTCATTAAGGATACTAAAGACATGGTGGTTCCACAACCTGTACCTGACTATGTAGGTGCAAACTCTCCAAATGTCAACGTTGGTACTATGCAAAACAAAGGTTTTGAATTCGCCATCAACTACAGAAATGTTGAGCATGAAGTAAAATGGAATGTTGGTGCTAATATCGCAGTCATCGATAACAAAATTACTGACTTAGGTGAAACTGGTCACATCGATGGTGGTTATATTGACAAGTTAGGATATACTACAAGAACCGAAGAAGGACAAGAAATTGCTTACTTCTATGGTTATAAAACAGACGGTATCTTTAGATCACAAGAAGAGTTAGATGCACATGTTGATGCAGACGGTAATCCACTACAACCTAATGCTGGTATTGGTGATGTGAAGTTTGTCGATTTAAATGGTGACGGTACTATTGATGATGAAGATAAAACTAACCTTGGTTCTGCTATCCCAACATTTACAGGTTCATTCAATATTGGACTAGAGTACAAAGGATTTGACATGAACTTATTCTTCACTGGCTCATATGGTAATGAAGTAGCCAATATTCAGAAGTTCTGGATTGAAGATTCTAACGTTCAGAAAAATCAAACTAAAAATTACTACGATAACCGTTTCCACCCAGAAAACAATCCTGAAGGTACTTTACCAAGAGTTGTATCGGGTGATCCAAACAACAACCGTAGATTCTCTGACAGATATGTGGAAGATGCTTCTTACCTAAGATTACAAAACGTTCAATTAGGTTATTCTTTCAATGAGAATGTTTGTAAGAAATTACACATGCAACGTTTCAGAGTTTATGCTTCAGTCGATAACTTATTCACGCTAACTAACTACAGTGGTTATGATCCTGAAGTAGGTGATCATTACGGTGATCCATTAGCACAAGGTGTTGATATTGGTAACTATCCAAAATCTACTACTTATTCATTAGGCTTGAATGTTACTTTTTAATCAGAGGAATCACGTAAAAGTAGAAAAGAAATGAAATTCAAAAATATTATAAATGTACTAGCATGTTGTAGCATGCTAACACTAGGAAATAGCTGTTCAAGTTTCTTAGATAGAGAGCCACAAGGTCAGGCTGTAGATACTCCAGCATATTATGATGATCTTGAAAATGCTCAAATGGCAGTCAACGCATGTTACCAAGCCATTGCTCAAGATCAAGGTGTTGTTGCCCATATGCAAGAGTGGATGTTTGGTGAAGTAATGACTGACAACTCTTGGAAAGGTGGATCTGACTTTGGCGATATGCAAGATGTGCAGATGTTGAAAGAATGGTCTGCTGTAAACGTAAATGCTACCTCTCACTCTGCTTGGAAAACATATTATCAAGCAATTCACAGAGCCAACACAGCGATCCAAGGTATCTCTCCTGCTACTAGTTTTGATGAGGAAACTAGAGATCAATTAGTTGGCGAAGCACTATTTATCAGAGCATACAGCTACTTCTACTTAGTACGATTATTTGGTGATGTGCCTTTATTTACGGCTCCAGTTTCACCAGAAGAAATTGGATCTATCGGAAGAACTCCAGTAAAAGATGTTATCGCTCAAATCGAAGCAGATTTAGATTCTGCGGCCAGCATGTTAGGTAACAGATCTGAAATGGAATTGGGTAGAGCAACATCAGGTACGGCTTTAGCCTACCACGCAAGAGTATCCATGTATGATATTGGTATCTGGAAGTCTAATGACAATACTTGGCAAGAAGTATATGATTTAACTAATGCAGTAATCAACTCAGGTCAATACAGCTTAGCGTCTAATTTAGCTACAGTATTTGAAAAAGATGGTGAAAACGGTGTGGGTTCTATCTTTGAAGTACAACACACTACTTCAAATACAGGTTGGGCCAACCAAAACACAGGTTCTACTTCTCCTATCTTAACAGCCCCAAGAGGTACTGCTGATATCAAAGGTTGGGGTTGGGGATTCTTAAACCCTACGCAGGATTTAGTAGATGAATTTGAAGAAAATGATCCTCGTTTAGAATGGACTGCAGGTCAGAATGGACAATTTGCTCATGGTGTTGCACAAGGTGTATCAGCCTCTCAGTTCTTGTCTGGTTACTTCCCAAGAAAAGTATTAATGGACCAAGCACTTCGTCCAAATGAGCAATCTGACAACCCTCAGAACCAAAGGAAATTAAGATATGCAGATGTATTATTGATGAATGCTGAAGCTGCGTATCACTTGGGTAATGAAGGAATGGCTCGTCAGAGAGTAAACGAAGTAAGAGACAGAGCGAGAAACATGACTTACCCTAAGGGGTGGACTGAGGAATCTAATGATTATACTGAAAGAGATAATTCAGCGGCTTTACCAGAAGTAACAGCCTCAGGAAATGATCTTTTAGCTGCCATTCTTCATGAGAGAAGAGTAGAGCTATCATTGGAAGGTCTACGTTTATGGGATCTGTTAAGAACAGATAACTATGAAGCTGCTATTCAGAAAGACAACATTGGATACAGAGATGAAATTACTGGTAGCACTGTTGTTTCAAATATGGAAGGTAAAAAACTAAACGGGGTTCCTGTTTTACCTATCCCAGCAGCAGAAGTAGCTTCATTTGGATTAACTCAAAACCCTGGTTATTAATCCTAAGCACTCTTTCTAAATTTTGCTTACTTATAGAGATTACAAATCATGAATATTAAGAATAAAATACATAAAGCATCATTAGGCATAGCATTCTTTGGAATGTTATGCGGAATGAACGCTTGTACTACTCAAAAAGAGTACAGTCAATCTAACGACATTGACTACCCTCAACCAAAAATCGCTGACTCTAACATCCAAAATCCTACCGTTATTGGTGAGCCTTTCGTTTTGGTTGGTGAAAACTTTAAGAATGCTAAAGTATATATTGGAGAAACGCCTTGTACTGAAATCACAGTAAGTGCTACAGAGGATACAATTAATGCAGTACTACCAAGAATCTTCGAAACTTCTCAATTAAGAGTTGTCAATGCTTATAAGCAGGAAGTCCTTTCGGAAAGTGCGTTCGAACCTATCTACCCTCTTACTGAAAATGTAGAATACCCTACGCTGATCACAAGAGGTCAGGTTTTTACGATCAAAGGAACAAATGTTGATTTAATTTATGAAGTAGTCGTTGGTGGCCATACTATTGAGGTAGATGGTATCAATAGTAATGCATCTCAAATTAACGTTTTAGCACCAAGCGATTTAGCAGATGAAGTAACGATTAAAGTTTCAACATATAATGCTGAATCTAACGTTCCTGAATCTGGCTCTATCACTGTTGAGGATGCAGGTGAATTCTTTGACCCTGTAGAACCAGTAGTTCTATTTGATTTTGAAGATGGCGTTAACCCTTATGAACCAGGTGATATTACTCCTGAAAATGGTTTAGATGCTGGTAATGGTATTTCAAAAGGTAGAGGAGATCACTACTTAACAGTTAGAAAAGCAGATGGTGATGGTTGGACTTCTTGGATGGGACAATTATACTATGGTCAGCCGATTGACTTGGTTACTTTTACTGATCCACACTTAAGCTTCCAAATTAACTCTGAGAGCTCTCAAGGTTACTTCCAATTAGAAATTGGTCAGAATGGGAACAAAAACGGTGCTGACTTTAAAGCAAGTAACACTGGTAACGAAGGTGACAATTATGTATTTAGAGCTACAAATAACGAGTGGCAATGGGTAACAGTTAGCTTAAAAGAGCTAGAGTTATCTGATTGGGGCGGTGGATTAGAAGCTGTAGATATCAAAGGCACATTAGACTTTGTGAAATTATCTTACAAACAAGGTAATGGAGCTAACCCTTATATCTTAAACCTTGACAATGTTATGATCACTGATGGTCCAGTTATCGTAGCAAAGGAGTTAGAAAACTTTGAAACAGCTACTTATATCTGGGAAGATAATGGTGGTGGAGCTACAAACAGTATCGATGGTGGTAGCATGTCTGCAATTGCAGGTGACCATTATATCCATGTGAACTTAGATGGAGCTACTTCATGGAACTGGACTGGTACATTAAAAATGGACAACTCAAACAGTTTAGACCTTTCAGGTGTTACTGATCCACACCTTTCATTCTGGGTAAATACAGGTAATGCAAAAGGTAACTTACAGTTCGAGATTTACCAAAATGACACTAAGTTTGGTAGTGATATCGATAGAGAGAATTACTATGTGGAAACTAATGGAGAATGGACATTATATACTTTCAGATTAAGTACAATGTCTTGGAGTAACTGGGGTGGTGACGCTGAAAAACCAGACTTCACAGGTACATTAGATTATCTAGCATTTGGTTTCTCTACAGGTAATATTGATGGAGAAAGATATGAAATGAATGTTGATGACATCATGATTACTGATGGACCAATGTTCTAATCATCACAACTGTTTATAATAAAGGCCCCAATCATTTTTTTGATTGGGGCCTTTTCTTTTACCTCTTTCTATCCAAGGCAAATGGTTATTACAATTTTTAATTTTGTAGCTACATGTTTACCATTACATTTTCCTATAATCCATTCTTCATTGGAAAGCACCCGATAAACAGATTCTGTATCATCCAGTGGAACATCTCCAATACTTACTTTTAGATTCGCCACCTTCCCTTTTTTTGTCACTACAAAATCAATATACAATTTACCTTCAAGTCTCATTCTCTTGGCTTCAGTTGGGTACTTAATATTCTTTGCCAGTGTGCTAAAAAGTTTAGATGATCCACCTTTAGTTGTCGCAGGTTCATCTAAGTATTCATAAACCTCTTCCCCTAATTCAGCATCATATGTTGATACACACTTCGCCTTTTCTTGAGCAAATAATGGTATTGAGGACAAACAAAATAACAACAGTAAATTGTAATACATTTATCCTTCTTTTAATTTTTAATCGGTTTACGATACTGTGTTGGCGTCTGACCAAATTGCTTTTTGAATGATTTCCTGAAATATTGAGGGTCATTAAAACCAACTTCATAAGCGATTTCAGAAATATTCAATTCTGATGTTTTGAGTAACTCCAAAGCTTTTTGTAATCGAATATTCCTTACAAATTCCACAGGAGGCATCCCTGTTTCGGCCTTCATTTTTCTGTAAAACTGAATATTACTCATATCCATTTCTTTTGCTAATTCAGGCACTGAGAATTCTGCTTCTGAAATATTTCGTTCGATGATTTTTCTTGTTTGATCCTCAAAAGATATTTCAGCTTTTTGATTCGTCTTTTTCTTCGTCTTCTTACTTGTTTTGTCAGAAGATAAGATATTCGATCTCGATTTCAATAATTGGTTCACCCTTACCTCCATATGTTTTGGAGAAAATGGTTTTGCAATAAATGAATCTGCTCCGGCTTCTAATGCTTTAATTCGTTCTTGAGTATCTGGGTTAGATGACAGAAGGATAATTGGTGTATTTTTCGTTTTCTCACCCGATTTAATTTTTCCTGAAAGTTGTAGTCCATCGAGTCCCTCTAAGTAGATTTCAGAAATCACTAATGATGGATAGTATTTCAGCATTTTCTCATAAGCATCTAAACCGTTTTCGGCGTACATGATTTTATACTCTTTTTCTAAAATACTCGCAATGTACTCTCTAATCTCATTCGATTTTTCAACAATTAAAATAAGCTCTTCTTTATCCACCTTCTCACTTACCACTTCTTCATTGGACTTCTTCACAAACTCTAACTTTTCAGTTTCTGAATAAAGAAGCTTCGATACCAACTCACTAGACTCATTTTTCTTTTCTTCTGAAGAATAGAAATCGTCATCTGAAGGGATATACAATGTGAATTTTGAGCCCAATGAAAGTTCACTTTCTACATAGATGATCCCTTTCATGGCTTCAATAATGGACTTAGAAAATGCTAAACCTATTCCGGAACCTGTATCAGTATTAGACTTTACTTGATAGAAACGATCGAAGATAATTTCAATGTCCTCTTTATTGATACCAATTCCCGAGTCTTTAATTTCAACACTTAAATAACGGTTAGAATATTTTGATGGAGCATTCCCTGTATAATTGTACAATTTGTTTTGTATCGATTCAAAATCAACAGTAGAAACATTCACCCATACCCCGCCATTATCTACGTTATATTTGAAGGCATTCGATAAAATGTTGTACATCACCGCCTCTAACATCACTTTATCTAGGTAGATGTTTTCTTGAAGTGTATCGAGGAAGTTAATCGTATAGTTTATCTTTTTACGCTTTGCGATATGCTTGAAAGCATCTGTAGCATCTTTTATTACAGTATTTGTATTCTCTAATTTGATGTTTAAATGCATCTGACCATGTTGACTTTTGGTCAAAAACATCAACTGATCTGTTAAACGTAATAATCTTTGGGCATTTCGGTAGGCAATCCCTAAGGGCTCCTGAAGTGCTGATTGTACCGTATTGTTTTTTGCAATTTGTTCGATAGGACCTAATACAAGGGTAAGTGGAGTACGTAACTCATGCGATAGATTTGTAAAAAAGTTTACCTTTCTCTCGTATTCTACCTTTTCATCTCTCATTTTAAGATGTTCATATTTTTCTTCATTGGCTTTATGAACTTTACGTCTCCACCACATCATTATGTACGTAATCAGCCCAATAAACATCACAAGATAGAAGATATATGCCAAGGTAGATTTATACCAAATCGGACTAATATTGATGGTTAGTGTTTTTACTTCATCACTCCAAATACCATCGACATTGGCTGCTTTTATCTTTAATTGGTATTTACCAGGCATCAATCCATTATAAGAAATGATATGTTTATCTTCTGTAGTTTGTACCCATTCTTTATCTAGGTTTTCCAATATATACCTAAACACTTTCTTCTCCCCTTTTGAATAATTTAAGGTAGATAAATAGAAAGAGAATGAATTTTGATCATGTGTCAAAAAGAGCTCCTCTGTTTTATTGATTTCATCCTTAAGGATCACTTTTGCATCGATTTTTTCCTGTGGATGGATTTCTCTTTCGTTCAAATAAAAACGAGAAATAACAGGTTCAACTTTATAAGGATTCTCAATAAAATCTGGCACTTTTAGCATGTCAACCCCTTTTTCACCACCCAATAGGATATTTCCTTTAGAAGTTAGCTTCTTCGATTTGTTGTAATATCTTTCATTAAGTAGTCCATCTTCTGTACTGTAAGTGAAATAATTTCCATCTTTCCACTCAAAAGCATTGGTTAGTGTGGTTCCCCAAATTTTATTATTAGGTGTTTTGACAATACTACTAATAGTGGCTTTTAATAGTTTGGCAGGAACGTTTTTTTGAGAGAAACTTTTCCTGTTTTTTATAAATTCAAAGAGACCGTTTTCCGTTGCTACCAATAACGTTTTATGATCTTTTTCAACAATATCTGAAATCAAGGATGTATTCATAGTAGGCGTTTGTACATTAAATTGCTCTACATCAGTGATTACATAATCCTTGTTATACTTCACATTCCATAACCCTTTTCCTCTTGTACCAATCCAAAGTTCCCCCTCCTTTTCAGGGTAGATCTTTACAATGGGCATACTCAACAATTCTCTTCCTTTTCCTGTATTAAGAGACGCAAATCGGTCTAGTTCTTTATCATAGTATGAAATGCCTGAATCCCAAAATCCAATCCAAAGGCTATTATCATAATTACTCTTTGCAACAGACATCACAAAGAGGTTTACAATTTCTTTCTGAGTAGTATATTGATGGATAATTTTTGCAGAAGTATTATCAAGGTGGACTACACCTTTTCCGGCAGTCGAAACCCAAGTAGAATTATCATATTCCGCTATACCTGTAATTTGCTCAAAACGATGTTGATGTTGTACATAATTAGAAGCTCCTGTAATTGTTTTATCTTTTTCGTAGTACAATTTACCATCAATAGTACCTAGCCATATTTTTTGATCGATTTCTTCAATAGCAGCTACAGGATCAATAATCTCATTAAGTAAAGGCTGGATTGGTTTCTTAAAAAGATCTAATGAATAAACACCAAAATGGGTTCCTACCCAAAGTACACCTGCTTGATCTTCAAAAATAGCAGAGAATGAAGTATTAGTTTTAAACTCTTCAACATCTTGAATCTGCTTTGTTTTTAGATCAATTGCATAAATTTGATTGGCAGTCATAAACCAAAGTCTATCCTCATCAGAATACGATTTCTTGATATAAGACTTCTTGTTACTGAGTAACTCCGTAATAATCTCACCTCGTAATGATTTATTTTTGAAAGATACCGTAAATAGTCCTTGCATATTCGAGCACCAAATATCGTTATCCTCTGTTTGGTAGATACTGTATACACCAATATATTCTTTTCCTGAAAGTAAGAATACTTCTTTTGTTTTAATGTCCATACATCCCAGGCCTTGCATGGTACCAAACCAAATATATCCATTCGCATCGTAGTGAACTGACACTACCAAGTCTTGAAAAAGTTGGGCATTAAAGATACTACCAAATTCTTTTTGGGTATACTCTGTAAATATCTTGTCACTGATATTATAAAATACCAATCCATTTCCCTGCGTACCAATCCATACATTGCCGTAATCGTCTTCAGAGAATGAAGTGATTCTTTGAATATCTAATGTTCTTGCAGATTCTGAATTCTGAGTAAGGTGTTCAAAACTATCCGACTTCTTATCATAAATAAAAATGCCGTTATTGTCTGTACCAATCCATAACTGCCCATTAGAATGTTCCATTATGGTGGCAATCTTTTTATCCAATAAAGGCTGATAGTTTCTTTCTCCGAATACGGTAATCTCGTATCCATCGAATTTATATAAACCATCCCATGATGTAAACCATAAATAGCCTTCTTTATCTTGAATGATGTTAGTTACTGAACCCGTAAATTTCTCCAATTTTAGAGGATTTGCCTGAAGCTGAACAAGAAAAGTAATGAAAAAAATTAGTATAAAAATTAACCTCATATAACGCCTATTATACAATGACTCCTAGAGTATAAATATGGCTTAAAATAGGATAAAAAACAATATTTCTTACGAAAGTCCTATACTGATGACATACAATATTCCTTTTTACATTTTTATAAGATTTAACTGATAAAAATAATGGTAGATGATCACTTATAACTTCTTAATTTTTACTTTTCAATACTAAAATGGAAAGTCGTTCCAACATTCTTTTCTGACTCTAAACAAATTTCTCCACCCAAGGCTTGGACAATCTTTTTTACTGTCGCCAATCCAATACCATTTCCAGAAGATCCAAATCGATCTTGCGATGAAATAACTTTAAATAATTCAAAGATTTCCTTTTGATCTTTTTCATCGATCCCAGAACCGTTGTCTCTTACATAAAATTGATAATACCTATCGGTTTCGGAAAGTCCAATTTCTATCTTTATTAAGTCTTTGTCATTGTATTTGATCGCATTCGAAATAATGTTAATCAACACTTGGTCCAGAGCCGTTTTATTGATTAACAATTCATCTACATCAGTGTTAAAAGAAATAGCTGTACTAAAATCATTAAAGAAATAATCTTGAACACTATTTTTAATATCCTTAAAGGTCACAAAGTCTTTTTTATCTTTAATGAGATGCTGATTCTTACTATAGTTTAAAATATCTACGATTAGTGTGCGTAATTTTTTTGAAGACTCAATGATGTGTCCAATCAGCTTATTTCCAGTAATATCTAAAGTAGCTCCATACTGTTCTGATAATAATTCTGAGATGTTTAGTATGTTGTTTAAAGGAGATTTTAAGTCATGGGCAGCGACATAGGCAAACTTATCTAATTCTTTATTTTTTTCTTCTAAGGTAAGTACTGTTTGAGTTAATATCTTCTTACTTTTTCTCAACTCCATTAGTCGCATTACTTGCTGTCCTAAAGCTCTTAGCGTTGCTACCTGAGAGGATGATAATTCTCTAGGTTGATGATCAATGACGCACAACGTTCCCATAGGTAATCCTTTTTCAGAAACTAAGGGAACTCCGGCATAAAATATCACTTTGGTCTCTCCTACCACTAATGGATTGTCATGAAAACGAACATCTTCTCTTGAATCATTGACAATCAATACTTCTTTTGGCTTATTGATAGCGTGTGCACAGAAGGCAACTTCTTTTGGAGTATGATCTGCATCAATTCCATGGTGAGATTTAAACCATTGGCGTTTATCATCAACAAGACTAACCAATGAAATTGGCGTCTGACAAATTTCACTGGCTATGGCTGTTAGGTTATCGTAATCATCTTCTTCCAATGTATCTAAAATGGAATAAGATTTTAATTCTTCTAATCTTTCAAGTTCGTTCTTTGGTATTACGGGTTGTATCATATTAGTGTTAATTAATAGTATTCAGGGTCAATATCAATTTAGAGTGTATTATTCATTTTCATTGTTCCTTTACATTTAGGGATCAATAGCAATTATTTCTAGGACTTGATAAGCTTCCAATATCATCCACTTCAATTGAGTGGTTAGTGGTCTATGCTATCAAACTTTTAAGAATTGATAAATTCTAGTATATATATATTCGATATATCAGACTTGGGTCAGTAATATCAACAAAAATCCTGGGTGCTGACGTTTTCGAATTTATGGGTTATCACATTAAATTTAAATATTCACTCAAAATATTGATTATTAGTTAGTTTTCAAAGTGTTAGGAGAGATAATAAATGAGTGGGTGATGACAGTTTTATGTAATATTTCAACTAAAAACCCTAGAAAAATACGATTGGATTTTCTAGGATTTTTAGTTTTGTGTGTAAATATTCGGCTACTTTAATGTAGTTTTCTAATCAGGACTTAACCAAGTGATATCCTATCTTTAAAAAAGTACAATATCACTAGAGTCACCTAGTTTTCAAGGTTTCTTCTATGTCCAGAAACAACCTTAAAAGTAGAAACGAAGCCTTCGCCTCCCTCAAAAGATACTGTAACAATATTCTTCTTTTTCAATAATTTTTGAGGTAAATCTATCTTATAAACACCAAAGAAATTTTGTTGTTGAGGCCGCTTTACTTTCGGTTCTTCAGCTCCCTCAAAAGTTAACTCTTTAAAGTCTTGGGTTCTACCCATTTCATTGGGGTCATATATTAATTTTTGGCCATTTAATACAATTACAGGAACTTCATTAAGAGAAATTGGTTTAGAAACACCTAGGCATAATTGAACAAAAGCCAAGTTATCAGTGTCTGTAGTAAAAGTAAATTCTTTACCCTTTTTATCAATTTTCGTGATTAAATCTTGATGATACTCTTGGCTAACATCTACTACCGAACTCCACTTTTCTGTTTCTTTCTCCTCTAAAATAATGATCATTGTCTCATCAGGGTAAAGTGTAAGTTGTGAGATATCATCGACTAATTTTTCTTCGAGAATAGGTGCTTGTCCTAGAGAGTATAATCGTCTTACTTTTATCGATGAAATATCCTTTTTATTCAAATCTAAAACGGATAAACCAAGAGGTTGTTTTTTGTCTTCAAGATTATCAAAACAGATATAAGTCTTGTTCTCCTTTCTCAAAGAAAAAGACTGAATATCAGCATTATTAGACTTTGTATATACATAATCCCCTTCAATTCCCTTCCAAAATTCATAGAACTTCATTAAATGGGTTATCTTAAACCCTCCATTCTCCTGTTCATGAAATAATACAAATGGATAAGGGTAAGGAGAATCATACCAAGTAGCTGTACCACAAATAAAAGGTACCGCTTTTTGAATAACATGTGGACGCTGAATAAACTGAAACATTTTAGAATTTACAGCATGCATGATAAACCAATCTCTTTGAGCAAAATAGTCTTCTCTAATTTTAGTTCCTTTCTTAAATCCTGCTCCATATTCTGAGATCACCATAGGCTTAAAAGTAGCTGTTACTTCTTTTGATTTAGCTTCAATAAGATCTAGAATAGCTTCTGCATTTGCACCTGCTCTATAACTGGCTTTATCGTCATAATAAGTAGAGTATAAATGAACGGATAAAAAGTCCATTTCCTTACCTGCTTTCTCGATAAAACTACCCATACGTTCTTTCCAAATTTGAAAATCATTCAATTCATAAGCAGGCCATGCATGTCCAGGGCCACCCACTCTTACTTTAGGATATTTTTTATGGATTGCTTTAGCAGTTGTCGAATACATCTCTATGATTGTATCTACGGTCGTATGCATAGAACGATCATGTACAAATGGTTCATTTAGGAGCTCTACGTATCCTTTTGTGATATTTTTCTCACTCATTCTCCCTACATAGTAAGCATTGATTGCCTCTATTCCTACAAGATTTTTCTTAGGAGAAGTCATCACAAAATTACCTACAGGAAAGTACGAACCAGGATGAGAAGTAACAATCATCTCTTCTTCAAAACGATAGTCTCTACCCTTTTTATGAATACTTTTCATCTCCTTCTCAAATGCTTTCTTAGAGAAAGTTCCTGGGTGTTTATGATTGGTCTGACTTAGCTTATTCGAAGGAGTTCCTAAGCCAAATCTACGTCCATCTGATACCCCCAAACTATCATACAGATAGTCTCGAAATTCTTTAGGGATATGTTCATAATTTGAATGCACATTGATGTACCTCTTTCTTTCAAAAGTAGAAACACCCTCATAAGCTACTTTGGTTAAAGGTTCTACGGTTACTTTAGTTTTAGTACTCCTTTGATCTTGGCCATGTGCTAAGCCTTGACTGATGACCATTAGGGAGAGTAAGATTAGTTTTTTCATATTATTTATATATTAAAAAAAGCTGTTCTCTATTGGAGGAACAGCTTTCAGTTACTATTAAAATTACTATTTTACTGTAATGCTATTTGATCTTTGTCTTCAAATTCAATTTCAAAAACGAACGCATGGTTACATGGTTTCTCTTTTGGTAACTGAATCACTAAATTTTTATCATTCTGTGTAAAATCCAACGATTTTTTATGTCCTAATAACTTAATGTTTTTGATACCAGAGGAAATGTATTGCGAAGATGTTTTCAATACAGGAATCTTCACTTTTCCATTATTGGCCCAAGCCATTGAGATCGCATATAGTTTTCCATTATTAGTCGTAAAACGAAAATCATTTGCTGTTAACTCTTTATTTTTTCCTTCTGTGTGATGTCCTGTTGCTACCTGTGTTGGTCCATCTCCATAGATTTCCCAAGGTCTTGAACCATAAATCGCCTTTCCGTTTACAGATAGCCACTCACCTATTTCCATCAATATTGCTACTTGATCTTCTGGAATTGTACCGTCTGCTTTAGGTCCTACATTTAATAATAGACAACCATTTTTACTAACAATATCTACAAGGTCATCGATAATTGTATTGGCATCTTTCGATTCCCAATTCGTCACATAACCCCAAGAATTTTTTCCAATAGACGTATCCGTTTGCCATACTCTAGGGCTTATATCAGACATTTTACCTCTTTCAATATCCAGTACATGCGTCCCTTCTGGGAAGGTAACCATCTTGAAATTTTTAGTCTGTAACACTACGTCCTTCTTCCACTCAATTCCTTTATTGTAGTAATATGCAGCTAATTTAGGGTGGTAAGGCATAAACTCTTCTCTATCGATATAGAAATCAAACCATAAAATATCTGGTTGGTAATTATCGATAATATCCACCGTTCTGTTCCACCAATGTGTTAGAAATTCTTGGTCTGCTGGTGCATAATGATCATGAGGTCGGCTATATAAATCACTATATTCAGGATTCATTGTGTCGAATCCTTTTTTATAGGTAAAGTAATTCCAATTAAAAGCATAATGTGATGATGCTCCAATTTTAATATCTCTTCTTCTTGCTTCCTTAGTTAATTCTCCAAGGATATCTTTTTTAGGCCCCATATCAACAGCATTCCATCGTGTATGATTGGATTTATACATAGCGAAACCATCATGATGCTCTGCCACAGGTACAATATATTTTGCTCCTGACTTCTCAAAGATATCTACCCATTCCGAAGCATTAAAATTCTCTCCTTTAAACATTGGGATAAAGTCCTTGTAGCCAAATTTATCTAATGAACCAAAGTGCTCAACATGATATTGGTTCATATTCGTTGCCCCAATCTTCTTAGTGTCACCGTTGGGTCCCCACTCCACACTATCCATATACATTAATCGTGGATACCATTCTGAACCGTATGCTGGTACCGAATAAGCACCCCAATGAATAAAGATACCTAGCTTTGCATCTTGGAACCAATCTGGCACATCATACTGTTGGAGAGACTCCCAATTTGGCTCAAAAACTTCTCTGTTAGAAACCTTGTTATCTTTTTGTACAGAACAAGATCCGAGAAAGACAGCCGTAATGAATATAATTACATTTCTCATACTTCTTTCTTTATATATATAGTAATACTTATCAATCTGACTTGTTATCAAATGTGATCGCCACATCAATACTTCAAATTTATCGGATCTAAAGAAGAGGACTTGGAAATTATAATTTGAAATAGAGGGGTCATAATTACACTTCAAAGAATAGAGTCCTGATTTTGCAAAATATTTCATCAAAATGAATTTTTCACCCCCTAACAATATCCACTTTTATGTTTGTTACCCCAAAAGGGCTGCGTACGGGTTACTATTATACCTTAACCCGCTCTATTCAATGCAATGGCCGTATTTTTGTAATTATCAAGGAAAATTATTTTCGCATTTAAAGGGGGTATTTTAATTTTTCCCCCAACAGAGTAGCTATTGACGGATTATTTTTGTGTAATTTGTACACGAATTTTTTGGACTAGTCGAAGAGACTTAAAAGACTTTTATGAAATTGAATTATTACTTGATTACACAATAACATGGAATTACTATCTCTAAAAACCAAAGCACTACTCCGTATCTTTCTGTTTGTAGTAGGCGCTTGTTTACAAGGAACTATTTCATATGCTATTAACAAGGATATTGTATTCTCTCATTACACAACCAAACAAGGTCTGTCGCAAAATGATGTGAACTGTATCTTTCAAGATAAGTCTGGGTTAATGTGGATTGGCACTAACGATGGCTTTAGCAGGTTTGATGGATATGAGTTTAAAAACTATAGAATGGACACCCATGGTCTACCATCAAATTTGATCAATTCGATTTGTGAGGACAACTATGGTAACCTATGGATAGGTTCTACCGATGCTGGCCTTTTTAGGTTTAACCTGGAAACAGAAAAGTTTTCATTCTTTGCCAATACAAAGACATCGCCGAAACTAATCACTCATAATAATATCACCAATCTAGTAAAAGACCCAAGTGGTAACTTATGGTTTGGTAATTCAAAAGGTCTAAATAAAGTTCTTCATCAACATATTAACGATGAAAAGATTGTCGTCGAAAAATTCTATCATAACCCACATAATCATGAAAGCATTTTATCCAATTATATCACTAACCTATTTGTAGACCATTATGGCAACTTATGGGTTGGCAGTAAAAGAGGGATTCAACTCTTAATTAACCCCGACGAGAAAGGACAATACAGTATATTCAAACGATTCAATAAGTCTGAAGAAAATAGTGTACTCTCTGTTATCGAAGGTCAAAACTGTTTATTGGTCTCTTATTTTGATGGTATTTACCAGCTAAAAGTAAAAGGAATTGGTGATAGTAAAGGAGAGTTCAAGAAAGTAAGTGATATTAAATCAGAATGTCTGCTAAGTGACGATAACGGAATCATTTGGGCAGGAACAAGCGATGGTTTATATCAATTGAAATTTGATGACATGCGTAACTCTTTGGATGTTATCGGCTATCAAAACAGCCATAATAACCAATTTGTCAACTCTAATATCATCACTGCGTTGTACAAAGATCAGTTAGGTGTAATTTGGATTGGTACAAACGGTAGTGGTATCAATAAGTATAACCCAAGAAGAAAGAAATTTAGACATATCAAAAAAGGAGAACGCAGTTCTGACCTTACTTACAATAAAATTAGAGGTGTATACCAAGATGAATTCGATAGAATTTGGATCGGTACTGAAGGTGCAGGCATTAACGTTATTGATAATAATGAAATTAAGGAAATTAATGTTGCTCCCAATAAGAAATCACAAAATGTAGTTTACGCCATTGATCAATTCCAAGATCAATTAATTTTTGGTATCGGCTATCCCTTAAAAACACTTGCCATTGATATCAAGGAGGCACTTCAACTGAATGTCAAATCTTCAAAATATGTATTGCACCCAGATACTCATAGTAATTCAACGTTCGATGTGCAAAATGATGGAGACTCAATTCTTTGGTTAGCCACATATGGTGGAGGCTTGATCAGAGGTCATTTAGAAGGAAAAAAAATGGTTTGGTCTTATCCTGAAATATTAGACAATGATGACGATCGAATTGAAATTATCAGAAGTCTAATGATAGACAGTCATGGTAATTTATGGGTAGGTACAAACCAAGGAGTTGTCTTTGTTTCTAGAGAAGAAAAAAATAAAGAAAAACCTCGTTTTCAGGTGATTCAACACATCGACGATGATAACAGTAGCTTAAGTTATAACTATGTTCTTCCTATTTTCGAAGCTTCCAACGGACAGATTTGGATTGGAACTATGGGCGGCGGTTTAAATATCTATGAACCAAAAAAATCTGATGTTCAACATATTACTTTTAGCAAGCTCTCCACTAATGATGGTTTACCGAGTAATGTTATCAAATCTATTTTAGAAGATGATTATGGTAATCTATGGGTAGCGAGTAATAAAGGGTTAAGTAAAATAAACTTAGAAAACAGAAGCATTAAAAACTTCGATGTTACAGACGGTTTGCAAGATGATGAATTTGGTGAATTATCTGCCTTTAAACTAAACAATGGAGAACTGCTTTTTGGTGGGGTGAATGGTATTAATATCTTCAAACCTCATGAAATTATAGATGACAATACAATTGCCAATGTGATCTTTACACAATTGAAGGTACTCAATAAAGAGATCCATACTTACGATGAGTTTGACGGTAACCTGATACTTAAAGCGGCATTACAAAATACTGAAGCCATTGAGCTTCACCATGATCAGAATAGTTTTTCGGTAAAATTTGCATCCTTACATTATGGAGCATCCGAAAACAATCATTACAAGTACAAATTGGTTGGTTTTGATGACAATTGGATTGTGGCTGATGTAGAACAAAGAGAGGCAAAATATACTAACCTTTCTCCAGGAGAATATACTTTGCTAGTAAAAGCATCGAATGCGGACAATATCTGGAACCCTAACCCTATAGAGCTGAAAGTAACTGTACTTCCTCCTTGGTGGATGAGCTGGTGGGCAAAAATTATCTACTTCGGTATCCTAGTTGCAGCGATTTTCTTCTTCTCTCGTTACTCAATTATTACAGCGAGAAAAAAGAGTCAACTAGAAATGGAGAAGTTTGAGAGAGAAAAACTAGAAGACTTAAGTCAGTTGAAACTTCAGTTTTTTACTAACATCTCTCATGAGTTAAGAACTCCCCTAACATTGATCCACACTCCTATTGAGCAACTTATCAAAAAAGGAAGTTTGCTCTCTGCGAGTGAGAGAGAAAAGAGCTATCAGTTAATTTTTAAGAATGTAGAACACTTGATGCGCTTAGTCAATCAATTGTTAGACTTTAGAAAAGTAGAACAAGGACAGATGAAGTTACAGTTGTCGAGAGGAAACTGGTCTACTTTTATCGAACAAGTATATTATTCTTTTAAAGAATTTGCTGAACATGAAAATATCGCTTTCGTTATTGAAAGACCAGAAAACGATATTCATGGATTTATGGATCATGATAAATTGGAAAAGATCTTATATAACTTATTATCCAATGCATTTAAATTCACATATAATGGTGAAATTAAATTATCCATCACTCAAAAAGACAATAAAGCCATTATTCAATTAAAGGATACTGGTATTGGTATTTCAGCAGAAAAATTAGATTATCTATTCAATCGCTTTTACCAAGTTTCTAACCTTAAAACAGCAAAAAATAGAGGTACAGGTATTGGATTGGCCTTTACAAAAAGTCTTGTGGATCTTCATCATGGTACTATTAATGTGGAAAGCACTGTGAATATTGGCACCACTTTCACTTTAGAATTCCCATTGGAAAGAGATGCATTTTCTCCTGAAGAAATTGTTGATCTTGCCCCTGTTGCTACCAATGAAGAAGAGCAAAATGCTCAGGAAGAAGATGAATTGGATGTATCGGCAAAACAAAAAATCTTGGTTATTGATGACAACCACTCCATTAGAGACCTATTAAAAGGATTACTGGAAGACGACTATGAAGTCTATACTGCCGAAGATGGTCAAAAAGGTTTACATAAAGCCAAAGAAGTGATGCCTAATTTGGTTCTTTCTGATATCATGATGCCTATTATGGATGGTTATGAGCTAACAAAAAGCATTAGAGATGATGACCAATTATGTCATTTACCTATCATTTTACTAACAGCGAAAAACTCGGAAGATAGTAAATTGAAAGGGTATGAATATGGAGTTGACGCTTACGTCACAAAACCATTTAACTCTGACGTTCTTTTAGCAAGAATCCATGCTTTAATAGAGAACAGAAAGAATCAACAGAAAAAATTCAGAACTAAAGTAGATGTCACCCCTAGTGAAATCACTTTTACCTCTATTGATGAGAAGTTCTTAAAGAAACTTGTAAGTATTGTCGAAGAAAATATCTCGGATTCGGAATTCACAGTAGATAAATTAGCGACAGAGTATGGTGCTACACCAATTCGCCTAAATCAGAAGCTAAAAGCATTAACTGGACAAACAGCAAAAGGGTTTATTAGAAATATCCGATTGAAAAGAGCCGCTCAGATGTTAAAATTAGGACGATACAGCGTCAGTGATGTCACTTATGAAGTGGGATTCAATGATTTAAAATACTTTAGAAATTGCTTCAAGAAAGAATTTGGCATCCCTCCTTCAACGTATTTGAAAGAAGCAAGTGAGGAAAATAATTCTATTTCTATGGAAAATATTGAATTGCAAGACTAATATTTTGGAGTAGTCTACTTATATTTATAAATGAGTAGATTACTCTATTTTTTAAACTTTTTAAGCTATTATATGTATCAATTCTCTACAATTATAATTTAACTACATCCTTTTTCTATTAAAATTTCATCTGATAAAACTCTTTACACCGGCGGGGGTTAATTTTTTAGCCAATCAAAATATTTTACACCTCTTTCTATAATTTTTTTCCCCCCTAATTTATAATAGTTTTTTCAACACTTAATAGAAATTAACATTCTAGTTTTGAAACATCAATGATGAATGAATTGAATTTTTAACAAACTTAGTATGTAAAGTATGAGTTTTTATTCTACAAAAACAACGCTATTAAAATGCTTGGGGATACTGTCCCTTTTAGTATTGTTTTCATCTTTCAATCTATATGCCCAAGACTTAATAATCAGAGGTAATATTGTAGATGAAGAGAAGACACCATTAATTGGTGCTTACGTAATCGTGAAAGGTACTACTATAGGTACCGTTACAGATTTGAATGGTGATTTTGAATTGAAAGCACCAAATAAAGAATCTACAATTGTAGTATCATCAATTGGCTATCAGACATTAGAGTTAGCTATCGGTGAAAGAACTACATTCAACATCGTTCTTCCTTTCGATACGGAAGCACTGGATGAAGTTGTCGTAATTGGTTACGGTGAACAAGAAAAAAGAGAAGTAACGGGTGCCATCACTCAAGTGAAATCTGAAGATCTAGACAAACTGGCTACTTCAGATATTGGTACTGCATTACAAGGTCAAATGGCCGGTGTAAGTGTTAGAGCTGCTTCAGGTTCTCCTGGTTCTAACTCTACAATTACAATTAGAGGTGTAACCTCATTTCAAGATGGTGGTTCAGAACCTTTATATGTTGTGGACGGTGTAACGTATACTACCAATCCCAACATCTCTCCTCAGGAAATCGAATCTATTGAAGTATTAAAAGATGGTGCTTCTGCTGCGATTTATGGATCAAGAGCATCTGCCGGTGTTATCTTAATCACAACAAAACGTGGTGAGAAAGGTTCGCTTAAAGTGAATTTTGATTCTTACTATGGTGTTCAAAAAATCACTTCAGGTATTCCTTTAGCAAACACAGTAGAGTCGTTATACATTAACAAGATCACCAACTTAGGTAAAGAGTCGGGTATTTTCAACCCACTAGAGCAAGCTCCAAACGGTTTATATTATAACACAGACTGGTTAAAAGAGCTACAACAAGATAATGCTCCGATACAAAACTACAGTTTAAGACTTTCAGGTGGTTCTGAGTACTTAACATATAACATTACAGGTACTATCTTCGATCAGCAAGGGGTACTTATTGGTTCTGCTTATGGTAGACAAACTTTAAGAGCAAACACTACATTCAAGAAAAATAAGTTTAAGTTCCAAGTAAACATGGGCTTAAACAATAGCCAAAAAGACAATGAACCATGGGCATTACAATATGATGCTATTAAGCAAGCTCCTTACCGTCAAGGTATTTCAGCTGGTGGTTCTGATTATGTTGTTCCTGGTGCCAATCCAGAAAATATGGGTCAGTTTATTGGTAAGTTAAACGAGGTAAATGAAACAAGAACAAATGGTTATAATGGTAATGCAATCTTATCTTATGAATTTTTCAGTGGATTTAAATTGAATGCTAACATTGGTGGATCTGTATCAAGAAATGAAAATAAATGGTTTAAGCCTACTTACTCTATCTATGATCAAAATGGTGAGTATATTCTAAATGCTTCTAACCCAATTTCTGAATTGAAATATACGGACTATGAGTACACAAGAACAATTCAGGAATATACTGCCACCTATAATAAGAAATTTGGTAAGCATAAAGTTGGTGTAGTAGCTGGTGTGACTTTCGAATCAGCTCAGGCTAGTAAAATCTTTATCCATGGTGCCGACTTCCCAAGCAACGATGCTCAATCTATGGGTGCTGCCAACGAGTTTAGAGCTTCTGATGAACGTTATTCGAAATCGAAAAATATCGGTATGTTAGGTAGAGTTCAATACAACTACGATAACAGATATTTATTTAGTGCATCAATAAGAAGAGATGGATCATCAAGATTCCATTCTGATAACAACCACAACTGGGGTTTATTCCCATCAGTTTCTGCAGGTTGGAATATTTCAGAAGAAAAATTCTGGGAGCCTATCAAAAAGACAGTATCGAACTTTAAAATTCGTTATGGTTATGGTGAAACAGGTAGTGATAAAGCGGGTCAAGGTTTACAGAACTTAATGGCTGACCTACCTTACCAATCGATCATCACACCACAGGTAGATTATACTTTAGGTAAAGAAGGTAGTGATAATTTATACTACGGTTCCACTGCTCCTACTTTCGTTGATCGTAATATCAAATGGGAAACGAACGTATCACAAAACATTGGTATCGACACTGAATTTTTGGAAGGTAGAATTACTTTCTCAGCAGATATCTACAGAGCAGAAAAAAGAGACATGCTTTTAGCTGTGAAGATTCCTCCATCAACTGGTGCTACTTCGGCCAACAACTACGATTTAGTATGGCAAAATGTAGGTAACCTTTCTAATGAAGGTATTGAATTAGCTTTAGGTTATAACAACCACATCGGTGATGTACACTTCCAAGTGAATGGTACTTTCACTAAAAACAACAACAAAGTAATTGCACTGGCTCCTTCAGTTGAATCAGTTTCAGGTGGTGAGCCAATCATGGTAAGAGGTAGTGAACCTACTACATTCTTAAAGCCAGGATATACTGCGGGGTCATTTTTCCTAATTCCAACAGAAGGAACGATCAAAACTGAAGAAGAATTGAAAGCATATCAAGAGCTTGTTCCTTCTGCAAGATTAGGAGACCTTAAATATGTTGATACGGATAATAGCGGCGATATTAACCAGGATGATAGACAATATATGGGTAGTGGTACACCTCAATGGGAAGCAGGTTTAAGCCTTAATGTAAGCTATAAAGGTGTTGACTTAGGTATTCAATTATTTGGAGCATATGGATCAAAAGTATTCAACGGATCTAGAGCTTATTCTTACTTAGTGAAGAGAAACAAAGAATTGACAAACGCTTGGCAACCATCTAACCCGACTTCTGAGATTCCTACACCAAGAGACGAAATTGAGCATTTCAATACAAGAACATTCTCAGACTATTTCTTGGAAGACGGTTCTTACTTAAGAATCCAGAATATCTCATTGGGTTATACATTCCCTAAGAAATGGATGGAAAGAATTAGAGTTGGTAGTTTAAGAGTATATGGTAGTGCTCAAAACCCATTCACTTTCACTAACTACAACGGTTTTGATCCAGAAGTGGGTTCACAAAACATATTCTTAAGAGGTGTGGATAGAGGTAATTATCCTATCTCAGCAATCTATAGAGGTGGTCTTTCATTACAATTCTAAAAGAGTAGTTGAAATTATGAAATATATATCAAAAATAGTTCTTGGGTTTTTCTTCACCGCTACATTATTTAGTTGTAGTGATTACTTCGATGTAGATAACCCAAACACAATTACAGAAGATTCTTTCTGGCAAAATGGAGAGGATGCATTTAAAGGTTTAATGGCTTCTTACAGTGCCTTACAGCACTCTGGTTCTATGGGAGGTACATCTACTACTAACCTTCCTGTAAGATCAGATACAGGAAGACCCAACAACTGGAATGCTGGAGCACAAGCTTTACAAAAATTATCTTTTAATGATAATACAAATGTAGTAAAGGAAAAGTGGTCAGATTTATATACTGGTATTCTAAGAACCAATCAGGTGATCAATAATGTCCCTGATATTGAGATGGACGAAGAAGAGAAAATACTTTTTATTGCTGAAGCTAGATTCTTGAGAGGTTTATATTATTACTGGTTATTCAGTACGTATAACCATGGTAATATCATTGTTCACTTAACTGTTCCTAACTCAAAAGAAGATTTTGCTAAACCACTTTCAGACAGAGAAGAAGTTTTAGCGATCATTATTGAAGACTTGAAATTTGCTCAAGAAAACCTTCCTGAAACTTGGGAAGACAATATGTTAGGTAGAGCAACTTGGGGAGCTGCCACTTCGGTGTTAGGTCAAGTATATATCAACGAACATGAATACCAACTTGCTCATGATGAGTTCAAGAAAGTAGTAGATAGAACAGATTTATACCAACTAACTCCTGAGATTTCTTGGAACTTTGATATTGAGCATGAATTCAACTCAGAATCTATCTTTGAAGTCGTTTTCTCTGCAGTACAAAAAGCAGGTTCTTCAGGATATGTAGATGATGGTCCAACAGGTTCTGAAGGAACAACAAGAGCAAGAACATTAGCTCCAGGTCCTGCAGGCGGATGGAGAATTGTAATGCCATCTTATTGGATGACTATGCAATTTAGAGAAGAAGAAATGGATCCTAATGATAGCAGAAACGAAGGTAGAGCATTCTCTCTAAGAGCAGAAGCATCTATTGCTATGGCAGATGATGGTACTACCTTCTATCAAAAAGAAGTAGCTACTGCAGGTTTTAATAACAACGAAGCTTCTTACTTAAGAAAATACCAAAACCACTGGAATGATAATGATGGTTTAGGTCAAATTGCCAACTCGGGTATTAATGAGAGAGTAATTCGTTTAGCAGATGTGTACTTATTGTATGCTGAATGTTTATTACAATTAAACGGAGATGCAGGTGTAAATGAGTCTGTTCGTTTAATCAACTTAATTCGTGCTCGTTCAGGAGTTGTTCAGTTAGACCCGATTGAGTATAGTTCTCGTTCGTTAATGGAACATATCATGTGGACTGAAAGACCATTAGAATTAATGTTCGAAGGACATGATACTCGTTGGGTAGATTTAAGAAGATGGGATAAAATCCAAGAACAATATGACCGTTTGTCTGATTTGGAATTTATTATTGAAGAGAAAGTTTTACGTTATGCCACATTCGATGATTTGGGTGTAACTACTTTAAAGGAGTATGGAGAAGGCTCAGATGCTTATACTCCAGATACTCATAATTATTTCCCTATCCCAGTTGATGAGACCTTGACCAATCCAAATATTGGTGAAAGTAGTAGCAACTAATTTTTTGGAGAGATCTAAACTAATTGAGAAATGAAATCATATAAAAATATATTTTTAAGCATTCTAGCAGGCTTTTCTATAGTAACAGCCTGTAACCAAGAAGATGATGTGATTCCTTATGGTGACTTTACTGACATTGCTGTTTTCTCCCCTGCTTCTGGGGGAGTAACAGTACAAGTAGAAGGTACAGCATCTTTTGCAGATGGTTCTAGAGGAACAACTTCTAGATTATGGACTGTCCCTAACCCTTCGTACTTTATCAATAACGATACTTCTGAATTAACAGAAGACATTGCACATATTCGCTTTATGGAAGTTGGCCGAATTCCTGTCAACTTACATTTAGAATTTGCAGATAGTACATTGAACTACGACTCTACTTTAATGGTAACTGTTTTAGATTCTATCACAGCAGACATTTCAGTAGAAAACATTCAAGGTAATTTCACTGAGCAAGACGGCAAATTGGTTATCGAAGCTGGTTCTATTGTAACATTAAAAGATACCAGTTCTGGAAATCCTGATACTTATGAGTGGATCTTAGAAGGTTTTGAAGACGAAGCATATACGTCAAAATCTATTGACCTTCTTTATAAGAAATTAGGTGTATTTGATGTACAATTAGTTTCTTCTAGAGTGAAGCCTTATGGCCGCCCAGACACATTACTTCTTACTGATTTTATTGAAGTAATTCCTTCAACTCTTCCAATTGTTGTGACAGAAGTAAGTGAAACTGATATGGGTGTAATTCAACTACAGTTCAGTAGAGACTTAGATGTTTTCAGTAACGAAATTGAGAACTTTACTGTAATGATTGATGAAACTACCCCAGCTACTATTCAAGGTTTAGCGTTGAATAGTGATGATGCAAGTATCTTAGAAATTACAGTTGAAGAAGATATTTTAAACTCTCAGACAGCAACCGTTTCATACAATGCAGACAATGGTGCGTTAAGATCGTCTGACTTTGTGGATGTTGAAACATTCACAGATTTAGCTATCGATATCTTTGCTGTTGAGGTATTTACGACAAACAATGACTTTGAATCTGGTGAATTATCTCCGTTTGGTGCTCCATTTGTTGAAAATGCAGGTGCAGGAGGTACAGGTAGTGCAGCCATTTTAACAGGATCTGCTGCTAGTGGCGAACATTCATTAGGTATTACAATGGGGGAAAGTACAAGAATGTCATTCGCAATGGTCGACGGCTTCTTCCCTATTGAAAAGGACAAAGTATACGCATTCGAATTCTGGATCAAAGTAGATGAGAATCCATCGAATTTTGAAATGACGGTAAGATTTATGCCATCTGATGGATGGAATGATGGTTACAAACAATGGTTTGGTAGCTGCTGTACAAATCAGTTAAAAACTGAAAACAACGGTACATGGCAAAAAATCACGATGTTAACTGATAAAAATCCTCCTGCAGATTGGGAGGCAACAAAAATACACTTCCAATTATTTAGTGGAGCTGGTGGTCAAAGTAAAATTGAAATCGATAATATGAGATTCTATGAATATGAGGTAAGACCGACCGAGTAATCAGTGAGTACAAAACTTTGAACCATGTTCTTCTAAAAGAAGAAAACACAGGGCATTCTTTATTGAGTGTCCTGTTTTATACTTTTATATAGGTATAGAAAAAATAGGCAATTAAATAGGTATAAGGGCAATTTTTTAAATAATTACCCCCCTATTTTCAATAATATTATACCCACATCGCCTTAGATCAATAGACTATATTTGAACTAAACGAATTATTACTAATAAGCAGTCAGTATGAAAAAAATCTATCACTCTTTAAGTAAGGTTTTGGCTTGTGTTTCAGTATTGGTATACGCGCAAGAAACAACAGCACAAACTGCAGTATCTATTGACTTTCAAACTCAAAGGTATCTTGATGAGGTGTCAGAATTAGACCGATCAAAATTTTTTAATATACACATGTCGGCAGGTAAAGATTACACTGACCAAGACATGGAAGATCTACAAGAATGGGATGTAAAAATGGGGCGTTCTTTTTGGGGAGCCTTTGGTAGATATAATGACTATATCTCCTCTAACCAAGTATTCCCTACTGAGGATAAGATCATGTCCGATGGACAGAAGAATATTATCAGTACAAAAGAACAGCCTTTCTATAAACATATTACAAGACAACTTGTGGTTACCGATCACCCAAGTTCTATGATTCATATGGATTTAGATACTGAAGAGGCTGGAAAATTTGCCGCGAAGTATTTTAAATACAATTATGAAGACGAGTTAAGACCGTTGTATTACGAGCCAGTAAATGAACCTTTTGTACATGCAAAAGAATTTATGGGCGACTCTTATAAAGAGAGTGAAGTAAGAAGAAAGACAGCCGAATATTTTAAAGAAATCGGTAAGGCATTTGATGAAGAAGGTTTAAATACTTTTGTTGTCGGTTACTCTTCTGCTTGGCCATCTATGGAGCTTTGGGACTTTGGACATTGGGAATCTAGAATGAAGATGTTCATGGATGTTGCCGGAGATTATATGGATGGGTTCTCTACTCACCTTTATGACGGTATCAACGTAACAGGACAAGACACAGAAAGATCAGGTAGTAATGCTGATGCCATTTTAGACCTTATCGAAACATATAGTTATATCAAGTGGGGCATGATTAAACCACATGCTATTACTGAATATGGCGGTATTTCTGAAGGTTATGGTAATACTTATACTGATGTAGAAAGTATTCAGACTGTTCGCTCAATCAATCACATCATATTTGGTTTGATGGATAGAGAGGACCGTTTAATGATCTCTATTCCATTTATTACAGGTAAATCTCCATGGTATTATGAGGCCAATGATTACGAGCCTTACGGTGCGAACCTTTGGAGACCTGTAAAAAGCTCTGTAGAGAATGGTGTGATTAAAGAATATTCATTTACAGAAAAAGTGATGTTCTATGACCTTTGGAAAAATGTTCAAGGTAAAAGGGTACGTTGTTCATCTAGCAATCCAGATGTTTTTGTACAAGCATTTGTGCATGAAGACAAAGCCTATATATGTTTAAATAATATTGCTACTGATAATCAAGATGTAGCGTTACAGTTTTTATCTTCTGTGGGTGATATCGAAAACATCAACAAGAGAAGTTTAAAAATCTACCAAAACGAAAAAGCTATTTATGAGGATATGGATATAGACAAAGTACCTGAATCAGTGACTTTAGAACCACATGAAACGGTTGTTCTTACTTACGACTTAGACAAAGCGGTTACGTTCAACAAAAAAGCAGTACGTAAAGAATACTACTCGAAAACATACATGCAACCTATTGAAAATGGAGAGAAACTAACTTTCGATTTCAATGATGTTGAAGTTAATGCTCCAAATGGTGAAGCTCGTTTAAGAATGGCCATCGGTAGAATTCATAACCTTACAAAAAAGCCAAAAATTAAACTTAACGGTACTGAGGTAAATGTATTGTCTAATTGGAAAGGGTACGACCAAGCCAACAGAGATGATTTCTTTGGAGTTATTGAAGTGCCTGTTCCTCATCAATTGTTAAAAGCCAGCAATACTGTTGAAATCAGTTTCCCTGATGATGGTGGTACTGTAAGTTCAGTAGTACTTTTCGTCAATAATATTTATGATGTAAAAGGACGTTTGCCATTTAATGGACAAGCCTTTTCACTTCCTCAAAAAGTAGAAGCAGAAGACTTTGATTTCGGTGGGCAAGGTATCGCATACAATACCGCTAAAAATGAAAATACTCTTGGTTTTTATCGCTTAAATGAAGGGGTGAATATTGATAAGAATGATGATGCTTTTGAAATCAATTTACAAGATGGAGAATGGACGTCATATAGTATCGATGTACCTGAATCTGCTTCATATACATTAAAATTGAATACGTCTTCGAATACCGAAGAGTCTAAGATCACTCTTGCTGTTGATAATGAAAACTTAGGAGAGCCTATCACTATCACCAACAGTGATAATATGGAGAAGGAAATCCAAGTGGAACTACCAAAAGGAAGTTACCCATTACATTTATCTGCCAATGGTAATGTTAAAGTCGATTATTTAGAGTTTTCTAATGCTCAAACTTTATCAGATGCCATCACTTTTACTTCTAGTAACTCTGAAATTAAGATGGGTGAAACAAATACTTTTGAAGTAGAATATACAGCGGCCAATGCCAGAGATATTGTATTAGAATTATGGGGAGATGCCTTCCTATTAGGACAATCAAGAGTAACTGTAGAGGCGGGTACTGGTAATGCAGATATCCCAATGGATGTCTATGCAGAACCTTTAAACTATTCCAATGTTGAGTTGGTAGCGAGAGTAGTTCAAGTAAATAGTAATAGCCTAAATAGTTTTGCTGAGGAAGTATATACTGAGTTCGACTTCAATCCAGTTTTATCTGTCGAGAATGGATTGGCTGATGAAGAATTAATCACAGTATTCCCTAATCCATTAGGACAAAACCAAAGCTTAGGTATCAGAGGAGAGAGCAAAATCTATCAAGTAGAAGTAATCAATATGCATGGTCAGGTATTGGATACTTTTGAGTTCTCACAACCTTTAAAACAAGTAAATCTCTCAATAAAAGGACATTACCAACAAGGTATCTACTTAGTGAAAATATATGGTGAGCAAGGTAGTTACACTAAAAAGATAATGATCCAATAAATAAACGGTTAAATCAAAAATGAAACTAATAAAATCAATTAAAGGGATGCTAATTTTCGTTAGCATCCTTTTAACTAACGGGCTTATTGCACAAACAACTACACAACTACAAAAAGCAAGAGTTAAGTTAGATATTAACGAACAATGGACGTTCTATAGAGGTGAGTTAAATGAACAAGAGGTAACGTCTACTACTTTTGATGATTCTAAATGGGAAGTAGTAAATGTACCACACAGTATGAAATTATCTTCTAATGAGCTCGATAATTCTACGGATACCTCTTACCAACGTACTTTCCACCGCTACATTGGGTGGTACAGAAAAGAACTAAAAGTACAAGCAAATACTAGCCAAAAAGTATACCTTGAATTTGAAGGTGCACATCAACACACAAAACTTTGGGTGAATGGTAAATATGTAGGAGAAGATATGATAAGTGGCTTCACACCTTTTCATTTCGATGTGACTGATTTTGTCCATAAAGACGGCAAAGCAAATACTATCGTTTTAAGTGTAGATAACCGCTTAAATCCAAATATTCCTCCTGATGGAGATAGAAGAGATTACATTCTGTATAGTGGTTTATATCGTGATGTATATCTAGTAGTAAAAAACCCTTTGCATCTTACTTTCGATTGGGAAGATAAGTATGCAGGTGTATACATCACAACGCCATCAGTAGCTAAAAACAACGCTACAGTAAGTATCCGCTCTACGGTTAGAAATGAACAAAAATCAGCGGTATCTACAACGGTTGTTCAAAGAATTATTGACCAAGATGGATATGTAATTGCTAAGATGACTTCAGATAAAGAAGTTGGTCCTAACACTGAGTATACATTTAATCAGACCGGCGGCATTACTGAAAATTTACACAGCTGGTCTATTGACGACCCTTATTTATATAGAGTACAAACCATCGTTTATCAAAATGATCAAGTAATGGATATGGTGGAAAACCCACTTGGTATCAGAAAGTTTGATTTTATAGATGGCGAAGGTTTCTTATTAAATGGTGAAAATATTGAATTGATTGGTGTCAACAAACATCAGCAATACCCTTTTGTTGGAGATGCAGTAGCGAACAGTTTACACAGAAAAGATGCTGAACAATTTAAAGAGGCAGGGTATAATGTTGTACGTTTAGCACATTACCCTCATGATAATTCTTTTGTTGAAGCTTGTGATGAATTAGGAATCTTACTGATAGAAGAAGCTCCATCTTGGATTCATTTTGTTGAAGGAGAATGGTTCGATAACCTCGAAGAAGCTACAAGAATTATGATTCGTAACCATAGAAACCACCCTTCGATATTAATGTGGAGTGGCGGGTTAAACCATAGAGGTCCAGTAGAAAGGTTACACTATGCATGTAAGGAAGAAGATCCTACGCGTATGACAGGATCCAATGGTGCTCCATGGACAGGACCTGTTCATTCTGGAATTTGTGATATCTATACTCCTATGGATTACCAAAATACTCCTGTTACAGAAGATGATTTCTCTTTCTTATGTGAGCATGGCTCATCAAAGGATGCATTAACGAATCAGTTTGAGGTATCTAAATCGAGAGCTTCTGCCAATCGATTTGGTGTTGCTTTATGGACAGCTCATGATTATTTCTCTTTCCAAAAAGATTGGGGAATGCAACCAAGAAGACCTTTCTCTATTTACAGAGTTCCTAACCCTGTAAACTATTGGTATAAGTCTGAATTAACGAAAACACCAATGGTGTATATTGCAGATGAGAGAGCATCAACAGATACAAAAATTGTTGTATTCAGTAACTGCGATGAAGTAGAGCTATATAATAATGGTCAGTTAGTCGCAAAACAAAAACCCGACAGTGATCCAAACAGAAGCTTCTGTAACTCTCCTTCTTATACATTTACTTTAAATAGCGAGAAAGGTGATTTAAAAGCAAAAGGACTAATTAGAGGTGTAGAAGTAGCCGATTATACCCTAAACAAATATGGTAAAGCTTATCAGCTAAAATTAGAAATTGAAGAACAAAATAAAACGATGGAAGCTAGTGGTTCAGATATGAGAATGGTGAGAGCCTATATCTTAGATAAAGACGGTAACCATGTCATCGGTGATCAATCGTTGGTTTCATTTAAAATTGAGGGTGAAGGAATTTTAGTTGGGGATGCTGAAATTGGTGCCAACCCAAATAAAGCATATTGGGGTACTGCCTCTATTGTATTAAAGTCAACGCTTACGGCAGGAAACTTTAAAATTACTGCTAAAGCAAAAGGATTAAAATCTTCTACTATTGAAGGAAAAACGCTTCCTTACAATAGAGATATCCGTCAGCAGAATATCGCTGAGGTATATGACTTCCCCATCGTAAAGGTAGATATGGGTGGCGATGATCAATTACTACAATTTGACTGGTACCGTTGGGATGGAACTAACTCTTCTACATTTACACTAAAAGATTATGATAACGCAGAAGTTACTGTATCATCAAAACAAGAAAATCAATGGACAACCGCTTTTGGTTTACTTGGTAACCAACCTTACTTAGCAATGGATGGTGTTATTGTAGATGGCAAAGATGAACTTAGCATCACTTTCAAGAACTTACCAAAAGGTACTTATGATCTTAAAACATATCATCACTCAATAAAGGTTTTAGCAAAAGTAAAAGGAAATGCTATTCTTGAAAAGAAACTCAATGCGTATCAAATTAATGTAGAAGACGCATTAGGAAAACGAATTGCAGTTCCTGCGATAGAACCAACAAGTGGCACAAAATTAAGAAACCTTTTCCCAGCCAAAGCAAATTATTCTATCACTTCAGATGGTAAATCAGAAATTAAGGTAATCATTAAAAACTATGCACAGGATATTCCTGTGGTATTAAACGGTTTTGAGATTACCAAGAAGAATAAAACACAAATCACAAAACAAACGTTGTAAATAGTAATCATTTTAATAATTCATTTTCCCTTATAGACCCTTGGTTTATAAGGGATTTTTTGTTTGGTGTAATTCACTGTTTATCAACAGGTAAAAATCGCCTTAAAATCTACCCCCTTTATTTATGTAAAAATTACACCCATTCGTTTATAGTTAATATAATACCTTTGAAATAGTAGTTAAACAACAACAAATATTTTTAGGTATCGAAATGAAAACTCTATTACTTACTCTAATGACCTTATGTTTGTTCACTCTAAATTTTAGAGCACAAGCACAAGAAGAATTTATCTGGTTGGATCCTTATCGCGACACAGATGATCGTATTGATGCACTCCTAAAAGCAATGACTTTAGAAGAAAAAGCCTCTCAATTAATCGATGTAAGTGAAGCTATTCCTAGACTGGAAGTACCAAAATATTGTTGGTGGAATGAGAGTTTACATGGTGTTGCCAGAAATGGTAGAGCAACCGTATTCCCTCAGGCGATTGGTATGGCTGCGACTTTCGATAAGGAACTTATTCATGATATTGCCACTGCTATCGGTGCAGAAGCTAGAGCAAAGTTTTTGGTGGCAATGGAAATGGACAATAGAAGTAAGTATGCTGGGTTAACGTTCTGGTCTCCAAATGTCAATATATTTAGAGATCCAAGATGGGGTCGTGGACAGGAGACTTATGGTGAAGATCCTTACTTATCTGGACAAATGGGGTTAAACTTTGTACAAGGTTTACAAGGTAACCATGAGAAGTACTTGCAAGCGGCAGCTTGTGCAAAACATTATGCTGTACATTCAGGGCCTGAAGAAGATCGCCATGTTTTTGATGCCGTACCAAATCAAAGAGATTTTAGAGAAACATATCTACCTGCTTTCAAAACTTTGGTAAAAGAAGGTGATGTAGAAGCAGTAATGGGTGCATATAATAGAGTTTTTGGAGAACCTGCTTGTGGTAGTGAATTATTATTAGATGATATTTTAAGAAAAGAATGGGGTTTTGATGGACATGTAGTTTCTGATTGTGGAGCTATTGAAGATTTTTATGCTCATCATAAAGTTTATCCATCGGGTGTTGAAGCCACAGCAGCAGCTATCAAAGCTGGAACAGATCTAAACTGTGGTAAAGTATATAAACAAAATATTGTGGCTGCAGTAAACCAAGGTTTAATTACGGAAAAAGAAGTCGATGATAGAATGCGTAATCTTCTTGCTACTCGATTCAAACTAGGCCTATTCGATCCAGCAGAGCTTAACCCTTACAATAAAGTTTCTCCGGATACTGTAGAATGTGAGACTCATAGAAATCTAGCCTATAATGCTGCCTTGAAGTCTGTAGTGTTATTAAAAAATGACAATGATGCACTACCACTTAAGAAAGACATTAAAACTTTATATGTTGTTGGTCCTAATGCCAATAATAGTGAAGTTTTATTAGGTAATTACTTCGGTGTGAGTGGACATATGACAAACATCTTAGAAGGTATTGTCAGCAAAGTAAGCCTTGGTACAAGTATCAATTACAAACAAGGTATTTTACTAGACCGTCCAAATAATAACCCTATCGACTGGTCTACGGGTGAAGCAGCTAGTGCTGATGCTTGTATTGCTGTAATGGGTATTTCTGGGCTAATTGAAGGAGAAGAAGGAGAAGCTATTGCTTCATCCTCAAAGGGAGATAGAAACAACATGAAGCTACCAGAAAATCAAATTGCTTACCTAAAGAAAATTAAATCGAAGTCTAAGAATCCTTTGATCGTTATTATCACAGGAGGTAGCCCTATCAATTTAACAGAGGTAGCAGAAGTAGCCGATGCCATTTTATTTGCTTGGTACCCTGGACAAGAAGGCGGAGATGCCATAGGAGACTTGATCTTTGGTAATGCCTCACCTTCAGGAAAATTACCAATCACTTTCCCTAAGTCTGTTGACCAACTTCCAGCATATGATGATTACACTATGGCAGGAAGAACTTACAGATATATGGATGTAGATCCTATGTATCCATTTGGTTACGGCCTTTCTTATACCTCTTTCTCCTACGATGATATCATACTATCAAAATCTTCAATAAAAGCAAAAGAAGACTTGGAAGTAACTGTGAAAATCACAAACACAGGTCAACATACAGCAGAGGATGTAGTACAATTATATTTATCGGAATACAAAGTAAAATTTGATGCTCCAAACCATTCACTGAAAGGGTTTCAAAGAATAAAATTAGCTCCGGGAGAATCTAAAGAAGTGTCATTCCATATCTCACAAGAAGAGCGACAAATTTTTGATGATCAAGGGAAAGCTGTTGATCCAAAAGGAAAGTTAAATATTACGATAGGTAATGCTTCACCAATGAAAAGAAGCAATGAACTAGGCGCCAATTTAAAAACTACAACAGTCAAAATCCTATAGAAGGACTACAACATGAGATATTTTATCATCTTCCTTTTTTCAACTTTATACGTTAACGCATTTAGCTATGCACAACAGCCAAATGTGATACTTATTGTCACTGACGATCAAGGGTACGGAGATTTAGGTGCACATGGAAATAAAGAAATTCATACACCTAACATTGATCATCTATATGGTGAAAGTGTTCACTTAACTAATTTTCATGTTAGTCCAACATGTGCTCCTACCCGAGCGGCTATCATGACAGGGAAATATGCTAATAGTGTTGGTGTTTGGCATACTGTAATGGGAAGATCTTTATTGTATGAAAATGAAGTAACGATGGCTGATATTTTCAGCCATAATAACTATAAAACAGCCATGTTTGGTAAATGGCACCTAGGAGATAACTATCCGTTTTCACCAAGGTTCAGAGGTTTTCAAGAGGTACTTACTCATGGAGGCGGTGGTGTAGGTCAAACTCCTGATTATTGGAACAATGATTATCAGGATGATGTCTACTTAAGAAATGGAGAAGAAGAAAAAGTAAAAGGTTATTGTACTGATGTGTGGTTTCGCAATGCCTTATCTTTTATTGAAACAAATAAAGATCAGCCGTTCTTTTGCTACATTTCTACCAACGCTCCTCATGGACCTTTAAATGTGCCTACACAATACTCCAAACCCTATTTAGAACAAGGTGTTCCAAAAGGTAGAGCTGAATTTTATGGGATGATTTCTAACATCGATGATAATCTCGGTGTCTTAAGAGATAAACTCACAGAATGGGGTATTGCTGATAATACTATCTTAATTTTTATGACCGATAACGGTACCGCTTATGGTGCCAAGTTTAAAGATGGTTTACTGGCGAGTGGATACAATGCCGGTATGAGAGGAACAAAAGGTAGTGCCTATGAAGGTGGACATCGAGTTCCTTGCTTCTTCTACTGGAAAGGTGGTCAACTCTCAAAAATTAAAGATATCAATACTCTAACTGCACATATAGACTTATTACCTACTTTAGTAAAAATGTGTGGACTAACATTACCTAATAAAGTAAAGTTTGATGGTACAGATTTAACAGAGGTATTATCTAACAATAAGGATATTGAAAGAATACTAGTTGGAGACTCTCAACGTATTGAATTCCCAGAAAAATGGAGAAATTCTTACACCATGAAAGGCAACTGGAGGTTAGTCAACAATGAAGAACTGTATAATGTATCTTCTGATCCTGGGCAGGCTAAAAATGTAATTAAAGTATTTCCAGAAATTGCTCAGGAACTAAGAAAAGGCTACGAGAAGAACTGGAAAAAACAATACAAATGTTTCGATCGATTCCCTTATATCAAACTGGGTACAGAATATGAAAATCCATCTACATTAACTGCCCATGATTGGCATGTAGCTGAGGAACGTATGATCCCTTGGAATCAGAAATTAATCCGAAAAGGTGGAAATGGAAATGGAGAATGGAGAGTTAATTTCACTCAAACAGGAAAATACAAAATCTCAATCCAACGCTACCCTAAAGAGGCCAACTTACCTATCAATACCTCTGCAGCAGTATATCATAGTGAATTTAAAAATTATGTACTTCCAGCAGGAAAAGTGTTCCAAATAACAAAAGGACATTTAAGAGTTGGTGATCAAGTTTGGGAAGAGAACATTTCTTCAGAAAATTCTAAAAGTATCACTTTTGAAGTCAATATACCGGAAGGGGAAACCACATTAAGTGCCACTTTAGTCGAGAAGAATAAAAATGAAGTGGGTGCATACTATGTGTATGTGGAGAAACTATAAATGACTTAAACTATGCTGAAATATATACTTATCAATGTTTTATTATTTGCTTTCATCAATAGTATGGTAGCTCAAAATAAAACAACAGATCAACGTCCAAATATTATTTTTATTCTCACAGACGATCAACCTTATGATTACTTGAGCGTTACGGGAAATAAAGTGATTACCACTCCAAATATTGATCGACTGGCGAATGAAGGGACATTATTTACTAATGCACATATTACAAGCCCTATTTGTATGCCTAGTAGAGTATCGATGTTGATATCTCAGTTCGAAAGAAAACATGGAGTAAACTTTAATTCTGCCACCGCTTTATCTGAAGAGGCATGGCAAAACTCCTACCCGATGGTCATGAGAGATGCTGGTTATTTCACCGCTTATATAGGAAAAAACCATACTCCTCTTGGAAAAAATGGCTACAAGTCTATGGTGATGGAAAACTCCTTTGACTACTTCTATGGTGGACATCGTCATTTAGGTTTCTACCCAAAGGATCGTCATAAGATCTTTAGAGGGGCTAAAAAAGATACTCAAATTGAAATTGTAGAAGAAGCTGCCTTTGATGTATTAGACAATAATGATTTCAGAATTGAGCAAGCATTTAAGGTTATGGAAGGAAGACCTACAGATCAACCTTTCTTGATCAATCTTTGCTTCAACTTACCACATGGAGCAAGTACGTCTAGCATGCAACAAAGAAAGAGTGATGATGAATTATATAAAAGTTTTTTACGAGATCAGGAGATTCCGTTACCAGAGAACTATATAGCCAAAAAGGACATCAAAACTCCTAAGCTACCTGCTGATTTACTAAGAGTAGAAGACCGACAAAATATTTATGATCATGTAGATACTCCTGAAATGACAAAGGAGCGATTGATTCGACAGTACCAAGCAATGAAGGGTATTGATCGTTTAATTGGTCACCTTCAAGAAAAATTAAAAGAACTGAAGTTAGATAAAAATACCATTATCGTTTTCTCATCTGATCATGGTTTATTAATGGGACAATATGGATTGGGAGGAAAAGCTTTATTGTATGAGTATTGTACGAGAGTTTCAACAATTATATACGATCCAACAATTCCAAAAAAGAAAAGAGTACCACAAACTGATGCTTTAGTACAAAGTATAGATATCGCCCCTACTCTTTTAGCAAAGGCGGGAATCAGCATCCCTGAAGTATATCAAGGTAAAGATTTATCACCACTTTTAGTCAATAAAGAGACAGAAGTAAGACCTTATTTATTTACCGAAAATTTATGGTCTACTCAATTTGGTAACCCAAGATGTGAGGCCGTTCAAGACAAAGAGTGGAAATATATTCGTTATTACAAAAACGAAAACTTTTCTGCCAGCAAAAGGATTCAATACGCAAAAGCAATGGGCATTAATGTCAACAGTGTGCTTTATTCTATGACAGACAAAGAGATACCTATTTACAGAAGTTTTGTCGAAGGGCCATTAAACGGTGAAATTCCTGTGTATGAAGAACTTTATCATCTAAGCACTGATCCTAATGAGTTACATAACCTTGCAGGGGATAGCTTCTACAAAGAAAAGCTTCAATCATTAAGAAAGGTATGGGAGAATGAAATTAAAAATGCGAGAGGCGAAGGGCAACCTTTAGTGGAACGATTTACGGTGGAATCTAGCTTTGAATTTCAAAAAAATCCTTCAGCGCTAATCCATGATTAACTATTCGATACATCATTTCAACAGAAAATAAAATGAAAAATATAAAGGTATTAGGCATTGGTCTTCTATGCGGATTAATGTCTTGCTCTCAGCAAATTCCCCAACAGGATTATGAGAGTTTAGAGGAAATCAGCTTTAATGATCAATGGAAATTCTCTAGAGGTAAGAAAGCTGATGCAATGAAAAAAGACTTCGATGATGCGTCTTGGAAATCACTAGATCTCCCACATGATTGGGCCATCGAAGAACCTTTTGATATTGCCTATAACTCCCGTACAGGTGGTCTACCTGTGCATGGTGAAGCTTGGTATAGAAAGGAATTTAATGTTCCTTCAAAGATGGAAGGCAAAAAAGCTTTTATCCATTTTGAAGGAGTAATGAATAATGCCGAGGTATTTATTAATGGTAAAAAAATTGGAGAACGTCCTTATGGCTATATCGGCTTTGAATTAGACATGACCCAATATTTAAACTTTGGTGAAATAAATACAGTAGCAGTAAAATGTGCCCCTGAAGATCTTAGTGCTAGATGGTACCCTGGTGCGGGTATTTACAGAGATGTGTGGGTAGAATTTAAACACCCTATCCATATCGCTTTTGATGGTACGTTCATCAAAACTCCTGTTATTTCAGAAGAAAAAGCAGAGCTAGTGGTTGATATTGATGTTGTCAATTCATTAGAAAAACAATCGTCTATTGATATTGAAACCATCGTTCAGAATCAAAAAGGTGAGAAAGTGGGTAATATCACAAAATCCTACAAACTGGATAAAAATGCTCAAAAAACAGTTTCTCAAACATTAACTATTGAGCAACCAGAAATTTGGTCGATGGAAAACCCTCACCTTTACTCAGCAATCACATATATCAAACAAGGAGATGAGGTTTTAGACAAATATGTGTCTTCATTTGGGGTAAGAGAAATTGAATTTTTAGCAAAGGAAGGTTTTTTACTCAACGGTGAAAGAATCCAACTTAAAGGGGTATGTCTTCATCATGATCAAGGTCCTTTAGGAGCTGCAGTAAATAGAAGAGCAAAAGAAAGGCAACTACAAATCATGAAAGACATGGGAGTAAATGCCATAAGAACTAGCCATAACCCTCCATCAAAAGTATTATTAGAACTTTGTGATAAAATGGGATTGGTTGTGATTGATGAAGCCTTTGATAATTGGAAAATCGGAAAGGTAGAAAACGGTTACAACAAAGATTGGGATAAGTGGAGTGAAATTGACCTTAGAGCAATGATCCGCAGAGACCGAAATCACCCTTCTATCATTATGTGGAGTATTGGAAATGAGATTCTAGAACAAACAAAAAAAGACGGTTGGAAAGAAGCCAGACGTTTAGCTAGAATTACAAAATCTGAAGATACTTCAAGACCTGTCACTGCAGGTTTTAACTACCATCCATTAGCTATTGTCAACAAGTTAGCTCATGAGATTGATGTTGTAGGGTTTAACTACTTCCCTATGCGTTATGAAAAAATTCTTGAAGAATATCCTGAATGGATAGTTTATGGTTCAGAAACTTCTTCATGTACCAGTTCAAGAGGATACTATGACTTACCCGTCGAGCCTAAAGTTGCCGAAGGATCTAAACAAGTTACAAGTTATGATTTAGTAGGACCACCTTGGGCTTATCCTCCTGATTTGGAATTTGATATGTTAGAAAAAAGTCCCCGAATTTTGGGTGAGTTTATGTGGACTGGTTTCGATTATCTAGGAGAACCAACACCTTTTGGAGGAAAAGACAACTGGACTAATGGATATTGGAACGGAGATTGGCCTTCCCATTCGTCTTATTTTGGTGCAGCCGATTTATGTGGATTCCCTAAAGACAGGTATTTCTTGTACCAAAGTCAGTGGACTAAAACACCAATGGTACATGTTTTACCGCATTGGAACTGGGACGGTAAAGAAGGGGAAATTATACCAGTACATGCTTTTACCAATGCTGAGGAAGTTGAGCTTTTCGTTAATGGAAAATCTTTCGGTAAAAAAGTGAAAGGCGTAGACCTTACTCCTATCAAAATGACTCATAGAGATTGGAAGAAGAAAGGGCCTATGATGTCTAAATATAGATTAAGTTGGGAAGTTCCATTTACGCCAGGTAAAATCGAAGTGGTAGCCTATACTGATAAAAAAGAGGTGGCTAGAAAAGTAATTAAGACTGCAGGAAAACCACATCATATTGTGCTTGAAGCAGACCGTAATTTAATTGCTTCAGACGGTAAAGATTTATCTTATGTTACTGTTAAAGTAGTAGATAAAGACGGTAACTTCTGTTACACCGCTTCAAATGATATTCAGTTCGAAGTATCAGGTGATGGTAAAATTGTAGGTGTTGGTAATGGAGATGCTACATCAGTTACTCCACACAAAGGAAAACATATGGAAGTATTTAATGGCTTGGCATTAGCAATAATCCAGGGAACAAAAAATGCTTCTTCACCAATAAAATTAACAGCAACAGCAGAAGGTTTAGCCCCTGCAGAAACTATTATTTCATTTCAACAAAGTCTTTAAGATGAGAAGCATATATAATTTGATGATCATCCCTATGGCATTACTGTCATGGGGGTGCCAAAAAAACACCTCTACCGTAAGTGAATCCCTCAACAAGAAACCAAATATCATTTTTGTATATATGGATGATCTTGGCTACGGTGATATTAGTGCCAATGGAGCTACTGAGATTAAAACGCCTAACATGGATGCCTTAGCCAATGGTGGAATTAACTTTTCTAATGGGTATGCCTCGTCGGCCACTTGTACACCTTCTAGGTATGCGGCATTTACCGGAGAGTATCCTTGGAGAAAAAATGCTCAAATACTTCCTGGTTCAGCTCCAATGCTCATCAGTACTAAACAAATGACGTTACCAAAAATGTTGAAATCATCTGGTTATTCAACAGCCATTATTGGTAAGTGGCACCTTGGTTTAGGTACACATGATAAAGATTGGAACGAACATATTTCACCAGGCCCCAACGAAGTAGGTTTCGATTATTCTTACATCATGGCAGCAACTCAAGATAGAGTTCCTACTGTCTATATTGAAGATGGTGATGTGGTTGGATTGGATAAAAATGATCCAATTCAGATCGATTACCATAAGAATTTTGAAGGGGAACCAACGGCTATCGATCACCCAGAAATGGTGAAAATGAAATGGCACCATGGGCACAATAACTCAATTGTGAATGGTATCCCTAGAATCGGTTATATGAAAGGTGGTAAATCTGCTTTATGGAGTGATGTAGATATGGCAGATCATTTCCTTTTAAAAGTGAAATCGTATATCAAAGATCAGTCAAATAAAGAAGCTCCATTCTTCTTAACCTACACAATGCAGCAGCCTCACGTACCTAGAACGCCACATCCACGATTTGTAGGAAAATCAGGAATGGGTCCAAGAGGTGATGTGATTCTTGAAGCCGATTGGTGTATTGGCGAACTTTTAAAAACATTAAAAGAAGAAGGTATTGAAGAAAACACGCTAATCGTTTTCTCATCTGATAATGGGCCAGTATTAAACGATGGTTACTACGATCAAGCGGTAGAATTAATTGGTAATCATGATCCAAAAGGTGGATTAAGAGGAGGAAAATATTCCCTTTATGATGCGGGTGCCCATGTTCCATTTATTACTTATTGGAAAGGAACCATCGCACCTGGAAAATCGGATGCTTTAGTGTGTCAAATGGACTTATTGAATTCATTAGCAGCACTTACAGGTAGTGAAATTTCCACTCCAGATTCAGAAAATGTTTTAGGGGCTCTATTAAGTGCTGACCAGAAAGGAAGAACTTCCCTTATTCTTGAAGCGACAACAAGAACTTCATACAGAAAAGGAGACTTAGTATTGATTCCTTCTTACAAAGGGAAGAAGAAAAATAAACAGGTAAATATTGAGTTGGGTAATGACACTGAAATTCAACTTTACAACTTGAAAGAAGACCCTTCACAAAAGAAGAATATTGCGAAAGACAATCCACAATTGACAAAACAACTGTTGGCTGAATTTCAAAAACTTAGAGGACTGGACTATAACGAAACAAAAAAATTAGAACTGATGTAACTATAAAATAGCTTAAGAATTGAAAAGGGGAAGGTGTTTATCTTCTCCTTTTTTTATGTCCTAAATCGTATTCATCACATAGTTATTTATTTATACCCCAAAAAAGCTTATTTTTAGGTATACCTACTTAGAAAGGATTACTAAGGGCGAAAATATAAAAAATTCACCCCCTCAATTGGCGGATTTTTTACACCCTATTTTTTAGTGTAAGTTTTACATCTTTGAAGTACGAAAAAACTTTTTAAAACAATCTATTCTTAGTATAAAATGAAATACATCTACAAACTACATACACTGTTATGGCTCGCAGTGTATAGCCTATGTTTTCATACCACCGGCCAAGCTCAATCGTTTGATGGTGCTGGTACTGTAGAAGACCCTTATTTAATTTCATCGAAAGCTCAATTGATTGAATTAGATAATTCTTCTGAGTTATGGGGTATGCACTTTAAATTAACTACGGATATTGATATGGATGGCGAAACTTTCCATCCTATTGGATATAAAGTTGGAAGTGATGTTTCAAAAACGTTTAAAGGTTCATTTGATGGGGGCTTCAATACCATCAGCAACCTTACGATTACGAAACATGCAGACCAATCTTCGTTAGGAGTTGGATTTATCGGATTTAGCCAAGGCGCTTCAATAAAGCATTTAGGTCTTATTAATTTATCGAACGAACAAAAAGTACCTAACATTGAAAGAGTTGGTGGACTTATTGGTCATGCAGAATGGAATACGATAGTTGACCAGTGTTTTATTTTAGGTGGAAAAGTATCAGGATCTGGCTCAATTGGCGGATTGATTGGTATGGTTGTAAATGTAACGCTAACAGATTGCTTTGCTGCAGTAGAACTGGATGCCAAATGGGGTAATAACGGTGGTATTGTTGGTAATATGAATGCTGTAGAAGCAAGTGCATCCATCACTAATGCTACCACTTATGGTACTGTTTTAAATGGTGTTCCTGGTATCACAGCAGATGCAAATCTTAAAAACGATATTGCGATTTCTGGCTTATATGCCATTTCTACTACGGGTAAAGAAAATCCTTCTGACAAGGTAACTGTACTTACTCCTCTTGAAATGACAAATGCAAGCCAATTCTCAGCATTAGATTTTACAGAAAGTGGTGCTTGGAAAATGAATACCAACTCTTACCCTGTTCTAAGCGGATTCCCAGACGCGGCATTCTCTACAATGGACGCTTTTTATGATATACCTCTAACAGTTACTTCTAATGGAACAGATCCAATTAGTGGTGCTACTGTGACTATCAATTTAAAAGACTATACAACAGACGCTAACGGTAACCCTGAAGGTCTTGTAGAATCTGGTACTTATGACTATTCAGTAAATGCCGAAGGTTACAACGAATATACTGGATCATTCAGTACAGGTGATGAACAAAAAACTATCACTTTAGTCTCAGATGCGCTGGTAACTTATACTACTGCTTTTGTAGTAAAAGATGAGGACGGTGAAGTTGTAGCAGATGCTACTTTCAATTTAAAAAAGACAGACCTTACTTTCGATAAATCATTCACTACGGATGCTGAAGGTAAAGTGACTGTTGAAAAACTTGTTGTTGGTGATTACGAATACGCTATTCAAAAAACGTTATTTGAAGAGAAAAAGGGAACATTTACCCTATCGACAGAAAACTATAACGAGGAGATTACTCTAGTAGAAATCAATAAAGCTCCCGTGGCCGTTGTAGGGTCAGGAAGAACAGTAGAATCTGGTGAGGTAGTAACATTATACGGTGCAGATTCTTATGATGAAAACAAAGATGCACTATCATTTACATGGACAGCCCCTGATGGAGTTACCTTGTCTAATGCATATGCTGCTATTCCTACTTTTACAGTTCCTGTGGTTACAGAAACAACGACACTAACATTTTCATTAGTCGTAAATGACGGAGAAGTAGACTCTGAACCTGCTACTGTTTCTTTCGTTGCAAAAAGCAAAATCATTAATGGATTAAACTTAATCGTTAATGGAGGTTTTGAAGAAGAACTAACGAAAGGTTGGACTGGCATGGGTGCTTATACTCAATCAGATGTGATAGACCCAATGTCGAAAGGTAGTAAAAGTGTTAAGTTTGAAACGTCTAGTAAAGTAGACGGTGTCCAAACTCATATGGATGATTTCATAGATGTTGAAATCGGAAAAGCTTACAAATTCTCTGGTAAAGTCAGAGTTGATAAAATGATGGCTACGGTATTCAATTTACGTTTTATGCCATCAAATGATTGGTTTGATGCTGATAATGCGAAGTTCTCTATTACACAATCAGGTAGTGGCTGGGGTGATTTACAACCAGAAAAAGGAAGCTGGGTCTCTTTCGAAAAGATATTAACTTTTGACGAAGCTTTTGCGGCTGGTTCATCAAAAGGTGATGTGGTTAGCACAAGATTACATCTTCAAAGTTCGAATGATGCAACAGACGAACTTATTTATTTTGATGATTTGATGTTAGAAGAAACGGACATTGATTTTATTTTGTCTGCTGGAGAAGATCAAACAACACTTCCTGGTGCCACTGTTGATCTAATGGGTAGCCATAATTCATCAAATTCATTTACATATACTTGGGAAGCACCTGAAGGAATTACATTAACTTCTACAAATACATTAACTACTTCTTTTGATATTGCTGGTGATATCACTGAAGAAACTACTTATACATTAAAGTTAAAAGCTAGTGATGGAAGTTTTGAAGCTTCTGACGAGGTGAATATTGTTGTTGTTCCAGGAATTTCTGCCAATGCTGGCGATGATCAGACAGTAGACGCCGGAGATATTGTCACTTTAGACGCATCAAACACTACACCTGAGGATGTTACCTTAACATGGACAGCACCAGAAGGTATCACTTTATCTGATGTTAATGTTGCTATGCCAACTTTCACTGCTCCTATCGTGACTGAAAGTACTACTTTTACATTCTCTTTGGCTGTCAACTTAGGTGAATCTTCTGCTTCTGATGAAGTAGTGATTACAGTAAACCCAAGTTCAATTCCTGTAGCAGATGCTGGGAATGATCAAACTGTAGGTAGCGGAGCAACTATTACTTTAGATGGTTCTAGTTCTCAAAGTCAGACAGAAGGTGATTTATCGTATGCATGGACTGCTCCAGAAGGAATTACGTTGTCAGACAATACTGCTGCAATGCCTACATTTACAGCCCCGATGGTAGAAGGAGAAACTTCTTTCACTTTCAGTTTAATTGTAAATGATGGGGTAAATTCATCAAAAGCAGATGAGGTAGTTATTACCGTGATTAATGAAAAGATTAGTGGCTTAGAGCTTTTAGTGAATGGTGGATTTGAAGAGGGCAAATCAGTAGGTTGGTCTGGTATTGAAAGTGAAATGTTCTCTATTTCTGATATCGTTTCAGAGCAATCGAAAGGAACATCAAGTTTAGAAGTTGCAGCCACTGCTAAAATCGACTTAGTAGAAACATCTTCAGATAGCTACTTTAATCTAGAAGTGGGAAAACAATATAAGTTCACAGGTAAAATCTTGGTAGAAACAATGAATGTTGAGGTCTACAACATTAGATTTATGCCAAGTGATGAGTGGAAAGATTCTGGCGCAACGAAGTTAGGTGTCACTGCTCCAGGTATAAGCTGGGGAGATTTCAATGCCACTATTGGTGAATGGGTTTCTTTTGAAAAAATCATCACAATCGATGAGAATTTCCATATCTCAAAATCATTATCACAAGGAGATATTGTACCAACAAGGTTATATATCCAAACACCTAAAACAGAAGAGGAATTATTCTATTTAGATGATTTCAGCGTTGTAGAATATGGTATTGATTTCCAATTGGATGCTGGTGATGATATCGTTATCCAATCTGGTAGTTCAGTTGACCTAATGGCCACTCACAACTCTTCTGATGAGTTTACTTATACTTGGACTGCTCCAAGTGGTGTTACTTTATCTTCAACAGATATGAAGTCAACAACATTTACAAGTGCATCTGGTTTAGTAGCTCCTATGGAATATGAATTTACAGTAACAGCTAAAAAAGGAATGCTTTCTTATTCTGATAAAGTGAAGGTAACTGTAGTTCCAGAAATCAATGCTAATGCTGGCGATGATCAAGTAGTAAAACAAGGTACGACAGTAACTTTAGATGCCTCTGCAACAACACCTGAGGAAACTACATTTGTTTGGGAAGCACCTGAAGGTATTACTCTATCTGATAACACTTCAGCAATGCCGACATTTACAGCACCAAATGTAACTGAAGAAACTACATTGACATTTACACTTAGAGCACAATACCTTGAAGGAGAATCTACTGACGAAGTTGAAGTATTGGTATATCCTGAATTGGTAGCCAATGCCGGTGATGATCAAGTAGCCTACATTAACAGCACAGTGACATTGGATGCTTCGGCAACAATACCACAAAACGCTAACATTACTTGGACTGCGCCAGAAGGAATTACTTTAAGTGATGCTAATGCATTACAACCTACTTTCAATGTACCTGAATTGGCTGAAGATACTGAATATACTTTCACATTAACTGCCACTTACAGAGACATGACATCTACAGACGAAGTGATGATTACAATCAAATCTGTAGAACAACCAGTAGCCAATGCTGGGGAAGACCAAACGGTTAATGCGGGTGATGAAGTGACATTGGATGGTACGGCTTCTACTCCTTTAGATGTACAACTAGAGTGGATCGTTCCTGAAGGAATTACACTTTCTGATGTTAATAGTGCTACACCAACATTCACTGCACCTGAACTTGAGTATGACAATGATTATGTATTTGTACTTAAGGCAACAGTAGCGGATATGGTAGTTACAGATCAAGTAACAGTAACTGTATTGTCAGCGAACATTCAAGCGCCTACTTCTGCAGAAGATTTAGCTGCTGATCTAGTAAAATGCTACCCGAATCCTACTCATTCAGGAAGAACAAATATTGAGTTATTAAGTGATGCTGAAGTATCAGTGATCAATCTTTCAGGGCAAGTAGTAGAGAGAAAATCTTTATCTACAGGTATCCATGAGCTGGACTTAAGTGAGGCTGCTAGAGGAGTATACATTCTACATGTACAATCTGAAAGCTTCATAAAGAGTATTCAATTAATCGTAAAATAAATACAACATAGGTGATAAAATTTATTCACTCATGTTATTTTTGAAAGAAGTACCGGAGATGTTTTTCTCCGGTATTTTTTTATTTATTAAAAATAATTCCCCCTCGTTATTTACTAAAATTTCAAACCATCGATCGGTCTTTAAGTGATTAATTTTGATCGATAAACAATCACTTAATCAACTATTTAAATAATTTGAAATGAAATGGAATACAACATGTAGTACGTTTATTTGGACGCTCCTTGGACTTGTTTTCACACTCAGTCCATGGCAAGGCAGTGCACAAACAAAAGTGACGATCAATCACAAAACTCAACGATTTATAGGAGGTGTTTCCGAACTAAACCGAAACAAATTTTTCAATCTTCATGCAAAAGCAAACGATGCAGAGCTTAACGCATTTTATGAAGAATACAATGTGGGACAAGGCCGTGGTTTTTGGGGTCCTTTATCAGAGTCTAAAAGAAAAGGATTTGCTGTAGGCACCTACCCCAACTCCACTGTAAAAGATAATAGCACAGCAGAAAAAGATGTCTTCAGATATGTTGGAACAGAACATCCTAAAAGTGCCTTCCTAGATGAAATGGATGTAGATAAAGCTGCTGATTGGGCTGTAAAATACTTTGTAGATGAAGTGAGTACCAATGATCGCCCACAATTCTACGAACCAATGAACGAGCCTTTTGTACACGCTCATGATTTTTATGAAGGGAAGTGGATTACAGAAGATGAAATTAGAGTAAAACGTAGAATGGCTGATTTATTTGCTGCTATTGGTAAAAAAATCCATGAAACACCTTCCCTTGGAAAAATGAAGGTGGTCGGTTATTCTGCTGCTTGGCCATCTATGGAGATTCACGACTTTGCCCATTGGGAAGAGAATATGAAAATGTTTATGGATGTTGCAGGTGAACATATGGACGGTTTTTCTACACATTTATACGACGGTGTGAATATTACGGGTCAGAATAATATTCGTTCTGGTAGTAACTCTGAAGCCATCTTAGACCTAATTGAAACTTACAGTTACCTGAAATGGGGAAAAGTAAAACCACATGCCATTACTGAGTACGGAGTAATTACTCATGGTTTTGATGATGACTATACAGATTTGGAAAGTGTACAATCTGTAAAAGGAATCAACCATATGTTATTTAATTTATTGGATAGAGAAAATGTGATTGATATTTCTATTCCATTTATCACAGATAAATCTAAATGGCATCTTAATGCTGGTAATAATTACCAACCTTATGGAGCTGCATTGTTTATTCCAACAAACATTGGGGAGGCAGAGGTAAAAGGATGGAGATATTCTCCAAGGATTCATTTTTATGAATTATGGAAAGATGTTAAAGGAAAAAGAGTGCAAATACACTCGAACAACCCTGATATTCAAACTCATGCTTTCCAAGAAGAAAATACCTTATATATCGCCTTCAATAATTTAGACGACAACAGTCAAACTATTGATATTGAGTTTGTAGAAAACTTAGATGCGTTGAAGTCTATCACTAAAAAGTCGCTTCGTATCTATGATGATAAACAAGAAGAGATGAGCATTACAACGCTCAATGAATCCATTTCTTCATTAGAATTGATTGGTGGTGAAACTTGTATTCTAGCCTATCATTTTGAAGAAGCACCTTCGCTTACTTCTGCAATGGTAGAGCAAAAATATTATGCACCAGAACATATCAAAGCCATTCAATCGAACCAAACCAACACCTTTACTTTTAACGGCGTTGATACGGATGGTACACAACAAGTTACCCTTCATATGGGAATAGGTAGAAAGCATGATAAGTCGAAACAACCTACGATTAAAGTAAATGATGTAACGATCACTGTCCCTAGCAATTGGAAAGGTAGTGACCAAGCACATAGAGATGACTTCTTTGGTGTGATCGAAATCCCTTTTGACTCTGATTTATTAAAAGCAAACAATGAAATCTCTGTCACTTTCCCTGATGAGGGTGGCCATATTAGTTCAATGATTTTGGAGCTTTCTAATGAGAAAGATATCTCTATCGGGATGGAAAGTGTAGAGATTTTACTTCCTAATAATACTATTGGAAATGCTGAACAGGTAAGTATAGATCTAAAATATACTGCAACAACCACTAGAGATTTAGTTGCTGAATTTTGGTCCTCACAACAATGGTTGGGACAAGCAACTAAAACTATTGATGCAGGTAGTGGAACTCAAACTTTACGTATTCCTTTACAGAATGCACCTACTATTGGAGAGAAATATATCATCAAAGCAAGTATTCGCCCTGAAGGAAAAAGTTGGCAATATAATCTCGCAACAGATCAAAAAAACGATGTGATTGCAGTAGAAAAAGGAGATACTTTTGCTGCTAACTTTACTATTAAGGATGAATCCGAACAAACCTTAGAAGGTGCCATCCTAACGATTGGAGAGGAAAAAAAAACTTCAGATTCAGAAGGTAATATCAGTTTTTCAGAACTAGAAGCAGGTGAATATGACTTTTCTGTGGAACTTTCAGGGTATACTACTTACAATAGCTCATTTACCATCTCAGATCAAGATTTATCCATTCCCGTTGTGTTGACTTTAACATCAGAAGCTTGGGTAAATGCTGGTGAGGATCAGACTGTTGAAAGTGGTGACTTAGTCACACTTACCGCTTCTACTTCTCACAATGATGAGTTTGTAACAAAATGGTCTACCTCTTCTTCTATACTAATTGAAAACTCTGAAGCGGTGTCCATTCAATTTACTGCTCCTGAAGTAGAAAGTGAAACAGTCTTTGTCTTTGAATTCGAAGGAACAAGAGAAGGGCTTACAGAATACGATCAAGTTACTGTAACAGTTACTCCAAATTCAACAGACATCCCTACATATGCTTTGAATTTCGAAGAGAGTATCCCTTTCTATCCAAACCCTGTTGATGATATTGTAAATGTAGAATTAAAGGATGCTTCTGATGTGATCTTTTTTACTTCCAATGGACAAAAAGTGAGGACTCTTTCATTAGCAAAAGGTCTTCAATCTATTAATATATCCGATCTTCAGAAAGGAATTTACTTTTTAAAAATCACTTCTAACAACTTAAATATTTTATATAAAATGCTAAAGAATTAAATTCGCTTACACTATCTAAAAAAAGAAAGGCTACCAATAAATATTTTGGTAGCCTTTTCTTTGTTTTAATGAATCGGATCGCTGTTTATAAATCTTGAGGACTTAATTTCAACTTAATCACAAAAGCATGCTCACAGGGTCTATCTTCTGGTAATTGAACTTTCAAATACTCTTTTTCCTGTTTCCATTCTATCACTTTATTACTCCCTAGCATACTTACCTGAAGCAGTTCCTGAGATAATACCTCACTATTCTGTCCAAGGCTTTTTACCTTTAAAATTCCATCTTTTGGCCAATCCAAAGCAATAGCATACAAATAGTCGCCTTTTGTTGTAAAACGAATATCCTCAGCCACTGCTTCCTTATTTTTATGCTCACTTAAATGACCTTCTTTGATTTCTTGAGGACCTTCTCCAAAGATTTTCCATGGTCTGGTATCGTAAATTGCTTCACCATTTGTATTTAACCATTTCCCCATTTCCTTTAACCTAGTGATGACTTCTTGGGGAATTTCACCATTGGCTTTTGGTGGTATATTCAATAATACCGCTCCATTTTTTGAAACGACATCTACTAAGAAATCAATGAGCCTATTGGTTGTTTTGTACTTTGGATCGTTAATATGGCACCAAGCTTTCCAGTCTACAGAATCATCTGTTAACCATACGAAAGGCTGTTTCTCTTTCATTCGAGAACGTTCTAAATCCAAAACAGCTGTCCCCTCTTCTAAATCATGAAACTTATAGGTACATACCACTTCTTTTCCCCATTTCTGAGCATTGTTGTAGTAATTAGCAAGAAACTGTTGTCTGTATTTCTCTCCAATAATGTCCATACGGTTATCAAACCAGATGATATCCGGTTGATACTTTTCCATCAGTTCATCCAACCTTGCCAACCATTCTTCATTGAATTTATCATCAGGTAAAGGGTCACTCTTGGTTTTTGCCATATTAAATGTCCCTTTTGGAGTATAGGGTCCATATAACCCTTCGTATTTTTTATCGGCAGCATCTGTTGTTTTATCCCATGTAGGGAACCAAGCATACATCCAATGTCTGTGGTATGTCGCAATAAACTTCATATCGTGTTTCTTTACCGCCTCAGCCATCTCTCCAACGATATCTCGTTTTGGTCCCATCTCTTTGGCATCCCAATGCGTTAAGTCACTATCCCACATAGCAAAACCATCTGCATGTTCAGCTACAGGGCCAGCAAACTGTGCCCCTGCCTCTTTAAATAGCTTTGCCCACTCATCAGCATTAAAATGCTCTCCAGTAAACATGGGAATAAAGTCCTTATAGCCAAATTCATTGAGTGGACCATACGTTTCTTCATGGTACTTTCTCACTTCATTACCAGCGTTATACATGTAATGTGAGTACCACTCTGTTTCATGTGCAGGTACAGAGTAAGGGCCCCAATGAAAATAGATACCAAACTTGGTATTTTTCCACCATTCTGGCACTTCATATTGACTTAAAGATTCCCAGTTCGCTTCAAAGTTAATTTTTGCTGTTTGTTTGACTGTCTCTTTCGTTGCACATGCCCCTAATAAGACACTTAACAATGCAGAAGTAATATATTTTTTAATCATGATATTGTTTATTGGTTTTACTCGAATCTTACATCTTTGATATTCATTAAAAAGCCTTTGTCGCCTTTAAAGACAACATAGATTTTCTCGTCCTCAACAAGTTGAGTAGTTATATCTGAAGTAATAGAAGACCAATTTTGCCAACCACCAGTCTGATCGATATTAAATGAAGCAACTACCTCACCGTCAATTTTTTCTTTTCTTATTTCTACTATTCCTCCTTTATTTGGTGATGCAATTCCGATGGTTACTTTTTTAGGAGAATGAGGGAATAACAAATTATTGAACATCAGGTAATCCCCATTTTCAATGTAACCAACGTTTTTACCGCCTAACTTACATGACTCTACCATTACTCCTTCTTGGTCTGAATAATTAGCCGCTTCTATCCCTACAAATGCATCATACATTTTTCTTGATTTATCTGATGAGAAACTAACAACATCGCCCTTTTTAACTCCATCCAAGTGTACCGCATGTTCACTATTGATATGCATTTCTCCTTGTACCAATGAGGTAGATAGAATATGTGGCTTTAGCTGTGTAAATTCCTTTTCTGAATAAATATTCCCTTGATTAGCTTGAAAAAGGATTTTTTGGTTGGCAGCATTAAATAGATCAATATCATAAGATTTAGAAAGTAGTACTTGTTTTCTAGTAAGACATTGCATCCAATCCAATGCTAAGAATTCTGTATTACCCGAAAATTGGAATGAGAGATCAACCATCCCTTCTGGAGAAAATAATAAAGGTGCTTTCACTAACCTCCATTCTCCTTCCTTCATTTTAGGGACTTCAACAACCGATAATTTTTTGTTGTTCGCTAATACCTCAATAGTTGCTTTTTCTTGAGAGCTTACAAAAAGAGCCAAATGATCCCATTTGTTATTTTCAAAGTTGATCTCATTAATTTCAAGTTGAGTCTTTTCAGAAATTCTTTTGACGATCCAGTTGGGTATAGCTGCATTTGTTTTAGTTACAGTCGCATTTTCAAGAACACTATATCTATCCAATTGGATAGCATTATTTGCTGTTAGTGCGGCAATACCTCTCTGAGTTGCTTTGATTTCAGGTATATTTCCATCTTCATCAAAATAGATGCGATCAGCACACATTGATCTTCTGTGTTTATTTCCTGAAATATCCATATGATGGTAGAATAATAACCACTCACCTTTATATTCTACAAACGAATGGTGGTTGGTCCAACAGCCATCTTTCCAATGTTCTAATACTTTTCCTTTGTATTCAAAAGGTCCTCTAGGACTATCACCTACTGCATAAGAAATCTCTTCTGCTGGCCCTGGTGCATGTGGAAAAGTAAAATAGTATTTAGCCTTTCGCTTAAAAACAAATGGCCCTTCTTTATACTTTGATGGCAAGCCTTCTACCTTCTTAGGCTTCGTTTTGATCGTTTTCATATCTTGATTCAATTCAACATAGAAAAGGTTCTCGCCACCACCGAAATATAAGAATATGCTACCATCATCATCAATAAATACATTGGGGTCTATACCTTCAATTCCCTCGATATATGAATTTTCTGGTGTATACGGTCCTGTTGGAGTGTCTGCTACGGCAACCCCTATTCTTCTAAATGCACTACCATCTTTGGGCATTGCTGGAAAATAGAAATAATATTTACCGTCTTTTTCAATACAATCTGGCGCCCACATACCATAACTATTTTCTTCTACCCAAGGCACTGTGTTATGAGAAAGAATTTCTCCATGATCTTTCCAAGTTGTAAGATCCGTTGTAGAATAGACGTGGTAATCTGGCATACAAAAACCATTGTTACCTTTGATCTGAGTACATGTAGTATCTGATGAGGGAAATACAAATAGTGTATCATTCATGACCCTAGCTGTAGGATCTGCAGAAAAACGATGTGTGATTAAAGGATTCTGAGCATAGCCTGCTATTGACCATACCCAACCCAAAAAGAATAATAGATTTTTACAGTTTAGTTTCATCATTGTGATTTCATAACTTTTGCACCATGAAAATCAAAACAATATTGGTATTTACATTTTGTAGTTGTTCTTCTCTCATGGTAATAATTCATTCATTGATTACTTCAAGAAAAGAAATCCATAGCAGTGTTGTTGGAAGAAAATGAAGCGTTTATACCTTCAAATTTATATACACTTATTCCCCCCCTATATTTCCATAAATTTTTCTCATAAAACACATAAAAAAGGCCTTCAATATCATATATTGAAAGCCTTGGAAGTTTGAACTGTTGTGGAATTTTTGGGTAAATACATTGGTCAATACTGATAAAATATCATTCAACCCAAATCCAGATCTTATTACTCTGCTACTTTAAAGGCATAGTCTGTATAACCCTTTTCTCCCGGTGTATAGAAAGTATCAAAGTCGGGTGGTGTTAATTCAAGATCATCTTTTAATCGATGAACGAGATCTGGATTGGATATAAAAGGCCTTCCGAAAGCTACTAAGTCTCCTTGGTCCGCTTCTAAAATATCGATGGCTTTCTTTCTGTCTAAACCACCACTAGCAATAAATGTATTATTGAACGCCTCTTTTAATTTTTCTTTAATGGAAACAGGTACCTCAGGGGCTCCCATTCCGCTATGATCAACTAAATGTAGATAAACAACACCTAAATTGTTGAAAGCATCTACTAATGAAAGGTACTGTTCGTCTATGCCATCAAAAGGTGCTAAATCATTAAATACACCATAAGGTGATATTCTCACTCCCACTTTATCAGCACCAATCGCATCGATCACAGCTTGTGCTACTTCAATGGCAAAACGATTTCTATTTTCAGCACTTCCACCATAACTATCTGTTCTTTGATTTGATAATGGACTAAGAAATTGATTGATCAAATAACCATTGGCCGCATGAAGTTCAACCCCCTCAGCTCCTGCTTCTATTGAATTTTTCGCTGCATTGACAAACTCCTGAATGGCTTCCTGAATATCTTGCTCTGTCATTTGCTCAGGAACAGGATAAGGCTGATTACCTTCCGAATCAGTATACATTTCTCCACTTAATACAATGGGTGAAGGTGCAACTACTCTTGCATCGGCTTCCATATTTAATGGATGAGATGCTCTTCCTGTATGCATTAATTGTATAAATATTTTTCCTCCCTGCTGGTGAACAGCTTGAGTTACTTTTTTCCAACCCTCTACTTGGGCTTCAGAATAAATACCAGGAATTCTAGCATAACCTAATCCGTTCTTTGAAGGTGCCGTACCTTCTGTAATAATTAGACCTGCTGAAGCTCTCTGTGCATAATATTCTGCCATAAGCTCATTGGGTATATTATTTTCAGCTCTACAACGTGTCATTGGAGCCATTACAATTCTATTATTTAAACTAGTATTGCCTAATGAGTATGATGAAAATAGTTTCATGGTTTACTTTATCGTTTATACGTATATTGTTTAAACGAATATAGTTTTATATTCTAAATAATAAAACTCATTTACACTTTTTTTACTTAAAATTAATATTGGTAATCACCCCTTCGTTACAATTGGATTTGCTATCACACTCTAGTGGTTTTAATTTTAATGAATATTGATTTTCAATAAATTAGAAAACGTGATAATTAATTTAGCACCGGTATTAGTGCTTTTTATTTCACAAAGAAAAACTGACCGTTCGTATCTTTAGGTTCAATGAAATTGAATGATAAATTATTACTATCAACATCCATGAAACTAAAAACAATCGTAATGAGTGTCTTATTTTTTGCTATTCATTTTACTTCTATATCACAAACTCCACCCACTCAATTTAAAAATCCTATTCTCTCAGGTTACCATCCTGATCCTTCCATTTGTAGGGTAGGCGACGATTATTATCTCGTTAATTCTTCTTTTGTTTGGTTTCCTGGTTTACCCATCTATCATAGTAAAGACCTTGTAAACTGGGAACATATTGGGTATGGGATAAGTGATGAAAAAGCTGTAAACTTTAATGGTTTGAAAGATAAATTGGGTTTATTTGCACCCACCATTCGACACCATAATGGTACTTTTTATATCATCAATACATGCGTAGGATGTAAGATGAACTTTTACATCACTGCTAAAAACCCTGCCGGACCATGGTCTGACCCAATTTGGTTAAGTGATGCCCCAGGCATTGACCCTTCTTTATTTTGGGATGACGATGGAAAATGTTATTACACCGGAATGGGAAGTGTAAAAGACAAAGCTTGGCCTGCACAAACTGTAGTGTATAACCAAGAAATTGATCTTAATACCCATCAGCTTATTGGGGAAAGAAACGAACTATCTTTTGGTCATGCTAATAATGCTGCTTACGCGGAAGGGCCTCACATCTATAAAATTAATGGAAAATATGTTTTGCTACTTTCTGAAGGAGGGACAGAACAGTATCATGCTATGTCAGTACATCATAGCGATAATTTAAAAGGGCCTTTTGTTGCTGATATAGTAAATCCTATACTTACACACCGACACCTTGGTAAAGAATATCCTATTTATGCTGTTGGTCATGGAGATCTTGTAGAAACACAAAATGGAGAATGGTGGTGTGTGATGCTGGGTAAACGATTGAATAAAGGAATTACCACACTGGCTAGAGAAACCTTTTTAGCAAAAGTAGAATTTGAAGGACAAACACCTATTATTAACAAAGGGTATGGAAAGGTGCTATCAGAACAAAAAAGGCCAGATCTTCCATGGACTCCAGTGCCAAAACCATCTGTCATCGATCATTTCGATCAACATGATTTAGATCTAAAATGGTGTACTATTCGTACTCCCCAATCCACTTATTTTACAATAAAAAACAGCCAATTACAATTAGCATTACAACCTGAAGTGATCGATAGTTTAGTTCACTCCTCTTTATTGGTTCAAAGAATAATGGATCATCATTTTGTGGCAAAAACCTCATTCTCTTTTAAGACACAAAAAACAAATGAAGAAGTGGGATTATGTGTTTATCGAACTAATGAAAACTACTTTACACTGATGAAAAGAAAAGATTCCTTAGTACTTATTGAGAGTTTCAAGGGGAAGAGAAAAGAGGTTGCTCGTGTTCCTTATCATCACAAGGGTATTCATCTTAAAGCCATGGCTGAAGATATGAAAATACAATTCTATTATAGTACTACCAATGATCACTTTCTACCAATTGGTGAACCCCTCAGTTTAATCACAATTGCAGATGGTCAGGGTAATGCACAATTTAATGGCCCTGGTATTGGTATCTATGCCACAAGCAATGGTATACCGACTAAAAATAAAGCCTTCTTTGATTGGTTTAGCTATCAAGGAGTTGAGGAGAAGACAATAATAGATTAGAAAAGGTCTCCTAAAGTATCAATACTTTGGGTGATCTTCTACATGATGAATACATACAATATTTCCTAAAATCCATAGTTAAGCAAAATTTTAGTTCTACTTTTGTTCCTCCTTTTGGCATTGAGCCTAGGTATGGTATAGACTAAAAAACGGATTAATAACTATGGAGTCAAACTTCACAAATGAATATTTTGGCATTGGTATCCAAAATGGTAAAACACCCGAAAACCTAGGTGTTTTATGGCGTTCTGCTCAAAATTTTGGAGCTAGCTTCATCTTTACCATAGGTAACCGTTATGCAAAACAAGCTAGTGATACTCATAATGCGGTAAAAGCTATTCCTTACTATCATTATAATACCTTCGAAGATTTTGTCAATAACCTTCCTGTAGGAACTCGAATAGTTGGCGTAGAACTTACTGATAAATCTGAAGATCTAGAAACCTTTCATCACCCTAGAAGATGTGTTTACTTACTAGGTGCTGAAGACCACGGTTTGTCCAAACAAGCCATGGATTCGAGTCATTTTCTTGTCAAATTTAAATCACCTAAAAGTTTAAATGTGGCTGTTGCAGGAAGTATTGTAATGTACGATAGACAATTGGGTAAGGAAAGGGTTTAAATCACCCCTTCCCTGTTATCTAGTATTACCTTCTAATTTCTATTTTTTCTTGAATAGAATTCAATGATCCTATAACATGGATAAAATACAATCCATTGGGTAATGCTATGGGCATTTCTTGTTCTGAAAAGCTAGATTCAAAATATTGGTGGTCAACTATTTGGCCTAAAGAATTATACACTATAGCTTCTTTGACTTCTCCTAGATTGGCATTTCGAATGGTAAGTGAACTACCTTGTACTGGGTTCGGAAATATACTGTTTGTAATTAATCCATTACCGTTTTTATGTGATATGGTTCTATTGTTGGAAGTAGATCCAAAACCAATTACACCATTACAATGCATCCATTCACTGTATTGCCCTCCACATGTATTATTTTGCCAAACGGCAGTGTTATAGGATTGTTGTTCTGCCTGCTTACGGTTGCCATTAATTTCAAGCCAATCTATTTGTACATCTCTACCTGAAGCATCGTTAAAATACTCCACATTTACGCCTCCAGAAGAGTTTGTATTTACAGTGTATTCTTTAAAGTTCGTTGTTAAAGACAATGTTTGTATTGTCTGATTATCAATTCTTACATTCAACTTTTCCTGTCCAGTCACCCCTCTCGCTCTTACTTTAATGGTCGTGGAGTTGTTTCCTCCACTATTGCCATTACTTGTTCCCATCGTCATGCTGTAAACATCACAGGTACCACTACTTTGGTACCCTTCAACCGTAAAAGAGACTTCGTATAAACTGCCTATATTCATTCCTAAATTAGCCCATGCATTAAAATGATTTGCACAAGTTACCGTTCCGCTCGTTCGTTTATTTCTTCTCACACTCCAATATTGCTGAAATGTTTTTGTGCCTTCTATGGATGGTTGCTGAACCCTAGTTGTTTCATAAATATCATAGGTACCTCCATCTGTGGTAACAGTACCTTTAGCATTTGCTCCTGGAGGCCTCCAACTTCCCCAACTTTCCACAATATAATACTCTACTAAAGGGTTCTGACTCCAACCATAAATACACAAATAAGAATTACCGGACGGCTGATAATTGGCTCCATAAGTCACTGTCTGATTTTTCACTCCAGGTCGCTTTCCTTTTCTAGCCAAAAGATTTCCAATATTGTTCCAGGAAACATAGAAGTTACCACCATTGTTGAGGGTCATGCATCCACTACCAGAATCTTTCCAATATTCATAGGTATACCCACCCTGACTGCCTATTTGATTATTACAAATAGTTTGGGCCTGTATATCAAATACTAAGAATAGATAAAGTGATAATACAAAAACGCTTTTACTTAAACGTTGGATCAATTGATTGTTGATTTGAATACCACTTAAAATATAAAGCGTATTCATGGATAGTTGATTTTTCATTTTAATAAAGTTTTCATTTCATAAAAAATTCAAGAGCCCAATACATAGTTTTGAGTGATGTAGAATAGTGAGTTATTGGACTCTTGAATGAATAAATTGATTACTGAATCATCAGTTTTTTAATTTGATAGTTATCATCCGATATAACCTGAAGTATGTAGGTGCCTTTCTTTAAAGCTGAAACATTCAACTTTCTTTCATCTCCAGTTAAAATTGAAGTTGAAACCAATACTCCACTTATCGTATAAACTTTGACTTTAGCAGTATTCCCTTGAACTCCCTTGATGATCACCTGATCAGTAGCCGGATTTGGGTATAGCTGAATTTCATCTTCCAAACCACTATTTGACATTGAATTCACTATCATCCTCCTAGCATTAGAGCAGCTTGGTGCTGAAGAAGAATTACTTAAGTAAATAGTGAAATCTGAAGTTTTAGAAACCAATACTACATTGGATCCCTCCTTGCCTATCCAATACACTCCATCTAGTCCGTTGAACCCACTATTCGAAAAAGTGATCGATGGAGAAGCACTACCTAAAGTATGTGTGATAGCTGTTTTAAGATCAACATACCAATTTGGCACACCATTATTTGTACGCATAGAGAAGTCCCAAATTTGTCCACCTTCTTTCGACCAATTGACTGAAATGTTATTTACATGAGATAGGTCAGGGCCATTACCTAATACATGGGCATGAGTGAAACTTGTATTGATTGTTGGAAATGCCTCCGAACTAGGTAAACCAAAAGAACAGGTTCCTGTATTCCCACCATTGTCTCCTCCATTATTACCGCCTTCAGAAGTTACGGTAATTGAAGTTTGACCTGTGAAACCACCATCTACAGTTTTTACTGTAATTGTTGTACTTCCTGCTTGAATGGCTTGAACAACACCCGAATTTGAAACGGTTGCAATACTCGTATTCGACGATGTATAACTTACTCGTTTATCATCAGCATTTGAGGGGGAAATACTCACTGACAAATTATTGGTTTGTCCCACTTCCAAAGACAATGATGATGGAGTTAAAGTAATTCCTGTTACAGGAATCGGATTAGGATCAACAGGAGGAGCAGAACCATCAACATAAGCTTTAAAGTTACCTGATAAATGCAATAGACACATCATTTGTAATAATCCATCATAATAGCGGTATCGACCTGTTGTTGGTGCTCGATCCCATAAAGCATTGATAAACTCCCAAGATTTCGCATCGGTGGAAGCCAAAGAAGTCATGGCATTACAAGCGACCAAACCCACTGCTTGATAGTCTGTCCCTGGTAATGGATTACCATCTAAAGTATAACCACTTGAGTAACTATAAATACCTTCACCATAGAAAAAGTTTTGAATGTTATCGGTAATAGTTTTCTCTCTTTCGTCTTTCTTAAACCAAGCATAATCCATGGCCACATTCATAGCACATCGCCAAGCATCAACCACAAAATCCTCTTTGTGTCCTCCCGTTGGACTACCATCATAATTGGAATAATCAGGCATTAAACCTGTTGTTGGATGTGCAGCTGCTTGAAAAAAGTCTCGAGCAACAACTGCGGCATCTTTCCAATATTGACGATTGGTTTTTGCCATCATTCCCCAAACTTCATAAAAAGAAGGCAAGAAATAAGAAGGGTCTGTATAAGTGGAAGCTTGAGCATAAGGCACAAAACAGACTTTCTTTTCATCATTAAACATATTTGGCACTGAACCAATGATCTGATTGTGTGGCCACCCTTTGTTCATAATTTGCTCCAAGATATAATCCGCTTCTGCTCGGTAATTATAAATACCTCCACGATCGCCAAATCTTACTGAGGCAAAATACAAGGCAGTGATAAAGTAGATTTCACCATCTGAAGCCGTATTAGGATCTAATTCTGATCCATTAGCATCCACAATCCAACGAAAATATCCTTCTCTATTTCCCGGACCATGTTGCATATGAGTTTTCGCGAATTTCCACATCCGATCGAATTCGTCTTGTTTGTTCATCTGAACCGCGATCATCATTCCGTAAGACATTCCTTCTGATCTTACATCATTATTATCGATATCTAGAATGTAAGCTTCATCTGAACCTTTGGGATAATATACTCTCTCAGTGGCATCATCTCCATAAAACAACTGTTGATATACGCTATTGATTTTATCATCAATTTGTTGCTGTGTATACCCTGCCTCTTTGAACATATTTCTATAATTCCCTGTATAGAAAGCACCCTCGCTTGGCAAAGTTGGAGGTGCTGGTGGAGGTGGGATATCACCTGTTCTAGTAAAGCTGATCCAATCCAGTAGTGTATCATTAGATCCATTATCTGTTTTCAGAACCAACCTGATTACTTTATTTCCTGCATTTCCTTCAATTTTTATAGATTTTGTGTCAATACTTGGGGCAGTTCCAGAAAAAGAAAAAGAGGTCACTTCAGTTCCATCAATTTCTAAGCTAACACCTGCAGCATTGGTATTTGTTGAGGCTCCTCTTAAGCTTATATCAAATACTCCAGGGGCATTTGAAATTTGAATTGTTGTAGCTCCATGATCATCATTAGCATATAAAATGATACCATCAAAAGGAGTTGTTGTCGTACTTGCATATGCTCCTCCTAAAGTCATTGACTCTGTTTGTATTGTCATACCCGAATTAGAAAAAAAGGCATTACAATCCACTCTAATCAACAGTAGTAAAATAAATAAGAGAGTGATGGTATTTACAAAGTTTGGTGGTTTTAAATTATTGTTCCTAAGATTTACCTTTTCATTTAGATAGTTTTTCATTTCAAAAATTTAGTCGATTTAGTTAGCACCCTTTCTGACTTCTAAAATGTAGCCGGAACAAAATAGAAAGTAGAAGAGTTAATTCATTTCATTGAGATCTCACACATAAATGTAACTGAATACCAAATAATTAAATATCAATTTATCTCCAAAAACTCCTAAAAATGTTGCATGTAAATATGTTGCATTCGGATGCATCAAATGTGTTATATAAAAAAAGCATATCAATATGATATGCTTTTTGGAAATGAAATAAATACTATAAATTAATCTTTACCTTCGATCGTTGAAATTGTGCCATCTTCATGATAATCGATTTCCACAAATTTGACACTTCTTAGCCAAGTCTTTCCTCCCGATGGTTGACTATCATGGTAAAATAAATACCACTTATTCTTAAATTCTACTATAGAATGATGTGTGGTCCAACCGACTACCGGAGTTAAAATGATACCTTTATATTCAAACGGACCATATGGAGAATCACTTACTGCATAGCAGATTTTATGGGTATTACCAGTTGAGTAGGAGAAGTAATATTTACCGTTATATTTATGCATCCAAGGTCCCTCGAAATACCTTCTATCATAGTCACCTGCCTTCAATGGAGTACCATTTTCATCCAAAATGACTAAGTCTCGAGGTGCTTCAGCAAATGCTTTCATATCTTTCGATAATTTAACCACTTTTGGACAAAGAGCATCCTCATAGTCAGCAGGTTCTTGCCCAACTTCTATCGCTTTGTTATCTCTATATCGTTGCAATTGACCTCCCCAGATTCCTCCAAAGTACATATAATAATCTTCTTGATTATCTTGAAATACTGCAGGATCTATACTGTAACTTCCATCTATTGGTGTTGGTTCAGGAACAAAAGGACCTTCCGGTTGTTGACTTATGGCTACACCCATTCGGAAAATATCGTTCTTATCCTTCATCGGAAAGTATAGATAATATTTTCCATCTTTTTCAGCAGCATCAGGGGCCCACAACTGTCTTCCTGCCCATGGAATATCTTCTAGTTTTAAAACACATCCATGATCTTGTACTTCACCATCTGTATCTTCCATTGAGAAAACATGATAATCTTGCATATTGAAGTGGTCACCATTATCATTTTCGGCCACTCCCGATTCAATATCATGTGATGGATAAATATAGAGTTTACCATTAAATACATGAGCTGAAGGATCTGCAGTATATAAATGGTCTGCGATATATTTTGGTTTATTCTTAATCTTATTCATTTTTTATATTTTTAATAACTAATATATATAAACTATATAGTGATCGAATTTTCTACTTCGGTAACATTGGCCATTTGTAACTGTTCTCTTCTCTCGGATAGATCTTTTTGCATTTTGATATTAAACTCTTTTGTAATCACATAGAAAATCAATGAAATTACTGATACCATAAATGTTGCTGATGGCACAATAGAAGCTGTAAGTCGAATACCAAAAATTGCATCGGGAGATTGTATAGCATTTGGTTCATAGCCATATATAGAAACAATCCACCCACACAGCGCACCACCAAAACCTAAACCTGCCTTAAGTGCAAATACAATCCCTGAGAAAACAAAACCTGTAGCTCTTCTTTTGTATTTCCATTCCGAATAGTCTGCAACATCTCCCATCATTGCCCATAGAAGGGGAATAGTTGGAGCATAAAAAATCGATTTTAGAATATTTAAACTAAACGCAAGGTCTACTCTATCCGATGGAACGAAGAAAAATAACCCCGTAAAAATAGCCGTCATAAAAAGACATACGATAAATGTATTTCGCTTGCCAAATTGCTTAGCTAAAAATGAAGACATGGTCAAGACTCCTACTATCGTAAAAAACTGACCCACCATATTAAAAAAACTGAATCCTACACTAAAAGCATTGCTTTTATCTGGCAATACCAACAAACCAAAAGCATCCATAATATTGTACATCATAGAACTTTCTTGATCTAACTGTTTTACTAAATTGAATTGCTTCAGGAATGAAAAGATAGCTTCAGGCTCCATGTAATAACTAAAAAAGTAATACATTCCGCCACCCCATAAAGACAAAGTAGTAAAGATAAATAGAGTCACGATAAACATAGAAAACCATGGCCCATTATGTCTTAGGTCTTTAATATCTTGTTTTATTGATGTTTTTTGGGTGGCCGGTGGAGTGATCCTTTCTTTAGTTGACAAAAAAGTAATGATAAAAAATACAATAGAAACTAATGCCAAAACACCAATAGCCATAGACCAGCCTTTTTGATCGTCTCCTTGCCCTAACTTATCTACTAATGGTAAAGTAAAGCCTTGTACTATTAATGAAGCGACCATCGCTAAAACAAATCGAACAGAACCAATACTAGTTCTTTCATCTATATTACTTGACATTACTCCATGCAAAGCAGAGTAAGGTGTATTGTTGAGTGAGTAGATGGCCATTAACAGGGTATATGTTATCCCTGCATAGATTATCTTATATTGTTCTGAAACATCGGGTGTGGTAAATGCAAGAAAGAAGAATAAGCCAAAAGGTAGAGCAGTCCATAACACCCAAGGTCTATATTTACCCCACTTGGTATTTGTTCTATCCGACATTATTCCTACCAAAGGGTCAACAAAGGCATCGATGATCCTTGCCATAAGAAGAATTGTACCTGCAGCTGTTGCTTTTATTCCAAAAACATCGGTGTAAAACCCCAACTGAAATACCAACATGATTTGAAAAACGAAGTTTACAGAACAATCTCCAAGACTGTATCCCACCTTCTCCTTAAGAGAAACTTTTTGGTGATCTTGTTTCATTTTAATTTACGTAGTATGGTCAATAAAATTTAAAGAATAGTACTTAAAGAAGTCCCATAAATAATGAGTACTCTATTCATTGACGAGCTGATAAAAATAATTTGATGTTTGTTTGTTAGTTGGAGAAAGAGGTACTACTATTCCCCCTCCCTCCATATGCTAACTCTATTCTTGAAGGCCTTCTAAGAAGCCTGTATGTGCTTTTTTAATCGTAAAGTTATTATCGTAGAGTAATGGCCAATCGTCATGTCCTTGTACACTTGGAATCCACGATTCGTCATCTTTAAGTCCCCAGATAGTCAAAGCGAATTTACTGCTTTCAGGAATCGCATTATACACTTCTACAACCTCACGTACTTTATCTTTTTGAATAAATTCTCTCTCTTCAGTAGGTGTAGTTAGATCATTATCAGGATTGATTTTCACATCTAACTCTGAATAATGCATTAAGAGACCTTCGTCTGTAATTAACTTGGTGTGTTCTGCAATTTTGGTTTTAGTAGGTCCGTTGTAGCCTATGTGCATTTGAAAACCAATACCATCTAGAGGAATTCCGTTTGTTTTAAAATTAGTAATAACCTTATCGATTACTCCATTCAGCTTAGTTCTATCCCAACATAAGTTGTAATCGTTGTAAAATAACAATACATCTGGGTCAGCTTCTCTCGCCCATTGAAAACATTTTGCGATGTACTCTTCTCCCATTCGATCTAAGAATACCGAACTTCTATAGTTCCCTCCAACATCATCTATGGCTTCGTTCACAACATCCCATGACAACACTTTTCCTTTATATCTAGTCACTGTTGTTTTAATGTAGTCTTCTACCATATCAGAAAACTCAGCATCAGTTCCCTCAAAATTCACCACCCAATCAGGAGTTGCTGCATGCCAAATCAATGCATGTCCATGAATTTCCATATTGTTATTCTGAGCATATTCTACCAATTGATCAGCAAGAGTAAAATCATACCTACCTTCTTCAGGGTACATAATGTTCATTTTCATTTCCCACTCAGCAGTAATTTGATTGTACTCTCTCTTATAGATTTCATCATGAGTACCATTTAAGCGATTCACAATGGTGGCCATACCTACTCTAAATGTAGTAGCAACATCTTTTAAAGGGGTATCAGGTTCTACACCGTCTTCTTCTAATGTTGTAATAGATTTTGAGTTGGAATAATCCGATGATTTATCCTTATAAAGTGCTTTGACTCTTACATAAAATGTCTGACCATTTTCAACCCCCTCAAAGTGATAAGAATCTTCTTTCGTTGCTACACTTTCATAGGGTGATACCAGATTAGTAAAGTTGGCATCTGTTGCTAAATTAAGCTCATAACTTTGTGCATTGACAATACTTGTCCAATCTGCTGTGAAGCTACTGGCTTTTAAATTTGAAATCTTATAGATATCTGGAGAGGAAAGTGTTACCTCCTGAACTTGATTATCTTCACATGATGACAAGAGGGTCACCAAAGCTGATAACAATATTAATATTCTTTTCATTGTATTTTCTTTAAATCTTTAGGAAACAGTCCAGGGAGTTGATCCCTGGATTGTCTATTTACTGTTCGTAATAAGTAATATTATCTATGTAATAATTACCTGGGGTATTCCCTTGAATCACCACCCAAGGGTATTCGATACTTCCATCAATTTGTCCGTTCAAATCATATTCTAATGTCACCCACTTACCTGGTTCCACATCTAGGAAGTACCCTGTCTCAAAATCACTTTCTAATTGTAATTTCAGAGACCCCGCTTGTTCGAAGTACACATCAACCGTAATTTTATCGGCTGCAACACCAACTATTTGTCCATTTCTTACCGCATTTACTGAAAAAGGATCTACTTGTGTCATCAGTAGTACAAAATCAGAAGAGTTTACTGCATCTACGGCAGGGTTAGCAATAACAGAGACATCTTGATTCCATGCGTTCCAATCACCAACTTGCTCATCTTCAAAATCACCATAAACAGTTCCGTTATCTCCTCCAATATCTAATGCGTAATACTTAATATTATCGATATAATAACTTCCTGAAGTATTACCTTGAAATAATATCCAAGGGTATTCAGTACTGTCGTCAACTTCTCCTTCAAGAGTATACTCTAAAGTAACCCACTCACCAGGTGTAACCGATTGGAAATAACCCGTCGCAAAGTCACCTTCTATTTGTAATTTCAAGTCACCTTCTTGTTCAAAATAAACATCCACTACAATCTTGGTGGCAAATGAAGTCACCTGAGGGATATTTCGAACTGCACTATTCTGCCATGGTTCTGTTTGTGTCATTTTTAATACTAAGTCCGAAGAATTTACTGCAGAACCAGCAGGGTTACTCACCACCGAAACATCTTGTCCCCATGCATTCCAATCTCCTACTTCTCCATCTTCAAAATCACCTAAAAGAAGAAAAGCATCATCACCTCCAATTGGTGGCAAATCAGGGTCTCTTTGTTCAATGATAATTTCCTGTGAGATGGTGTCCACTCCCAAATTATTTCCTGTGTAAAGTGTGACTTTATAAGTCCCTTCATTAGGATAATATGTTGTATCGCTACTTTGAGATCCTCTTACAAATGGGCCATCCTCTTTGAACTTCCATGAGCTCATAATATTTGTACCCGTCGATTGATTTTCTAGTACAATATAATTGGGGTTTTCATCTGTTGGAGTCGCAGTAAATGCAGCTTTTGGCATTTCTTCCACCACAGTTGTTTCATCTGTAGAGCAACTCCACATTACACTTAACACTGAGATTAGAAGAAAGATATATTGCTTTTTCATATTAATATCATTTTCAATTCAAAAGTATGTTCACTTTGCCATGGATTAATATCCAGGGTTTTGATCCCCTGCAGAGATTTCGGGGTTAACATCAATTTCTTTTTGAGGAATAGGAAGCAATTCTGATTTCCCTTTAACAAAGCCTGTCCCTTGTAAGAAAGACTCAGCTAAACCCCATCTTAATAAATCATTATACCTTACCTGCTCGCCAGCTAACTCTACTTTACGTTCATGAACAATAGCATTAAAGATTTCTGATTTGCTACTTACCGGATAGTTGGTATTCATCTCTGAAGAACCATATAAAGGCATGCTCACCCTTGTTCGCACCTGATTCATTAAATCAATTGCTTTACTAGAATTACCAAGTTCATTTTCTGCTTCTGCCCACATCAACAAGACATCAGCATATCGGATCACCCTATGATTAATACCAGAAGCAATTTCTTCTTTTGGTCTTTGGTAATAATTCTGGTACTTCTTCCATGCCGCTCTATGGTCTGGTAAGCTTACTACTTCTGTATCATTATTAAATAATTCGCCATCAGTGTAGAAGTTTGCAGTATATCTAGGGTCATTGGCTTCGTACTCATCCAATAGGTCATCTCCTGGATAAGAATTAAACCAATCATTCCACCCATATTCTTGACCTCTAAGAGATACGAACTGCATACCCGATGCATCTTCTACCCACCAAGTATCTTGATCTGACCAACCAAACTCTCTTGTAAAACCTACTTCGAAAACAGACTCCGTATTATATTCTGTTTCTTCTAAGAAGTTGTCTTTGTATTCATCAACCAATGTATAACCTGTTACTTTCTCAAAGCTTTCCTTGGCTTCTTGCCACTCCTGACGGTATAGATGCATTTTACCTTTTAATGCCCACGCGGCACCAGAAGATGCTCTTCCACCCTCAGTATTTGCTTGTACAGGTAAAAGCTGTGCAGCTAACGCTAGATCTTCTAGAATAAATTGATATACTTCCTCTTTTGTCGCTCTTGGATTAGGAGTACTTGTCAATTCTGAATAGATTGGCACACCACCAAACCTTGTGACTAATAAATGGTAGTAAAAAGCCCTCATAAAATGAGTTTCGCCTAATGCTCTATCAATATCATCTTGAGATACATTTTCGAACTTTTCTTGATTAGATATCACAAAGTTGGCTTTATTTATACCTCTGAAACAGTTATCCCAATAGGTGAAAATTCCTTCATGATTGGCATCAAAAGTAAAATTATAATACTGTCTCTTGTCGGGTTCATGTTGGGGGTTTAGTTCCACCTCATGTCCCATATTATCATTCATAAAGAATAGATGACGGATATATAATCCTTTAGATTGAAGGTTTACATAAGAAGCATCTACAGAAGATTGTAACTGTGATTTGTTCTTAAAGTAAGTGTCTTCTGTTAGTTCGTTTGGATTAGATATATTCAGGAAATCTGTACTACAGCCACTCCCAAAAACTAACATCAAGACAACGGAATATATATAATATGATTTTTTCATGCTGTTTAGAAGTTTAATTGTAATCCTCCGATAATTGTCAATGGAGTTGGGTAATTACCTCTGTCAATACCTGTCTCTGCTGGATTGTTACCACTTGCAGCAGCAGCTCCAACTTCAGGATCCAAACCAGAATATTTTGTCACTGTAAAAACATTTTGGCCGCTGACATAGAATCTACATCTCGAAATGTATTTTGATAATACTTTCTTTGGAAGTGTATACCCTAGAGTCACATTCTTTAGTCTTAGGTATGAACCATCTTCAACAAAACGATTAGATGTTCTTAGATTATCACCCGATTCGCTTAATCTTGGTACATCTGAATCTGGATTCTCAGGCGTCCAAGCATCAAGCATCTTAGGATTTGCATTAAAGAATCTTTGGCCTCCTTCTAAATACCATCTCGTCGTATTATAGATTTCGTTACCATAAGTACCATTAAAAAATATGTTTAAGTCAAAATTCTTGTAACTGAAATCCATATTCAAACCAAACACAATATCAGGTGTTGGGTTACCAATTATAGTCTGATCATAATGATCGATCACACCATCTGGCGTACCATCAGGGCCAGAAATATCCTTGAATTTAATATCTCCAGGAGCCGTATTTGATGTTTGTACAGGTGAAGTGTAAATCTCCTCCCATGAACGGAAGATCCCTAGAGTCTGATACCCATAAAAATGTCTTAAAGGTTCACCTTCGATTGTTCTTAAAATAGAACCGTTATTTTCATAGTACCCTTCGTAAAGAATTTCTCCACCTAAATCATTGACAATGTTTTCCATTGTACTGATGTTAAGGTTTGTAGACCACTTTAGTGCTTTTTCCTGGTTTTTGATTCCTAAGTTAAACTCAAAACCACTTACTTGAGCTGACCCTGCATTTTTTGCCTGAGTAGCATTTACACCACCAATCGAAGAAACTTGTCGAACATTGATAAGTAGATCGTTACTTTCGTTTTTATAATATTCGGCAGATAAAGTCAGTCGGTCTTCAAAGAAACCTAAGTCTATACCAACGTTCGTCATATAAGTGGTTTCCCATCTTAAATCTGGGTTTGGTAAATTTCCTGCTGTAGTACCAAATGCCTGATATACCCCATTTGCACCATTAAAAACATAACTGTGATTCCCTGATACAATAGATGCTGAATATCTATAATCGCCAATATTATCGTTACCAACAGATCCGTAACTACCTCTTAACTTAAGTTGAGACATCCATTCTGAATCGGGAATAAAAGCTTCATCTAATACATTCCAACCTAAAGAAACAGAATAGAATCCAGCCCATCGGTTATTGCTACCAAACCTTGACGAAGCATCTCTTCTGTAGGAAGCAGCAAATAAATACCTTCCGTCATAATCATAATTGATACGCCCTAAGTAACCAAGTTTACCATAATCTACAGTAAAAGAACCTCCAGTAAGATCTGTATTTGTAGTATTTTTTATCTCATTGGTAATCTCATTAAAGCTTGATGTACCAGCGTTCATATTTTTCTTCTCAATACGTTCTACAACTGCAACAGCATTTACATTATGCTTACCAAATTGTTTGTTGTAGGTCGCTTGACCAATTAAGGTCATCATGGCATGTGAACCATATCCCTTCTCAATTAATGACCTTGTTGGTCTAGCTAGAGCCGACCCATCATCGTAAGAAGGTGAGAATAAATCGTTGTTATAGTTAAAGTAGTCGATACCACCTTGTCCTTTGATCGAAAAACCTTGGAACAGTTCGAGTTCTGCAGATAATGTTCCCATTAAGTTCACTCTCTTATTTGATATCTCCGTATGCTCTAAAACTCGTACTGGGTTTTCAGCATCTTGCCCATCCAACTGAATATCTGTCCCTTGAAAACCACCTAAGTTGCTAGCATTATACGGCGTAAGATACGGAGGCATTTTTATCGCATGTTCTAAAGCCGAGCGTCCAGCACTTGTTTGTTCAGGTTTTTTCTCTGTAGATGAAACGGAAAACGTTTGTGCCACTTTCAATCTACCTTTCGTATAATTCGCATTTGATCTAAACATAAATCTTTCAATTCCAGTGTTCTTCAACACACCTTCTTGATTCATGTAATTACCGCTAATTCTATAATTGGTGTTTTCCCCACCACCTGATAAGCCTACATTGTAGTTTTCAATGATTCCATTTTGGAAAATCTCATCTTGCCAATTCGTATTATATTTACTGATATCAGCATATTTCTCATTTTCGAGTCTTCCTTGTGCTGCATTACCCCACATGCGAGAATAGTTGATATAATCGTCTCTTTCCATTACCTCGTGTTGCTTTTGGACCATTTGCACACCTCGGTAACCATCGATATCGATTTTAATATCACCTGACTTTCCTTTCTTTGTCGTAATTACAACTACACCATTTGCACCTTGAGCACCATAAATTGCCGTTGTAGATGCATCTTTTAATACCGACATCGTTTCAATATCAGCAGGGTTCAGATCTCCTAAACCTTGTACAATGATACCATCCACTACAATCAGAGGGTTATTTCCACTTGTACCCATAACACCACGAATTTGTACAATAGGGTCGCTACCTGGAGAACCGTTATTCGTTACAGAAACACCCGTTGCTCTACCTTGTAAAGCCTGATCTGCAGTGTATACAGGAGTAGAAGTAATCGTTTCTGAATCAACCGTTGCAATTGCACCTGTTACTTTGGCTCTTTCCTGTGTACCATATCCAACAACAACAATTTCTTCTAATTGCATCACGTCTTCACTCAAAGAAATATCAATTTTCTTTTGGTTGCCGATCGTTACTGTTTGATCTATGTAACCTATATATCGAAACCCTAGCTCAGTTTTATCAGAAGGAACTTCCAGAGAATACTCCCCATCAAAGTTGGTGATTGTTCCAACGGTAGTTCCAACTATATAAACATTTACACCAGGAAGAGGTAGGCTGTTATTGTTATCAACTACAACTCCTTTAATAATTCGTGAGTCTTGAGCACAGAGTAATTTAGGAAAAAGAAGAAAGCAAAATAGAGTAAGCATTAGATGTACTTTATGAGGTACACCCACTCTAAGTAAATAATTGTTCATTTCATTTTCTAGATTAAATTCATCAGATACTATAGAAATATGTTATATATTAAACTATAGCGAATAGTTAGAGATAGCATAAATGAGAGTTTGAAATTTTGTTTAAGTATCAGTCTTTTTCATAATATTTTCATTTCGGTTTTTAAGTAAAAAAATTGCCGTAGGGCATCAAATTGTGTCGAAACTATTGGCCTAACTTTTAAGTAATTGTTACTATTAAAATGATTAGACCAATTAAACTAGTAATAACCAAGACCTCTAGTACTACTAATTTCCTAGAGTGAACATTTTGTTCGCTTGACTTTTTTTTCATACTGCAATTTGATTAATCGTACTTAATACATATAAAAAAAATGAAGCTATTTGTGGTAAAAATGTTGATTCTGACATATGATGCATCATTTGTCTTATTTGATGCAACATATCTTTTATTTCATGAAATCTGATAAGATACTGTTTTCAACTACATGTGGTAAATACAAAAAAATAACCCGACTTATCATCGAGCTATTTAATTAATAAGTACCCTTTTGATCAATGGTAATCTCCTTAGACCTCTATATTCTTTACTTCTTGCGTTGGTAAGATATTGAAGTACTCTTTATAACATTTTGAAAAATAAGAAGGAGATGAAAAACCTGTTTGATACCCAACTTCACTGATATTGGAATTCCCAGAAAGAATCATCTGTTTTGCTTTTTCCAATCGTATTCTTTTTATAAATACTGTTGCCGTTAAACCCGTCAATGCTTTGATTTTTCTGTACAATTGGCTTCTGCTCAGATGTAACACCTCTGATAATTGTTCAACATTTAAATTGGAATCAGAGATATTCTCATAAATATAGTCTGTGATCGTTTTCAAAAACTCTTTGTCTACATTGGTGGTGTTCTCAGTTTCAAAATCATTTTCCTGAAACTTTCCAATAAATTTATCAAACAAGATCTGCCTTGATTTAAGTAGCTGTTTTATTGTTACCTGAAGCAATTCTAAATCGAAAGGTTTTTGAATATATGCATCTGCTCCTAAATCTATGCCCTTTATTTTATCCTCTTGATCATTCTTTGCTGTTAAAAGAATAAGTGGAATATGACTGATTTTTAAGTTACTCTTTACATTTTTACAAAGCTCAAAACCATTCATTTTCGGCATCATGACATCTGAGATAATTATATCAATTGGCTTATTTTCTAATAAATCCAATGCAGCCATTCCATCATTGACTTCATAAATATTATAATTCAGATATAGTACTTCCTTTAAATACGATCTCAGTTCGTAATTATCTTCTACCAATAATATAGATTGCTTCTTAGAAGAAGACGATGTCTCATTTTGACTTTTAGATTTGAGATCATTTACTGGAAGTGTGTATTTTTTCCTTACAATACTCTCTGTCTGGTATTTCTGATCTTCAGATAAATGCTCCTCACCAATAGGAAAATCTAGATGGAAAGTAGTTCCAACATTTAAAGTACTTTCTACCGATATTTTCCCTTTATGTAGATCTACAAATTGTTTAACGACTTCCAATCCTACACCAGTACCTCCATAATAGGCATCTTGAACAGAATCTACCTGATAAAACCTATCAAATACTTTATCTAAATTTTCTTCAGATATACCAGGGCCTGTATCTTCCACAGATAACCTGAAATAATTGCCAATGATAGATAGGTAAATTGTAATTTCTCCTTCATTCTCCATTAGCTTAAAAGCGTTTGAGAATAGATTAAAGATGATTTTTTCAATCATACTTTCGTCAAGATATACTTTCAGTTCTTTCTTATATTCTTTGATAATAGAAATATTTATTTCTCTACTTTCAGCTTCCTCTTCAAAGAATAAAATAGATTCTTCAATGATTTCGATTGGATCTACTAACTGTGCTTTTAAACTTATTTTCTTTGAGTTCAATTTTCTAAAATCCATCAATTCATCAATCAAATGCTTCAATCTTAAGGCATTACGATAAATTGATATATTCTTCTCTTTTAACTGTTGAGTCGAATATTGCCCTGACAACATATCAGTGATGGGATTTAATATCAAAGTCAGCGGTGTTCTAAACTCATGAGATATGTTGGTAAAGAATCGAAGTTTAGCTTTTGTAAGTTCTTCTTCATGTAAACGTCTTTCTCTTTCCCCTTTCGCTTCTTCCAATATTCTTACTCTCGCTTTCATTAAGCTATTCAAAATATATAACCCAAGTAAAAATAAGAGGACGTAAACTCCAATCGCTAGATTTGATTGGTACCAATAAGGGAGTACTTCAATTTCTAACGTTTTTTCTTCAGACCAAACTCCATTATTATCCATTCCTTTTAAATGAAAAACATAATCTCCTTTGGGTAAGGACGTATAGGTGACACTACGGTTTGCTCCTACATAATTCCATGTTTTCTCAGGTCCTTCTAGATAATAAGCAAAATTGATTTTATCCGAATAAGGAAAGTCAATACCCGTAAAATCAATAGAAAAGATATTCTCTTCTTGAGATAAGATAATCTTGTCGCCAGTACTAATTTTCTTCCTTACTTTATGTTGATCATCTTGAAAATTGGTTTGATGAATATTGATAGAGTTCAGGAAAATTTTTGCTTCACATTCCTGTGGCCTAATAATCGAAGTATTGATAAAATTAAGTCCCTTGATAGAACCTGCATAAATTGTATTGGAAGTACTATCGAAAGTGACAGCATTGTAATTAAAGTTTTCAGAAACTAAACCGTCTTTCTGCGAAAAATATCTGATGGAATTGTTCCATTTTTGAATAACACCTATTCCATTCTTACTAGTAACCCATATATTACCTGAATTATCTTCAACGATGCCACAAATTACTCTCCTATTGATTTTATCACTACCATTAAAGGCAGTTAATTTATTAGAGTCCAAATCATAACTATACAGTCCACCGCCATCTGTACCAATCCAAAGTTGGTTGTCATTACTGATATAAATGGATAGAATATTATCGCCTCCTAATTGTCCTTGTAATACTCTTTTCACTTTAAAAGGAGTACTAGCCGTATTGATAAAAAATAGACCTTCTGTTGATGCAACCCAAACATTATCCTTGTCATCTACAAGGACTTTTCTCACATCTTTTGTTGATAAACTTGTCGATACAAAGTCCCCGTTATTTGGATAGTGTACCATGTTATCTAACAGGTCGTAATAACAAACTCCCCTATCGAAAGTAGCGATCCAAATTCTACCTTTTGTATCTTCATCAAAATAAATAATCCTATCTGAAGACAGTCCTGAATTAGCCTTAGTGAGGTTAGTAAAACGGTCATGCCCTTTTGGTAAATGATAAATGCCATTCCCCCAAGTAGCGATCCAAGCTTGTCCTTTACTATCCCTAAATAGTGCCTGAACGGCATCACTTTTTAACCCTTTTACTAGATTATGGTGTAACGTGTTAATGACCGTATACTTCTCATTATCCTTTTCATATTTCGTTATACCTCCTCCATCTTGTCCTATCCACAAGACATTATTTTTACCGATAACGATACTATTGACAGAAGACGTTCCTAAAGAATTTTTATTGTACGGATCATGTGTTAATTGATTGAACTTATAAAAATTAGGGTCAAATAGGCCTAGCCCAAATTCGTAATATCCCATAAGAACAATAGTCTGATCCACAGTATGTATCGACCAAACAGAATTGGATGCTAAGGCATTTTCTTTTTTTGCATCAGCTTCAAGATGCTTGTAGGTTCCATCTTCCTTAAAGATAAAAACCCCATCGTTTTCTGTTGCTGCAAAAATTCCCCATTTACTTTCACTAAAGTCCATCACTCTAGCATTTGTAATAGGATATTTTCGGGTAGTATTATTCTTTAAATCAACCACATACACTCCTTTTTCAACCGTGCCTATCCAAAGATGACCGGATGGAGTTATATGTACTTTTTGAATACTTACATTGGCATCTACCTCTTTTAGGTTCAGCCTTTTATACGTTTTATTCTGATCATTAAAAACAAACAATCCTTGATTTGTTGCTAAGTAATAATCACTATAATTTTTTGTAGCAATTGAATTGATCTTAAAGTATTCCTCTAATGCAATCTCTATTGGGTAGTAAATAATGTTATTGTCTAATGTCTTCTGGTAAAGACCTTTAGAATTGGTACATAATAGTAGTGATTGATCTTTCGTTTCAATCATCTCAAAAGTCACTACATCTCTTTCATCATCCACTGAAATGGACTTAAAGTGATTGTTTTCCTTACTGTAAATACTAATTCCTTTATTTGTTCCAACCCATAAGTTTTTGTCCCTATCAATTAGAGAGCATCTCACAAAATTATCATTAAGCTTAGAGGAATCGTTAAATGAATTATTGAACAACTCATAGTTCAGTCCGTCGTATTTATAAATTCCATTTCCAAAAGTTCCAACCCACAAAAAGCCTTCATCGTCTAAATTTATATCTGTTATTGGCCTTCCATCTGTATTCAAATTTAATTTTATGAATTCATTTTGTTGGCATATTGCGATCCTAGACGATAGTAATAGAATAAAAAATAGTACATAATACTTCATATATAGTCTAAGTAGTAATCGTTGATTAAATAAAAAAAGAGATCACGGTTCATTTCATATTTTTATAATAATACTGAGAAATTAATAGATAAAAAAATGAAACACATCATTATCCATGATGAGGACCGTGATCATGGTATTAATATAAACAATGGCTTATAGTACCTGTTTTTTTGTATTGTTTACCGCTTCGCCTAATTCAATAATTGAATAATAAGCTTCTTTAGGCTGATTGTTTCGATCAAACAATAAAGGATGATCCGTTCTTCCTTCTATTGGCCAATCGTTTCTCCAAGAATGTTCATCATTTACACCCCAAAATGTTACTCGACTTACTTTATCTTCATATTTCAATAACACCTTAAAAAGATCAACATAGTTTTGTGCTAACTGTTGCTGTATACTATCTGGAAGTGTATCGGTATAGGGATTAAACTCTGGTAACATTTCATACTTCTGAGATATCTCTGCTGAAATTTTTTCTGTAGGAAATGGTAAGACAGAAATGTCTAATTCTGTTAGCATTACCTTTATATTTAGTGCTGAAAATTCGGTAATACTTCTCTCAAAATCAGGAATTTTCACATAATCTAAACCATAATGCGCTTGCATTCCGATACCATCAACTCTAATCTCTTTTTTTTGTAATTTTTTGATGAGTTTGACCGCCTCCTCTCTTCTATGTGATAATATCAATGAATAATCATTGTAATATAACTCGGCATTAGGGTCTGCTTCGTGGGCAAATTGGAAGGCAAGTTCTATATAATCTTCTCCTATAATTTGATACCATTTACTTTTTCTTAAGCCTTCTAAATCATCAATGGCCTCATTAACAACATCCCAAGCATGGATTCGTCCTTTATAACGACCTACTACTGTATAAATATGCTCTCGCATACGCTCTATCAAACGTTCTCTTGAACATGTTGTTCCATCTTCATTTTCAAAAAACCAATCTGGTACCTGAGAATGCCATATTAATGTATGCCCCACGATAAACATATTGTGTTTCTCACCGTATTCTACAAATTGATCTGCTTTCCTAAAATCGTAGATATTTTCTGAAGGGTGTACCTCCTCAGGTTTCATACAATTTTCGGCAACAATGGAGTTAAATTGTTCTTCTATTAATAAAGTTGTTGATTTTTCTGAACCATTGGTATGGTCCGTATTTAATGCAGTACCTATAAGAAATTTATCCTTATAAGCCTCTTTGAGGGTAAGTGGTGTTTTTGAAGAAGAAGATGTTTGATTTGTACAACTGAATAACCCGTAAAGTACTGATAATAAAAGTACACAACTATAAGTTTTCATTCTCAATGAATTTAAAAGAGTAAAACCATAGTCAAGTTGATTATTCTAGTTTTGTTTCGACATTACTATTTAGTCATTTATTTCATGAAATAAAAATTAACCTTAATTTATTCTCCTCACCAAAACCACCCAATCTTCATCTAAAGTTGGAGAAGCTCCCAATGAAACCCTTTGTCCGCCTTTAACTTTTTTGATCTTCGATTTAATTAACTCTCCTCCTTTTCTTGGATTATACCAATTCACTGAAAAGTTAAACGGGGCATCTGACAAATCGATAGTTGGTTGGCCTCCATTTTTGAGATAAATACAATATACCTGACCTGTTAATGCAAAACAGTAACTATCTTTTGTATCGATAAGACTATTATCCGCTTTCATTTCTGTAAATGGCAGGTACTTCTGGAAAAAGTCTGTAGCATAAAACGTCATATCCCAAATTCTATCTCTTGTATGCCAATCTTCGCAATTCAGATCATTATGCGGATACTTATATCCAAAGTAATGTTCAACTCCACCTCCGCCGGCCATCAGGTTTGCCCAAATGACTTCTTTGCGGACTGTATCTTGTTGAGCAGGAAAATTATCGGGTAATACTCCTTTGCCAGCATGGCCAATTTCATCTAACCATACTACCCACTTCTTCCCCGAAGATTCAGAGACCTCTCTCCATTTTAATGTCGTTTCATACGTATGGAATAAGTTGTGAATTTGAAATGAAAGCCCATCTAAAGACTTATTGCCTAGTAAAGGTGTAACTGTACGATCATGATCTTTTTCAGTAGGTAAAGTATGGATCGCAATAGTATTGCCGTAAGGATCCAAACCCTTCATATATTCGATCATTTTAATACGCATCTTTTCTGTTTGTCCAACAGGAGACCAGTGCGTAATTCCATTTTCCTCTCCCATATTCCAAATAATTCCTGGATGATGAGCAAACCTTGCAACTAATTCTCGGTAATATAGTTTTCTTTGAATCCCCGTATAACCCATATCCAATAGGCATTCATTTTCTGTTTCTTGGGTGATGACATGTTTTACTAATCCCTTCTTATCCATATGAGAAAATACCATTTCCCACTGTGCTAGCTTACTGACATCGAAACGGTAGCGTTCATGTTCTTCCGTCCAAGGCCAAACATTTTTACCATCACCCATTACATTCATCGTCAGAAAGTATACCGTATTTATTCCTTTAGATGAAAGGTAATTTAGTCCACCAATAATACCTTTTCCTTTTCCATTTTGCCAAGTGATATCTTCATCTGTCCATTCTGGCATGTGTTTTTCAAATCGATGTTTTTGAGGAGTTCCATCAAATTCAAAGTACCCTAATAAATCTTCTGGACTATTCGCTCCTCCTTTAATAAAATACTCTTTTGTTCCTTCAAACTGTAAATAATGGGTATTAGAAGGTTTTAGCCTACCTTTTTTCCTTAAGTCAACTCCCTTTTTATCAGATGCTAAAATATGAAAGTTCCCTTTTTCACCATCGAGCTTAACTTTTTGAAAGGAAGATATATCTTCAGCAACAGCACAGTTTTTACCTTTAATGAAAGTCGCATGGTAAGACCATTCTCCAATATCATTTGGTGTAAAGCGCACTCTCCATTTGTTTCCTTTATCTGCACTAGTTTCTGCTGCATTTCCATCAGCTGCATAAAAACCAGGTATTACAAATTGTTCTTTTCCATTCGAAAATGTAACGTCTAAGCGATAATCTAAAAAAGGATTGATAGGATCCTTTTCGTAAGTATCTGGTCCATCGAAAGTGATAGTAACAGTATGCCATACCTTAAGTTCACCGGTAACCTGTTGTGCCGATAGACTGTTATTCAAAAGGATAAATAAGACAAAAAGAAGGTAATTTTTCATGTTAGTTTATTAGCGTTTCTGAAAAGAATATATTCTTTAGTGGTAATTTTATCTCCTCACCTTTGAGCTCTATTAAGCTAGAAAATTTTATGTCTGTAGAGGATGCCCCAATTAAAAACTCATAGGTTCCCGGTTCAATGACCTGACTCATCTCTTGATTATAAAAAGCAAATTGTTCGGGTGATACTTGGAAAGTAACTCTTTTAGATTCTCCCTTTTTTAAGGCCACTCTTGTAAATCCTTGCAATGATAATGTAGGCCTTGGCATAGATAAACCTTTAGGAGAAATGTATAATTGCGGAATCTCAACCCCATCTCTCTGGCCTGTATTTGTGATGTTGCAACTTACAGTGATCCATTTAGACGATGTCTTATTCTGATCTGAAATTTCAAACTCATCATAAGAAAAAGTAGTATATGATAACCCATGACCAAATGGATACAATGGTTTTTTGTTTTTATACCTCTGACCATACCAAATTGGACATTGTTCGTTTGTTCTAGGCACCGTAACCGTCATTTTAGCTGAAGGATTTACTTTACCTGTTAGTATATCAGCAACTGCATTTCCACCTTCTTCTCCTGGATACCAAGCTTGAATGATCGCTGAACAACCTTTTTCCACTGCTGTAAGAACATGAGGCCTTCCTCCAAAAATGATTAACACTACTGGTTTCCCTGTTTTAATCAAGTCTTTGACAAATTGCTCCTGCTCCCCTGCCAATCGAATATCATTTCTACTTCTACTTTCACCACATAAGTACCTGTTCTCTCCCATCGCAGCAATAATGATATCACTCTCTTCAGCATAACGGATCGCTTTTTTATAATCTGTCACATGATCTTGGTGCAACTCTACTACATTTTTTTCTCTCTCGTCACCAATCACACTTTTTGCTTTTTTTGATGGGTCTTTACGCTTTACCATCCAATCGCAACCTCTTTCATATAGGATTTCTACTTCTTGTCCTATCGCTTTTTGCAATCCATCGTATAATGTGATCAACTCAGGATTATGTCGGTCAATCGGCTGTTTATCCCAATATAGTTTTAGTGATTGATAAGTATAATCACCCAATAAAGATTCTACAGAAGCCGCATTTGGGCCAACTAATGCCACCTTTTTAAGGTCATTTTTTAAAGGCAAAATTCCGTTGTTTTTTAGTAATACGATCGACTGAGTTGCTGCAATATAAGCTCTATTTCTAAAGGACTTACTGTCCAAAGCTATTGTATCGTTGATTACCAAAGGTCCATCCAATAAGCCTAAACGACCTTTCAATGTTAGAATACGGCGTACAGAAGTATTGACCTCCTCCATCGTAATCAAGTTCTTTTCTAAAGCTTCCGGAATAAGCTGGTAACAATCTCCAAAAGGTAATTCTAAATCAACCCCATTCTTTAAAGCAATAACCAATGCATCTAGTTTATTTTTCGCATAATTATAAGAGGTAAAGATCTGTTTTACCGCAAAATAATCTGAGACGACAATACCGTCATACCCCCAATTTTCTCTCAAAATATCCTTTAGAAGGAAAGAAGAGGCGTGTGCAGGAATATTTTTATAGGCATGGTAGCCAGGCATTAGTGATTGCGTATTACCCAAACGTACTGCCACTTCATGTGGCATTAATATTTCTTCTAAAAATTCGTAATCGTTTTGGTTCTTTCCACCATAACCCGCAAAATGTTTGGTAGTTGTCGCTACACCTTTGCTTAGATCATCCGTTTGCATTCCCTTTATAAAAGCCAAACCCATTCTAGCTGTAAGATACTCTGATTCCCCAAAACTTTCTTCCATTCTACCCCATTTGGCATTTCTACTTACATCCAACATTGGAGAAAGTGCCAAAGTTGTTCCTAATGATCTCATCATTCTTGAGGTATATCCTGTATTCGTTTTCAATAACTCAGGGTTCCAAGAACAAGAGATTCCTATTTGTTGAGGTAAGGTGGTTGCTCCTTTTATATTATAGCCAGAAATAGCTTCTCCGTGTTTTAATAAAGGTGTTGATGACTCTCCAACCAAAGTTTTTACTTTAGTAGACAAAGACATCGTATCTAACATGTCTTCTACTTTTTCTCTTATTTCATGTTCTCGCTCAGAAGTTAACCCTAATGTCGCTTTCTGATTGAGTGTACTCTTTTTGGTAAGGTCCGACTTATTGCTACAACTCAATAATTGACACAAGACAAGAAGAAGGAATAGTTTTTTAAATTGCATTTTTACTTGGCTTTAGAAGTGGACTTACTTTCCCAAACTCTGAAATACTTTACATGAAATTCACCATCAAGTCGATTATCGTCAGGAATAGCCCCAAACCATTTGTTCGATTCATTATTGAAGTTTACTTCTAAAGGTTGATGCCAATGAGTGTTTTTTGCTTCTCTAAATAATACTCCATCAATATAGAATCGGATGTATTCATCTGTCCATTCTAAACCCCAAACATGATAGTCGTCTTGAAGCTCTAATGGAATGTAAAATTTCTTTGTTCTCGAAAAATGCTCTTTCACATTTCCTTGATCTTCCGGTGCCTTAAATACATGTATGTTAGAGTTCAGATCATTTCTATTGTATGATAACCCCGGTGCATTCTCACATATATCAATTTCTGTCCACCAATCTTTGCTTACATTAGTCATCCAAAAACCTGACACCCAAGGGGCATTCATCAATTTCATTTCAGCTTCAAAATAGCCATATAAGAACTTATTTTTACTTTTGATAAAACCTGATGTATGAGTGTATCCTTCCGGTAATTTTTCATCGCCATGTTTATTAACTCTAAACACTGCCTCTCCATTTTCGATAGAAACGTTTGACCCATGAAAATAAGTGGGCTGTCTTCCTTTCCATTTTGGATTATTGGGGTACCATCTTTTTTCGTTGATCTTATCTTTATCAAACTCGTCAGAAAACTTCTTTAGTAACTTCCACTCCCCCGAGTTGCCTTGATCGGACAATGGAAGTTTATCAGAACTTCTATTTACAGACATTGCGATGTCTACTGTATCCACATAATTTTTGGGAGGAATCGTTAGGTTTTGCGCTGAAACAGCATAAGTCAGATTTAATAAAATAACGAATTGAAGAATGTATGTTTTCATTTATAAAATCAGTTTAGAGTTGCTACTTATTATTGTTTGAGAAGAAATTTATGGATCCTTAAAGTTTTTTCCCTTAATAATTCAGTCCTATATAGGGGGTATTTGATTTGTACCTTCGATCTAACCCCTATTTTATTCCTCTAAAAAATTCACCCCACTTATTTCAACATTTTTTTTCTAATGAGAACGCTCTTCAAAAACTAGATTGATTTTCGAATTATTACTTAACCAACTACATATTAAATACTTATGAATAATATTTATTATCTCAGACCAGCACACTACACTTCAATTTTTCTAACGCTTCTCTTCACCTTGCTACTTCAAGAAGCCGATGGACAGAACACTGTAAGTATAAATCACAAGATCCAGCGGTATGTTGGAGGAACCTCTTCACTGGACCGAACGAAGTTTTTCAACCTCCATTCGAATTGGTCGGATGCAGAACTCGATCAATTCTACAGTGACTATAATGTCTCTCCAAGTAGAGGTTTCTGGGGCCCTTTCTCCTATTCAAAAAGCAAAGGAAATCCTGTTGGAAGTTATCCACAAGGGCAACCGGGTAACAATAATACTAAACCTGTTAATCGCTTTGTTGCAACAGAACACCCTGGTAATATTTTTAAGGACGGATTAGATGCCAATGCAGCAGCCAACTGGGTCGTTGAATATTATAAAGATATCGTGGCAGACTCAGATCGACCGATGTTTTTTGAACCCATGAACGAACCATTTGTTCATGCTAAAGATTTTTATTCAGGAGGATGGAATCTTGCAGAAGAAGATCGTATTAAACGACAAATGGCTGAAGTGTTTGCGGCTATTGGTAAAAAAGTACATGAGACATCAGCACTTAGTAACATGAAAGTGATTGGTTATTCTGCAGCTTGGCCTTCTTTAGAAATTCAAGATTTTTCACACTGGAATGAAAACATGAAAATGTTTATGGATGTTGCAGGGGCTGATATGGATGGTTTTTCTACTCATTTATACGACGGTGTCAATGTAACAGGACAAAATAATAAAAGATCAGGAAGTAATAGTGAAGCTATTCTTGATTTAATTGAAACCTATAGTTATGCTAAGTGGGGTACTGTAAAACCTCATGCGATTACCGAATACGGAGCAATTGCTTCAGGTTATGGAGACAGTTATACTGATATTGAAAGTATTCAAACTGTTAGAGGAATCAACCACATGTTGTTCAACTTATTAGATAGAGAGAATAAGATTGATATTTCTATTCCTTTTATTACTGATAAGTCTACATGGCATTTAACAGCAGCTAACAATTATCAACCATATGGAGCCGCTTTATTTATTCCTACAAATTTAGGTCAACCTACAGTAGCAGGTTGGAAGTATTCTCCTAAGATTCACTTCTATGAACTATGGAAAAATGTTAGTGGACAAAGAATACAAGTAAATACTAGCAATCCAGATATTCAGGCACAAGGTTTTGTCAATGGAAAAAACCTTTATATCGCACTTAACAACTTGGACGATAACACACAAAGTGTTGCTTTAAATTTTATAGAAGGGCTAGGTGGTTTACAGTCTATCACAAAAAAGGCTTTAAGAATATATGACAATTCTACCCCACAAATGAGTATCACCAATTTAGGTAGTTCTCCAAGTTCTGTTGATCTAATCTCGGGAGAGACAGTTGTATTTGAATATCAGTTTACTAACACTATTCAATTTGATAATGTTGTAAGAGACAAAAAATACTATACGAGTAAGCACTTACAATATATTAATGCTAATACTGCTATTGACTTCTCTTTTAATGGAATTACTACTGGTACTGGATACGCTTCCTTACACCTTGGTATTGGACGTAAACATAATAAATCGAAGAAACCTGTAGTTAAAATTAATAATACTACGATCTCTGTACCTGATAATTGGAAAGGATATGACCAGGCAAATAGAGATGACTTTTTTGGTGTGATTGAGATACCTGTAAATATGAGCTTACTGCAAGCAAATAATACCATTTCGGTCACTTTCCCAGATAATGGTGGACATATCAGTTCTGTAATTTTAGAAGTGAGTAAATATGATCAAGACATCGTTGAAAATGAATCCATTTCAGTGGTGAACCCTCCTTCTAGCATTATGAGTGATACGAAAGTAGATGTACAACTATCTTATACTGCGAACACTACTAGAGATATTGTGACAGAGTTCTGGTCTTCAACAAGTTGGTTAGGACAAAAAGTACAAACTGTTAATGTAGGAAGTGGTATCACTACATTATCTATTGATCTTGGCACTGCACCTGCTGTGGGTAGCGGATATGTGATCAAAGCGAGTATCAGACCTGTAAGCTCAAATTGGACTCAGAATATTGATACAGATCAAATTAATAATATTAGTGTTACTCCGATGGTTGTACAAGCACCTTATGGTGGAACACCTCATGCTATTCCAGGAAGAGTAGAAGCAGAAGATTATGATACAGGAGGAGAAGGTGTGGCCTTTCATGATATCACTCCTGCCAATCAAGGAGGTTTATACAGAAGTGATGCTGTAGATATTGAAAGCTGTTCTGACCAAGGTGGCGGATTTAATATTGGTTGGATGGATGCTACCGAATGGTTAGAATATACTGTCAATGTCTCAACTACAAACGATTACGACTTCTTCCCTAGGGTTGCTAGTACTTCTGATAACGCCTCTATTAAAGTTAGTGTTGATGGTACAGATGTAACAGGAAATCTATCGGTTCCAAATACAGGTGGATGGCAAACATTCCAAACCATGCACCTTAGAAATATTAATCTAAGTAGTGGTCAACATGTTATTCGATTTACAGTTGTAGGCAGTGGTTTTAACTTAAATAGTTGGGCAGCTTGGGCCTCTTCTACTTCGAATTCGCGACAAATTAGTACTGAAGAAATTAGTGAAATATCCATTTATCCAAATCCGGTATATGACGGAAAAGTATCTATAAAAATGCCACTAAACAATCATACTACATTTGAGTTACTTAATATTCATGGGCAATTACTCCAATCAGACTCTTTTGAAGGAGATAATTATACGTTGCTTCTTGATCATTTAGTTAGAGGCACATACATCTTACGTATTACCACTCCCACTGAACAGACAGTTAAAAAAATTGTTATTCAATAAAACATAAGATCAACCAAGTATAAAAGTCACTTTTTATCATCTAAGATAAGAAGTGACTTTTTTATTAATCAATGACTATCAACAATTTAATCTCAAATTCTCAGTCAAAGTAAATTGTTATAAATATTTATTAAAAAACTTTTTGCGACACTATTGCAAAAACTAAAACGATACACTTATATTTGCTCTCGATTATTAAGTACAACTATCTTTTTATATTATCCTTAAGTAATTTTCAAATCATGTCATGTGTAATGAGCTAGAACTTAACAATCATAGCAATTAATTAGTACCAACAAAAAAATTTACATTAATAATGCGACGCTGTCGCATGTATAAAATGAAATCTAATTCAATACAAAAATTAGTATTACAATTTATTATTATACAAATGCTTTTTATTTCATATAGTAATTATTGTTATTCACAGTCAAAAATCAAATCAATACAAATAATTGATCAACATAATCAACCACTAGTTGGGGTTAATATTGTTGAGCTAAAAAGTAATAAATTAATTGGTATTACAGATAGTAACGGTACTGTTACTAATTCAGTGGATACTAAAACCAATATCTATATTCATTATTTAGGTTTCGAAGATCTCTACTTTACCATCAAACCTAATGAAGGATATCAATTCCAAATGCATGAAACTGTGGATGAGTTGGATGAAGTTGTTGTCACTGGCGGTTTCACCCCTACCACTGCATCCGCTTCATTATTTCAGGTAAAGCGTATTGGAGTTGCTGAAATCGAAGCTAGAGGTGCTGTAAATATGAGCGATCTCCTTGAGCAACAACAAAATATTAAGATCATCCATGATAATGTATTAGGAAGCAGAATTATACTTAACGGCTTATCTGGAGTTAATGTAAAAATGCTTATTGATGGTCTTCCTTTAGTCAACGGTAGTGGTGATGATTTTGATCTTAATCAATTGAATTTAAATGATATAGAAAGAATTGAAATGGTGGAAGGTCCATTATCTGTTCAATACGGAAGTAATGCACTAGCGGGTACTATCAATATGATTTCTAAGAAACCTGAAACTGATGAGCCTTGGAAAGGAGGTATCAATACCTACGCTGAGACCGTTGGTTCGTTCAATGCAGATTTTAATGTTAGAAAAGGTTGGGAAAATACATCACTAGCTGTTAGTGGTGGAAGAAATCAGTTCCTAGGGTATGATTTAGATTCAGAAAAAAGAGGAAAGTTCTGGAGACCAAAAGAACAATACTATGGAAATGTTCGATTAAAACAGCAGATTAAGGATGTATCTATTGCTGGTTTCTATCAACAATTTTATGAGCAAGCAGAAGGATTGGGAGAGCCTCAACTTGGATTGAACTCTAAAATCCAAAAGGTAAGTCATATGGCAAGAGACAATGAATTTACTACACATCGTATTAATGGAGGGATTAATATTGAAGCTGCGTTAAGCGATAGAAGTCAAATCCAAGTCATGAATGGCATTTCTTATTATGAACAACAGACCCAGAAATTTGTTAGGGACCTTGATTATAATATGGAATGGTTAAGTGAAAACGAATCGGATCATGATACCACTTCTTTCTTTACTGCCACATCTAGAGGTAGTTATATTTTGTCTGATATTGGTAATTATAACTCCACTTGGGTCGTCGGATACGAAGCGAATATCAATAAGGCATCAGGAGGAAGAGTGAATGAAGAAGAGGCCAATGGCTATGATGAATATTCATTATATACGGCTTATAAATGGCAAATATCGGAAGATTGGGCTTTTCAATCTGCCTTTAGATATACCTATAATACCTACTTTAAAAATGGCACTGTACAGTTTTTAGGAATGGATGTACCTGTTGTTCCTTCATTCAATTTGTTATACAAACCCTCTGAAAATTGGCAATATAGATTTAGCTATGGCAAAGGGTATAGGGCTCCTTCTATGCGAGAGATGTTTTATCTAATGCAGGATCAAAACCATTACATAGTAGGTAACCCCGATTTGTCTCCAGAAGTAGGTGATAATTTCAATTTTCAAACAACTTATGCTCAAAATTATCATGAGTTGAAATGGTCAATTAATACCAATCTATTCTATAATAATATTACGAATAAAATAGAAATGGTAGAGATGGATAGGTCTTTATTACCTCCAGATGTACCTGAGAATACACCTGTAGTGAGAACATATGAAAATATAGAAAACTTTGTGTCTACAGGCTTTTCAGTCAATCTTTCCACAGAATACAAATCAAGGTTTACCTTCGATCCCGGATTTAGTTTCCTTGCCAGATCTGGTTCTGAAGCTTCAGATCAATTTTTTAATAGTTATGAAATCACATTAAGAAGTAGCTACCTCATTAGAAAATGGGATACAAGGGTCAACTTATTTTACAAATACAACAGCCCATATGCTGAGTTTGCAAAAAATGCTGATGGCACTGTGGGTACTCAAACTTTAGAGTCCTATAATTTATTGGACATCACATTAACTAAACCCTTCTTTAACCAGAAGTTGTTGGCGACTGTGGGTGCTAAAAATTTATTGAATGTGACCACTGTAAATATCTATGGTGATGGTTCAAAAGGAATCTTATCAAGAATAGGAACAGGTGAAAGACCTATTAACTACGGTACGACATTATTTCTAAAACTGGGATATCAATTTTAATTTAAATCAAAGATGAAATCATTAAAACAAACTTTCTTTATTGGGATGTTAGTGTCCTCTATGTTCTCATGTAACCAAGAGAACGACAATACAACTACTCCTGAAGATGATGATGTGGAAAGAGACATTGTAACAGCAGAGTTAACCAACCAACTTTCAAATCAGGTATTTGTTGATCTTAATGCGGGTACTACAACTACCGTTGAAGTAAATGCTTGGGAATTAGCTTTTGATCAGGATGGTGTTATTAAATCAAACACAGGGAAAAAAGTAGCTCTTGCTTTTCCTGTAGAATCTGATTTTGAAGCCATCAACGAAGAAAGTGCTACAGGTTTACAGTTTTTATATGATGATGAAACAGGAGACCTTTCATCTACAGCATGGAACGGTAACGATTTTGAATTGAATACACCATATATCCTTGACTTAGGTATCAATGGTCTTGGTAAAGCATTAGGTTTTAAGAAGTTTATCATTTCTGAAAATTCATCTTCTCAAGCAGTCCTTAAATATGCAGACTTAAATGGTGATAATGAACAAACTATTACTGTAGAAAAAACAGCTGGCTTTGTTTATTTCTCGATGATTGATAACACTATCAATGACATTGAGCCAGCTAATTGGGACTTAGTTGTCACTCCTGTTACAGTAAGAACAGGTGCTCCTTGTTTTACAATGGGTGATGCTGCTATCCCTGGTGTAAACTGTGATATTATGAGATTATCTGCTTCTGTAATCATCAACCAAAATGGTAATGTAACAGGTGCTATTAGCTCAAACTACCCAGATCTAAAACCTAATGATGACCCTGCAGAGCAAATTAACCTTCTTACTATCGAAGACAGTAACTTCGAAGAAGTTGATGCCAATAATGTTGCTGATCATGAATTCACAACGCAAGGTGATGTCATTGGTAAAGAGTGGTTTCATATCCAAAAGCCACATAGCAGTGGAGTTTACAAAGTGTACAGTCATATTACTTTCTTAGTAAATGATGAAGAAGGTAACCACTACAAATTAAGATTCCTTACTTACTCAAAAGATGGTCAGAATGGCTATCCAACTTTTGAATATCAGTTGATAAAATAATTAGAGTGTAGTAATAAATTCAGTTCCTAACTCCTTGGGCTTCGGTTCAAGGAGTTTCTTTACAAACAACTTCTGCAGGTTAATACTGTCATTTTCATGAACAAGAAAAAAATCTTACAGTTTAGTGGTATTTTTATTATCACTGTACTAGCATTTTTGTATTACAGGTTCCAAGTAAGTAGTACTCAAATTGCTTTTATCGACTTTTCTGAATTTCAGCTATCCAAGATTAATAAAGTAAATGATAGCGATTGGATTAAGATCAATACACTTTCCAAAAAAGATATAGATGATGCATCCAGCTATGATGTGATTTATATTTTTGGACGTGGTTTATCACTTTCTGCAGATGAACAAATGGCCTTAATGAAAGCCGGTCATATGGGAACAAAAGTTTATGTTTATGCCTCTAACAATGATGACTATAATATTCTAAGTAATATAGACTCCGTTTCATCAATAGCTATCAATGAATATTTAGATAATGGTGGTGAAGAAAATTATCATCAGATGCTCAATTATTCGAGAGTGAATATTGATAAAAAAGCATGGTTTAAACCTGAGGTAGAAGCACCTGTGATCATCCCTGAAGATGCTTATTTAAGCATGGGAACGACAAAAGCTTTTACGTCATTAAATCAGGTCATTGCTACTCAAAAAGAAGAGCAAAAATACAACGATGCTCAACCTACAGTTGCCCTATTAACCAGTGTTCCTGGCCCTTTTAATGCTAACCCAGAACATATTTTTGAGCTTCAAAACGCCTTATTTGAAAAAGGCCTAAATGTTATTACAATCACTGCACATAGAAAAAGAATCTCTATGTTAAAGGAGGTGAACCCAGACCTTGTAGTGTATCTACCACATGGGCGTTTAGCCGGTCATACCAGAGAAGATGTGAGCCAATGGTTAAAAGAGCAAAATATCCCTGTGCTTTCACCTTTAAGTATATTTCAAAAGAAAGAAGAATGGGAAAACTCTCAGAAAGGGATGTCTGGAGGCATGTTAAGTATGAGTGTTGTTTTACCAGAATTAGACGGTGCTGTTGCCCCATATGCTTTTGCAGTGGAAATGAAAGACGAATCGGGTTTCTTAAAATTCAAAGGAATTCCTGAGAGAATAGAACGCTTAGCCGATATGTGTAAAAACTATATCGACCTAAAACAAAAACCAAAAAAAGAACAAAAGATTGCAATCTACTACTTTAAAGGACCTGGTATGAATGCCATGGTTGCTGCTAATTTAGAAGTAGAACAATCATTATACAACACCCTATTAATGCTAAAAAAGCAAGGGTTTAAAGTAGAAAACTTACCAAAAAATGAGGCTGAGTTTCACCAAATGATTCAAAAGAATGGATTGGTATTAGGGCCTTATGCTAAAGGTAAATTTGATGACTTTATTGAAAATGCGGACCCTGCATTAGTAGATACTACAAAGTATCATCAATGGGTGAATAAAGATTTAACGTCAACGGCTTACAATGAAGTAGTTAAGAAATTTGGAGAAGCTCCCGGAGACTATCTTTCTGTAAGAGAGAAAGAGAATACCTACATTGCTGTATCAAGATTAGATTTTGGTAATGTTGTTTTACTACCACAACCTATGCCTGGCCTAGGTGATGATAGTTTTAAATTAGTACATGGAGCAAAGGCTACTCCTCCCCACCCATATATTGCTTCTTACTTATGGACCAAAAATCAATTTGAGGCCGATGCGATTATTCATTTTGGTACACATGGTAGCCTAGAATTTACACCTGGAAAACAAGTTGGTTTATCTTCTAACGATTGGAGTGATGCCATGATTGGAAGTACACCGCATTTTTACATTTATACGGTCAGTAATATCGGAGAAGGCATCATTGCTAAAAGAAGAAGTTATGCTACAACGGTTACTCACCTTACAGCTCCATTTACTGAAGGTGAAGTTTACAATGAGCTAAAAGTTCTAGAGGAAAAATTAGATAAGTACTATAGTGTTGAAAATATTAATCTCAAAGAGAAATATAAAAAGTCAGTCGTTGAGATAGCACAAAAAATGAAACTTGACGAGGACTTAGGTCTAAATTTTAAAGATCAGGTGACAGATAGTACACTTTTCCGTATATCACAGTATGTAGAAGAAATTGCTAATTCAAAAGTGGCCAATGGCCTTTACAGTTTAGGAAGACCTTTCACAGCAAAGCAATTGAATGAAACTTCTCTTTTAATGTCTTTAGATCCTATCGCTTATAGTCTTGCTCAATTGGATGTATCAGATGGAATTGCTCAACAAAAAGACATAGACAACGCTCGATATTTTGATAAAAACTATAGACAGCCAACCAAAAAAGAACTTCATCAACTCTTATCCAATAGGATATCAGTAGAAAAAGCACAAGCGAAATTTATCAATCAGAAAAGAACGGATAAGCTTCTGGCTTGGGAGGCCAAACAAAGCCATGCAAAACATTCTCATACTGCCAAGAAAAAGAAAAAAGTAGATGGGAAAAGTGGTGCATCACAAGTGAAAAAGAAACTTGATATTCCTAAAAAAGAACTCCTAAAGAAAAGAGCTGTTGAACAAAAGAAAAGTACTCAATTACGTAAGGAAATGCTTTATGTGCAGAACATTCAGAATGTATTAAATGGTTTAAACTCTTTAGTTCTATCAAAAGAAAACCTAAAGAAAAGTACCTCCTTGGAGCAATTGGCTTTAGTAAATGGTATAAAGGGTGGACATATTCAACCAACTTCTGGCGGAGACCCTATCTCCAATCCAAATGGAGTACCTACTGGTAGAAATTTATACTCTATCGACGCGGAAGCAACACCTACCAAAGAATCTTGGGAGATAGGAAAGTCATTGGGACAAAAACTATTAGATCAACATTTCCAAAAAAATGGTGAATATCCAAAGAAAGTGAGTTTCACTCTTTGGGCTGGAAGTTTTATAGAAACCGAAGGAGCTACCTTAGCTGAAATTTTCTATTTACTGGGTATCGAACCTGTAAGAGGACCTTTTGGGAAAGTTATGGATGTGCAATTGATTCCGTCTGAAGAATTAAAGCGTCCGAGAGTAGATGTTGTTGTACAAACTGCTGGGCAATTTAGAGACTTAGCAGCTTCAAGAATGTTCTTGATCAATAAAGCTGTTCGATTGGCTTCAAATGCTGATGATATCGTGACCAACTTTGTGAAGGAAGGTGTTGCAGATGCTGAGAAGTTTTTAAAAGAGAAGGGAATGTCTCCTCAAAAAGCACAGCAATTTGCATCTGAACGTGTATTTGGTGGTGTCAATGGCATCTATGGTACCAACATTATGGGATTAGTAGAAAAGGGTGACCGATGGGAAACAGAAGAAGATATTGCCACAACCTATATTAATAACATGGGTGCAGTGTATGGAGAAGAAAACTGGGGAGAGTTTGCAGAAGGCATTTTTGAAGCAGCTCTTCAAAATACAGATGTTGTCGTACAGCCTCGCCAAAGTAATACATGGGGTGGATTAAGCTTAGACCATGTTTATGAATTTATGGGTGGATTAAGTATGGCTGTAAGACACACTACCGGAAAGGACCCAGATGCTTATTTTAATGATTACAGAAATGCCAATAATGTAAAGATTCAAGGGGTTAAAGAAGCATTAATGGTTGAAGCTCGTTCTACTCTATTAAATCCGAAATATCTAAAGGGAATGATGAAAGAAGGAGCTACCAGTGCAGAAAATATGGCAGAAACCATCCGCAATACCTATGGATGGAATGTGATGAAACCCAATGAAATTGACAACCATCTTTGGGATGATTTAATGGACGTACTTGTAGAAGATAAATACAAACTAAATACTCAAAAATTCTTTGAAAGAGAGAATCCATATGCTCTTGAAGAGGTTACTGCCATTATGCTTGAAACCATTAGAAAAGGATATTGGGAAGCTTCAAAAGAACAGATAGAAAAGCTTGTTGAAGTTCATCAAGAAATGATCAAAAAGCATAATGCAGGATGTAGTGAATTTGTTTGTGACAATAGTAAATTAAAGGATTTCATTGTTTCTAACTCCACAGATAAAACACTAAATGAAAACTATTTAGAAAATCTGAAAAATGTTCGAGAAGGAAGCCATGAAAAACTAAAAAGTGAGGAAAAGAAACAAATACAACTAGAAAAAGAAGTTATACAAAAGGATACAAAGCAAGACGTCTCAACAATTGATGAAGCATTCAGTACTTCTGAATTAGGAATTGCCTTAGCTGTTATCGCTTTATTAATGATGATTATTGGTGTGTATTACAAAACTAAGTAGATATGGAACCTATTATATTCCTTATTCTTTCTATCAATTTAGTTTTGATGTTTTTGGATCGATGGCAGTCACAGTGGCTGCCGTTGATCATACGTTATCTTATTATTGGCGGAACAACTTTGCTATTTTTCAATACTTTAATAAGCCAAAGTAAAAACTATTGGTTAAATGAATTATTGGAAGAAAAATGGATCACCACCTTTTTGATCATTCAATTAGTAGAAATAGTACTTGGGATCACTATTAAACGTTTTGAGCAAAATAGTTTCGTTAGTAAAGGCAAAGAAATTCTTGCTTTTGTTCCGAAGGCCACATCCGTAATTACAGTATTAATTGTGGAAATCGTCGTCTTTGATAAAGTACATGGTTGGAGTTTCAAAACTGTAGGATTTATCTATGCTGTTGTGCTGATATTGATTGGTATTGGTGTCTTTTTCTCCCTCAGAAACCAGAAGTTATTACTTCAACTTAGACCAATTACCATTATCGTTTTCACCATTTTACAATTACTTTTCACCTTTACATTATTCAACCCACAAGAGCTTCATGAGCAAGAAAATAACCCTTTTGAGATTCAGTCATCACTAGTCATTATAGGGTTATTCTTCATTGTTGTTTTCATAGGATATTTAATATCAAGATTAAGAAATCATGGATTACGTAAATAAAATTTTATTTTGGATTTCATCTGGTTTGATGTTTCCAACCGTCATTGCCTTAATCGCAATGTTTATCGTTTCTCTAATTAAATTGGGAGAAAATTATCATGCTTTTTTACAACGTCTAAAGCAAAAAAAAGAGGTAAAACCCTATTTGCAGGAATTGAAGCAAAACCTCAATGCTCCTCAATTTAAGAACCCTTCAAAATTGGGTGATGTGATCCTTGAAATCTTCTCTTTTCAAGATTCCTTGGTACGAAGAGAACGAGTAGTTGCTGAATTTGAAGCCCAAGGTCGTAAAACTTTAGGTGTTTTAAAGAATTTAGCCAAACTCGGTCCTGTCATTGGGTTAATGGGTACTTTAATTCCAATGGGTCCTGCCCTAGTTGGCCTTTCTTCTGGAGATATTTCTTCTATGGCTAATAATATGCAAATGGCTTTTGCTACTACAGTAGTAGGGCTTATCATTGGAGGTATTGGTTTTGTACTTCAGAATGTACAACAAAAATGGCTAGCGGAAGATTACGCTACATTGGTTTTTATTATTGATTTAATGGAAGAAGAAAATGAGAAGAAGAAACAATCCATTCTTAAATAATGAGGATGATATCGATCCAGTATCTACCGTAGCGAACCTTTTTGATGTAGCGATGGTATTTGCGGTAGCACTGATGGTTGCCCTTGTATCCCGTTTTAATATGCAAGAGATTTTTTCGGATGAAGATTTCACTATTGTAAAAAATCCTGGTACGGAAGAAATGGAAATCATCACCAAGAAGGGGAAAGAAATTTCTAAATATGCACCATCTAAAAATCAAGACAAGAAAACGAATGGCGACAAAGGCAAAAAGATAGGCACTGCTTATCAGCTAGAGTCCGGAGAAGTCATTTATATTGAAGACTAATAAATAAGCGTCAAGAATTTAATTTTCAATAATTCTTGACGCTTTTATACTTCTATTCCTGTAATGTCGAAATTAAAGTATTGACTTTCTCTAACCTTGGAACAACCACCTTTCTAGAAGACCTTAAGTTTAAATAGTGTATTACTATACCTACCACCAAAGAGCCAATCCCAATAATTGCAAGGGTATCCAATGCTTCAGGGTCTTCTTGATAAATACCCAACAGCCCTAACCAAGTAAAGAGCACAAACGGTAAAACGTACCAGGTTAAAATATTTTCTCTAAACTTCTTTTGCTCCTCTAAATACGCTTTCGTCTGTTGAAGGTAGTCCAGATACTTCAAGTTAAATTGATCCGGTACTTTGGCTTTTGACCTTCTAATCACCAACAAAATAAATACTGCCCAAAGAGCGATCAACCCAAAAGCTACTTTTGTAAGGATGTAGGGGGCAACAAAAGCATAGAATGTAAACATTGGAATAGCGATAAATGATCCTAATGCTTCTCGAATATATAAGATTTTCATCTGCTTATTAAAGTCATCCACTTTGGCCTGAACTTCTATCAGCAATCGTGATTTATCAAACTTAATTTGTTCTTCTTTAGATGAAGATTTCCAAATTCTACTTAACTCGTTTTCTAGCATGACTTTTCTTGGATACAGTGTAATAATTTCTTTTTAATTCGTTTGATCTTAACAGCAACATGGTTCTCAGAAATACCAGTAATTTCTGCAATCTGCTTGTATGGGAGTTCCTCTAAGAAGAGAGTAATGACGGCCTTATCAGCTTCGTTCATTACTTTAATACAACTCCTCAGATATGCTAACATAGGATCTTCATCTTTATCCGATGACTTCTCATATTGAGATAGATGAACACTGTCCATATTGATAAATTGCTTTTTTTTCTTGGACAGTTTTGTTTGTGTATTGATACACACATTTAATGTTACCCGATACATCCATGTGCTAATTGCACTGTTGCCTTTAAAAGACTTCATCGACTTCCAGATATTAATTAAAACCTCCTGGAACAAGTCTTTCTTTTCTTCATGATCATTGACATACGCAGAGCATACCCGAAGAAGTTTTTCTTTGTTTTCTTCCAATCCCCGCATAAAAAACTTCTCAAGATCAGAACCAACATCCTGCAAGTTCTTGTGATTGGCTTCAACATTCATAGTAGTAATATTAGTCATGAGCTTACTTTTAAATGACAATGAATTCATTGTCGTTCCTTGAATTGTTTTTGCTTTCACTTGTATTAGTCAAGAGTAGAGCTCAATTATGACAGTAGGATATTTATTTTTTGAAAATTTATTGAAAGATAAAAAAAGGATGGGTATTTCATTTCGTCAAATGGGGAAGATGAAAATGATTTTATACCTTAAATCAAACAGCTGAAACACACTTATTGACTATACATACTTTCGTTAATTTAAATTATTATAAAATTAACATTGGTATTTGTATACAATCACAGAATTATTGCATACATTTAGAGTGTTAATTACTTACTCAATGCAAACTACTATTAGTACTTATGTACTCCAACTATTGTATCAAGCTACTCAAAGACTTTCAATCTTTTAAATCGTTCTATACTTTAAAAGCTAATGTTTATTCTAAATCATTTCATCAAGGATACAACTACCTTGAATGTGATTATAATGCCCTACTATTAGGTCTATTTCATCATAATAGATTAGTTGGCGGGATAAAAATTAACCTCTACAATACTGATTTAAAAAATTCTCAAGTTTATCCAATAATTGAATGTTTAAGGTCTTATATCAGAAGTAATGGAATTCCTAAAGAGGATACTTTTTTTATGGATAAATGTGTTAATAATGAAGAACTAAGAAATTTTCTTCACTCTAATAAAAAACCATTTAGTGAATTTAATTCTTTCTTTAAGGTTGAACCAACAGTACCGAGCAAGTTATTAATGATACTAGTTCACAATGCCATAATATTAAGTTACCAATTAAAACTAGATCGATCTTATGTTCTCGTCAACTCTATACTTATTAAAAAGTATATCCGAGAATTTAATGTTAAAATTTTCCTTCAGAATCTATCTTTTACAAAAAGTACATATGCTGTTATAGGTTTAAGTTTGGATAATTTAGGAGCTAAAACCATAGACCTATCCAACACCCTATTAATAAGTAATTTAATTATTCCAATACAAACTAAATTTCAATCTATTATGAGTAAAATTGAAGAAACACTTAAGTTGCAAATAAGCTATTTGTCTCAAAAATACAAAGCTTACCCTTGGACTGACCCTAACTTCTACGCTCTTTACCTTCATCAAGTTTATGATTACTCAAAGTTATCAACGAAACTTTTAGCATACGCTGCTACTAGAACACCCGAAAAAAGAAGAAACTTTTTTATCGAAATCATGCATCACATCAAAGAAGAAAGTGGTCATGAGATTTTAGCTCAAAATGATTTGATGAACTTAAAAGTTGATCATGAATCGTTGAAAACAGTCCACGCTACCAAATCAATGTATGAAGCTCAATTTGGTAAGATATTTTTATACGGTGATCATATTATGATGGGGTATCTGATAGCTTTAGAATACTTGGCTATTACAATTGGTAGTGAATTATATGATTTACTACACAATGTATACGATGATAACGCACTAAGTTTCTTAAGAGTGCATGTCCAAGAAGATGAAGACCATGTTGAAAAAGGGCTTGAATCTCTAAAAATCTTTAATGATGAAGAATTAGAGGACATTGCAGATAATATTAAACAGTCATTATATGCTTATTTATTGATGATAGATGAGTGTCATCAACTGTATTTAGCTAATAAAGAAGAGGTAAAGAATACTCTTTAATATTAGAAAAAAGATAGATAAAAAAGAGGCAACATTAGTCCAATACGGACTATTGTTGCCTCTATGTTTATCAGAATGTTTGTGTCAGTTTAATTTGCTCTACTTATATAAATTAATTACAAATTATCCATTACAATGCTTGCTCTAAATCTCCTCCAATGTCCGTTTCTTTATAACCTTCACATTGAATTTTAAATGCGTGTGCATATTTTGTTGGGAAAGAAGATGGTCTCTTGATTACCACTCCTAAATCTGTACGCTCCCATTTTAAAGGTTCATCACTACCTACTAATTGAATTTTTTCAATTGCATTGTTTAAGATACCGAACCTTGTACTTAGCGTCTCGATCACTATATCACCTGAAGGTGTATCCATCACAAAAGCATAAAACTCATTGTTGTTTTTCTTTGTGAAACGAATATCATTGGCTTTATATACAATTTTCTTTCTTTCAATCTTGTGACCTCCGGCAGGAATTCTTGTTGGACCTTCACCGAAAATCGTCCATGGACGAGTACCATAGATTGCCTCACCATTTACTTCTAACCATTGTCCCATATCTGTTAATAGGTTTTCCATTTCAGGAGGGATTGTACCGTCTGGGTTTGGAGGAACATTTAACAACATATTTCCATTTTTAGAAACTATGTCAATAAGTATATCTACCAATTCATTAGTATCTACAAACTTTGCATTCGATCTATAAAACCAAGTACCTGGAGATGTATCTGTTACCCACGCATCCTCTTTTGGTTGGTTAGGACGGCCTCTTTCATAATCTCTAATGGCTGTTGGTTCAGGGAAAGTTGTTTCCTTAAACATCACTACCACTTCCTTGTTCCATTCTTTTCCTTTGTTGTAATAATAAGACAAGAATTTTTGCCTGTACTTTTCGTCCATATTTTCCAACCACCAGTCGAACCAAATGATATCTGGCTGATAATCGTCAATGTATTCTTTTAGCTTAGCCCACCATTCATCATGATATTCTTTAGTGGGCATATTGCTATCATATCCATGAGGAGTAGTATATAAATCATAGTCCTCTGGTGAAATTCCTCCATATTCATGAGCAGGAATAAAATACTTCCAAGTAAAAGCATGGTGGAAAGAAGCGATAAACTTCATCCCTCTTTTCTCTACAGAATTCTTCAACTCTTTAGAAATATCTACACCTCCATAATTCACCGAATTCCATCTTGTCATTTTACTATCCCACATGGCAAAGTTATCGTGGTGGATTGCGACAGGTCCGGCAAATTTTGCTCCTGATTTCTCAAAAAGTTCAGCCCATTTCTCTGCATCAAATCCAGTGGGTTTAAAGTTTTCGATGAGGTATTTATAACCAAAGTCTTTTGGGTCTCCAAACTGCTCTACATGATGTAAATAATTCGAAGTTGGACTGTGATCAGGAGTTCCATCTTTCTTCTTAGGATACTCTCCCGTTTTCCAATTAGGCAATCCATTTTTACCATACATGAGCATGCCATGCCAGCCACCAAGATATTCGTTTTTATCCATATTCACGAAGGCTCCTGAAACAGGTCCCCAGTGAGTATAAATGCCAAATTTTGCGTCTTTGTACCACTCAGGTGATTTGTTCGCTTTAGCTAAAGATTCCCAGTCTTCCGTATATGTTTCCTCTTCTTGGTTAATTGTCTGTTGGCTAGTTATTGTCTGCTGACAAGAAAATAAACCACAGATAATTGAAAAGGATAATGTCTTTAATAATCTCATACTTTTTAGAATAAAATAATCATGAAGTGAAGGTAAGAAAGGCCTTTTCAATGCTTGTAGAATAAATTATTTAAAAGTAGCCCTATAAAAAACACCCCCTTATATTCAATAAATATGTAGCTGCTAACATCAAAAAGCAGCCAAAAAAGAAAAAGGATCATTTACAGTAATGGTAATCTTAACCATCCTATAAATGACCCTTTTTTATGAGACCTTCATGGTTACCTTTCCACCTTTGATCCATTATCCGAAGTGATCATTTGTACCACTTCTTCTTTTGTGATGGCATTAAAGTCACCATCAATTCCATGTTTTAAAGCAGAAGCTGCAGTTGCAAAATCAATACAACTTTGTAAGTTCCCTTCGTATTCATGCAGACCATAAATCACGCCTGCCATAAACGCATCTCCGCCTCCAATTCGATCTACGATATGTGTCAGCTGATATTGTTTACTACGGTATACTTTTTTACCATCGTAGAGTACACCCTGCCATGTGTGATGGTTGGCTGAAATTACTCCTCGAGAAGAGAAAACGACCACTTTACAATGAGGATATTTGTTCATCATATCTTGTCCAGATAATGCAAAATCCAAATCACTTACTTCTTCTTTTAAAAGATCAACATCTGGATGTATTCCTGACATCACATGACATTTTTCCATTAGTTCCGGCATTACTTCTTCATGGCTTTTACCCCATTGCCAAAGCTTTGAACGGTAATTGTAATCCATGGATATGCTTAGCCCTTTTTCATAGGCTTTTTCAATGGCCACTTTCGTTAAAAGCGCTGCATTTTTGGAAACGGCAGGAGTAATACCACTCCAATGAAACCAAGTAGCATCTTGGAATATATCATCCCAATCAAAGGTATCTATTGCAAGCTGAGAGAAGCCACTAAAAGCTCGATCATAAATCACTTTACCTCCTCTTTGCATTGAAGCCGCTTCAGTGAAATAAATACCTAACCTGTCATTATTCCTGATGACATGGGTCGTATTTACATCATAACGTTTTAAATAATTCAGTGCTTCCTTACCTATCTCATGTGAGGGTAAAACGGTAGCCATACTTACGTTTAAGCCAAAATTACCCAATGATGCAGCGACATTAAGTTCAGCACCACCAAAAAAAGATTCATACTCATTGGATTGGCCAAACCTTTTGTTTCGAATAGGTGAAAGTCTCATCAATACCTCACCTAATGTTATTATTTTATGTTCTTTCATTTCAATATAAAGACTATAATGTCAGCATTAATCAAGAAGAAAGCTACTTGAAAGTACTCCTCTTAAGTAACTCTAACTATTTCTTATACAGAAAAAATAAGGGAACCTTCCGACTCCCTTAATTTTCATCACACATCATCAACTAACTAAGCATATAATTCTTCCGTTAATATTGCTTGAATACCTTCATTATCAATCACTCTCAAGTAGTGAGTAACACCTTCATGCAATTGAGCAATCGCATTCAAATCTTGCTCCCATAGTTTAGAGTAAGACAATACCTTTTTCACTACCTTGTCCAAGTTACTGTAGTTTGAAGCATACTCTTCCCAAGCCTTGCTTAATAACTCTTTTACATCCGCATTATCTTGTGGTTCAAAAGCAACGCCATTATTCGGATCGTATAATTTGATCAAAGCAGCTAAGGCCATTACTAAATGCTTAGGCACTCTTCCTTTTTGATCATAATATCCTAATAAAGAAGGTAGTACCCTTGTTTTAAACTTAGGGAATGAGTTTAAAGAGATACTTTTTAAGTAGTGTTTGATAAATGGATTTCTAAAACGATCCAATACATCATCCTTAAACTCTAGAATTCCTTCTGCAGGTGGTAATGATGGAATAATCTCTTCAGAAATTGCCTTGTCGATAAACTGACATACTTGTTCATTTTCAAGATTTTCTCTTACCGTTTCGATACCAGCTAATAATCCTACAGGAACCATAAGTGTATGAGCTCCATTAAGAATTCTTACTTTTCTTTCTCTGTAAGGTGCTTGGTTATCTGTCACTACTATATTCAATCCCGCTTTTTCAAAAGGCAATTGCTCTTTAATTTTCTGATCACCTTCTAAAACAAATAAGTGAAATTGCTCACCTTCAACTACTAGTTTATCCTCAAATCCAATACTTTTCTGGATCTCCGCAATTCTATCTTTAGGATAACCCGGTACAATTCTATCTACCAAAGTATTATAGAAAGTACAGGCTTCATTTAACCAATCTGTAAATGTATCCGCCAGGTTCCAATCCTTTGCATATTGAAGAATAATTTCCTTTAACTTTTCGCCATTCTTATCGATCAATTCGCAAGGTAGGATTACTAAACCTTTGTCTTTATCTCCATTAAAATGTACAAAACGATGATGAAGAAATGCCGTTAGTTTACCAGGGAAACTATCTTGCACTTGATTTAACAAGTCTCCTTCTTTATAAGATATACCCGCTTCTGTTGTATTAGAAAATACAAACTCTAACGTTTCAATTTCAGACAATTGAATAAACGCCTGATAATCCTCATAAGGGTTATTTACTTCTTGGATACAATCCACCAACATTCTTTTGTTGATCAATTTACCTTTTTCAATACCATTTAATAATAAATGATATAACCCATCTTGAGCCTTCAACATTTCTCCTAACCCTTGAGCAATAGGCTGTACAACAGCTACTCCAGCATTAAAGTCAGCTTTTTCATTCATCTCATGGATCATCCAATTGATAAATGCTCTCAAGAAATTTCCTTCTCCAAATTGGAGAACTTTAATTGGGCGTTCGTTTACGTTGGTAGTTGTTCTATTAAGTTCCATAAGTAATAGAAATTTATATTCGAGGTTTAGTTAGATTATATTATAGTGAGATTCCTCTCTTCCAAGGAATAAAATCATCATGACGCATTCTCATTGAGTTCGTCTCTTCTTTTCCACTAGCTACTGCTAATAAGTACTCTAGCATTGTGGCAGCTCTGATAGCAATTGTATCTTCACCTGTAATTACAGAACCTGTATTGAAATCAATAATATCTTTCATACGTTCTGCCAAAATGGAATTAGAAGACACCTTAACAACAGGAGTAATAGGATTTCCTGTTGGGGTACCCAACCCTGTACTGAATGTGATTAAGGTCGCTCCAGAACCCGCTAAAGCGGTCGTTGATTCTACATCATTACCTGGAGTGCAAAGTAGATTAAGACCCGGTTTTGTTACCTGTTCTGTATAATCCAATACTTCTACAATTGGAGAAGACCCCCCTTTTTTGGCTGCTCCCGCAGATTTCATTGCATCAGTAATTAATCCGTCTTTGATATTCCCTGGAGAAGGGTTGGCATCAAACCCAGAACCTACGGCTTCAGCCCTTTGCTTGTAGATTGCCATTAAGTCCACAAATCTTTGTGCATCTTTTTCTTCAACACAACGGTCTGTTAGGCTTTGTTCGACACCATTTAGCTCGGGAAATTCTGCTAATATTGGAGATGCTCCTAAAGCAACCAACATGTCCGATACATATCCTATTACAGGATTCGCAGAGATGCCTGAGAATCCATCAGATCCTCCACATTCCAAGCCCAACCTTAAGGCTGAAATTGGTGCTGGCTGACGTTCTACTTTATTGGCCTCTACAAGGCCTGCCATGGTATATTTTACAATATTGGAGATGAAATCAGATTCTGCTCCACTCTTTTGTTGTTCGACGTAGAATACAGGCTTATCAAACTTAGAGTTAACCTTTTTGATTGCATCTTGAAGAATATCTACCTGTGCATTCTGACAACCTAAACTAAGAAAAGTAGCTCCCGCAACATTTGGATTATTTAAGTACCCTGCCAATAGCTGACATAATGTGTCAGAATCTTGACGAATACCTCCACAACCTCCATCATGAAGAAGGAATTTGATACCATCAACATTTTTGAAGACACGGTTCTTCTTTTGTTCAGATAAAGGAATGACGATATCATCGTTTAAGATGGCATTTCCTTCAGAACCATTTTCTATTTTTTGTAATAGGCTATCAATGTCTAGGTCATAATCACGCCCTTTTGAATAGCCTAATTTATCTTCCAAGATTTCTTTAGCTGCTAAGACATTTCTATTTTCACAGAAAACCAATGGAACAACTAACCACATATTTTGTGTACCGATTTGTCCATCATTTCTATGATACCCCATAAATGTTCTGTTTTCAAAAGCAGATACATCGGGTTTAGTCCATGATGTTCTTCTATCTCTTACCACCACATCACTTGCAGCATGCTTTACGTTATCCACTGTAAGCGCTTCTCCTTTCTTGATAGGTTGAGTTACTTTTCCAACCAAAACACCATACATGATCACTTCATCACCCACCTCAAAATCTTTCAATGCAAATTTGAATTTACTTTTTACCGGACTTGTTGTTGTGATCTTTTGACCTTCAAATTCAATATTTTCAGCGATTTCTAAATCTTTTAGTGCGACCATTACATTGTCTGTCGGGTGCACCATTAGTACTTTATTCATCATCTTGAGTTCTTTATTTCTTCGTGAAGTTTTTCAAAAAATAGATAGGATCTACTTACACTGTTATGCCCAAAGTCATACCTCTATAATCAGAGACAAATTCCATAAGTGACTTTAGACGTACATAGGTAGCTTCCAGATCGTAAGTGCTATCATCATTTTTAACAATAAGTTTGTCTCCAATTCCTACACAACTTACACCTACATCCAACCAACTTTTAATATTTTCTACCGTTGGGGAAACACCTCCTGTTGGCATCACTTCTGTCCATGGCATTGGTGCTTTAACTCCCTTAATAAAGCTCTTAGCATCAAAACTATTGGCAGGAAAAATTTTCACTACTTCTGCTCCACATTCATGGGCATTTGATATTTCTGATACTGTTGTACACCCCGGAAACCAAGCAATTTTTCTTCGATTGCAAATCTTGGCAATGGCAGGGTTAAAAAGTGGAGAAACGATAAAGTCAGCACCATTCTGAATAAATATTCCTGCTGTAATTTCATCGACAATTGATCCAATACCCAAAGCTAATTCAGGATAATTTTTCCTCACTACTTTTACCAATTGTGAGAAAATCTGATCGGCTTGTTCTCCCCTATTGGTAAATTCAAAAACCCTGATTCCTGCTTTATAAGCTGTATCGATAATCGTTAGAGTAGTTTCAATATCACCGTTGTAAAAAACGGGAACGATCACCGTAGTTTTCATCTTAGAAACTACATCTATTCTTGAAAATTTTGCCATGGTTATCTTTATTCTGCTATTGAAGCAGGAGTATCCTTTACTATTTTAGAAACTTCTTTTACTTGTCCGTCTATTGGAGTGTAATCTTCTTTTTGCTCTAACTCATAGATGCGTTCCATCAACTCCCATTTTCCATCGGCATCTGTGTTTTCATCTGCTTCTTGGAATCGGGAAACAAACTTTTCCCACTCAGACTGCCTTGGCTTGGTCGCCAACACTTTCATTTGTTCTTCATGATCAAAATCCGCTACTGTATCCATGATCATAAATAACTGGGTGCTATGAATATAAATTTCCATATCGAGGATACCTACCTCTTTCATCCCTTCAGTAATTTCCTTCCATGCATAACCTTTCGCATGAACTTTTTTATATTCTTCAATCAGCGTTGGATTATCCGAAAGAGAAAGTGTTTTACAATATCTTTTAAATTGCATGTCTTATTTTTTTGTAGAGATAAACCTTCTATAACCAAAGATTGAAATGAAGCAGAAGCATACTAACGGTAGTAAAAATGAGATGTTTACTGATGGATGTCCCATCACCTCTCCCATATCTACAATAGCTCCCTGAATTGGTGGCATAAGTGCACCACCTACAATGGCCATTACTAAACCTGCAGCACCGAATTCTGTATCATTATCCAAACCTTCTAGTGCTATTCCATAAATTGTTGGGAACATTAGCGACATAAATAGTGATGTTCCAATCAAGGCATACAAACCAATATCACCTCCAACAAAGATCGTTACACACATTAAGGCTACTCCACCAAAAGCGAAAATGGAAAGTAAAAGTGCTGCAGAGACAAATCTCATCATAAATGTTGCTACAAATCGACCCGTTAGGAACAATACCATAGCTATAATATTGAAAGACTGAGCTTCTGCTTTTGAGTAACCAAGATTCTCCGCATACTGGATGATAAATGTCCAACACATAATTTGTGCACCTACATAAAATATCTGAGCGATGACGCCTTCTTTATATGTAGCATTATCTAATAATCTATTGATGGTTGCTTTTAAGCTAAAGTTATCCTCTCTTTTCTTTTCGGAAGGAATTTTGGTTACTGCGATAACTATCCCAATGATCAGTACCACTAAACCTAACATTACATAGGGGTCTCTAATCACCATCAAATCATGTGATCTTATAATCGCCTGCTCTGCTTCTGGTAAAGTCGCAAATAATGATTTCCCTTCTGCTGATTTCTCGGCAGATTGTAGCTTAGATAAGATAAACTGCTGTGCTACAAACATCCCTGTAAGTGATCCAATTGGATTAAATGCCTGAGCCAAGTTTAATCTTTGTGTAGATGTCGACTTAGACCCTAGTGATAAGATGAGAGGATTAGCTGTAGTTTCTAAAAACGCTAAACCAAAAGTAAGGATGTAGTAAGAAGCCAAAAAGAAACCAAACATCTGAAATTGTGCTGCTGGAATAAACAAAAGCGTTCCTGTAGCGTACAATCCCATTCCAATCAGAATCACCGATTTATACGAATATTTCTTTATTAAAATAGCCGCTGGAAGTGCCATTGTAAAGTACCCTCCATAAAAAGCAAACTGAACAAATGATGCTTTAAAGTTCGAAATGTCCATCACTGTTTTAAAAGCCGAAACCATCGGATTTGTGATATCATTGGCAAATCCCCATAAAGCAAAAAGGCTGGTGATCAAGACAAAAGGTACTAAGTATTTTTTCTCTACTACCTTTTCTTCTTTGGTATTGGGAGCAGGCTTTTCTACCTGCTCCTCTTTATTTAAATCAATATTATTTATTGTGATTTCACTCATGTCATTTATTGTAGAGATAAGATAATCCTATCGGTTTATGATAAAGTCAACATTGCTTTGATAACTCCAGTTTCTGGTTTTAACCAACTGTCAAAGTGGTTAGCGATATCGGTAAATAAGACCTTGTGAGTGATCCATGGTGTAGTATCAATTTGATTTTTCTCTATCATTTCAATGATTTGATCAAAATCTGCTGGTAATGAATTTCTACTTGCCATTAACGTTAATTCTTTTTTATGGAAATAGGGATCGTGGAAAGAGAAATCTCCAGGGAATAAGCCAACAAATACTATCCTACCAGCCGATGCGGTATACTGTAAGGTATTCGCCATTGAATGTTTGTTACCCGTCGCATCAATAACGACAGTTGGTAAATTACCATCAAACTGAGCTCTAATTCTTTTTTCCGTTTCAGCAACCTCCTGATGTACCTCAACTGTACCGTCTACCTGAATATTTCTATTACAGAAATCTAAACGGTCTTGGTTAATATCCATCATCACTGTTTTTGCTCCTGCTGCCATCGCAAACTGACATGCACCCATACCAATAGGGCCGGCACCAATAACAACTACGGTATCTTCTGCAGTTACTTTTGCTCTATTCACCGCATGACAACCAATACTCAATGTCTCCACCAATGCAAGTTGATCATAACTTAAAGATTTTGAAGCATGAAGGTATTTAGCAGGGATTTTAAAATATTCTCTCATCCCTCCGTCTTCATGTACTCCAAATACAGAAATATTTTCTCCGCAATTCGTAAAACCTCTTTCTACAGCATGGTCTTCTGTTTTGTTGAAGTACGGTTCTACAGAACACTTATCACCAACAACAACATTATCCACATCTTCAGCTATATCAATGACTTCAACACCCAATTCGTGACCTAAAATTCTAGGGTAAGTAAAGAACGGTTGCTTGCCCGTATAGGCATGTAAATCTGTTCCACAAATACCCACTCTATGTACTTTTACTAGAGCCTCTCCGCTATTTAAAGTTTCTTGAGGTGATTCCATTTCACTGACCTCAAAAGACCCTGGTTTGTTTAGAATTATTGTTTTCATTTCATTAATTAGTTAAAGATACAGTCTGTGATTTTGTTGAATATTTCTTCCGACAAGCCACCTTGTTTCCAATAGTCAACTGTTGTTTTTATTTGTTCTGTTTTTCTAGCTCCAATTACAATTCGGTCTGCTTCAATTGTAGACATCAAATAACGTAGTGACATACACGCTAAATCGACTCCATATTGATCAGCAATCGCTTTTACTTTTATAGCCACATCAACGTCTCTATTTGAGATCCATTCGTTATTAGGTCTTTCTTCACAAAGTCTTTCAAATCGACTACCTAATAATCCCATGTGTAAGGCCGAAGCAGCATAATAGCGTATATCGTTTTTCTGGAAATAAGGAATGTCTTTTTCAAATGCAGACATATTACAAGCGTCCATTTTCATAAACCCTGAAACTACTTCGAACAGTCCTGACTCAAAGAATGGGTAGAACTCTGGCACTGGGTTTCCTCCCACACCAATTTTCTTTGCATACCCTTTTTCTTTAATAAGCGACAATGTCTCAAGGATATCATCTTTTTGATCATAAGGAAGTAAGTGAGGCTCATGTAAAAACAATACATCTACAGCATCCACACCTATCCTTTCTAAGCTTGTTTCCATGCTTTTTAACATGGTCTCTCTTGAATAATCTAAATGAAATTCATCTGCCTTTTCAGCAAAAAGTCTCCCAATTTTCGTACTGATAAATGGTTTTTCTCCCTTCCACTGCTTTAAAGCCTTACCTAAAAACTCTTCTGCTCTATTGTACGATGGAGCAGTATCCATTGATAAGATATCATTTTCTAAAGCATATAGAATTAGATCTACAGATTCATTTTCATCTACTGGTCCCCAAACACCACCAAGGCCTGAAGTTCCTAGTACCATTCTCGTTCCATGTGAAAATGATGGATGGTCTTTATAGACATCTGCCAGAAAAGTTGGCTTAGTTAAAGTATTGATCATTATATTTTTAGTTAAATAACGTCTACTGATTTATTGATAAGTCCATAGAATTTGGCAGCATTACCGCCTAGAACTTTCTCTTTATCTTCTTCATTAGTGAAGTAACTTTCAACCACTTGCATTACTTCTGTATACTCACCTGCTAGTTTACATACAGGCCAATCCGAACCAATCATCACACGACCTACACCAAAGGCATCTACTACTATTTCAATATATTGATGCAATTGTTCTACTGTCCAACTGTTCCAATCTGCCTCTGTAACTATTCCGGATAGCTTACATTGAACATTGCTATAAGAAGCGATCTTATGCATATCGTCTGCCCAATTCTCAAACTTCCCATCTTTAATTTCTGGTTTAGCAATATGATCAATCACAAAAGGTTGATTTGGGAATTTTTCTACTAATTCAACAGCATAAGGTAAATGCTTAGGAAAGATCAAAATATCGTATGTTAAGCCAAACTCCTCTAAACAGGCGATACCTTTTAGAAACTCTGCTCTTAACATAAACTGATCATCTTCTTCATCTTGTAAGACATGTCTTACTCCTTTAAATCCCGAGAACTGAGAGAAATAATTTAAACGTTCTCTTACATTATGATGACTTAGATTGACCCACCCAATAACTCCTAAAATAAATGGATTTGTACTCGCTTCCGAAAGAAGAAACTGTGTCTCTTTTTCTGTCTGACTTGCCTGTACTGCTACGCAACCTTCGTACCCTGCCTTTGACATTTCTTGCCATAAATCTTGAGGTAGAAAATCTTGTTTTAATACCGACATGGAATCGTCAATCCATGAATGTTCCGTAGGAGAATACTTCCATAAATGATGGTGTGCATCTATCTTTTTCATAAGTACATCAGAGTAATATTAGACACAATTTCCCTTAAAAGATATTGTGTTCGCTTATCGTTTATTGTGATGTTACAAATGTATTGTTGACACCTAAAGATAAAAAGTTTAACGTTTGTCCTATATCAAAATCAAAGGTGATCTTTTTGAAATAGAAAAGTGATTGAGTAATTTGTGTTTTATAACCGAACTTGATTGAAGGACTTACTAACATTTTTGAATTCTTAAAGTAGCAAGCAATACCATGAGAAAAGAAAGAGTAACCATAAAGGACATCGCCAAAGCATTAGGAGTTACTCCTACAACTGTGTCCAGGGCCTTGAATGGAGGAGAACGCATCTCAGAGAAGACGAGAAATAAGGTCATAGCTTTAGCAAAAGAGTGGAATTATCGACCTAATATGGTGGCCAGAAACTTACAAAACCAATCCTCAAAAACGGTAGGTGTTGTCATCCCAGAGTTTAATCATAATTTCTTCTCGGTAATGCTTCATGGCGTCGAAGATAAAATCAGAGAATTGGGATATCAGATGTTAGTGGGAAGTTCTGGTCGAGATTACGATCAAGAAAAAAGGACTTGTTTTCAGATGTCGGATGCAAAAGTGGATGGATTACTTATTGCTTTATCACAAGATACAGAAGATTACTCTTACCTCAATGAAATTAGAAACCTAGGAATACCTATTGTCTTATTGGACCGTATCTGTGAAGATATCGATACCTCTGTAGTAATCACCGATGATTTTAATGGTGCGTTTAAGGCCGTCAATCACTTACTAGAAAAAGGGCACCAAAGAATTTTACATGTAAAAGGGGAAGAAGGTATTTCTACAACTTTTAATAGATATATGGGATATGTGGAAGCCATTCAACGAAAAGGATTGGTATTGGATACTTCTTTAATCCTTAATTCTGATGATAAGGCATTACTAAAAGAAGAGATTAAAGCTTCCTTAGAAAAAGAGAATCGCCCAACAGCAATTTTTACTTGTAGTGATTATTTGGCATTTGTGGTTTTAGAAACCATTAAAGAATTAGGACTTTCTGTACCTCATGATGTTTCCATTATAGGATATGCAGATGAACCTATTTCGACCTATACTTCTCCAAAGCTCTCAACGATTAAGCAACCATCTTTCGAAATGGGTAAAAAAGCGGTTGAAATTTTATTCGATTATGAAAAAGCGGATCAACACCAACATGTCGTAATGGATACTGAGATCATACTAAGAGAAAGTACAATAAATTAAAAACAAGGGGGAAGAGTTAGAAGTGTTTTGTCGGTTCATTTCAATCATCTCTATTGTTTTTATATCCAATAATTCCCCCTACGTTTTTTAATTTTTAAATGTTAAAACAGTACTTTGTATGTATTTCTAAACTGATTGTCAACAATTTGGACAAGGTAGATTCCTTTAGACAAAATAGTAAGTTCGGTCAGATTACCTGATAAAGTTTGTTGCTCTATCAGCTTACCATGTATATCATATATAATGACTTCTTTTCCTTGAAGATCTGTACTTGATTTAATTGTCAAAGTTCTTGGATTAGATTTGTAAACATATACTTCATCTTTCCAATTTGAAGCACTCAATGCACCTTGCCAATATAGTACCAAAGAATACGTTTTGTTTGTTCCGTCTTGTGCAGTCACTACAATTTTTATCGTCTCTCCAAATTTGTTCTCCCCTATAATCTCATATGTTGAAGTTTGATCTTCTAGAAACACATCTATATTAGGAAAACGATTTTCTTCTAAAATTATTTTATATTCCTCAATATTAGGATCGAATTCTTTGTAAATAAGGCCATCAAAATACAATTCTGACAGGTTTGCATTACCTGATCCCATATCCACAGTAAAGTTAACAGTATACTCCAATTTATCTACACCATTTTCAGCATAAACGATAATTTCTGTAGTTCCCGGTAACCCTATTGCTTGAGAAATGGTCGCCGAAGCATTGTTATCTGATAACAAAACACTTACTTCAGGAACCGCTGTCGTTCCTTTCTGCAATTCGATATCATATTCTATTTGATCTGAAGAGAACCCTTCAATTGAAATCTTATCGACAAGGATATCTTTTAGCTGAGCATCATTATTTTGTTTAACTAAGCTAATCGCCTCCCCCTCGGTAAAAAGAAGTAACTCAACAGCTGCTGTAGATGAATTCTCACTACCTAAAGTCACTTCATTATATCCATTTTTAGCATAAAAATCACCTTCAATCTTTACCTCCTCTTCTTTTATCTTATTCCAATTCTGATCATAAATAATGGCATGGTCTCCCCCTCTATATTCAATATATTGCGAATGATCCGTTACTGCAGATAACGTAGTCTCGACCATCAATTGGCTATCACCTATTTCAAAATAAGGGTTGACAATTTGTTCCTCTCCTCTTAATATTCTGAGAATAAACTGTGGTTGTTGTTGATGGTATTGATTGTCCAATTCTTTCGTATCACCGAATACCATGTTTACCTTTGGCACATACATACCATCTTCCTGTTTCATGTGGAATCGCTGCAATACAGGGTTTGAGATAATATCATCTAAAATCGTATTCGGGTCTAGACTCATCATTTGTATGGGAACCAAGTGGTAGTTGTCAGCCGTTTCTCGAAGCTCAAATGTTGTTGTTGAAGCTTTTAAATTACCCAAGTAATTATAATGAGTATCAAGAATACGTTGCTTTTGTTCATCAGTTAAACGACTACCTACATCTTTCCATTTTGGAAGTAATTTTAACAACTCCTCCGTTTTACCATAAGTCTCTAATTCATCTATTGTGATTCCAAACATGGGGTCTGGACGTAAAATAGAATAATTCCTACCTCCAGATGCTGCTTGTATTCCCAACATAAAGTGAGCCGCTAAAATATTAGTAGCCGCAGTATAAACACCTTTGTTAGTTGTACTGTTTCTCTCTAGTTTCAATGAAGGCCTTCCTTGGTTATGATCACCAACAGGTGCTTGCAAGTACTTTTTTGTTTCATTGATTTTATATTCTAAATATCCTGAATCTGGTTCTTTTCCATTGGAAGTTCTAACAACTACAGGGTGGTCTAACTTCTCATAAACTTGTTGTGCGAATTTTCTAAATCCCCATTGACCATCATATGCATGGATTTCCGCTCCGTCAAACGAAGCATTGGAAATACTGCAATCGTTTAGGAGTTCAGCATACTTTGTTGTTATTGTCTCAAATAGTTCTGAATTATTATTTGGTACGTACACTTGATTGTAAGCTAATATAATTCCTTCTACTTTTTCCCCTTGAGAATGATCCGAAGACACCGTAGTATTGATAGCTCTATTTTTCACTGAGAATTCCCAAGTACCATCATCATGAGTTGTGATTGCATCAACTTCTATTAGTTCTTTTCCAATTTTTAGATAATGGTATTTAAAGAAACTCATTAACGGTATAGATAGGTGACCGAAATGATTAGAGGTATTATAAATACTTTCCGGTGCAGCTATATCATTACTATTGGGTTTGAATAAAATAGAACTTTCCTCTTGGGTGATATTTTGTTGGAGCGTACCTTCTACCCAAGTCGCTAACTCATCAGATAAATTTTCTTTTCCATATAATGGGTCTCCTTTTCCTATACCCCCACTTACATAATGAATATTGATACTTCTTCCTTTCTGTTGTTGTTGCTGGGAATAACTTTTTAATGCTGTTTGGCTTCCAAAGATGCCATCCACTTCCCAATTTAACTTATCGTATGGCCAAAACCCTCCATGCCACATGTCAGTAAAAAAATTGACAGTTGTAACATCAGCCATTTCTAAATAGGGTTCGAACTGGGTTAATTCTTCCACATTTTCAGGACTAATATACATCACACTTTGGTCTTCAAACATTTTTTTCCAATCCTCAATCCACTGTCTTGCTGCGTCGTAGTTCCAAGTCCCACTTATTATAGGATGTGGAATGGCCTCTTCTCCCCACGCTCTTATTATGCTTTCATCTTCTTCAGACTCATTATCAAAGGTATATAAGATAAAACCGCCAAGTGAATTGCCTTTATATCTATCTCTTAAATGTTCAAATCGAGTTTCGTAACGAGTACCTTTATAGGTATCAATATTTGTATAATCAAAACACATTCCCTTGGTGTTCTCATCTGCAGAAAGTGTAAATTTTAAATACGTTCCTTGAGGTAGGTCTCCGTAAAAATCAACCAAGTCAAATGCGAGGTAAGTGGCTGTTTCTTTTATTTCAAAAGTAGCATAATACTTCCTATCGCTGGTGGCAAAAATATATTTATCACCTGAAGTATAAAACTTATTTAATGATTTGGTGTTGCCTTCTGAAAATACCAGGTTAAAACCGTCATATGCTTTTAAAACTTCCTTTCCGTTTTTCTTTTTTAAAGATGAAACTACACCAATACTATTGATGGTTAATGAAAACCTTCCTGTTTCAAAAACTACATCAGAAGTAACAGTCTGAAGGTTAATTGGTAGATTTTGGTCATTTATACTTTGTGCAAAGGTCGTATTATATATAAAAAAAAGTAATACCAATAAGTAAAGACATCCTTTTGAATGTCTATTTAAAAAGTAAAATTCATTCATTTTATTTCAGTTAGAAAGTTTTATTCTATTGTGAAGATCTCTAATAAGTAATTTTGGTAAAGCAGACCCATATGGTCTTAAAAAATCATTTCTGGTTCTTATTTAAATAATAAGGCGTATAACAAAAATGCGGATTTTTGAATCGTTGGATTGGTTTAAAATTTACTTTCTTTTGCTCTCATATACTTATCAAAAATAAAAGTGTGATTTACAGAAATAAAAAAAGCATAAACCCAAATAGGTTTATGCTTTAGACTTTTATATGAAATGATCTTACATTACTACTGTCTTTAATGAGAACGATTGTTTCGTATCCCACTTTCTTTCAGATAATGTTACTTTCCAAAGATTGTTACCAAGGCTTTCAATGTTCTTGATCTTACAATTTTTAGCATTACCTGCTTGAATTCCTTTTTTCGAGAAGAAGATAATGTCACCTTCTTGAGCTCCAGCATCTGACAATTCTACTTTCACTCCGCTACCTTTAACAGTTAGTTTTGTGATTTCGTTCGCACCAATTGAAAGGTGTAAATTAGATCCTAAAACTTTTAGTTTGTCATCTTCAATTGGTGTAAATCTTACTAATTGAGATGAATTTGAGTATAATTTTTCAGCTGTATATGTATTCGTTGCATAACTAACTACCTCATTCTTCCAGAAGTCATATACGGCACATTTTGTATCTTTTGGTAATCCTGCCTCTACAAGATTAATCGTTACATCATTTTCTTTTTCTTTATCAACATTATAAAGATTGTACACTCCAAAGTCGCCAAACTCTCTCTTGGCAGTGAAACCAAATACCGTATTATTTGGAGATTTCCCTAACGTTAAAAGTTTAGTTTGTTCAATAACTCCTGGGCGCATGATCTCATAATTTCTCCATACCTCTTTTACATCTGGAGCATCAATAGGTTCAGAAATCATGGCAGTACCTCCAGTTAAAGCTACCGTATTGTGCCAAGTATGCCACATACCTTGTTGAGGAGTATGACCTACTCTACGAGATGGTAACTTATATTCTAAGTAAGATACATCCGCGTCGTTGTTCCACCACACTTTATGGAAAATTTGGAATCTTAATACTGACTCTAAACAGTGACTAAAATGAGCAGGGTGAGAATCCGGACCTACTCTAGCGGCATCGATAAAACCAATTACACCTCTAGTTGGCTGACCTAAACAAGATAAGATATACATATCATCTCCTGCTGCTTCTCTATACAAAGTATATAACTCTCTGAAAGTCTGTAATCTAGTTAACTTAGGGTTGTCATATACCGCTCCAATACCATTAAAATCAATCTTGATATATCCGAATCCTCTATCTCTAGCATCTTTGATGATATTGAATAAGAATTCTTTGGCTTTTGCGTTTGTTGGGTTTAACCACTTTGCTCCTGAAGGATGGAAAGGGTTAGGGTTCATGAACGATTCAATACCTTTTGCATTCTTCTGAAGGGCATCCGGATTAGCCTTCGCGAATGGATGCTCAGGGTTAATCATTAATGGAGCAAACCAAACACCTGGAGTCGCACCAATTGCTCTAATCTCTTTAGCGACATTGGCCATTCCTGATGGGAATTTTTCATTTGCTGACCAATCGCCATCCATTTTTTGATAACCATCGTCGATTTGAATAATTCCTCTACCGAATGTATTAGGATTCTCTTTGATCGTTTTCGTCACATTCATTACATGTGCTTCGTCGATTTTCGTTGTACGATCGTACCAGCTACACCAACCATATACAGGATCCCTATCTAATTTAGCATTGTGGGTAATCGCTACCCATTTTGTCCAAACATCAATATTTTTGTCTTTATCTTCCTTAATGAAGATCATTTCCTCACTTCTTCTTACCTCACCTGGCTCAACTAATACTTGGTCCATACGTACTATAGCACGAATTTTTTGCTTAGTAACATGAACATTACAGTGAGCATCTCCAGGTCCAGTTGGTCCCAATAAGAATGAATTGTCAGTTGCCGTATTATAAAACAAACCAACTTCTTTAAAACGTTTGTCCATTTCGGCCAACGTTTCAGCATGGTGGTGCTCCATAAGAGGCGTTACTAACCAATCTTCTGGTTTAGATAAATCTACTTGACCACCAAAACTTCTATCCATACTGAACAGGTCGAAGGCTCTTAGGTAAGTATTATCATCACTTTTGTTATGGAAAAATGCTTGGATCGTATAAGCATCTAAATTTTCTAACTCTCTTACATGAAGTTCGTAACCAAATTTACCATCAACTTCAAAATATACTTTTGTTTGTTTGGCCTTACCGAACGGTGTATCTATAGTCGTCACTTCCACATCTCCTGTTTGAGGATTGTGAGCCATTCCTATTCTTCGAGTGTTTTTTCCATACTCTGCTACATCAAAAACGGCTGTAGAAGATCTGAATAATTTCTGAATTTGGTCTTGTGCAAATAAAGAAACTATTGGTGCCATGATAAAAAATATGGCTAATAATAAGTTTTTATTTTTCATTTCATTCTGTTTAAAAGAATTGACTTAATAAGACTGTTTTCACACTACAATTTTAGGTGTTCTCATCTTACAACCTTTGCTCTTAGCTTACAATTCTTGTTATGAATCTACATAATGAAAGATTGAGATATAATCATCAATGAATAGCTTAAAAATAAAGGTTTTTTTGAACATTTCATACCCTAATGTAAGACTAGGGCTCAATGTTATCATCCATAGGAATAGAGTACGTTACTTCCCAAGTTTTAGATTCTGGGTTGTAATCTGTTTGCCAATAATCGTTGCCAAACTTCTCTTGGTCCTTTAGATTAATAAAATCACCATTTTTTGTAATGATCGCTCTAAATTTTTTGTAGTTGGAAATGTTCGAAATAGTCACCGGTACATAACCAACACCATTAGAAATATCTACCACTACTTCATCATCTTCAGCATCAATCATTAGAGGTGTTCTTCTTACTAACTTTCCTTTTTTGATATTAAGCTTCTGAGTATTCTGGTAGGCTTCTCTAAACATTGGCTTCCAAGTATTGGCGGCTTCTTTCATAAACTCTTTAAAGTTTTCGTTGTCTCCATAATAACTATCGGGCTCATTAGGGAGAATGCACAACTCTATCACTGCATCAATAACATCGCCTTGATTTAAAGCTCTGATATCATGCGGGAAATTCAACTCTATTAAGGTAACATTCTTCTTGATCTTCGAACTGTAATGTACAAATGTTGAAAATTGAGGTTTTACTAATTCGCCATCAATAATCGATTTCCATTCTCTTAATACTAACCCTCTATTCGCCCAAGTTCCGTATTTATCGGGCATTGGGTTTTCTGCATTATGCATACTCGCCCAAGGTGCAGCGCCAGGGGCGTCTATGTTTTTGATAGAATACCCTGTTTTATCTCTTTCGTTTTCAATATCTAATAAGATGCCGTATTCATTTCCATAGCCAAAGTTATTTTCATGACTGAAAGCATATGTTTCTGATCCAAATTGTGCAATTGCTAAACGGCTGAATTCAAATGTTTTATTGACCGTAAGTTCAACATGATAGTACGCTCTTAGGTAATCATTTGATCGGATGATATGTGTCGTCAGCTTGTAATCTGCTTCATCATTTTCTGTTTTACCAGTATAGACCACTTCCGACAAGTTAGGGCAATTTCTGATGTAGTTAACCTTCATCTGTTTGATCTGCTTTAGGTTCCCTTCCATATCATAGTACCTGAGAAAATCTCCACCACCAACATTTGGTGTCCAATCATACATTTTGGGTGCAGCTACATTTTTATCTGTACTTCTAACAAACAATGGTCTTACATCTGTAATCATGGATTTTGTTAAACCTCCATTTGGTTCATAACAGATACTTTCTCCAAATGCACCTACTGCTGTTTCTTCCCATAATTGATGGCTAGTAGCCGTTTTATTTCCCCAAGCACACAACGAAAGTTGACTATGAGATACTGCTGGTAAACTACCCCAATATCCAGATACTCTACTTATTTCTAGCTCAACACTTTTATTTGGTGGTATAGCTACCATTGTAAAACCACGAATCCATGGACCCATATACTTCGAATAATAGTTGTTATGCCAGTTTTTTGATAATTGAATAGGAATACCTGTAGGGAAACCTTCTTTATCTCTTAAAATGATCGAACAGCCTGTAATGTCTTTTACGGTCTCTGATTTTTCAAATATCAATCGTTCAAATTGTACTTTGTTGGTCGTATTTTCCAAAACAAGTTGTGTACGTTCCATTCCAAATTTGGATTGCATATTATCATTTAAAGAAACTACTGTTGCTTGTAGAATAGTATCTTTTTTTACTTTCAAATCATTAAAAGGGCTATTTCTATCAGTTGCAGTGACTTTAATACCACCATTTTCTTGAAAAGGATGTACATAACTAAAGATTGCTGAAACCATACGGTTTTTGAGTGGTGCTTCTATTTTTATCTTCCCTCCTCCCATTTTTATGGAATTGTCTACTTGGTCAGATTTTACGTTCCAATGCAAATCATTAGTACTTGAAACCAGCAATTCCTGTTTACTTTTCTTACTAATATTGTATTGTTCCTGAGGTAAATCAAACTCAATAATTAATTTCATTTCATCCTCAGGCATAAAGTTTTCATCATACGTTAGTGTGAAAGCAAAAGCGTCTGCCCAAGAAGCAATCTCTAACCCAAACTTAAACAATGGTCCATCTTCTAATTTTAATCCTGAGATAAATCGTCTCTGAAAAAATTTACCTCCCTCTACCCATTCTCCTAAGTAACTTGGATTTGCTTCATCTCTTATTACTTTATACCTACTGCCATTATATTCCAGGTACATCGATAGAATATCAAAATCTGTCTTACTCAGTAGACGTTCCATTCCTCTATTTCTTTCAAAAGGAGCGTTACTTCTAAATTGTACCAACTTTAATTTCTTGGCATTGAAACGCAAAAAGTGATGATTGGTATGAATGTGAAACTCTTCTGTTACCCCTAATTTATCTGGGAAATACATTTGTGTATTTGTATTCGCAAAATCCCATAATTGAGGAGGTAATTGAGCTTCTAAGTTTATAGAAGTTGAGAATAATAGTATCCAGAAAGTAATAAGATATTTCACCTCGAAATTAGATAGTTTCATAGTGATGGTATTTAAAAAGTAAATTGCTGCATAAGCATATTAAGTAATTAACTAACACAAACTTATGCTCTTATTTACTTTGGAGGTATCAATAAAATATCAAATGATTGTCTTGATATTGCAAACAATGAATCGTTATAAAACACCAAAGAACCGAATACTATCATCTGAATATCAAACTATTACACACGAAAAAGCCGAGCCATGCACATTGTTATTAATATGACGACTCGGTTTTAAGATGTATCCAATGAAATGAATTAAACGTTTTCTTTTTCTTTTGTCTTCGTTTTCTTGAATTCAGCCGGTGTTAAACCATATTCTTTCTTGAAAGCTTTAGTGAAATACGACTGACTATTAAAGCCTACATTGTACATCACTTCTCTAACCGTAATGTTCTCATCATTACTTAGTAAATGAGAAGCTTTTTCTAAACGGTATAACCTTAAATATTCGTTGGCAGTAATACCTGTTACGGTTTTAAACTTTCTGTAAAACTGAATGTAAGACATGTTTACTTTTACAGATAATTCTTCTACGGTAAACTCATCGTTATTGTAGTTGTCCTCAAGAATCTGTTTGATATCTTTTAAGAACTGTTCATCTTTTGTGAGTACCTTTTCCTTATCTGCACTCATGATGATATTCTTCTTCAAGATTTCTTTCTCCTTATTCTTCTGATTAATAATATTATTTACCTGTAGCTCTAATAAGTATGGAGAGAATGGCTTACCAATGTGTAATTGTCCTCCTTTTTCTAAGGCTTTCTTTCTGCTCTCCAAGTCACTCATGGCTGTTAAGAAGATAATCGGAACATGACTTGTTTGCACATTTTCTTTTAGCTTCTCTGCCAATTCGTAGCCATTCATTTTTGGCATATTTACATCTAGAAGAATAACATCAGGTGTTGTTTTCATAGATAATTCTAATCCTTCAATACCATTTTCTGCAGTATGTACATTATATTCATGATGGAACAGGTCTTTGATCAATTTTAAGATTTCTGTATTATCATCAACGATTAGTAATGTATGTTTACTTTTGATCGTTTCTTCCTTTACTTCTGAAGGAGGTGTATTCGCCTCTTCAATTTGTCCTCGTTCCATATTCGTTTTATTGAACTCAGGGTGCAGTAGTGGAAGTTTCACTGTAAATGTACTCCCTCTTCCTTTTGCACTATCAACATGAATCTCTCCATGATGAAGTTTCAATAACTGCTGAACCAGATTTAGACCAATACCACTACTCCCAAATAAAGTTTCTTCGTTATCTCCTCTATAGAACCTATCAAAGATTTTATCTGCTTCTTCTTTATCCATTCCGACACCATTATCAGAGACTTTCAGTTGAAGTTCATCTCCAATTTTATCGATGGTAAAAACGACCTTACCGCCTTTCGGAGTGTATTTAAAGGCATTCGATAAAAGGTTAAATAAGATTCTTTCCATAGTCCCTTTATCGATCCAACCATTGATAGGAATGTGTCTGATATCAATCTGATAATCAATGTTTTTATCCTCTGCATAATCGCTAAATGCTTCCGCAGTTTTAGTGACAAATGGAACGACATCATGGAAAACAGGATAGATCTTCATCTCACCTTCTCCAATTTTTCTAAAATCAATTAGTGAATTGGTTAAGTTCAATAAACGTTGTCCATTAGTATTGATATTTTCAACATATTCTTTAAGCTCTGGAGGTAACTTCTTATCATAGGTAAGTTTCTCCAAAGGACTTAAAATCAATGTAAGTGGAGTTCTTAATTCATGACTGATATTTGTAAAGAACTTTAGCTTTGCTTCGTTAATCTCTCGGATATGTTCCTTGTCTTTCTTTTCAGATAAGATCGACTGTTTCAGTCCGAATAAATACCTTAAGTAGAAGATTACCCCCAAAATGATCGCAATAACAATAGCCAAGTAGATCACATAAGCTAGGTTGGTTAAGTACCATGGTTTTAAGACTTTGATTTTAAGCCTCTTAATCTCTTTTCCTTCGATACCGTCTGTATTATACCCTTTTAATTCAAAAGTATATTCACCACTTGGAAGCTTAACATAATTAGCACTTTGCTGAAATTTATCAGCATTAATCCATTGCTTGTCTACTCCCAATAATCTGTAAGAAAATCTAATGCTATTTTTAGCATTATACTGAGTTGCTCCAAATTCTAATGTAATCTGATTTAGAGTATAAGGTATCGTAATTTCATCCGTTTTATAAATAGGATTGGTCAATAAAGTATACCCGTCATATTCTTGGAATGGGTTGATCTCCTCATTTCTAATCTTTAGTTTAAGTATTTGAGGTCTAGGTACATTTGTATCATCTTTGATATCCAATGGGTTAAAAGCTGTGATACCTCTTAAGTTACCCATAAGGATTGTACCATCTTCCATCTTGAAGAATGCATAACGTCTAAAGTTATTGGCTAGCAAACCATCACTTACATCATAAACTTTCACCTCTCTTGTTTCAGGGTTCAGCTTAGCAATACCCCCATCAGATGAGATCCATAATGAGTTACCGGTACCCTCTACAATACTGTAAATTACATTATCTGGTAAGCCATCTTTTTGAGAGAATAACTCATAATCGACAACCTTACCTCTTTGAATAGTACATTTGTATAAACCATCGCCAAAAGTTCCTACCCATAAGGTATTGTCTTCATTTTTAGGTTTATGCAATACAAAAATTCTACTCTTACTCAGGCTAGTACTTTTAGGTGTTAATGCTTCAGCTACCTCATATGAACCTGAATTTATTTTTAGGTAGTATAATCCTTTTACAGTCCCAATATACACTCCATCTTTTCCATCATAATGCATCTGAATCACCGTCTTTTTCTCCAAAAGATCCATGTTCTTGATTTTATTATGCATCTTCACCACTTCATGCGTATTAATGTCAATCATAGTAAAACGACCGTAAGCATACACCAAAAGCTTATCATCAATTTTCTCAAATAGTTCTACGAAAAAATTCTTCTCATTATTCGGAAATTTCTGAGGAAAGATACGTTGGAAATTACTATGGTTACTATCTGAAATATAAAGGCCTGTTGAGGTAGTTACATAAATCTTATCATCAAATTCTTTGATCGTACTTATCGTCTGATCTTTAAAAAAGTTCTTGAAACTCGCTTGCTCAGAGTCTTCTAATACGTATTTACTAGTACTAATATCTAAACCTTTATCAAAAGTACCCACCCAAAGTTTCTGTTTTTTATCAATATAAATCGTATTGACTAAGTTGGAGGATAAACTCTGTGGTTTGTAATAGTTATTAGAGATATGGTAGAAAGGCTTTTTATTAGGGTTCAAAATACTAATGGCACCATGCCCTGTACCAAACCAATACAATCCAGATAAGTCCAGTAGGATATCATTGACAATATTGCTTGAAATCGATGTCTCATCTAATGAATTTTTAAAATGGATCACCTTTTTCGACTTAATATCAAAAGCAATAACACCATCTGTCAGCATATAAATCCATAAGATGCCATTTCTATCCAATGACAACCTTTTAATAGTATGTTCCTCATTGTTTGTTGTACCTAAAGTCTCTGAATCAATTTTATTGACCAGCTTGATCTTCTCCCAGTTCAACTCATATTCAAAGCATGAATATTTTGTAGAAAGATACAGTTTGTCATCATAAGGATTAATGGTAAATGCAGAAATACGATCAGATTGTAAATCAATATCACATTTTATTTCATATAACTTTTTGATAGTATCGTCTGACTGAATATCATATACTTCTAAAGTGATAGGAGTTTGTAAATAGACTTTCTCCTTATTTACTGCAAAATTTCTAAACTGTAAATGTGGTCGTTGTAGCTCTGCAATTTCTTTCCACTCTAATTTATAATCTTCCTTGATAGTAATATGATATAATTTATCAGAAGATAATAAGTATAACTCCTCTTTGTTCAGTGGTTCTATTTTTAAAATTTCTTCTTTTGGTCTTAACGAGTTATTAAAATCTTCAGGGTTATAAAACTTCTCTTTATTTAAGTCAAAAATAGATAAACCACTGGATGTGATTAACCATAAATGCTCGTTCTTATCTTCGAATATATTGGTGACACTACTACTAATTAATGTATTGTCATCTTCAGGTTGATGTATATATGATTTAAATTCATTCCCATTGTATCTGAACAACCCATTAGGTGTACCGATCCAAATAAATCCTGATTTATCTTGATGTAATGAAGCAACAGTATTTTGGTTCAATCCATGGATATCATACAATCTGTCGAATCTTGTATTTTTTATAGTTCCAAAGACTGATATCTGAAAGCAAAGAAGTATAAAAAGTAGAATAAATCTGTTCATTTTTCTTTGTCGTTTATTACTCTAAAAAATAGGTTGATATTAAAAAACCCGTTCTAAACGATTGTAAATTGCATTTTTTTAGCCTATCAAGCTACTTTGCGTATATCTTTCTTTTGCTCTTATCTTACATAAGGCGGTTAATTAACAAAATGACAAGCATTTCAGTGTAAATCAACTAATCAGCAACCTTCACAACTGAGCGTAATGCTATTTTATAATTATTATAAGAACACTACTAGTAGTAGTATAATGTTAGGTGCTATTTAAAGATAGAGGAAGCTGATATAAAATGTTGTACAAAAAAAGCCAGCCTAAAACTTAGGCTAGCTCATTAAGTAGTCAACAAAATTTATTAGTATTTGATGTAATTACTTTGCTCCTCCTGTTAAAAGGAAAAAGGCATTACCCCAACTTGCATGATCTCCTCCATTATTGTCATCTTCTTTATCAACGATAAGTGTAAGTTCTTTTCGGCCTTTCACATCAAGCAATAACTCTTTAGGCGATTGGTCACTGCTTTTTAAAGGGCCACTATTATACACTTCATTACCATCGACAAGAATTCTCATACGGATTAGACCATGGTGTGAATCATTAGCACCAGGTGTTACAACAAACGATTTATAAGAGTCCTTAATTGGAAAAACAATTTTTGAATCGGAGTGTACACCCAATCCTTTCTCATAGGTTTCTCCATTAATACTTATCTTCTTTCCAACAATAGATAAATCATTCATCACTCTCCAAAAGGATTCTGTTGAGGTCGCCATTTCTTTTGTAAGAAATACTTTATCCCCTTTCACATTACTTGTTTTATCTGTTTCAGGAACGATTGCTATTTTCTTTTTAGGATATTCTTTTTTGCCTTCAACAAAGAAAGCATCTGCCCAATCTGCGTGGTCTCCTCCTCTATCACCATCGTCTTCAACAATCAATGTTAAAGTATGTCCTCCAGCGACTTCGATTGCCTGCATTTTTGGATCTTGTTTTCTTGTTGAAATCAACCCAGAATTATACATCTCTTTCCCATCTACTTCAATACGCATTCTAACACTTCCTGTATGGGCATCATCTGCACCAGGAGTTACATAGAAATATTTTGATTTAGAAGGAATAGCATAAGATATCTTAGAAGGAGCATGCACACCAAGGCCTTTTTCATAGACCTTACCATTCATCGTTAGTTTTTCACCACTAACAGACATGTTATTATTTACCTTCCAGTAAGATGTACTTTCAGGTTTCATTGTTTCCTGCGTCAGGTAAACACGGGTTCCCTTTTCAACTTCAGTGGCAATACTTGTTTTTGCTGTTGAAGTCATTGCTACAGTAGATATCGTAACTTTTGTCTCAGTCTTTTTTTCTGTCACAGCGGATTCAATCTCAACACTTTCATCTACAATAAAGAACGGTTCAATCCAATTCGCATGGTCTCCACCTTTATTTTCTCCCTCTTCTACAACCAATGTTAGAGACTTACTTCCTGTGACATCAATATCAAATTTTTCTATTTCTTGATTTGTTGAAGTAATTACTCCACTATTATATACCTCATTATCATCTACATATATCTTCATTGTCAGTTTACCATGGTGTGATTCTGAAGCTATTGGTGTTACATAAAAATGCTTATAACCTTCTTTAATTTCATAGGTTAATTTAGATGGTGCATGTACGCCTAATCCCTCATCATAACGTTTTCCTTTACACATCAGATCTTGCCCATCGACAGATTTACCATCTAGAATTCTCCAATACGTATCTTTCTCAGCTGCATTTTTAGATGTCAAGTATAAACGTTTTCCTTTTATCTGATTGGCCTCTGCTTGTTTCTGAGCTTCTGCTTTGATTTCTTCAATAGTCTTCTTTTCCCAAGAAAAGTTAGAGAATAATACTTTAGTAAGGTCTGACCCTTCTTTTGGTCTAATGGCAATTTTCTTAGTTTTTGACCATTGTCCTAACGGTTGCCCACCATAACGAACATCAGATGCCAAAACTTCGATTTGTTGCCATTCGTTTGATGCTGTTATTTCCAAATCATATTTGTAATGATCATTTACTACCAAACTTAAACTTTGTGGTTGAGTACAATAAAACAAAAAGTTAAGATTGGCATCTTTAGGAGCAACGTATTTTGGATCAGTGAAATTCTCATTGACAGTACCTTGATTATTATCATAAGGTCTTATCGCCATAATACCACCAACACCTTCTACTTGAGCGACTTTTGTCCAAGCTTCCTCTTCCATTGTAGTAGATAGCTCATCTGTAGCGATAGCGTTTCCTAGTTTTGAAGGAATTGCAGCTTCAAAATCACCTGATATTACAATATTACCTCGGTAATGAATGTTCGAATAAGCAAAAACATAATCATCGATATTTAAAACGGGTAAGGATGCTACCCAAGAATTACCAACTTTCTTTGCTTCTGTATCTCTCCAAGATCTCGTATAGCTTACTGGATCTTTTAACGCATAATATATTTTTACGTTTTTTACTTTTTCTATATCTGATGGAGTGACCGTATACTGAGGCACACCTTTATCATCCAATGTTATTTTTGAAGTTGGACGTTTTGGCCAAAAGTGTTTTGTTCCCATTACATACTTTTCTAACCAAACTTTAGCATCATCACCTAACTTTTCAGTATTGTGATGTCCTCTAGCCTGTAAAGCAAAATCCCAAGGGATATCTTTTTGAAATGATTTAAATATCTGTTCACTTCTTTCATGTCCTCCATGGTGATCATTTGTACCACTTAACCAAAGTGCAGGAGCTTGAATATAAGGTGCATGTACCTGTGGTGCTATACTTGATAAATACAATTCATCTCCAGCATCCTTACTTGGTTCTTTATATGGATTATTGTAGAGCCACACCTGCTTATTTCTCCAATATTGCAGATAACCAATTCCAAAATACGCTACAAAAGCTTTAATTCTTTTGTCCATACCTAAGTTCCACATTAAGGTTCCTCCATATGAGTAGCCTTTGGCACCAATTTTATCTGTATCAATTTCTTTTTGTTGATACAAATAACTTAAAGCTCTTCTCTGCAATACATACCATAAGTAATCGTCTGTTTGTTTAGGGTCTGTGATTAAAGAACCATCAGGTAATTTATTTTTTATTCTATAACCTTCTTTATTATCAATATTACCATACTTTAATGACTCAGGGTATTTTGTATAGTGAGGTCTATCACCTGTTTTTCCACAATAGTCATGTGCTAATACCGCCCATCCATCATTGACATAATTCATATCAATGTGTGGTTGAGACATCCATCCATGAACATCTAATAGAGCAGGTGCCTTTTTCAATCCGTCTTTTACTGCATATTTACAATACACTCTAACTTCCTCCCCATTTACATAAGCAGAAATGTAAGCATCTTTATAATATATTCCTTCTCTTACTCCTTCGTAGATAATTTCTTCTTTAAAATCACCTTGATCGGGGTCGAAATCTTTCCAAAGGTCTTGAGGTGTGGGTAATTGCCCCCAAACACTTCCTCCTATAAAGAGGGTAAATATAACGAGTAGTATTTTTCTTATGTAGTTCATTTCGAATAGTGTTTAAAAAGTCATTTATTTAGTTCTCTAACTCCTTCATCTTTACTTCAGATGTTAAAGTTATTCCGTTAGTATCAGTAACTAAAAAATAGGCCGCTTGTGCTGTTGAAGGTAATTCTCCTTTGATTTTTTTACCAGAAAATTTCGCTGGAAGTTTTGTCCACTTTCTATCCCCCCACTTTCCTGTATCTTCCGTATAATAAACCATCACATTGGCTATATCTGCACTTTTTACAAAAGCAGTAATAATACCATTATCCCACTGTGTCTTCTGGATTTTCATAAAAGGTTTATTATTTACAATTGCATCTGCAAAAGTATAAGACTCCTGCACTTTCCAAGCAGGCGGATGACCATGTCCTAATCCATCTACAATATACAAATAAGCATCTGATTTTGGTGCTTTATATGAAGCAACAGAAGCAGGAATTGGGAAATGTGCATCATTGGATCCATTAATAAACAGTATTGGCATCTCTACTTTTGGTAAATACTTCTGCCCTTCAAAATTCTTAAGGAGGTTTTCTCTGTAGGCATCATTTCCATTTCTAAAATGATTTCCCATATGACCATCTGTTCCATTTAGAAAGCCACATCCATAAATTGGAATGGCAAATTTGAACCGATGATCAACACCTGCTACAGTACTGGTTAACATACCTCCCCAACTTACTCCAGTTACTCCAATTTTATTGGCATCTACATCGTCTAAATTCCTTAAAAATGAATTTGCGATAATCACTTGAGCAACGGCTTGATAATACCACTGATCTTTTAATGGCTTGTCATTATCATGAAACACCCCAACTCTACTTGGGCCGTTACCTTCAAATCCTACTCTATCTTTGTGGTGAAAAGAGGGTAAATGCCCTTCTAAATCCATAGATATCGCGGCATATCCTTTCTTATTCCAAATTTCTACCCATTCTTCCATTGCTGTACCTCCACCGCCATGGATTAATACTACAGCAGGATAACCATTCTTTGGCTTTTCCATTTTTGGAAGGCCGTAATAAGCATATACCTTCGTTGGTTGCCCTTCGTAATTGATACTTTTGTAAAAAATACTCTTGACATTAGGTTTACTTTTTAAAGTTGTTTCTTCAAACTCTGGTGCTTTATAAAGTGCTTTTAAATCCCAGATAGACTCTTCACCTTTTTGAGCAAAGGCCAAGAAGGGTAGTAAAAATAAAGTAGATAAAAAAAGTTTCATATCACAAAAGATCATTAATCAAATAACCATTCATTTCTGTTGTGTTTACAATACTCTTAATATTCTAATTAATGTGGTGCAAGTGGTGTTTCTTTTCTTTGTTCTAATCTTACATTATCACTTTTAGCCTATTCAGTGCTCATAAAATCGACAATTAATATCCAGAAACATCATTAAACAATGTGCATAAAAAGCGAGAGGATGGTGTTCCTCTCGCTTTTCATGATTAGTCATTATTAGAGTGGTAATATATTAATTAACATGACCACCTAGTTTAAATGAGACCGGAAGGACAATTTTACTTTCGCTCTCAATAATTCCTTTTTTCATTCCTGGATACCATTCTATATCTTCATTAATTTCTTTAATGGTTCTTAACACTGCTTGATCTAAGGAAGGATGAATACCTTTTTTTATTCTTGCGTTTGTCATTACCCCCGCATAAGAAATAGAAATTTCTACATACACCTTGCCTTGAATATTTTTCATTTTTGCGATATAAGGGTACTTCATCACTTGACCTATTCGTTTATAGAATCCTTTCATAGTAATTTTTGGTGATGGTAGAGCGTATAGCTGATCATACAAATAATGTTTCCCTTTTTCATCCCATGATTCTCCAGTGAGAAACTTTCCATTGTCGTATTTTTCAACAAAATATTTGTCACCATTGCCATAATACCCCGTCCAAACACCATGTTTATTTTTCTTAGAAACATCTCCTTCTTCATACAAAACCCCATCATCATTTATTAACTTGACATGACCTTCCCCTGCCTTTACCGTTTGTACTCCACTAGCTTCCCATACATTATGAAAACGTACTTTATAATCTTTATAGTTCATAGAGTACTCTTGATAAATTTGACCATTTGGATAATACCTCTTCCAAATATTTACTTTTTTCCCTTTTTCATATAAGCCTTCTACCTTTAACTGACCCGATGGGTAATACATACGGTATTGTCCTTCGAAAGTGTTTTCGATAGAATAAAAGAGTGTATATACTGTTCCATCTAAATAGAAGAATTCATTTTTTGTAAGTTTCCCTGCTTTCTCCTTATTTACGGTAGAATAACAAAAAACATGTTCATGGTATACAGGAACTTCATTGAAGTATTTGGTATAATATTTCTTATTCTCTGATTGAATACTCTTATTTTTAATAAAAGCTAGATCATCATAGACTTCACTTTCTCCAGTTAATTCCCAAAACGTTCCTTGCTGTAAAATTCCTTTTTTGTAGGTCTCTTCATACTTCTTTTGTCCATTAGGATAATAGCCTACCCATAACCCATTTTTTTTCAATTGAGTAATTTTACCTTCCTCTATTAATTGACCTTGAGCATTATACAACTTGGCATTACCTTTTCCATTTTTTACGGTTTCATTACCTTCTTTATCCCAAACTCTATGATATTCTATCCAACCATTGTCTTCTTTTTTATCATCATAATTGATGGAATACACTAAAGCAGGTTGTCCATTTTCAAAAAATTTAGCCCATTTTAGATACTTCTTCCCTTTTACATACATCCCTTCTTCAAGAACATTTCCTGATGGGTAGAATGACTGAAACTGACCTTCTTTTGGTGACTTTTCCTTCTGAGATTTTGTAAAACAAGTCTGATATAATGAACCGTCTAGGTAATAAAAGTTATGACGATAAAAGTTACCTACCTTCTTTCCATTATGAAAGGAATAGTAGGTAGATTTTTGACTATTTCTACTCAAAGGTTGGAGATTGATATCGTAATAAATAGTATCCTGTGCATTAAGTAGATGCACAGAAATAACAGTCATAAAAAGGGTGATTAATAATTTCATAGTCAATAGTTTACTTAAAGTATAGTTGTTTTATTTTAGTTCTTTTTGCTCTGTATCCTGAGTAAGCGTCACTTCTAACGCATATCCAATCTGCTTGTTCTTGTTTTTTGGAAGTACGATAGAAAGACCTTCTTCTGTTTGTTTCCATCTTAATTTTTTGTGATGTCCTAACAGTTTTACCTGTTGTATATTTTCCTCTGCAAAACTCTTGATTAGGGCCTCTTTTCCTCTTTCCAAAGCTATAACATATACTTTATTCCCTTTGGCTGTAAACCAGAAATCTGATGTTGTAAACTTTTGTGTGAAGCCATGTGTCTCTCGGTGCCCTGTTCCTAACATCTTTTTTGCTGCTGTTCCTTCTCTACTTACCTTCCACCTTTTTGTACCATATATCGCTGCTCCATTAACACTCATCCATTCGCCAATAGCATGAAGGATTTTTACATTTTGTTCTGGAATGGTACCATCACCTTTGGGACCAATATTCAACATATAGTTTCCTCCCCTGCTTGAGATTGCAGTAATCCAATAAATTAACTCATATGGAGACTTCCAATCGTTATCATATGACTTATAACCCCAAGAGTTATTGAATGTCCCTACTGTTTCCCAAGGTTTTCCTCCCATTTCTTCTATTGAAGGAATTTTGTTATCACCTGGAATTCTAAAATCACCAAAATTATTTCCGACTCTGTCCGTCACTATCACATTGGGATTTAGTTTGTAGACCATCTGATAAAATTTAAAACTTTGACCTGCCGTTAAGAAGTGAGCAAAGTCGTACCAGATGATTTTCAAGTTGGGGAATTTCGTCAACAACTCTTCTACTTGAGGGTAGGCTTTTTTATACAGATAATCATCGAAAGTATTTGGACTGGGATCCCATAAATTAGCACCCATAGTACGTCTTTTCTGTCCTGTAAAATCTGCTGGTTCTGGCCATACTTCTCCTTTAAAATCCAAGTATTGCTTAATGTTACAATCATGTGCATCATGCCAGTCAATATTGTGAGAGTAATATAATCCGAAGTCTACCCCATACTTTTGACAAGCATCATAAAGTTCTTGTAATAGATCTCTTTTAGAAGGGGTACTCCCCATATCAAATGTACTCACTTTAGAATCCCATAAGGCAAAACCATCATGATGTTTAGCCGTAATGACTAAATACTTCATGCCTGCATTTTTAATCAATTGTACGTATTCATCTGCATCAAATAAGATAGGGTTAAATTGCTTAACTAATTGATCATATTCTGCTCTTGGTATTTCTCCAGTCGCCTGTATCCAAGCTCCATCTTTAGGATCAGGGCTTTTCATATCGTCTATCTTCTCACCTTTGTAAACGCCGCCCAAAATGGAATAAATACCCCAATGGATAAACATACCAAACTTATCATCATTAAAGTGATCTAATGCTTCTTTTTTGGTCGATACCATTTGCTCATAAGTTTGAGCATGAAGATTTGTTGTTAATGCTAAAACGATACAAAGAAATACCGATTTTTTCACCCATTTCATCATCATAAAAAATTAAGTTGTTTGAATAGAATTGTGTACTCCTCAACAAGATCATCATCTTACTTAATTCGACCGTATTCTTAATATATCAAAAGGTTGCTTTTATATTAATTCTGAAATGTGGGAAACAAAAAAGACGTACCAAGTACATGGTACGCCATTTATTCTCTAAGCTATATTCCATACATGAGCCGTATTCACTGCATCGGAATAATATTTTTTAATGCTCCTTTTCAATTAAAGCTTGATTTTCTTGAACCATACTCCATCTTGGTTGACAATTCTAACAATAAGGATTGCTGATGGAAGATCGGTAATCACTTTTTGTAGTCCGTCGATTTCTCCTGCATAAATAACTTTACCTTGAAGATCATGGATAAATAGCTGACAACCCGATAAGCTTTTCTGTGATACCACTTCAAAACTTGTTGCAGATCGCCTTACTAATTGCACATCATTTTCAAAATCTAAAGCTGTAGAAGTAACCGCTGATTTTTTAATAAATACAGTATAGGTCTGCTGTGTAATTTGATCTTCTGCTGTAACTGTAATAATTGCAGGTGCTCCTGCTTTACCAGCTTGTACAATAATGTAGCTTCCTCTTTCATCTTCCAAAGTAACTTCTACTTCAGGAACTGTATTATCTTCACTCTCGATCACATAATCAAAGATGTCCACTGAAAAGTCTCCTAACAGTTCACCATCTAAGGTGATAGACGCAAGATTGGTATTTGTTGAAGGAGGTCTTACACTAAAGTGAATAGTATACACGGTTTCATCAACGAAGATATCCTCAGGTTGAACCGTTAGTGTAGATTGACCATCTACTGTAGATGACTGTACAATGGTAAGAGATCCTTTTTCATCATTTAAAAGACCAGAAACAACAGGAGCATCTGTAGTTCCTAATTCCAATACTACATCGTATTCTGTTACCGAAGGATCAAAATTTTCGATTTCTTCACCATTCACCATAATTGAAGACAATGTACCATCTTGAGAAGCTGGTGGTAATACCTCAAAATCAAAAGTCAATATTTTTTTAGTGATTCCATCTTGTGCTGTAATTGTAAATGTAGATGTTTCTTCTAAAGAAGAGGCGACATCTGAAACCAAAGTAGCTACCTCAGAATTTGGTAAAACTGTGATCTCTGGTACTTCAGTACTTCCATGAGGTAATGATAATGTATAACTATCTACCCCTTCCTCATAATCTTCGAATTCATAACCTAAGTATACGATACTTGCTACAGATACATCTGTTGATGGTAAAGCAACTGAAAAGTTTACAGTATAAGTTTTCTCCGTTCCATCTTGAGCAGTAACCTCTACAGTAGCACTTCCAGGAAGTTCTGTTGCTTGGTGGATCATTATTGTTGCAAAATCATCTTCTTTTTCTGAGTTTAACTCAGGAATATCCTCCGTACCATATGGTAGTTCTACATTATAGACAAAAGTGTTGGGATCAAAATCTCTAATCAAATCACCTGAAGATAATGAACTTAATGTAGCAATATCTGAGGCCGGTAGAAGATTAAAGTTCAATGTATAGGTATCTTCAGTAGTCCCATCTTGTGCTGTCACTACAATCTCAGTAACTCCTGGTAATTCAGTAGGTTGATCAATTACAAACGATGCATTTTTGTCTTCTGCTGTTGCTTCTACGTTTGGTACTATTGATGTTTCAATAGGATAAGTAAAAGTGTATTCTTTGATTGAAGTGTCGAATGTTGTTAAAACAAAGTCATTGATACTAATCTCACTTAGATTCGTATTCGTAGAAGCAGGTCCTTCCACAAAGCTCACTTTGTATTGTTCAGTAGTGGTTCCATCTTGTGCGATAACATCAATTATTGTTTCTCCAGATAAATCCGCCGCAGGAGTAATCACTACTTTTGCATCCATATGATTGGCTACTGCTTCTATTTCTGGAACATCACTTCCTGAAGGTACTTCAACAGAAAACTCTTTAATTCCATCTGATAAACCTTCTAACAACTCACCATCCGCAAATAATGCATACAATGATGGATCACTTTCTGAATGTACATGAGGGCCATAGAAATTAGTAAGGTAATATACCACTCCATCAATTTTATTTTCATCGTCATTATTATCCACTCCGAAAGTAATAGAGAAACGATTGTAAATAGATTCACTTACTGGTGGTGCTGGATTATCAGGATCATTTTTGTAATCTCTATTTTCCGTAATTTGAGAATAGTCAAATACTAATTCTATCCACTGACCTCTTGCTGTAATTTTTGGTTCTACCTTGATACCATAATTATCAGTTCTATTCAATAATTCAAGTCCAATAGCATTGTAAGATAATTCTGGAAGATCATCTTCTTGGTATACCATCATTTTGAAGACCAAATTTCGGTCTCCTCTGATAAATGCATTATTTACAGTATAAAAGTTAGTGTTCCCATGAGATACTTTTGCTCTTGTAATTTTCGTTACTCTTGCATCTGGTACTACTTCATTAATGTAGGGGTTATCCACTACTTCTTTTGTAAAGTTACTAGTGTTGAACGGGTTAAATAAATCATTACTGGTGTCATCAAAATAATAGAATACATCATTCTCGATGATGGGTACATTTACCTCTGGTACCTCCACAGAAACATCTGTAAATGAATTTAACTCCAAGCCATCGCTATCTGTAATTGCTTCCGCAGTATTATCAAAAGATAAAAGTACCTCTTTTGTTAGATCTAGAGGGTTATCTAATTCTATAACAATTTGATTATCAGTATTCGAGATTGAAGCAATCGTCTGCTCTTCTCCATCTGCAGTTACTGTAAAATCTGGGTTATTGACCGTTTGTATCGCACCCGATGAATACATGTCTAAATATATTGCTTCTCCACTATTATCTGTTGATACTTCCGTAAAGATATTCGTGGCTACAATTCTAGGACCTCTCACATTATTCACATAACCTGTTAATCCCTCTCCATTTACATCACCCGGAGATAAATAGAATTGTAAGTCTTTGATTTGATTACGTACCTCCTCTGAAAGTGCAGAAACATCAAAAGTATATGTAGCCCAATTCCCAAAGCATGTTACAGTCTGTGAAGCCAATCGTATTTCACCTACTTTATCTCCCGCTTCATCGTATAGTCTAAAACCTAACGTAACTTCTTTGTTTAAATCTGGCTTATTGATATCCTCGAAGTAGTAGTCAATGCTAAATTGTTTAGTTTCAGAAAAGTCAAAATGATAATCTTGCGGAATTGTCCATTCTAAATTGACCCATGGGTTCCCTCCTCTAACAAACTTACCTACCTTTTCAGAAGAGTTTTCTGGATTTATTGAATTCTTGTCTAACGTAAATCCATTCGGATTTGGTATCGTCAATAAAGAAGGTTCTCCAAACTTATAAAGTAGGTTGATAACAGGAACAAATTCTGAGTTATTGATAACCGATTTTCCTTCAAATGATGACAATTTCACTCCTTCTGTTGTAATGACTGTACCCTGTGTGAAACTGTATGTAATATCTTCTCCAAATGCAATCGGTGATTCTAAGTATAAATCAATTGCATCATCATAAATTAGTGTTTGTTTGATGATTAATTCTTGTTCAGAAGCATCAAACAATTTAAAAGTTGGATTGTAAATTTTATCTATATCATCATGACCATTAAAATGGATAGTAACCCTATCTCCAGATTCAGAAGAAGTCGCTGTAGTTGAAAGAAAATCTTGCTCAACTCTTGGTCCATTTACTTCTCCGATATAAAAGCTTAGCTGATCACCTTCATTGTTTTCACTATTGAAAATAAAGTATAAATAAACTTCATTATAATCAGTCAGTAGTTCTTTGTCTGTAAAATCAAAAGTATGTGCTTCCCATTCATTGAATACTCCAATTTGCGAAGAAGTTAATACTTCAGTATCTGTATCTCCGCTATTTCTTAGTACACATACTAAAGTGTTGTTCGTTAATGATGTGTTGGGTTGACTTACTAATAGGTTTAAATCGATAGTTTTAGAAGATGAAAAATCGATAGTACCATTCAGATCAATTTTTACATAGCTAAAATTAGCATTATTCCTTTTAAACTCAATTAAATTATGACAGATTCCTCCTAATGGATCACTGCTTTCGGGGTATAAGAAACCTCCTTCTGTCTCTGTGATGCTACCAATACCTACTTGTGAATTTTGTAAGTAGAGATAGTTGGATTGTCCGAATACATTAATTGACAATAACGTCAGTAATGTAATCCAGGTTATTTTGAAATCAGTAAAAAAATCTTTCATCTTTTTTGTTTAGTTACTTCCGTTTTAAAAAAGTAGGGAGACGCTATAAATAACGTCTCCCGCTATTTATTATATCTTCACTTTTCTAACAAAAACTTCATTACCTACAGCTATTTGTACCACATAAATACCCTGTTTAAGGTTGGTGATATTTGCTGATGTGCCTGAAACTTTTTGCTGGAAGGCAATTTGACCATTTAAGTGTATTACTCTTACTAGATCATTATTAAAGCCTCTTGCAAATTTTAAAGTCAGTGTATTTGAAGCACTAGAATAAGCATTGATTTCGTTCTCCAGATTAATAATTGAAGTTGGTATTAATTCGTTAATTAGTAAAGTATAAACTAATTGAGTTACCTCGTCTTCCGCTGTAACCGTTATAGTTACAATATCTCCAAAATTATCCGGTTGTTCAACTTCTACCGTAGCATTAACATCTTCAGTCATCACTGTGATCTCTGGAAGATTATTTAATGTAATCACATACTCAAATACATCAGAAGAGAAATCTGATATTTCTTCTCCATCGATCATAATCGCTGTTAAAGAAGCATTGTCTGATTTTACCTCTTCTACAGAGAAACTTATCGTGTATGTACTAGTTGTTGTCGCATCTTCTGCTGTAACAACAATCGTAGCATCGCCCACTGTACCATCTACCTGTGTAATTTCAATAGAAGCGTTGCTATCACTTACGTTTGCTGATACAATTGGTGCTTCAGTAGTACCAACAGGTAAGATCACTTCATAATCGAATTTATCTACAGCAAATTCTTCTAATGCTTCTTCATTAATGTTAATTGCACTTAATGTTGCATCTGTTGAAGCTGCTGTCCATGTATAATTTACAGTATAGCTTATCACAGTTGTCCCGTCTTGAGCAGTAACTGAAACTGTGGCAACACCTGGCATTTCAGTTGCTTGTTCTATCTCAATAGAAAGGGCTTCATTATCATTGGCAACACCTGCTAACGTAGGAATGTCTGTAGTGTTATAAGCATATTCAATAGAATATTCATGTACAGTTGGGTCAAAACCTGTAACTTCTTCACCATTGACAGTTAATGTCGATAAAGTGGCATCTGTTGACGGTGCTTCTTGATTGAATGTAACTGAATACGTTGTCGCTGCTAAATCTGGATCTTGTGCTTGAACTACAATCGTTGCTGTTTCTCCCCAAGATTCTGCCTGAGTTGTTGATGTGATACTCGCTGTCGCATCATTCACTTCTCCTGCAATTGTTGGAATATCGGTTGTTCCATATGGGTACGTTAAAGTATATGACGTTACAGATGGATCAAAATCTGTGATCAACTCTGAATCTACCGTCAAACTATTTAACGTAGCATCTTGATTTGGTGCTTCTTGATTGAATGTAACCGAATACGTTGTCGCTGCTAAATCTGGATCTTGTGCTTGAACTACAATCGTTGCTGTTTCTCCCCAAGTTTCTGCCTGAGTTGTCGATGTGATACTCGCTGTCGCATCATTCACTTCTCCTGCAATTGTTGGAATATCGGTTGTTCCATATGGGTACGTTAAAGTATATGACGTTACAGATGGATCAAAATCTGTGATCAACTCTGAATCTACCGTCAAACTATTTAACGTAGCATCTTGATTTGGTGCTTCTTGATTGAATGTAACCGAATACGTTGTCGCTGCTAAATCTGGATCTTGTGCTTGAACTACAATCGTTGCTGTTTCTCCCCAAGTTTCTGCCTGAGTTGTCGATGTGATACTCGCTGTCGCATCATTCACTTCTCCTGCAATTGTTGGAATATCGGTTGTTCCATATGGGTACGTTAAAGTATATGACGTTACAGATGGATCAAAATCTGTGATCAACTCTGAATCTACCGTTAAACTACTTAAAGTAGCATCTTGATTTGGTGCTTCCCATTTGAAAATTACTTGATATGTTTTCTTTGGTGCCGTTTCATCCTCAGGAGTCACCGTAATAGATACGATAGCTCTTTGATTTGACTCCCACTCTATTTCTGTAACAGGTTCTCCTACGGTCGCAAAAGGATCTAACGCATCTGCTGAAACTCCTGGAAGCCCTGTCACACCATAATTTCTCATTACTTCATAAGTATCTTTATTGGATGAGAAGCCACCAATAGGATTACCATTTAAATAAATTTCCGATAATAAGTTGACATCAGAAGCAGGCGTCCAATCGAAGTTTACCGTATAAGTTTTCTGATCACCACTTTGTGCTTCTACAACAATTGTCGTAGAACCTGGCATTTCAGTTGCCGGTGTAATTGTTATCGTTGATAGCTCATCTGTAACCATCGCTTCAACCATTGGTATGTTCTTCGAACCTCTTAAATATGTCAATGAATAATCCTCAATACCAGATTCGAAATCATTGAGTGGTAATCCATTTACTGTGATAGATGTTAATGTGTTTACTGTAGACGGATCTAACTCATTGAATGACAATGTGTAATTTTGTTCAGTACCATCTACTGCAGTCACTTTTACTGTTGCTCCACTTTCAGTTACATCCACGGTTTCTACTGTTGCATCGGCATTAAAAGCTTCAGCTTTGATACTTGGCGTATGACCAAAAGGAATGTCTACTGTGTAATTGAAGATATCGCTTGAAAAGCCATCAACCAATTTTCCATCTACTACTAAAGAATATAATAAAGCATCGGCAGGAGATTGAACATGAGGTCCGTATAAATTTGTCAGATAATAAACTACACCGTCAATTCTTTCATCTACTGGACTACCATCTACACCAAATGTAATCGAGAAACGATTATACATAGATTCACTTACTGGAGGTGCTGGATTATCAGGGTCATTTTTGTAATCTCTATTTTCCGTGATCTGAGAATAATCAAAAATAAGCTCTATCCATTTTCCTCTTTCCGTAATTTGAGGATCTACTTTGATACCGTAGTTATCATTTTTATTCAATAATTCTAACCCAATAGCATTCCATGATAATTCAGGTAGATCATCTTCCTGATATACCATCATTTTAAAGACTAAATTTCGATCACCTCTGATATATGAATCATTGACTGTATAAAAGTTAGCGTTACCATGAGATGTTTGTGCTCTTGTAATCTTTGTCACCTTAGCATCAGAAACATCAGCTGTGATATAAGGATTATCTACTACTTCAGAAGTAAAGTTTCCTGTTGAAAAAGGAACAAACAAATCATTACTCGTTTCATCATGATAGTAGAATACCCCATTATCAATTGTCACTTTTTCCTCTTGTTCCATTTCTGGTAGTGTAGGCATTAGATCAGTAAAAGAAGCTAATGTGTACCCTTCTGTATCCACAACATTTCCAGATGTTGCATCATAAGAAACCAAGATATTTTCATAGACATTAAGTGGATTATCTAAATTCAATACAATTTGCTTTTCCGTATAAGTAACTGAAGAAATCGTTTGATCCAAACCATCTGAAGTCACTGTAAATCCTGTTTGATCAACAGTTTGAATAGCATATGCTGTTAAAACATCTAAGCTTACTTTGTCCAATGAATTTGCTACTTCTGCTTTAAATTCAATTTTGTCCGATACAAATGATGGTCCTTTTACATCTTTAATATATGCTGTTAATCCTTCCGCTTTGTTTTCATCATCTCTAGCTCCAATGAAGAATTTTAGATATTCGATATTATCAAACTCACTATCTTCCCAATCTGATAAGTCAAAGATCAATGTTTGCCATTGGTTATAACAAGTAATTTCTCGGTAAATTCCAGACATTTTATCATTGCCATCTTTAGGCTTAATGGCAAAACTTACTTCTTTATTGATATTCTCAATTCCTGTGTCTTCTAAGTAAATATCTAAAGTGAATACCTTACCATTGGTAACATCTAATGATGTATTTTCCTTAAATTTAAATTCAAGATTCGACCATGTGTTTGCTGCCCTAACTACTTTACCCACTGTTTCATTAGCATTAGTAGGATTAGCCGCTTTTTCGAACCCAAAAAATACTCCTCTATGAAAATCAACCAATGATTCTTCCTCATTAAATGAGGTTAATAATGTATTTGCTTTAGAAGTATAATTTGAGTTATTGATCACAGTTGCATCTGTAAATTCCTTTAATACAGCACCTTTGATATCCATTACAATACCATTCGTAAAGCTGTAAGTCAGTACTTCCCCAAACTCTATTTTTCGATCTAATAGCAATTCGATTTTATTTCCGTTTACTAAAGTTTGCTTCACTCCAATTTCCTGAGCGTTGGCATCAAAAAGATGGAAAGTTGGGTTATACACTTTATCTAAAGCATCATGTCCATTAAAGGTAATGGTAGCAATGTTTCCTTCTTTATTAATAGAAGCTGTATTTGAAATTAAATTTTGATGTACTCTTGGTCCCTTTACCTCGTCTACATAAAAATGCATTCCTTCCGCTTCATTGGCTTGATCATCTTTGATGAAATACAAATGAACTTGGTTGTATTCCACACTCTGATCTATTGATGAAAAATCAAAAGTGTAATCTACCCATTGATCAAACTCAGTGATCTCCAACACTTCTACTACCTCATCTTCATTAGTACCATTAGAAGGCCTAATTCCTAAAGCAATTGTTTTGTTAGAAGGTAGTACTGAAGGTGATTCTGCGTATAATCTCACATGGAAATCTGTACCCGTTGAAAAGTCAATTGGGCCATAAAGATGTAAACCAAAAGAGCCATTAATACTTTCTCTACGGTCTATTCTATTGATATTATGACAAGCCTGACCTGCAGGATCAGAACCTGATACAAAACCTACACCCACTACCTGAGTCACATCTCCAATCGCTTTTTGATGTGACTGATAATATGGAAAGTCTGTTTGTGCGTTAACCTGCATAGAAAATAATATTCCTATGATACAGCACAAGGATTTTAAAGTGGTAAATAATTCTTTCATTTCATTTAATTTTTGGTATTAGTAAATAATTTTTTTTGGTCCTTTAAAGTCTTTGATATAGAACTCCGATCCTTTGATCGAACCCCTATCCTCGGGGTTAAAAATGAGGCAAAAGGAGTTGTATGTTATTTTTTGAGCCTTTATATCTTCCAAATCGAAAGTACATTCGACCCAATTGTTGAAGGTGGATAGTGTGATCTCTTTAGATAGCTGTTTTAAATCTTTTCTATCCTCTCTTAAACATAGTTTGATAGCAATTTTTTGAACACCCTCTGGAGGTGTAGGTACAAAAACATTTACCTTAAATTTATTTTCTCTTGTGAGGTCAATTTCTGTCTGAAGGTCAAAAAGAACAGCCGCATTTTTATCATCAGTACTTTCTATTAACATCACTTGTTTATCACTGCCGGATGGATCTTGTACTCCTCTTCTTAGGTTAGAACAGTAATCATAAAACTTCCCATCTGTATACTTATGTTCATAGCAGAAATCAGTATATATTTCATAATCAATTGGTATATTATTCTTTACTACTTTATGCTTAAATGGAAGTAGTTCTTTACCATTAGCGTCAATTATTTTTCCTTTTCCAAACGATAATAATAAATTATCATTAGATGTAATTGGCTCACTAAGTTGAAGTGTAATGCGTTTTTGATCCGTTTTGACATTCTTGATAGGAACTGTTTTATAGCCATTTTTAATCAACGAAAATACAGTCTTCTTTACTTTTTGATCAATATCTCCATTCGATAGAATATCAATAAATACATTCTCTCCAATGTTATCTGTGGATAATTGTACTAGAACATGCTCGGCCTCAACTCCTGGAACATTGACTTCACTAATGTAAATCTCCAAACCATCTGCCTTCCCATTTTGACTTCCGGGTTGAACAAGAATCACTACAGATTTATAATCAACTCCCTCAATAGGATCCACTTCCACTTCATAAGTTTCCCATGAATTGAATTTTGTGACTTTAAACTTTTTAAGTGCTTGAAATTGGGTATTACTACCTTTCTCTCTTACACCTAACATAATTGTATATTCACTTATCTCTTTTATCGGTTGAGGATAAAATGCTGTAAATGAAATCTTTTTGGAACTAGAGAGATCCAATTTCATATTTAAATCGAACATCACCCCTCCATATACCGCATGATTACGTGTTAGGTGAATCACTTCTTTTTTTCCTTGAAAAGAACTTGAAATGTCAAAAGAACTACCCCATGACATTGGCGTGTCTAATATCCCATTATCCCCATATACCTGTACTTGGGAAAATACGGTTGTGCTGATAAAAGATAAAAAGAGAATGAATGTTATGTATAGCTTAAATCTCATCTCAAATTTATGAAAAGTGTGTAGTTTGGATAATGATATCGAGGTGAGACGCGATTGCTCGCGTCTCCTAATTTTTATTATCTTAATCTAGGGCCTGTAAGACCTTCGATGATATATTGTGCGTTTAGTGTAGTATCTCCAAAGTGACCATCCCAGAAAATTAATTCCATTTGGTCGATATCTTCATTGATTGCTTCGGTATCGTCGAAGTTAAATTTATATTCTGTCCATTCATTAAAGATAGGCTCCTTCACTTCCACCACTTTCTTCACCCTTACTCCACTGCTAGAGCTTTTAAGAATAAGACTAATATTATAATGACTTAACTTCTCATCTGCCTTTATGGCCTTTGCCCATAATGAATATTCTAGACCATAATCTGAATTGACAATAGCAGAGTTTTGTGTCGAAATATCGTATAACGGCCAACCATCACCTGCTACTCTTGTCAGTTGGATAAGATCTACCTCCTCATTGGCATGGTTAGTACCTACAATTTCTTCAATCGATAAATCTTTTCTTGGTCTTACCGAAACCTCATTGTTTGTTTCACCTGCTGCAAAGTAATAGTAGGTGGCATCTACTGTAACTTCCACTTCATCGGTAAAACCTCCATCATTAGAGACAAACTTAATGATTGTTGATCCGTCACTTACTGCAGTTACAACACCACCTTGGTCAACAGAGGCTACTAACTCATTTGATGACGTCCAAACACCTGTCTGATCAAAAGTTTCTTCAGGAGTAAAATTCGCTTCAATTTGAACAGATTGACCTGTAAACTGTATCGGTCCTGCCAGTGGATAATTCAATTCTACACCCTGAGCAAATACTTTTTCATTTACTGTTACCTTTACTGCTTTCGATAAAATTCTATCGTTAGAAACAAAAGCTAATGCTGAACCCGGTTTCTTCGCTAAAATCAAACCTGTTTCTTCATTAATTTCTAAAATAGAGGTATCAGAAACATAGTAATGGAAAGTAGTATCGTTAGCATTTTCTGGTAAGTAGTTAAATGCAATACCAAACTCTTCTGTTTCTGTTTGAGTAATCACATCTTCAGCAAATAAAATAGTATCAACAGCGATTTCAGGCATTACATTTAAACGAATTGACGTTGTTAAAACCTCCCTATCTTCCGTTCTAATGGTATGTGCCAATACATTAGTAACACCCACTACTTTCGCTTTTACCAAACCGTGACTTTCTACATTTATCATTTCTGGTTCATCTGCTTCGTACCATATTAACCCTAAATCACTAACGTTGTAAGGAAGTGTCATGGCTTCTACTTGAATACTTCTACCGACTACAACTTCTAACTCTTGGATTACAGGCTCTAAGAAGTCAACCGATGGATTCTCATGTCCTACTACAACATAAGTTGTATCGGAAAGATTAGTAATTGACGAAGTGGCTATTACCTTACCCCAACCTTCTTTTGTTCCTGTTACAATACCTGTTTCTTCTTCTACTTCTACAGCTCCATCAGGAGAAACTACAGACCAAACAATACCAGTTGCTTCTTCGTAATCAGAAATATTATAAGCAATAAACTGTAATGTTTCGTTTATCTCAAATGCAGTTGGAATCTCCCACGGACTAACGCTGATTCCTTCATCAATTTTGATGTCTTGCTCCACTTGTTGTTCATTACAACCAAAAACAAGGAACATCAATAAAACGCTTAATAAGTTTAGTTTTTTCATCTTAATTATTCCCGTTTTAGTAACCGTAATTTTGTTTCCAATTGTCATGTAGTAGCATATCTGGTCTAGGAATAGGCCATATATATTCATGCTGTGGATAAGGCAAACAGATGGTATTAATCAGAATATCATCTTTCTGACCGTTTGTATACTCTGGGTTGTCTGATGAGCTATAATAGATATCTCTTGCATCAGCTAGTTGTTTTAGCCTATTTGTTCTCACAAGGTCAAACTTACGCTTCCCTTCTCCATTTGTTTCTACTCTTCTTTCCTTCCAGATAATTTCTCTAAACTGATCTTTAGTCATCGAAGTAGAAAGGTCCGTTAAACCACCTCTTCTTCTTAATTTATTGATCTGCTCTATTGCTTTTGCTGTAGGGCCGTTTACTTCGTTAGATGCTTCTGCAAAGATCAATAAGGCATCTGCAATTCTGTATAAAACAATATTGATATCACCGTCTGCCGCTTGGAAACCAGGCTCACCTCTATAAATAAAAGGATCACATAGCTTATGATAAATAGGAGGACTGTAACAAGTATCTCCTTTTGCATCTACAGCTTTCACCAGCATACTAAAATCTTTTCTTTTATCACCTTCTTCAAAAGCTCTAAATAAATCTGGAGTTGGGATATACATACCTGTTGCTGACCCATGAAATTTCTTTGGATTACCTCCCCAGAATTTGCCAGCACCATGGTCCATAGTTTCTGCTACAAGCTGTAAACCTTCTGCTTGAGCACCTTTACCAAGACCAGAAAGGTTACCAAATTCAATCAATGATTCTTTAGAGAAATGCTGTCTCCATGGTTGCTCGAATGGGTTTTCGTATTCTTCGTTTTCTGTGAAAATCTCAAACCCTCCATTATTATTGATTGCACTGTCTGCATATGCCATTGCATATCTATATAATTCAGAGTCGCCTTTTAACAGCTGTCCTTCTGAAGTATATCTCCATCCCGCCATTGTAAGATACACCTCTGCTAATAATACATTTGCAGAAGTTTTTGTAAATCTACCAGCATAACTTGTACCATAGCTTTCAGGCAGTACTTCGATAGCATCTTTTAGATCTGGGATGATGATGTCGTTGTAAATCTCCATTGCATCAGATCTTGGAATCTCACCAAGGTTACTCAACAAATTCATTGGTTGTGTCACTTTTGGCAAATCACCGAACATTCTTACTAAGTAATAGTAGTACAATGCTCTGTTTGTCTTTAGTTCACCAATAATCTCTCCTTTTTCCTCCTCTGTGATCTCTCCATCCATTTTCTGAATCTTATCCATCGCATTATTACAATCTGCAACACCTTTCCAAAGTGGCCCCCAAATACCATTGTAATAGAAGTATTCATCTGGGTTTGCAGTATGTAAAAGATAATTGGCATTTGGTCCTGAAATTTCTGGACGTTCCTGACTTGACATATCATCAGTTCCTAATTCCCACAGATAAAACCATCTGCCGAATAAATTACCACCTGATACCCAATTTTCATATGGAGCCATTGCCAAAGAAAGTGCTCCCTCGTAAGTCTGCGGTAGGTCGTTTTCTGTGATATAACCTTTTGGATCTTCTTCTAAGAAGTTGCAGCTCACTCCGCCTAACATCAACAGGCAAAAAACAATATTTTTATAATTCATACTTTTCAACATGTGCTTATTTAAATGTTAGGTTTAAACCGACATTATATGTAATTGGTAATGGGTAAATACCGTAGTCATGCCCCATTTTTAAGGCATTGTGACCTCCTAATGAAACATCAGGGTTATAACCACTGTAATTTGTCCAAGTATATATATCACTTACTGAGAAAGTAAGGTTTGCATTAAATTTCTCTCTCACAAAACGATACATCAGGTCAACTCTTTTTAACCTAATGAAAGAGGCATCTTCGATAAAATCATCACTGAAAGAAATCGTAGATTGGTTGTTACTTGCCAAAGCAATGTGCGTATCCTCTGTTGGATTTTCAGGTGTCCAACGGTTATCAAAAATCTCTTGTGTTGTATTGTGAGATCCATTTAGGAAGCTCAACTGCCAGTTATTCAAGTTGGCCATTTGTCTACCCTGCTCACCCACAATAAAGATCGATAGTGTTAGGTTTTTGTATGTAAAATCATTGCCTAATGACCATACAAAGTCTGGTTGAGCATTTCCGATTTCTGTTAAGTCCTCAGAGTTAATTTTGCCATCACCGTTTAAGTCCTTGTATTTCGGTTGACCAGGGTATCTTGCCTGTCCAACATCTTTTTCCTTCCAAGGAGTGTATTTACCATTTAAACCACCTACTTGGTATTTCGCTTCTTTTAGGTCTTCTCTATATTTTCTGGCTGCTTCCTCAGTTGTCATTCCTCTAAACTCCTTAAAGTCTTCGTATTGGAATACCCCTTCTTGCTTTCTACCCCAGAAAGTACCTAGTTCTTTTCCGATAATTAATCGTTGTGTTGCTCCTTCATTAATCCAAGGATTTTGGTAACCTGTATTTAATTTATCTACATTTAAATCTGTGATATACGTCTTAGCATTGGTGTACATAATGCTACTAGACCAAGAAAAATCACCCGATTCTACATTTGTAGTTTTCAACATCAACTCAAGACCTTTGTTCTGTAATGAACCCACATTTACTAAACCCTCCTTGAAACCAGTGTAACCCGGAACATTAGTATTCAATAGCAGATCATCAGTATTTTTGATGTAGTAGTCTCCTGTAAAAGTTATTCTAGATTTATAGAAACTGAAATCTAGACCAAAGTTTAATTCTTTTGTCAGCTCCCACTTTAACTCATCATTTGTAAAGAAAGCTTCTCTTAAAGCTGGAGATCTATACTTTGTTTCACTTCCTAGAACACCGTAGTGTGTAGAATAAATGGCTAATGATTGTCCAATTCTACTTGCAGGTGAACCGTTTGTACCGTAACTCGCTCTTAATTTTAGAAGATCTACATTACGAACACTAAAGAACTTTTCTTGATTGATTTTCCATGAAGCAGATACCGCAGGGAATGAAGCCCATTTATTGTTCTTTGAGAATTGTGATGCTCCATCTATACGCTCCGAAACAGTTAAGAAATAACGATTGTCATAACTTAAAATGGCTCTGGCTGTAAAACTCATTAAAGTACGTTTTCCATAACCACTATTGTTTGAAAGCTGAGATGTTCCTGCTCCCATATTGTACCACTTTAAAGCGTCTGAAGGGAAGTTTTGTGCTTCTTGGCTTGACCAGTTGTCTTGAGAACTTCTCAATGAAGACATCAATAAAGCATTTACATTGAACTTATTGATTTTCTTGTTGTATCTGATTTGATTGTCCCAGTTCCATGAAGAAAAACTAGAAAAACGTCTCTTTGCCCAACCATCGATATCATCAATTCTGTTCGCTGGGTTTGTAGCTCTATAGAAGTTATTTTCTCTATTACCGTTGTTTACACCATATCTAGTCGTTAATGCAAACCCTTTTCCTATGTTGTAATCCAATGATAAATTACCCACCAACACATTCGTTAAGTTTTGCATACTGTTCAACCTCACCATATCCAATGGTGTATTGTTAAATAAAGCAAGGCTGTTATTTATCAAATTGTTTCCTTCAAGATCCAAAGTTGGCTGAGCTCTCAAACCTTGTAAAACCACACTACCTTGCCCTTTTGATGGGTCAAAACCAGTACCTGTATTCACCTGTTGTGCATCAGAGTTTGCAATGTAAATGGTAGATGACATTCTCAATTTTTCAGATACTTGACCGTTAACATTGGCATTGAATGTTATTCTTTCAAAACCTGAATTTTCAATAATACCTTCTGATTTATAGTAGTTAGCAGAAGTTCTAAAGTTAAATTTTCTTGTTCCTCCCGATACCGATGCGTTTATATCCGCAACATACCCTTGTCTATATAATTGATCTTGCCAATTTGTATTGGTCAATGTATCTGATGTATTTCCTAAATAGTTTAGAGAGTCTGTAGAAGATAATCTGTTTGTTTCTGCTCTTAATGACATATAACCAGGTGTATCCAAAACATCTTTATACATCCATTTTGGTAATTCTTGTACACCGTATTTGCCACTGACATTGGTTTTGATATCTCCCGCTTCACCTTGTTTCGTAGTAATTAAAATCACACCGTTTGATCCCATAGATCCATAGATAGCAGTAGAAGAAGCATCTTTTAAAACTTCGACCGATTTAATATCTGCAGGGTTGATGTCCGCCATTGCACTTTGCCCCGAACCTTCATTCTGAGCAAAACCCATATTATCATCAGAAATGATAGGCACTCCATCAATTACATACAATGGTCTGTTATTTCCACCAATTGAGTTGACTCCTCTAATTGAAACGGATGATGATGCTCCTGGCTGACCACTGTTAGATACTACTCTAACACCCGCCATTCGACCTTGTAATTCATTCTCAAAAGAGGCATTGGTTGATCTCTCGATATCCTTACCTGATACTCTACTTATGGCACCTGTAAGGTCTTCTTTTTTCTGTTCACCATAACCGATAACAACTACCTCATCCAATTCACTTACACTTTCTTTTAAGTAAACTTTGATTTCGGGTTTCATTGATTCTTTTACAGTGAAAGTATACTTTTCATAACCTATGAAAGAGATGAGGATAATATCGCCCACTTTCACATTGGAGACAGTAAACTTTCCATCAATATCTGATATTGTTCCTTTCAACTCATTTACTACAGAAACTGATGCACCAGGTATTGTGATTCCTTTCGGATCATGAACAATTCCTTTAACAGTGATATCTTGTGCGTTAGCGACATTAGTAATAAAAAATGTTAAAATGAATAGTATTAAAAAATTGGCTATCTGTATAATTCTTTTCATCATACTTTAACTCATTGAATAGATTTCATGCTTATCGATTAGCTCAAAATTAGGTAAATCGTCAGTTTAAATATTTGTCCTAATATTTCAATTGTTTGTAAAATTATATAATTACAAGATTTTTACATAATTATATAATGTTTTTCAATATGCTGTTAACATTTTAAATCTTGTCCTATAATTTAGGACTTGTAACAATGTACTTATCAAAATGAAACGAATCGGGACCTATTTAATCCTTAAACTAAAAACGAATAACTTAATTTAAGTTAAAACTAATCGATGGGTTTTAATGCTTTGATTGTTGTATTTCATCATAAATGATGACCTGATTACTTCCGGTAATTGTCCACATTAAATCATTAGAATATTAAATAACAATGTACTTTAGCCTACCGAATTGGGCATTTTAGTTTGGATAGATATCTTTATTATCTCATGTCTTTTATGTTTTTATTAAACTGAACACCCCATTTTATTTTTTTATTTTCTGGCGAGTTAATGACTAACTTCACTAAATCATCATTGATTTCAACAAGTTCTGCTTTACCTGAAGAAACCTCAAAGTCTTGTATTTTATAGTTGTTTTTAGCAATTACTACTTCATATGTATCCTCTGCGATAACTTTAGAAGTACCCGTCAGAGTTTTGTTTGCTTTGCTCCAATCTACATCATTCAAATCCAACATACCTTGCATTATATGCCTGTTTGTAGATATAAATTGAGGGTTTTCCTCTACCTCATGTACACTTAACATTCTGGCTTCTCCTCCTCTAACGGTTTGAGTAAGTGTCTCATCCCCTTTCACCTTGCTCACATAAGTATCATTCCAATAATCATATACATGATATTCTTTGTTCATATCTAACCCAAGACCACTAAAATTGACATTTTGAGATAGATCCACACTAATATCTTCAGCTTTCCAATGTTTACTATTGTATAGTGTTAGCTGATGCCATTTTTCGTTGACTCTATAATCAAAAATTTCTGGACAAAACTTTTCTAGTGAAAAAGCATCCAAGGGACGAGCCGTTTGTGGTAAAGCTGGATAAGGTAAAGTTCTTGTGAGATCATAGGTTACAGAATCTGGCATATCATACAAACTATGTCCTAATAATAACCGTCCACTCACTACATAAGTCATGGTAAACATCGTACGAATGGCGTCTCTATTTTTTGATTTTACCTTCGTATAATCTTTCGCATCCATATCCCAATTGACCAAAACTCTATTTTTATACCACCTTAACGAAGTATGTTTAATCATGTTTGGTGTTATAGACCAAGTATCGCCTTCTGTACGTTTAGACGAAACAGCACCTAACGTAACATCAGAATCTCTCATCCTTTCATGTACAAATGACTTTTTTCCACCCAAACCATTATAAGCTAACTCAAAATACTTTCTATGAAAGCCCGCAGTCGTGGTATACTTATCATCAAATCCTCCATCTTCATGCCATGATAAATGAGGGTAATCAATCATGATTCCTTTAAATCCTGCTTGATAAATATGAACATAAGCATCTTTTAAATGTTTTTCAAAATCTTTATCCGTTACATCATATCCTCCATTTCCAATTATGTTCCAATCAGGACCAAGATTACCGGTTTTTTTAGTACCCTCATTGAAAAGACATTGTTCTGGAAATTGCTCACTATAATCAGTAGATGTTTTAGTAGATTGAAAATATTGAAATGGAATTCCTCCTCTCTCGATGATTGCTTGAGCAAATTTTTCTGATGTTTCATAGGGTGCCGTATAAAAACCGTACTTCTGCCAATGTTCATCGTCAAACCAACCATTAATATTGTTATCATCGTAATTGTCCGGAACGATTCTGATACCCAAAGAAGAATATTTTGTGATTCCTTTTTCAACGGCTGCTTCCATTTGTTTTACACCATCCGTAGTATTATTTGTATGCGTATACCACAAGCACAGTGTTGGAAAAGTATAATAGTTAAGCTCTACCTTTTGAGCCATTTTTACGGTTAGAGCGTATTTCTCTAAAGCTTCAAAAGGGTTCTTTTCATTAAAATCAATATAAAACTTCTCATTCGGTAAGTACTTTGTGTTAGCATCCACAAGTTTACCGACGCCATCTTCACACCAGAGGGACAGTTCAAGGTGGCTGAGATATTTTTTTGCTTCTGCTTTCTTGGCAAACTCTTTATAAGTAAGCCCTCCCATAACGAGAGTATTCTTTTCTTCTAGACTTTTACCAAAAGTAAGCATCAAGTTATTTTCAGAAGTAAGGCTTTGAGTATGAACACTAGTTGTATGCCCATGACCAGGCCATTCCCAGCCTAAAGAACCGCCACTGTATCCATCTAAGGCAATATAAGATTCAAACTTTGTATTGTCATAGGCAATGCCTTTTTGTAATGGAGACATTGTATGGATGCGTAAATTATTATCTGTAGTATTATCTAAACCAATATTCAACACCAAATAACTATTATAGTTATACAATATAAATTCTACAATAATATCTGGGCTGCCTCCTTTCGAACTTACTACTGTAAGTTTCTGACCTTCACCTAATATATCATTCAATTCTTCAATAGTAGATTGGTGAATTGAATAATTAGTGGAATAATAATTATTAACTTTTGTAAACGCTTTTTCAACAACAAACCTCTTTTGAGATTTATCATAGATATGATAATATCCTTCTTGAGCATCGTATTCGATTCTCACAAAATCATTTTCAATCATCACTAGATCTGATTGAAACGACTTATAGGAAGAGATTAGAAGTATTACTACAAAAAGTAAATACAAGTATTTGTTGTTTTTCATTGTCTTAATTTCTAGTAAGTCTTAAAGGTCTATCTTACTTTCTCATAAGTATTAAAGTACTTTTTGAAGCTACCTTTATTAGGTAAACTCCTTTTCTTAATTCTGGTAGTGATAGTTTTATTTTTCTATCATCAGATTGAAGAACATCAAAATTGATCCTCTTACCATCTATTGCATACATTTCTATTTTAGAATGATACGCTTCATCTAATACTAATGTAAATTCATCTATAAATGGATTGGGGTAAGCAAGAAGCTCGAAATCATCTAACGTATCATTGATAAATGATCGAATATCCGAATAGTGAATAGTGCCATCAAAATCAACATTTCTTAATCTGTAAAAAGACTGTCCTCTAATCGGAGAGGCATCCTCTACTTCATACTTTTGTGATATTGAAGAATTACCCTGACCATCAATTCTCATTATTTCCTGCCAATTTTTCCCTTCTTTAGATCTTTCCAATAGAAAATAATCATTGTTGATTTCCGATAACGTTATCCATTTGATTATGGCCCGGTTCTCATGTTTAACCACTTCGAAATCTGCCAATTCAATTGGAAGGTCCATTTGTTCAAGAGGATCTTCCGCCTCATAATGGCTAAAATCATCTCCTTTTGATTGACCGCCTCTATAAATCTCATTCGAGAGATCGGGAGTTGTTATAGACTGATTTGTCGCTGAGCTTAAATCATAACCTGAAGCATTACCTCCACTAAAAATATCAGCAGTAGTGACACTACCCGTTTCCTCCAAGTGACTTAAATCGTCTCCTGCACCGCTACCTCCACCAAAAATATTGGCTGATGCTACACTACCCGACTCTTTCAAGTAGCTAAGGTCATCTCCTGACCCCGCCCCTCCTGAAAAAATATCTTGGGCATTTACATTATATGTACTACATATAAGGAAAATTATCCATCCAACTAACTTCTTTAATTTTACCATAATGATAGTAGTTGTTAGTTATTAGGTGCTGTTCTAACCCCTCTACCACCAATAAAACTTCTTCCTGATGAAGTTGAAAAATCCTCACCTGCATAACCTCTTGCAGATATATAAGCTCTATCTTGGGTATTTTCAAAACTACCTCCTCTAATTCCAGTAGCAGGATTACTTGCGGAAATATTTGGCCATCCAGAAATAGTATAATTTCCGATATTATCTAGATTTCCATTTCCATGTGAACCATCAAAACTATGTCCTTCTTCATAAGATGCCGTTATCACCATCTCCCATACATTACCTGTCATATCCATAATACCATAGTATGATGCTCCTGCTTCGATTCTGTTGGAAGTACTTGTTGCGAAAATACCTACCCTTGTTGGTCCAACAATCACATCGTTATTTTCATCGATAGTTGAATTCCCTGTAGAAGCATTTACATCAGTATCTGAATAATTGGCACTAATGTATTCTGAAGATAAATCATTATCAGTAATCGAATAGTCATCTGTAGATACTAAACTTGTACCCCATGAAAACTCTTTAGCCACTGGGTCTTCAGTACCTCTACAGGCCTTTTCATATTCAAATTCGGTCATTGGTCTCAAACATGCCCAATCCAAATAATTAAATAATAGCTTATGACTTGAATAGAGTAATGGCAGATACGGATTATCTGATGAGAATTCATCACCTATTTGTCTTAAACCGTTTCTATTTGTTCCGTAAAAAGTGGTAGCTGGATAATCATTTTCACCTACTTGATCACTGGTCAATGTATTTAAGAAGTCTGCAAATTGCCCTTGAGTCACTTCATATTTCATACAATAGAAACTTTGGTAACCTTTTGGAAAAGCTGCAGGTATAGTTCCACTATTCCAATCTCCTGGAACAGGTCCCGTAAGATCCCAATGTAAATTTCCGTACTCGGTACCTACTGTAATAGCATCTTCTGTAGATACTACGTAGGGTTTATCTTTTGAACCTCCATCATTATACCTTAAATAGAATGCGTTATTCTCACCCCCTCCAGTTCCTAAAGAATATCTACCTTGAGGTACATATACCATTTCAATACCGTATACGTTGATTTCGAATAGATCTCCTTCCCCTTGTTGATCAACTCCATACTCCCAACGTAGAGACACTTCATAATCTGCTGCTCCTTGTGTCTTGGTAGATGAACTGTAGAGAAATGCCCCTTGTGCATAACCGTCACCAGTATCATTTGAAGTATCAATTTGACCTCCATTATCAGCTGTATGACCACTCCCATTACTTAATGTTGCATGCTGCCAGTAATCACTATCTTGATTTTTAAACTTTACAAATAACCAGACTGCATCCCAGTTATTCTGACCACTATTTACTCGCCAAGAATTCTCCCAATCTACAGAAAATGAAATCTGAGCAGACTGGCTACCATCATTATTTCTTGTGAGCGTAATGTCACCAATTTGTAAGTTGTTCGCCCAAGTACAAAGAGGTAAAAATAAGAACAGCGTAAAAGAGTAAATAGTAAATGTCTTGTTCATATTTAGTAAGTATTAATTCATGATATTAAGAGTGATCAATTATAATATTTTCAATTTCATTCCTTGATCATAAACGCAATATCATAAATCCTATTTTAACTGTAAATTATACATCTTTCAAAAGTTTGTCTTCATCTATCAACTCTAAAAACAAGCTATTTTATAGTATTTAGAGTATATTTCTATCAATTTTGTACTAATATAATTCACAGGTAAGATAAGTGTTAGCTAGTGCTAAATTGTTAATTCAAAGCATTAACTCAATAAATAGGGTAATTCACTAAATGATAAAATTTGAACTATTTTAAGATAACAATAAGCTTGACATACGCTTAAAAATAACAGATGTTCTTAAAGTTCAAATGAAAAATATAACAACGGTGATAATAGATGAAAAACACATAATGAGCAAAAAAAAAACACAAGCAGAACAGTGTTCAACTTGTGTATAATGACTATTAATAATAATTACTTTTTAACTTTTCTTCTAAAAATTAAATGTATATGCTTCTATCGATAATCACTTAAATAAAATATTTGTTTAAGTGAATGATGTCTGTCTATTATTCTTTATAATTACGGTTTACACTCAATTTTACTTATAAGTTTGAGATACAGAATAGTATATCCCTACTGATAGTAATATTACACTTACAATTCCTTGTATTTTAAATAAGGTATTGGTCTAGTTTTAACTTTGATAATACTTTAATTATCAATAACTAAGTTGAGAGTTAATTGTAATACAATTAGTATTATTTGTTTACAAAAGACTCACTTTAAAAGTGTATAAGTAAGTCTTTTGTATCTGTTTATTGTCTTATTTTTCTAATGAATGATTATCTGTAGGTACTGAAAAAGTGACCTCCCATGTCTTATTTGTTGGATCATAATCCACCTGGTAATAGTCATTACCGAATCGCTCTTGATCAAAAACTATTTCTTTTCCTTCGTATTTAAAAGTAAAATTAAAGTCTTTATAGTTCGATAGATTAGAAACTGTTACAGGCACATACCCTAATCCGTTAGAAAGGTCCACGCTCACCTCATTGTTTTTTGCTTGAATCTTCAACGGATAGTTGCGAACAACTTTCCCTTTCTTGACCTTCACTTTTACATCGTTTTGCGAAGATTCTCTCCACATTAATCGCCAAGTGTTCTCATCTTTCACTAGTGCTTTTCTAAACTCTTCATTAGTTCCATAATAACTTTTAGCTTCCTGTGGGAAGACACAAAGTTCCATCACCATTCTAATTTTATCCCCTTTATGTAACTGTTTTATATCAGAAGGTAAATTCACTTCTACTAAAGTAACCGGCTCTTTGGCTCTTGTCTTACTAGATGAATAGGTAGAAAATCTTGGTGCTATTTTCTGCCCTCCGATTTTAGCCGACCATTCTTTCAGTACTACACCCTTATTTCCCCATACAGCATAATTATTACTTTCCATGTTTTTTGCTTCATGCATGCTAAACCAAGGGTTTTTACCTTCAATGATAAGGTCCTTATTTGTATATTGCTGTTCCTTATAAATGTTGTCCATTTCTTTAATCAATCCTTCAGCGTTGCCCCATGCTATCTTATTTTCAACAGAATAAGAATAAGTCTCTGAACCAAACTGTGCTAATGCTAATCGATCAAAATTAAATGTATCATTTACTTCAACCTCTAGGGTGTAGACACCTCTTACATAATCATCATTTCGCATAATGCTAGCTGTCAGACTATAATTAGCTGCATCATCGCTTGTAACTCCGGTATAAGTTACTTCTGTAAGGTTAGGACAATTACGTTTTATGTGTGATTTGATTCTTTTGATCTTATGTTTTGTTCCTTTTTCATCGTAAACACGCATAAAATCTCCTCCCCCCACATTGGGAGTCCAATTCCACTTTCTAGGACCTATTTTACTGTCGTAATCACTTTTTATTAAAAATGGCCTAACGTCAGTAATTAACGTATTTGCCTGTCCCCCGTCTGGTTCATAACAAATACTTTCGCCAAAGGCTCCCATTGCTGTCTGGTCCCAAAGCTGATGGTTACCTATTCTCTTTTTTCCCCACCCTGTTAAGGATAGTTGGTTATGAGAAACTGCTGGTAATGTTCCCCAGAATCCTGAAACTTTAGAAAGTTCTAGTTCTACTGTAGAATTTGGTGGAAGACTTACCATTGTATAAGCCCTCAGCCATGGTCCTCTAAACTTAAACCAAGTATTTTTCTGTCCATGCCAGTTTTTAGAAATCTGAATGGGTATACCTGTCGGATGGCCTTCTTTGTCTCTTAAAATGATAGACACTCCTGTTATATCTCTTACACTTTTCAATCTTTGAAAGATTAATCGCTGTAACTGTGGTTTGTCTGATGTATTCTCTAAAGTCAATGCCACTCTTTCCATACCATCAACAGGTTTGAAAGTATCGTTTAATGAGATAACAGTAGCCTGTTGTTCAACATCCTTTTTCACTACCACCTCTTTATGTGTATTATTTAGATCCGAAGCAGTAATATTTACTTTTCCTTCATTAGATGTTGCACTATGTAAAATAAGGTTAGCCACTTTATTTGTTATTACTGTTTCAGCAATGAGTACGCCTTTATCCTTTGATACTTTAGTAGTATTTATCTGATTTTCAATCAACCAAGACTTTCCGTTTTTCGCTTTCGCGATAATCTGACCTTTTTTGCTTTTAATACTATGCTGATCTTCTGGAAGCTTTAATTCTAGAATCAGTTTACTATCATCCATAGGTATTTCTCCTTCATCAAAGATTAGTTTGAACCCTAAGACATCATTCCAAGTATATATTTCGAAGGAAAGCTTTACCTCAGGACCGTTCTCTAATTTTAGATCTGTATAATATCTTCGTTGATAAAACTTACCACTTTCAATAAGTTCTCCAGCGTAGTTTTGTTCATCCTCCAAACGAACTATTTTATATTTTGTCCCTTTGATTTCTACAAACATAGATAAGAGGTCCAAAGGTTCTTTTTGTTCCTTATCCAGATAGTTTTTTCCTATTTCATCTTGATTGATTAGGCGAAGTTGTTCTAGAGTAAAGTTTTTATAATTGAAGGTTAAAAAATGATTATCCGTTTGCATAAAGAAACGGGAGTTTTTATAAATATCATTTTCAAAATACATATACGTATTCGTCCCAGCATATTGCCACAATTCATCGGGCAATTGGGCATAAGTAGTTGATATTAAATAAAAACAGAAAAAAAATAATACTACAATTCTTTTCATAACATGAGGTGGTTCAAAGACATCTCAATACAATCTAATAAAAAAATTCAAGCAAGATATCAGTATTACCTTTTAGATATCACTAATACCTTGCTTTGATATGTATTTAGTTGGAAATTTGGTTATCCTCTACAGGGATAATTGGTTCAAAACTCACTGACGCAAGATCAATCCAATTTGACGCATTATCACTATTTAATGTGATAGAGATCGTCTGTTTTCCCTTTTTATCGAAATTAACTACTCCGATTTTTCTGTCTTTGAAAACGCGAATGCTTCTCTTCTCGAACTTGTTTTCAATTTGCTTTTTATCACCACTGTACGTTGGTACAAACAGATATTCTGTATCATTAATAGTAAGAATTCCTTCTTGCATATCCGCAACTTCAGTACAAGCATAATTTAATGTTACTGTATACATTCCTTCTTTTGGAACGTTTACTTCCCATTCTGCTTTACTGCCTTTACCTTCCCACTTCATAATCGATGGAACAGCATGCCAATCACCAAAAATTTCCATCCATCTGATTTTTTCAGAAGTACATGCAGTAAGTTTTGCTTCGTGAGGTAACAACTTTGTTGTCAGTCCTGTATTAAATACTTTATCTGCATTAAGTTCAGGTTTTCCATCAAACTCAACCACAATAACAGAAGCTACAGGATCTGGCATTCTTAATGGGAAATTGACTAGAGTAGCTGATTCTAAATTAGTTGTAGTCAGTGCTAAATTATCATCCATAAAGTAGGCTTTCTTCACCCCTGATTTAAACTTTGGTAAGTAAATCTTATTGTCTTTTGGCCACTCCTTAATAAACAAATACATTTTATTTCCTTTTTGGGTTGCCGCAAACTGAGTTTGACCACCTAAATACATAGCATCTGTACCATAGATTGCTTCTTCATATTTCTTCAGCCACTTACCCGTTTCTCTTAAAATCATTGCAGAAACTTCAGGAACAGATCCATCTCCTTTAGGACCTATATTGAATAAGTAGTTTCCTCCTTTAGATATCACATCGATAAGTCTATGAGCAACTTCTTTTGGCGTTTTCCAGTTGAAGTCCAATTTGCTATACGCCCAAGTATTGTTGTGTGTATCACAAGTTTCCCAAAGTCCTTCGACAGGTTCTGAAGGTATCTCATTATCACCTAACGTTTTGAAGTCACCAAGACCTTTACCAATTCTACTGTTAATTAAACAATCTGGTTGGTATTTATCTACTAAAGCTTTCAGCTCCAATACTTGCTCATGTTTTATCGGACCTGGAGTATCAAAGAAAATACATCCAATATCACCATAGTTTGTCACTAACTCTTTCACTTGAGGCAGTGCCTTTTCTTCCATGTATTTTTGAACGTTAGCTTCATCTGAGTTGAATTCCCATGTATTTCCAAAACCATCTTTTTCATTCCAGTCTTGCATCTGAGAATAGTAGAAACCAAAACGGATTCCTTTTTTCTTACATGCTTTAGCTAACTGCTTAACAATATCTTTCTTATATGGAGTATTTGTAATATTGTAATCACTTACTTTTGAATCAAATAAGGCGAAACCATCATGGTGTTTTGCTGTAATTACTAAATACTTCATTCCGGCATCTACTGCCAATTGAGCCACCTCTTCAGCATCGAAATTTACTGGATTAAAAGTATCTGCAAGTTTACGGTAATCTCCTGTTTTAATGGCTGCTCTACGCATAATCCATTCATTGATTCCATAATATCTTTTTCCTTCATATTCACCTGCTAATTCAGAATATAACCCCCAGTGAATAAACATAGCAAATTTTGCTTCTTTATACCATTGGTAGTCTTTATTTGTATAGTTGGCTTTCTCTGAATTTTCTCCCCAAAGCTCGTCCATACCTTTCTCCTTTTTCTGTCCGAAGACAAAAAGAGAAGTCAGAATAAATGCTGCGGCTAATAATATCTTTTTCATACTTTAATTTGCTTTCGCTTGAAAAAATAATCACAATACAATTTTAGAGATATCGTAAGACTTACTTTTGCTCTTATCTTGCTTTCGTTAGTAACAAATCTATCAGACAACTTTTAATCATCGAAAAGATAAGTTTTCAATACCATAGAAGCTATTTGATGATAAATGACAGTACACTGCTACCTCCAATAATTGATCTAGTTTACATCGTTGAATGGATAGATACCTTAAATGGATACACAGGCAAATTCTCACTATTATACAATTCTATAATGTCGTAGTTTTTATAAGAGAAGTATAACGTAGCTTCTTTATAGGGCACTTCAATTTTATTTTTACTAATGATTTTTGCTTCTACATCTTCGTAAACTCCAGGAGAAGTTTCATACATAAACCCATGAATCGTTTCTTTCCCTGTTGAAGCTACTAGTTTTTTTGCTACGTTAGAAAATTCTATAACCACTTTATCTCCATCAATTTTGAATTTTTTATATGATGGACCTTCAGCTACGACTTTTTTACCATAAGTATTTTTAAGTGCCAATAGAGATAATCGTAGTCCTACATCTTGCTTATTTTTAGGGTGGATATCGTAATCTTCTCCAATATCATAAGCGGTTGCCATACCAGTATTTTCCAGTTTCAGACATTCTGCTTGTGCCAATCTAAACTTTGCCCAAGATGGATATTTCATTTCAGCCCCTTTACGGCCTAAAAAACCTGCCAATTGTACAAAATAAACAGGCATGTCTTCATTCTCAAATCGATCTCTCATCATATTGACATATTCACCAAACCAAACTACGTAGGGATCAGGCTCTCCTGCATTGGTCTCTCCTTGGTACCAAATTGTGCCTCTAACAGAATACGGTACTAAAGGATGATACATATAGTTGTAACAAAAAGATCCTAAGCAATTTTCTGGGTAATAGGGTTCCTTTTTGCTAGTATCCTTTCTCCATTCTTCCATTCTTCTTTCATATGCAGCTAAAAAACCTTTGTTTCTGTTTGCAATACCCTCTGGAGCCTTTGAATTTTTAATTGTTTCAGCATCCATAAACGTACTGATACTTGAACCTCCATAAGAAATATCGATCAGTCCAATAGTCACACCCTTTAGTTCTTCCTGTAATTTTTTTCCAAAAAAGTAACCAACTGCTGATTTATCATCTACACTTTCTGGCGTACAAACTTCCCATTTTACTTTAGTTTTAAAATTTTCCTGAGGCGTATCAATCCCCGATTCAGGAACTGTAAAGAATCGAATATTTGGATGGTTGGCAGCAGCAATTTCTTCTTTCTTATTTTTAGAGCCTCTTACATGCCAACGCATATTTGATTGTCCAGCACAGAACCAAACTTCACCCACCATTACGTTATTTAGAGTGATTGTTTCTTTACTTCTAACCATTAACTGATAAGGTCCTCCATATTTCATTTTAGGTAGAATCGCTTTCCACTTCCCTTCATTATCTGTTTCTACAGAAACTTTAGATTTACCTAATAAAACATCAACCTTAGATTTAGGATCGGCTTTTCCCCAGACTCTAATTTCTTTGTCTGCTTGAATTACCATATCGTTGGTAAAAATCTCTGCAACTTTTAAAGTTTGTGCAGAAACATTCATCGCCAAAAAACATGCAAGTAATATTGTAAGACTTGCCTTAAAAAATTTCGATTCCATACTATTTGAATAAGTAGACGTTATTTATTGATGTTTAAAATTGGGTATTTGTAGTTTAACTTATTTGTCCTCTCCTATCATTAATTTGTTTCATCATAGAAGAAGAAGATAATTGAATGCCTATAAGAAAAGATGAACAGTATTTACCAAAAAAAAATTACTGTAGATTATATTTTAGCAAGGTAATGAAATATATAAGGCAAAGAATCAGATTGGTAATAAGTACTTTGAAGGCATTGAAATGAATTGATTTTTTGATAAACTTATAATTAGAAATGAGCTATAAAATTAGATTCTCTGATTTAATCTGCATCCCTCTGATTTCACTCTTTTTATGCAATCATGTGGAAGCTAAAGACAAACCCAAACCTAATATCATCTTTATTTTAGTAGATGATTTAGGATATAAAGATCTTGGTTGTTATGGCAGTACTTTTTATGAAACACCAAATTTAGATCAGCTTGCCGAAAGGTCAATGATGTTTACCAATGCCTATGCCGCCAACCCTGTCTGTACGCCTACAAGGGCAAGTATAATGACGGGGAAATACCCAAGTAGAATTCAAATGACGAACCATAGTGGTATTGATGGGCCAAAGGGAGCTGCCTATAAATTAGTGGCACCTCAACCGATTGGCAGTTTACCGACAACAGAACTTACTTTAGCAGAGTCACTAAAGAATGAAGGTTATTTTACTGCTCATATTGGGAAATGGCACTTGCAAAGTCATAATGAAAAAGAGAAAGAACACTTTCCTGAAGCACATGGTTTTGATGTTAATATTGCAGGACATAATGGAGGACAACCTGGTTCTTACTTCTTCCCATATCAACATCCTCAACATAAATGGTCAAATGTTCCTGGATTAGAAGATGGCCTACCTGGAGAATACCTTACTGATCGCTTAACAGATGAAGCCATAAAGGTGATAAAAGAAGACAGAACTCAACCTTTCTTTCTTAATTTATGGTATTATACCGTACATACACCTATAGAAGGGAAAAAGGAAAAGGAAGAAAAATACAGAGTGAAAGCAAAAGAAAAGGGCATTCAAAAGCACAGTGATGGTGAGAAAATATTTAACTCCTATCAACGAAAACAACAAAATAACCCTACCTATTCTGCTATGGTAGAAAGTATGGACGAGAATATCGGTCGACTACTTAAAACTTTAAAAGAAGAAGGATTAGCAGAAAATACGATCATTATTTTCACCTCAGATAACGGAGGTTTATCTACGAGTAGTAGTGCAAATGCTCCAACCTCTAATTTACCACTAAAGGCAGGTAAAGGTTGGGTATATGAAGGAGGTATTCGTGAACCTCTTCTTATACATTGGCCGAAAAAAATAAAAGAAGGGAAAATTTGTGAAGAACCTGTTATTTCGACTGATTTCTACCCTACGATTTTAGATATGATTGGAAGTGATCAGCAGATTGAACAGCACCTAGATGGTATTAGCTTGAAACCACTATTAAAAAACAACAAGTCAAAACTAGATAGAGAAGCTATATATTTCCATTATCCACATTACCATCATATAAATAGTATGGGTCCTGCCGGTGCAATTAGAATGGGTGATTATAAATTGGTTGAACGCTTTGAAGATATGTCTTATGAATTATTTGACCTTAAAAATGATATCGGAGAAACAAAAAATATCAGCAAAGAGCATCCTGAATTGACGGCTAAAATGAAACAAAAGCTACATGAATGGAGAGAAAAGACAGGAGCTATTATGCCTACTAAAAATAACAATTATGATATTTCGAAGGACAAAAATGCTGTTCAGATAAATTAGAAATACTAATTATTCTTTAGGTTAGATTACTCAATTCTACTCCATAAAAAATCCTTTAACTCATACATTCTAAGTTGATGAGTTAAAGGATTTTTCATTTACTAATGATGACTATAAGTGTCTCTTACACTTAGTGAATTACTTACTCTGTGGCTGATATTTTGGATTCAACTCCGTTGGAATTGGTGCATTTGTCTCTTTCCACCATTGCTCTAGTTCTGCCATTAATTCTTTAACAACTTCTGGGTGCTGACTAGCAATATTATTCTGCTCTCCTAAGTCACTGGCCAAATCATATAACTCAACGCCCTTGTCTTCGAAATAATAATGCAGCTTCCAATTGCCTTTTCTCATCGCTGATCCTGGTCTAGTTCTAAACAATGGATCTCTGTGTTCAGGTACAAATCCTTTCATCACATAAGCTTGTAAATAGATAGGGAAATGCCAGAAAAGTGTACGTTCTAATTTCTTATTTTTTGATTTCAAAACAGGCAATAAGTCATCACCGTCAAGATTTCCTTGGTGATCTTTAATACCTGCAGCAGCTAAGATTGTTGGGTAGATATCCATGTTTGTGATTTGAACATCTGACGTTCTTGGCTTCTTCAATTTATTCGGCCATACGAAGAAGAAAGGCTCTCTAATTCCTCCTTCATAGTAACTACCTTTACCTGCTCTAAGTGGTTTTTGATCAGTGATTCCATGCAAACCACCATTGTCTGATGTGAAAATGATCAATGTATTTTCATACACTCCCTTTTCTTTCAAACTCTCTATCAACAAACCTATATTTCTATCAAGGTTTTCAATCATCGTTGCATAATTGACATTCTTATGTCCTCCATCTTTTTCTTTGGCTCTGTACTTTGGAATAAGTGATCTTACAGGGTTGATAGGTGTGTGAATCGCATAAGTAGAAAAATACAAGAAGAATGGTTTTTCGGCTTCTTCAATAAAACCAATTGACTTCTTCGTTAAAAGGTCTGTCAAATACATATCGCCTTCCTCTTCTAAACTTTTTACATTTTTATAAGGAGGATAATAACTTATTGGGTGTCCATTTTTACCGCCACCAAAGTTGTAATCGAAACCAAAACCTGTAGGATCATCATCTACATGCCATTTACCAGCATGACAAGTTGTATAGCCATTCTTTTGTAAAACCTGAGGAATGATTTCAAAATCTTTGGATAGATACCATGTATTTTCTGTTGGAATTAGTTTTCTGTCTTCTACTTTTCCTCTGTTTGATGGGCCTACTGTATACACTCCATGTCTGGGTGTCCATTGTCCCGACATTAAACAAGCTCTACTTGGGGCACAATTTGCAGAAGCCGCATAACCGTTCATAAAGATGATACCTTGTGATGCCAAATCATCGATATTGGGTGTTTCATAGAACTTTGAACCCATATAGCTCACATCTTTCCATCCCATATCGTCTACATTAATCAAGACAATATTTGGTTTGTTTTGTGCCCAACTTAAATGGACAAATAGGCAAGCCAATAAAGTGAATAGGTATTTTATTTTTTTCATTGTCATTCCATCAATAGATCAAAAAATTGTAGTCTAGTCAGACGATTAATTCGCCCTTGAAAGTGGTTGGTTTTGTTGTTGAATCAACGCCTTCAATTCCTTTACTTTTTCGGGATATTTAGCTGCTAAATCTTTCTTTTCATAAGGATCCTTATCTAAATGATAAAGTGCCCATTTGTAAACTTTTTGTTGTGTTTCGAAATCACTTTTTTCTACGTCTCTTTCATTGATCAGCTTCCAACCGTCCTTAATAATCACATCCTGAGACACACCAGTAGTACATTTGAAAAATATAAAATCATGTGATTTCTGCTTGCCTTTTCCAAGTAAAGTAGGAAGATAAGAAATGCCATCTGTCACTTCAAGATCAATACCCATCAAATCTGCTACAGTAGGCATAATATCATAATCAGTGATGATAAAATCGCTTTCTTTTCCAGATTTAATATGATTAGGCCATTTAGCGATATAAGGTATATTAATTCCACCTTCATGGTTATGTCTTTTGATTCCTCTTCTTCCCTGAGTCCCCTCAAAAATATCTTCTCCTTGATGATGCCCATTCCAATACTCCTTTTTCTTTTCCTTCTTCACTTTACTTTGATCAAAAGTATTTGAGCTGTAATCATAAACGATATCAGGATCCTTAGCATTCGGATTCATATTCACATAAGATTGAGGTTCATGACCGTTATCTCCCGTAAAAATCACTACGGTATTGTCTGAAAGGTTTAGTTCATCTAGCTTATCCAATAACTTCCCCACCGACTGATCTAGTTTATAAATCATCGAAGCAAATACCTGTTCTTTTTTGGTCCATCCCTCATGACCTTTGTATTTAAAATCTTTTGGTGCAATAGAAGCTGGGCCATGTGGTAACTGAGTAGCATAGATCATAAAGAAAGGTTCGTCTTTCTTCTCTTCCATATATTTCAAGGCATGTTCTACCCAAACATCCTCTACATACGTCATATTTTCTTCTCCAACCAATGGACAATTAGGTTCTCTTTTGGTTAACTTCGGGTTGTTAGGTAATGGTATTGTTTCCCCATTTAATCTGTAATAAGGAGGGTAAAAGCTCCAGCACATTACTGCATCATACAAACCCACATGATAGTCGAAACCATAGCTATCAATCATTTCTTTAGTATCTGAATAACCAAAGCCCAACTTACCAATATATGCTGTACTGTAACCTGCACTTTGAGCCATCTGCCCTATATAATAATGTCCTTGATTGCTTTTGATTGTTACCTTTTTATCAAAAGTAGTCTGATCTATGGCTCCAATTGACAGTTCATTTTGTAAACCTCCCGGAGTATGTCTTGGAGCATGACCATTGTGTAAACCTGTCAACATTGAAGCTCTCGCTGGAGAACAAACATTCGATCCATAAGCACTCGTAAAAAGCATACCTTCTTTGGCCAACTTATCAATGTTAGGTGTTGCGATAAGCTTCTGACCATAACTTCCTAAAACGCCTGGGCCCAAGTCATCACAATAGATTAATAATACATTAGGCTTCTCTGATTTCTGAGCAAATGCATTGCTTATCAGAAGAGATAAAAGGAATAAATTGTATATGAAAAGTTTCATTGTTGGAGTTCAGATAGTTGATGATAATAGGCTAAATATAGAAAATATACTTAGCCTATTTGTTCTATTTATTATTTCAGTTGTTGATCTAAATCTTCATTGGATACCGATTTATTAATGGCATCTTGGAATTCATTGTCAAAGCTAATCGTCTTTTGAACAGATGCGTCTCCTCGTTTTTCATGAGGATAGATTCTTCTCCATTTTGAATAGTCTCCACCAATCCATTTCATAGATTTCATTGTTGGAGTGTCTCCTTCCCACTTCTGCTCTACCTTCATAGAGTTATGAATATTTGAAGCTGGGCAAATCGTTAATTCTGTGATTTCATCCCAATCTTTCAATGGTTTCTTTCCGTTTGTTCTGAAATCTTCAGCCGTTAACGTAATCGTATTTAACCCTTTCTCAGGCAGATTCACTACTACATAAAAATTCTCTTTTCTTCTACCTGTGTAGTTTTGCCAAGTGTTGGTTTCAATACCAATAGCCACCTTATTATTTGCTTCAGTTGTTTCCAATTGAATTTGCAATTTTCCACCTTCAGGTCCCATAAAACAAGGATCCATTAACTTACGAGTTCCAAAGAACCAATGGCGATAATTATGTCTGAATAACGTATACCAATCTTGCATATCATCAGAGAAATCATCAATTACTGCATGTCTTCTTTCTGTTGCTTTTACTTTTGCTGTTTTCAAAGCATCAGGATAAGCAATTTGATATTCTGAACTGATCGTAAAAAAGTTTGTTTCCTCTTTTCCAGGGTAAGAAGGAATCGTACGTTCTATTTTATAAGTGATATTCGCAAAAGCAAATAATGGTTCGTCTACATCAAACACAGGACACTCCGCCGAATACTTCCCTTTCTTTTCAGTAACATTGGCTGCAGTATGGAAGAAACGGTTTCTAGGGTCTCTGCTATATCCATAAAAAATCTCTACTTTTTCTATTGGTAAACCTGTTGATTTATCTACTTCAACTGTAAATACAGGAACACCTTTCTTTGTCTTTAATTTTAATTCTGAAGATGATGTTTTCGGGAATTTGAAATCACCCTTTACATGTGCATCCATCCAAAGGAAACGAGCAGCATTGGTTTCTTCCGTAAACCTATGATTTAAATGAGGCGTAAGTACCAACATATTCTCCGTACCCTCTGGTAAAAGAGACATTGATTTAATGATATTCTCCGTTGGAGAGTTGAAATCATTCGTTGCTCCCAAAAACAAAATCGGTGTTTTAATCAGAGGCCAATAAGCATGAGAAGCAATTGTTTTTTGGTACAACGCTAACCCTTGGTCTTCTCTCATGTGTCTTTTACTTTTCGGTAAGCCCCACATATCATTCATTAAATATCCAGAACCACCAACCGATGGTGCAACAGCTTTAATTCTATCATCAGTGGCCGTCATTACTGTAGCAAAACCACCCATTGAGTGACCTTCTACACCAATTCTATTTGGATCTACCTCCTCTCTTTCCTCTAAGAATGTAATCGCTCTTCTTGCTGAAATCGAAATCGGCACCCAACTACTATTAAATGGATTTTCCTCTTTGTACAAAGTATGTTCTCTTGGCATTACTTTGTTTTCAAAACCAAGTCCTTCTGCTTTTCCTAAGAAACCAACAGCCAAACCGTCCCACTCAGTATTAGGTAAACCGTTTTCAAAAGGCTTTTCTCCCCAGTTAATACTGATGCAAGCATAACCCATTTTCATCCAAGTTTCTACTCTCGACTTTTCAGCCTTTTGTCCACCACCGTGGATATGAACAATACCCGGTACATTTTTAGCCTCTTTAGGATAGCCAAAATAAGCTGCCATAATTGGGTTAGCTGAACGATTAGTTCCTTCTAACTTTCCAACACTGTATCGAACGTATTCAATAGTACCGTAATTGTTCTCCCATTTTTTGATCACCTCTATATTAAGATCTTCAGCTCTTGGATCGTAGTCTTTCCAAACATCTGAGGCAGATTGTTGAGCATTTGATTGTAGGAATAGTCCACATATCAATAAAAGAGTAGTCAAATATTTTATTATCAGTTCTTTCATTTCAAGTAATTTTCGATTGTACGTATTGTGTGTTAGGTAAAGGTATATTGAATACTAAAACTTGATAGGTTTAAATATTTCAAAGCTTTGCTGATAATTAATGTATCATGTTTTTAGCCCTGATAAGGCTATTTTTATAAAAAAAGCCTACTCTGGGTGTAGGCTTTCTATAATATCTAAAGTGAAAAATTCCTTACTTATTTTGTATCGCCATCGATCATGAAATATGCACCTGCCCAACTTGCATGGTCTCCACCTTTGTCACCATCTTCTTCATCCACAATTAACGTAATTTCTTTCTTTCCTTGAACATCGATTTGTAATAACTCAGGTTTCTGCTTTTGACTTCTGATAGGTCCGCTATTAAATACTTCTTTGTTGTCTACTAAAATTCTCATTCTAATAAGACCTCCATTTGAATCATTAGCGCCAGGTATTACAGCAAAAGTCTTATAATTTGATTCAATAGGGAATACTAGTTTTGAAGGTGCATGTACACCCAAACCGTGGTTATATTTTTTTCCTGAGATACTGATTTTACCTCCTTCAATACCTTCATCGTTCATTACTTTCCAGAAAGAATCTACCAAAGAAGCTTTTTCTTTAGTTAAATATACTTTTGCACCAGGCAACTCATCATCTTCTAACGATTGCTTAAACGCTTTAGCGTATTCTACATCCTTTGGAGCATTTTCTTTCTTACCTTCAACGAAAAACGCTTCCGCCCAATCTGCATGATCTCCACCATTATCTTCTAGTTGATCTACTACTAATTCTAAGCTGGTTGCCCCTTTTACATCAATGGCTACCATCTTAGGCATATATTTATCTGACTTACTTTTAATGTTTCCTGTAGTAAATACTTCTTTACCATCAACTAAGATATTCATCTTTATTTTACCCTGATGAGCATCATCCGCTCCCGGAACTACATAGAAAAATTCTGCTTTTGAGGGTACTTCATAAATAAGCTTTGATGGCGCGTGAACACCAAGACCTTTCTTATATTCAACACCTTTCATTGATAGTTTCTCATTACTAACAGCTTTATCTTGATTAATTTTCCAATAAGAAGAAGTTGCCCCTACAGTACCTGTTGACTTTAGGTATACTTTCTTACCTTTCATTACCTCTACTTCTGCTGCTGCAATTTCTCCTGTTGTTGCTTCTTGTGCTAATACATTGAATGATGTTGCCACAAAAACTGAAGCCGCTACTATTAATTTCTTTTGAATCTTCATTTCGGTTGTTATTAAAAAGTCATACTTTGTTGATGTACTCTCCCAGTAAAAAGTTTAAAATGCTGGTGTCTTCCATCCTGTTAAAATCTATCCTAAAGGTAGGTATTGTATCACATCTAGCTTTTCTCTTATCTTTCATTTTATATAACAAAAGAATAGAGCTTTAAAATAAACAGTAATTACTAATTGATTAATAAATTGATATTAAGAAACTTATGATAGATCGTTTAAAAAATATTTGTTTATAGACATTACTAGTATCGCAATGTAAGTAAAAATATATAGGAGAAAAAGGTACTAGGTATAATTAACAGTGTTAGTAGTAATTAAAAGGAAATAAAAAAAGAGGTCCCAATTTGGTACCTCTTTAATAATATACTTATTATATCTAACTATGATTATATCACTATTTCGCTATTATGATTTTAAATTTTCTTCAATTACCTCTGCAAGAATCGGATAATTAGCATCCGTTTCATCAAACTCTTCTCTTAAATGGATCAATTCTGACTTTAATGATTTAACGACTTCTGCATATTCCTCCTGACCATAAACATTATTTAGTTCATGAGGATCATTTTTTAAATCATATAATTCCCATGCCACAGGTGTTTCAAAATTATAGTCACCTCCCCATTCACCTTCATGGTTTTTTGGGTCATAATGTTTTCCATAGAAAAAGATGAGTTTATATTGTTTTGTTCTAACACCAAAGTGAGCAGGGTTGGCATGTTTATGAGCCATATGCATCCAATATCTATAGTAGGTTGACTTTCGCCAATCAGTCGGTTCATTTCCTGTTTCTAAAATAGATGCGAAAGACTTTCCATGCATTTTCTCAGGAATATTACTCTGAGCAAGGTCGATAAGTGTTGGTGCGAAGTCGGTATTATTGATAATCGCATCAGATTTAATGCCTTTTTGGAACTTCTTAGGGTAACGTACAATAAATGGCATTCTCATCGATTCTTCATACATCCAACGTTTGTCTTGATAATCATGTTCTCCAAGCATCATTCCTTGATCACTAGTATAAACAATGATCGTATTTTCTAACTCACCTGTGGTTTCCAAGTAATTCAATAAACGCTTAATATTATCATCAACTCCTTTTACACATCTCAAATAACGTTTTAGGTACTCTTGATAAGAAGCGTGTGTATAGGCATTTCCTGTTAAAGACTGATCTATCTTCAAATCCTTTCCCATATCTCTACCTGTATTACGTTGAGATATCGATGATCCAATTTTATGGATAAGTGCATTGTCTTTTCCTTTTGTTGCTATAGATCCATTATTTTTATTGTCATATAAGCTTTTAGGTTCAGGAATTTCAACATCCTTTAAATACTCCTCATATCTTGGTGCGTATTCAAAGAAATCATGAGGAGCCTTAAAATGGTGCATTAAGAAAAATGGTTTCGATTTATCTTCTCTATTTCTTAACCATTCTAATGATATATCAGTAATTCTATCAGAAGAATGTCCCTTATATTTCGACGTATTTTTGGGCCACTGTTTATGTCCCCTTTCTCTAAATACAGGATTTAAATATTTTCCTTGTACAGGTAATACTTTATAGTAATCAAAAGCAGCAGGTTCTTCAACTAAATGCCATTTACCAATCATAGCTGTTTCGTAACCAGCTTTTCTCATTTCTTGAGGTAAATACTGATTTTCTGGAGATAATTTTCCACTTAAATCCAATACTCCATTGGTCTGAGAATATTGTCCTGTTAAAATCGTAGCTCTTGATGGTGTACAGATTGAGTTGGTACAAAAAGCGTTTTGAAACAATACTCCTTCTTTCGCTAATTGGTCAATTGTCGGTGTAGGGTTTAATACACTAAGTCTACTCTCATATGCTCCAATGGCTTGCGAAGTATGATCATCCGACATGATGTATAAGATATTTGGTTTCTTCTCTTGCTTCTCTGATGAACAAGAAGATAGAATACTCAACGCTACAAGTATTAATAAGTAAGTTTTTGCCATGTTTGTAAATAGTTCATTCATTTATACCGATCACAACTTACAACGATATAGTGGTATACATCAACCAATTTCTAAAGTATGAAGTTTCACCCCCTAATTTATCGTTGATATGCCCCCACTAACTATCTTGATTTTGTTTTTCACCTTTAGATGCCTTGTCAATAAAGTATTGCCTTTTCTTCTCTTCTTTCAATACATTTTCAGCATGAGGGTCTTGCCATTTGGCAGGAACTGTTTCTCCATTCCAATCCTTATACATTTGTGATAATTGTTGAGCGACCTGTTTTTCACTATCAAATAAATCGTTCGACTCATAAGGATCTTTGTCTAAATCAAATAGGAAATGTTTCTCTTTATACCCTGAGTAAATCAACTTATAATTCTTGTGTCGTATGGCGTATCCTGCTCCATCAGAATACCTCCAATACAAAGTCTTATGTGGATCCCCATTCTGTTTTTCAGTAAGAAATGGTAATAAGTCCACCCCATCTACTTTCTTTCTTACTTTCAATTTTGCAGCGGATGCGACTGTTGGAAAAAGATCTAATGAAGAGATCGGTGCATCATACGTTGTGTCACTTGGTAATTGATCAGGCCAAGAAATAATAAAAGGAACTCTTATACCGGCTTCAAACAACATACCTTTATGTCCTCTGAATGGATACCCACTTGCTCCCATAATATGTGGGCCATTATCACTTAAGAAGATAATAATTGTATTTTCATATACATTTTCTTCTTTTAACTTTTGAACGATTTTACCAATACCTATATCCATCCCTACTACTAATGAGGCATAAGCTGCTCTTTCACCATCTTCGATGTGACTTACTTTGTTCAGATATTTCTTCGGTGCCTGTATTGGTGCATGTGGTGCGTTATAAGCCAAATACATAAAAAATGGGGAATCACTTTTTGTATATGCTTCTATATAATTGATTGCTGCTGTACTAAAATCATCGGTCAGGTAAGTGAGTTCTTCTTTGTTTACAGGTTTACCATCTTTCAAAATACCATGGATTGGATCATTATTCTTATAATTTCCCCAATAATCAGAATGACCACCATAGAAGCCAAACCAATGGTTAAAACCTCTATTATTGGGCCAAAATCGAGGATGATCTCCTAAATGCCACTTCCCAATTGCACATGTTTGATATCCATTTTCTTGTAAAAATTCTGAAAGAAGTTGTTCATCTAAAGGTAAACCGTCCTTCTCTGTTGGGTTAACGTAAGGTATATTATTCTCATGCCCAAATTTCTGTTGGTACCTTCCACTTAACAAACCGGCTCTACTTGGACTGCAGTATGGGTGACTGACATAGCCTTGAGAAAAAGTAATTCCATTTTTTGCTAAGGCATCCAAATTGGGTGTAGGGATATCAGAACCATGAAAGCCAACATCAGCCCATCCCTGATCATCAGAAACGATAATAAGAATATTAGGAGATTTACTTTTTCTTTTATGATCATTACCCAAACTATTCAAGGCTATCGTCATAAATAAAAGAGTACATATAAGCTTCATCGTTGATCAAGATTAGAGGTTTCAAAAAGTATACATCCAACCTAACTCAATAAACAATGCCTTTCAGAAAAAATTCTATCTTCTTCCTTTCCTGTAAAAAAGAGCCCTCTAAATTAGCCGATTAATTTCCCTGAAGCTTGTAAACACAAAAAAGCCCAGAAACTTTTCAATTCCTGGGCTCATATATATCTAGAACTTATTAATCCATTAACATTCTTCCGAACGTAACGTTTTTTCTTTGGATTCTAATCAAGTCTTCTCTATTTAATGAGAATAAACCTTTCTCTAATGATGTTAGATAATAGCCATAAGCCTTTCTTAAATTTCCTGTTCTTAGGTAATAATCACCCATAAGTTCGTAAGCTTCTGGATTATCTGATATCTGGATAGAGGCTTCAATCCATTGTTTTGCTAATTCTAAATCTGCATTCCAATTAATACAAAACATGGCTGCTTTATTTAATGTCTGCCAATCATTTTTATCTGCTGAATTAACCATTTTGATCAGTAAAGACATTTTTTCTTCTGCCGGTGCCTCTTCTGCAGAAACTGTATTAAAGGATGATAACAGTACAAAAAGAGACAATAGCGTTGCTGAGAATAGAGTTTTCATAATGATGTTATTTTAAGAGTAATATAATATGTTTGCACACACTACTACATAAACTACAAGTGTACCAAAAAATCACAAAATATTGACTATCAGTTATTTAATCATCCATTTTGAAGAATATAAGAATAGGTAAGTGTTCGTTAACGTTCATTAAATATTACATTATGTTTGATTATGGCACACTCTAAATAAAAAAGCGGCCTACCCTTAATTTAAAGGATAGACCGCTTTATTGTTTCTTACTGTACTAACGTCTAATAGTTATGATAGTCTACTTTGAGTATGTAACTCTTTTCTGATATCATATTTCATATCTGTCAGCACATCGTTGAGAAGTTCTTCATCAATAGTGTACGAAGATTGGATCTTTTTCTTGACATTTGAAAACAAGATAGTTGCAGCAGAATAAGAATACTCTGTCGCTGTTTGTAGAAGCTGAGATTCTTGTGCCACTTCTTGTTCAATCAAGTCGGTGATTTGTTGCTTATTCATAGTCATTACACAGTTAATTGTTCTAGAAAAGTAAAATTTATAATACTAAAGGTGTCTTGCTATAAACATATTTACTTTTACCGAAAACTACAAATAATTTTATCACACGAACTTCAATAAATGATAATAGAGAGAAACAATTATTAATAAAATGAACTCACTATTAGCACTTTAGAATACTTTATCATAAAGTTTACGTTCTGCATTCTTTACTACCTCTTCATCCAATTCAAAGATTTCAAATACATTATTCTGAATTGTATTGGCCATATCACCCGTAGGTAAATTATTACAATCTAAACCAAATGGATCTTCAATTTCTTCACCCATTAACTCTATCCCAACAAAGGCGAACATTACCAACATCACTACCGGAATAGACCAAAACGCCATCTGAGGGGCTAGTGCAAATGGTAACAATAATCCATAAGTTGAAATAAATACTTTCATAAAGACTGCATATGAAAACGGAATAGGAGTTTTTTTAATTCTCTCACAAGCTCCTATGATATCCAATAACGATTTATGAAGAGGTCCATAATTTATCAAATCAGGATCAGTAATTAATTTCTCCCTATGCTGGTGAACGATGGTTTCATATATTTCATGAGTAATTGCATTCGGCACATGTGCTCTTTTTCCATACTTCTTATGGTCTGATTCCGTTAAATGAATCAGTTGATCTAAATCTGTACCTTGTCTTAAATGTTCCACCATAGCATGGCAAAAATTACTAATGCGTACTGCCAAGTAAAAGCGAATACCCTTATCTTCTTTGGGTAAAATGGTATGTGCATAAACTGCCAAATTTCTAGTATTATTGATTAATGCTCCCCATTGTTTTCTTCCTTCCCACCAACGATCATAAGCACTGTTAGTTCTAAATACTAACAAAATACTTAGTACTACACCAAGAAATGAAAATGCCGAATTGATTACACTTTGGTCTTTTTCTGGAAAAAAATTCAGATGAAGTAACCATACTATAGTGGTATATACACCAAAAAATAGCACTGTTCTCATTACTCTCACCATTGTCCAGCTTTTAGCTAGGTGTTTAATGTCGCCAAACCAATTGTCATTTGCCTTATAGATAATCATATTTAGAACTCACTTAAATATTTATGAACTAAAGAAATACTCATTGCCCCTTCTCCAACAGCTGAGGCTACTCTATTCATTGCTCCAGAACGGACATCTCCTGCTGCAAAAATTCCCGGAATAGACGTTTCTAAAAGGTAAGGATCCCTTTCTTCTTTCCATTGGGCTTTAAAGGTGTTTCCTGTCAGGTCTCTACCTGTTTTTACAAACCCTTTTTCATCTTTTGTGACAGTTTCAGGAAGCCACTCTGTATATGGTTTTGCTCCAATAAAAATAAATACAGCCTTTGCCTTGTGTTCTTCTGTTTCTTTAGATTTTATATCTTCAATCACTAAACTGTCTAACTGTTCAGATCCATTGGCTTTTACAATTTGAGAAAACGGTTGAACAGTGATATTTGGTGTTGTAGCAATTTGATCAATTAGATATTGAGACATCGTAGAGGAGAGATCCTCTCTACGAATCAATATTGTTACATGGCTAGAAAACCTAGATAAGTACATGGCACCTTGACCTGCAGAATTTCCCCCTCCAACAACAAATACTGGACAATCTTTACATGAATTGGCCTCAGTCGTTGCTGCTCCATAATAGACCCCAGCACCTGTAAGCTCTGGTAATCCATCAGTCATTAACTTTCTATAATCTACACCTGTAGTGAGTACAATACTTTTGGATTTGATTTCTTCACCACTCTCCAAGGTTAATACCTTATACTTATCAACGAAATCGATCTTTTTGACTGATTTCGGGTTCAAAAACTCTATCCCAAATCGGGTAGCTTGCGTGATGGCTCTTCTAGCTAGGTCTTGACCACTTAAACCTTTAGGAAAACCTAAGTAATTTTCAATTCTAGAGCTTGTTCCTGCCTGACCTCCTGGGGCCTTTCTTTCAATTAAAAGAGTTTTCAACCCTTCAGAGCCACCATAAACTGCAGCAGCCAAACCTGCGGGACCCGCTCCAATAATCACAACATCGTAGACCTCCTCTTTCGCAGCATCATTAAAACCTAAGTGTCCTGCTAACTCAGAAGGTGCAGGCTGTTTAACAATAGTACCATCTTCCATAATTACTACAGGAAGATCGGCAGACGTTAATTGATTACTTTCAACAAGTTGAATTGCTTCCTCGTCCTTAGTTACATCTAACCACTTGTAAGGGATCAGATTCGTAGCAAGAAAGTCTTTGATATCATGAGATAATTTAGAGAAAGGATATCCCATAATGCGTATCCCTTGGAATGCAGGCCTATGGTTTGCTTGCCACTCTAACAGAATATCATCTATAACTGGGTATAATTTCTCTTCTGGAGGATCCCAAGGCTTCAATAAATAATAATCAATTTGTGCTGCATTGATAGATTTAATAGCTGCATCTGTATCACTGTAGGCTGTTAATAACACTCTACCTGCAGTAGGATACACTTCTTTTGCTTTCTCAAGAAAGTCCACTCCTTGCATCTCGGGCATTCTCTGATCACTCAAAAATAAGGCAATATCTTCTCCTTTATTTTTGAGCTCTCTCACTAAGTCCAACGCTTCTTGAGCAGAAGTAGTAGCTAAAATTTTAAACTCTTTCTTGTATTTATTTCTCATATCACCCTTCACCGCTTGTAATACCTGAGGGTCGTCGTCTACGAGTAATAATATCGGTTTCTTTGCCATCTATATTTTATTATCGATTGGTAGTATTATTGTAAAATTTGTATGTCCGGGAGTACTTGATACTTTGATCTTTCCTTGATGTCTGTCAATTATTTTTTTGGTAATATCCAACCCTAAACCAGTGCCTTTTCCAACGCCTTTTGTAGTGAAAAAGGGTTCAAATATTCGGTTTTGAACATCTTCAGGAATACCTGATCCGTTATCAATCAGTTCTATTTTTACATTTTCAATATCAAAAGAAGTAACAATTGTAATCACTCCTTTTTTCTCTTCTAATGCATCAATACCATTGGCAAGAATGTTCATCCAAACCTGATTTAATTGTCCTGGCATACCTTTAATAGGAGGTAAATTAACGTCCAACTTAAGGTCTAACTGATGTCCTTGTTTCTGGATTTTATGTTCTAATAATTTTAGGGTGGATTGAATCCCTTCATGAATATCTGTAGTGGTCATATCCTGCCCTCTATCCATATAAGAGAAAGATTTGATAGATGTTATCAGTGATGAAATACGGTCAGAGGAGTCTTTTATATCGTTCACCATTTTTTCTGTGACCAACTGACTTGCTACCCAAATGATTGTTGGAGCGAAATTCTTTTCTCCGGTCACATCAAACATTTCTTCTAATTCATCTTCATCAAATTGATATTCCACTAATGCTTCGACAATCTCATCTGCATCGTTCACATTCTTTTCCTCTAAAAAGTCTAATAGATCGTCTTCAAGGTTACTTTTCTCCAAAGTGGATAATGGGAGTAGATCAGCCTTTAGTTTCGAATGAATCAACTCGTTCACAAAATCTATTGATTCATCATCCACACTCATTTTCATGATGGCTTTAAATTTTTGAGGTACAGATGATAAATGCCTTTTCAGCTCTTTACCACTTCTAGCCATTGCACTAGCTGGGTTATTCAACTCATGGGCTAAGCCTGCACTCATTTTACCTAACGCCATTAGCTTTTCATTCTGTGATGCTTGTTTTGTAAATTCCCTTACTCTAGTGGTCATTGAATGTACCAAACATTCGGTTAACTCGTAATGCTTGCGAATCATATCTCCGATTTTCTCCTTTGGCAATAGAAAACAATAACTATCACCACATGAATAACATAAGGAAGAATATTGCTGAATCCTCGAAAAAGGTAATACACCCGATACAGTGTTTTTTCCTACCGTATCCAAGAACTTAGTTTCTTTCTCATTCAGCTGATATACTCTAAATTCTCCTTCGAGAACTATAAACATAAACTCTGCTTTGGATCCAGGTTCAAACAGCTTTTCTTTATTGGTAAACTTTTTTAAAGTACCATTATCAATCATCCATTGTAATTGATCGTCAGGAACATTAGTAAAAGTAGGAATTGATTTAATTTGTTCGACAGTGATAGTCTGCATAGTGTTTTTTGTTTTGGTCTATCTAAAATAGTGGATTTTATACGATATCAAAAGATATTTATGATCATATCCATCACAAGAATTACAACCTTTACTATTTCTTAATTTTAGTCAACAGGAAAGGTCAATCGATTTATAATTTTCATATTTGTAGCCCAAACATTGGTATTATGGAAAAGCAAGAGATTTTAGAGAAATTCGGTGGTAAAAAAATTGACTTCAGTAAGATCAGTTCTTACGAACAGTGGTCATTAAATTTCTTCCACAATAAAGAGATTGTTAGAGAACCTAATTTACAGATGACACTTCAGGTGGATGTAACTAAGGGAATGGATTACTACAAGAATACCTTAAAAAAGATGCAAGGAGCATCATTTACAGGTTTTCTGATGTGGGCACTTGTTCAAAACATGAAAAAACATCCATACTTTAATTACAGAATGATTGAAGGGGAATGGTATTCTTTTGACAATCTTCCTGTTTTTTCTCCAATTGCTGTTGGTGGAGATACTCGTTTTACTGAAATATTAGTAGAAAACCCTGCTTTCTCTACCTTAGAAGAGTTTTTTGTGAATTATAGAAAATGTGTAGATCGTGCTTTTAACAAAATAGGTGATGGTAATTTTGAACCTTTACCTCCTATTGTTTGGGCGACTGCTCACTTTATTGGAAACCTTCCTAATTTACAGTTTACAGGATTTCAATTACATGCTTCCGCATTAGACTCTGCAAGGCCATTCTTCTACTTTGGTAAAAGGTATCAGCAAGGAGAAAAATGGTTCATTCCATTATCTGTTACATTTGATCACTCTAACCTAGATCCTTTTGTACTTTCAGCGTTCATGGAAGACCTAGACAAGATTATTAATCCAGCATAATATAAAAGATCATCAATTCAGTTTACCCTTTATTGATGATCTTTTCTCTTTTCAACTTATACAGTTTTGTACTCAAAATAACCTATCAATCAAGGAATTATTTCAAGCTAAATGTTGTCATAATAATAGACCTTAAGCTATGAATGAAATGAGTACACACACTATTGTAGAGAATTGGAGACACTTAGGTATGCATACTATTTCTTCAAAGATCAATGCAAACCTTGAGATAAATGAGAATGCCCAAAATCATCTGAAAACTTTTAAAGCCAGTACCACTTTTCCTATTGGTTTACCCCGAGTTGCTTTTGTTTTAGAAGATATAGCATCAAGAAAAAAATGGATCAATCGCATTGATGAGCATTATTCTTTTAATGTTGATAAAGAAGCACTATCCTTTAAATCGTATGAGCATTATAAAATGATGTGGCCCATACAAGATCGAGAATATGTTTTACAGTCTCAATGGGAAGTTCTTGATAAAAAATACCTACCTACGGTTACCTTCTCAACAAAATCTATTCAAAGTCCACAATTTCCATTAAGAAATGACCGGGTAAGAGGAGAACTATATTTATTACAATATACACTTGTGCAGATCACACCCAATAAGACCAACATTGCAGTAGAAATACAAGTAGACCCAAAGGGTAAAATGCCCAAGTTATTTGTCAATATGATACAAAGAAACTGGCCCATCAATACACTAAAATCAATTTATCTATTGGCAAGTGAAGATGGAGAAATACATAGAGGCTTAATCGATAAAATGAGATAGTAGGATTAATAAAACGATCAGGAATAACACAAAGGTTTTAATAGGTTTGATTCTCATTTTTCTTTAAATTAATGTTGCGATAAAACCTTTCTACCAAAACCTATTAAAGATGATCAGAAGAACTTATATACTTATCAGTATTCTATTGTTCCCTATTTTAATTTTAGCATATTTCTATTTACCTGATCAATCCATCTTATTAACCCTTCTTATTATTTTGATTATTGTGGGTTGGTATGATGTATTTCAAAAGAAAAATGCCATCCTCAGAGATTATCCTATAGTAGGGCATGCAAGATATATGCTCAAAGCTATCGCACCAGAACTACAACAATATTTTATTGAAACCAACACTAGTGGACATCCATTCACAAAAAATGAAATCAATTTAATTAACTCAAGGTCAGACAATAAAGAAGAGTTTCATCCGTTTGGTAGTGAATTAGACTTTTATAAGAATGACGTCTCTTGGGTTGGTCATTCTATGATTCCTGGGAAAGAGAGTAAAACACAACCTAGAGTTTTGATAGGTAATTCAAATTGTAACAAACCGTATAATTCTTCCATTTTAAATATATCAGCCATGAGCTTTGGTGCTTTAAGTGCCCACGCTATTATTGCATTAAATAAAGGTGCTAAACTAGGAGGCTTTTATCATAATACAGGGGAAGGTAGCCTCACACCTTTCCACCAACAAGGAGGTGATATCGTTTTACAAATAGGTACAGGTAACTTTGGTTTTAGAAATGATGACGGTTCATTCAATGACCAAAAGTTTACTGAAAAGACCGCACTTCCTGAAGTCAAAATGGTAGAAGTAAAATTATCACAAGGTGCAAAACCAGGACATGGAGGTGTTTTACCTGCAGCAAAAAATACAAATGAAATCGCAAAAATAAGAGGAGTTCAACCTCATACCGATGTATTCTCTCCCCCATTAAATCCGGAAATTTCAAGCATTGAAGATATACCAAAATTTATTGGAAGAGTAAGAAAGCTTTCTCATGGAAAACCCGTCGGATTTAAACTCTGTATAGGTGTTAAATCAGAATTTGAGCAGCTGATTGATTATTGTGTATCTCAAGGAAATATCCCAGACTTTATTACAGTAGACGCATCTGAAGGAGGTACTGGGGCTGCACCCTTAGAATATTCGGATCATATCGGAATGAAGGGGGAAGATGCTCTTGTGTTTGTTGACCAAGTGTTAAAGGAAAAGGGAGTGAGAACAGAAATCAAAATTATTTATGCAGGTAAAGTAATGAACGGGTTTACTTTATTAAAAGCCCTTTGTTTAGGTGCAGATCTTTGTAATAGTGCCAGAGGGTTTATGTTTTCTTTAGGTTGTATTCAATCTTTACGTTGCCACACAGATACTTGCCCAACAGGAATTGCAACACAGGACAAAGCATTACAAGAGGGATTAGACCCTACCGTTAAAAGTAATAGAGTGTATAATTATCATAAAAATACAATTGATGCTTTTCTGGAGATTATGAAGACCGTTGGTTGTAATGATATATCAGAACTAAACAATGAATTGATTCATAAATAAAGATATCAAATAGGTAGGTTAATTTTTGATAGGAATTGAGCATAAGTTTATAGCATTCAATTCCTTTTTTTAAGTATATATCAAGACATATTTCATCTCAACAATAATTCATCAAAGTACAACAATATGTCAATCGATATTGATTAACTCACTTTTGATCATGAAACAATTAACCTTATCAATTATATTCTTTACGATATTTTCATCATTAAATTTTGCTCAAGATATTAATGGTATTTCATTAAAAGATGCTTCTAACAAACATTCCAATCGTTTTGGTAAAAAGGAACAGTTCTGTGAAATGGATGGTTTTCTTGCTTGGGATACAACAGACGAAGCACAAATATATTCCATATCATTTTCTCCAGACTATAACCATAAAAGAAAGTACTATAACCGCATGACTGCTTCAGAATTAGAAGAATTTATGGCGGTCATCGAAGCAAAATATAATATCTCATTTGATACCATCAAAAGAGTTCCTGAACAAGATTATGTTCTTTTTTATACTCAAAAAAATGGATGTCAATACATGATCATTCACGATTTAAAAATAAAAAAAGGCCTAAGAAAGAATGTCACATTTATCATTCGATCTTATCACCTTTTTAGTCAATTATAATATTCCTAAGGTAACATACTAATGATGATACCTTAGGATACTACATTGTAATTTTAGTGTAGAAATAAAGTTAAGTTCGTTCCGAAATAAATACCACTGAAGCCAACATTCGAAGCTGTATAATATTCATCAAAGCTATGTTGATAGCACAAGGTAAACCCTAAAGTACTTTCTCCACCGATCTGAAAATCAAACCCATATCTCATTCCAAAATTATTCGCATTGATCAATTTGTCTGATAATGAGTAGTTGTACTGGTAAAAAGGAGTAACTAATAACTTGATCTCTGAAGGTAACCCTAAAGTAGATTTCTTATAAAAAGCATAGCCTAAGTCCGAAAAAACTAGCAGTGAAGAAACATCATTAATTTTTAAATAACTCAAACCAGGACGAAGCATAAATCTCTTTTTATTAAAGTGAACAAATGCTCCTATTTCATAGCCTGTATGATTGTTATTTTCTTCTGTTGTCGTCTCAGCAGAATTAAAATGCATAGCAAACCTTAAGCCCACTCGCATTTTCTCATGATCCTTCTTCCGTTGTTGAATACGCTTTAATTCTTCATTTGAAATAGCAACTGTATTGTTTCCATTATTAAGATATCCTTGATCAATAAACTCAAAAAGTCCATTGGGGTTATCATAATTATGCTTTTTAAAAATGATCCCAACATTTCTATTCGTCACTTCTCTTTTAGGGTTAAGCATTAAAAAAGTAGGATAACCAGCAATTGTAAACTCTTTTTTCACCTTTTCTCCTTCAAACGTATCTGCATCGATTTCGACTGCAATCACATCATTTTTTAACCGATAGATTACAGTATCTTGTTGATATAGCTTTTTATCAAGTAGCTTACATTGACCACACCAAGAGGTAGATACATATAATAAAACCTGTTTGTTTTCTTGATTAGCTAACTGTAGAGCAGAATCCAATGAGATAGATAAAAAAGGTTTTTCAAGTTTAATTTTTTTGTCTTTTACAGTGACAGTACTTAATTCTTTTACATCGTCATCAAATTCTAGTGTCGGCATACCGGGTTCCATATAGACAATACAATAATCCCTTGATTTTTTTAGAGGATGATACGCAATCTGATAATTAGCGTGTACAAGTTTTAGAGTATCTCGTCCATCACTTTTATTAATTTCAAGCGTAAATTCCCCCTTTTCGTTACTCTGAACGCTTTGAAAAGCATGATTAGATGATACTTGAACATTTGCAACTGGCTGTCTGTTCTTATTGTCGATTACATTCCCATGAATAGTACGAACACTTTGAGCCGATAAATTGAATGAGAATAACAGTAAAATCACCTGTATTAAGGTTCTCATCATTGATAGTTTGTCTTTCATTTTCATTATAAACTCCTTTTGAGTTTGTGTTTTTAGATTGTATTTAAGAATAGAATATATAGAAGAGAAATTTCATCTTTGGGGACATTTAATGAATTCTCTATTTATAGTTTATGCAATAGTATAGAAGAATATGTGATCAATAATTAAAGGATGAACACATGTATTTGCCTTAAGATTTAGCTTCGCTGTTATACATATATATTAAGCTCTTTTGCTGCACTTCTTATCTTATCCAACTGAATTTTTTCAATATTCACTGTGGTATCAATATCTTCTGAGGGACTAGCAGAAGGTGTTTTTGAGAAGATCACTTTATAGTTATCAGCTAAATAGCCCTCTCGTTTGTAAGCAAACATACCTACCATTCTGAGGCCTGTATATATTGTATTAGAATTGAAGTCTCCATACTTGTCAGGGTTTTCAACTTTCAACTCCTCCAACATCTGAAATAAAAGCAAATCAGCTTCTTTTCTAGGTAAAAGTCCATCAAAGTGATATCATGAATTAACCAACACATGGCAGTACGAAGATCTCCAATTTGAGGTACATCCGTTAATAGATCGACAATTATCTTTGGACCCGTTCTAAAGTCTGTGATATAGCCTGGTAATACTTTAAATGTAAGATCATTACCCAAGAAGTTATCAATTTCAATAGTCAGTTCTTGTGAAATTTTATAATCACCATTATCAATGAGTTCATAGTAATTGCTGTCTTGTGGATTTAGTCGAAGAGTCATAGTTTACTTTTTGTATTACTTATTAATATGCAATATAATTTAAATTAATAATATCATCAATCTTTAAATCTACGAACATTGGTATCATAGAAGACAAACCTTGCAGTAGTTGTTGTTTTCCCATTTTTTATAGAGTACCAATTGTTCAAATTTACATCCTCATTATTTTTTAAAATATGAATAGATTGAGCTGGTGTAAACCCTTGTGCAAGTAGAAAAACCTTATCTCCTGAGGTATTTTCAGCTTCATCAATAATTATTACTGCATGTCCAGGGCTACCTGGTACTACAATGACATCCCCTATGTGTATATCTTCCTCTAGTCCTACCTTTTTCATCTCTTTATTTATAGATATAGTACCAGCATACATATAGATATAATCAAGATAGTTTTTTAGATTTCTGTAAGAATCATCGTACCCTTTTTTAGATACAAAACTTACTTTATTACCACTCACAATAGGCCTAATCCCTTTTTTATGATCCTCCCAACTATATACATCTCCACTTGTAAAATGAAATGATATCTTATCATATTTCTCTTGTGACCAAAGGTACTCTGTACGTAATCGAATTACAGCATCAGCGCATTGTTGTAGGTCTTTACGCCCTACATCATAGTTGATAATGCCAATATGATTGTCTTGATCATAGATTTCTTCACCTCTGTAATCCAATACTGGACTTCCACTTGGTAATAAAGACATATTCCTTAGAAATGCCCCAAAACTGTTTTTCTCAACAGTTACCCTTGTATACCCAATAGGAGGTTTCACTCTATCTTTAACAGTATCTTGAGCAATGCCTTTTTGTGTTGAAAACAAACATATGATGCTTAATATTTGGTATATAATTCTATGTTTTAGCATATAGTGACGTATTTAGAGTGATTGTTAATGATAAGCTACCTTAGAACTTCGATTTAAGTTGATTCCATACTTTATCATAAGTATAAATGGCATTTTCATAGTCTTGAAAGCATAATTTTGCCTGTTGATGGTACAGTTTTCGGTTTCTTTGATTTAATGGGAAATCGATATGAATGGGATCTTCTCTTTTGAAATCTCCTCCCCATCGTAACAGTGCAGAATTTCTTATATCATTAAAAAATTGCTTGACCTCTTTTGGCAATTGAGAATAGTTCTCCCTTTTTAAATCCTTATGATAGTAATTCTTTTCTTTTCCTACTAAATAGAAATCTAAAGCTTCTCCTGCTAGATGATTTGAAACAGAAGAAGGAGAAACAACTGCACCTAATAATCGATGTCTTTTGTGTCTATACCCTTGATTAACCCTCATTTCAAGACCATTTTTTTCTAACATAGAATCTAATTCTATCATATTCTTGATAAATGATTTATGCAGATAGATATTTTTAAAATTACTTCCAGATATGTTTCCGGATTGATAGACGGTAAGGTGTTTTAATTCGGATGAATCAATAACGCACCAATACTTATCATACGACCAAATCCCTGTGATACCACCGAGTAATAAGAATAAACTAAAACATACAATGATTAATTTTTTATAGAGACTTTTCATTAGACTATGGTAGAAGAATCATTCCTAAAGCAAATATTTTAGTCTAATGACACACAATAAATTTTCCGAACTGGTTTTTGAATTATACCATTTTAGATATTTTTCAATAATTAACTGTTTTTTAAGTGTTTATAGCTATTGTTGTCTTCATCAATCGGAAATTAGTGTTTAATGTTACATGTACTTATGCAGCTTCCTCAATCCACTTTTTTAGAGTATGTTTATTAGGAAACTGTGCATTATCACGCATAGCCATTTTCACTTTATTAATCTCACCCCATATTTTCAATGAAGGGTTCTTCTTATATTTTACAACAGCGACCTTGATTACAGCTTGAGTTAGACCAATTTCTTTAAGTCTAATCTGTAATCTATGTAGTTTCTCTTCAAAATCATCACCAGTTGGTTGAGCAGTATTTTGTGAGAATAAATCTTGTTGCCCTGCACCTGCAATATTTGAAGATGTTTTTTCCTGTTCAGTGACTACCTCTACTTCAGTAATATCAATTGGAGCTGATTTTTGCTGGCTCAGAAGCTCTTTTACGGTTGCTTGAATAATTGCCTCAGGCAAGTTCATTTCTTTCATAGAAGCAATTTTAGCAGCATTTTCTGGGCTTAATCCCATATCATTAGATGCTTCGACCTTAGCTATCTCCTGCTTCTTACTAAAAGTAAAATAGATATGAGTATACTTTCTACCAGACATTCTTAAGGGCTGATAAGCTAAATGTATGTCTGAAGTCTGATTAATACTCTTCACTGCTTGCTCTAGAACCGTATTTTTGAAAGTATTGAAGACATTGTACGATTTTTTATCAGCAACCCCTAACACTGCTTTAAGCTCTTGTAACTCAACTCTTCTTTCTGAGTATTTACCTACACCACCAATCAAATAATCATACAAACGAACGGCATGTGGAGACCTCATGTCCTTCAGGTTACTGAATAAGTATTGAGTGTAATTGTTGGCTGGGCCCAAAAACTTTTTAAAAGTTCTATTAAACTTAAATGCTACTCTTGTTTTGTTTAATTCAATCGTATCAAATAAAGTAATATACTTTCTATTAAATTCATCTGATTCATAATCAGCATCATTGATACCACTACCCTCTCTAATTTTAGATGAAGAAAGTTCGTCACAAGCTTGATCAATATTCTTAATATCCTTACCTCCAGGGTTTCTTCCTAAAAAATCGGCCACTCTAAACTCAAGTACTTTGTCCAAGTCCTGGTCTTTCACTGTAAATGCAAACAATAATAATTTTTGTGCAGTTAAACTCATCGTATTCTTTTGATGAGCCCTCACAAGGTTATTATGTCTTTTTACCCATACTTTGGTTAAAATATTATTCATTTCAGTAAAAAAGTTTAGAGTTTTGAAGTAAAAAATCAGATTCTCTATTAATTTTTGAGCTTAATACTAAGTTAAGTCCGATGCATATTACGGACTAACATTAGTTTTTACAATAAAACTGAAGAAAAATTTCGGACTTGAACTAGTTTTTAGTGAAATTATCTAAAATATATGGTCTAATTACTATGGTTTAAAGAGTAGACTACTATACTTTATAAGTATTTCATAATTAAATGCTAGGGTTAATGCATAGTACTTTACTCAAATACTTATGGTCTAAATACTATGGTTTAATAAATACAAGTCTTTGGACCATACAATTTGTATGAAATGAGCCAATGAATAGTCTTGAACTAACCGGAAAAACTCATTTATTGGTCTATTCACTATACTTTAGTACATTTTTATGGTCTATTCACTAGTTTTTAAGATTAGAATAGCTAAAATATCATTAAATATACGGTCTAACTACTATACTTTTGTTCTAATTACTATACCTTTTATGCAAACTACTATGCTACTTGTGGTCTATTCACTAGGATTAAAAGAGTAAAGTACTATGATATATATGGTCTAACTACTATACAAATTAGATATATAAAACTGTTTATCAGTTAGTTATGAATAGTATAAATAATAAGAATATATAAAGTTTAAATAACAAAGCACTATTAAATATAGTCTTTTGGTTATATTTTTTTCTATTGAAAATATTAAATACTAGTTGAAGTCCGTAATTAGAACCCTAATGGTATAAAAATTAATGAAAAAAGGGATCTTTTATGGTCCAACTACTAGGATCAATGATTGAAATACGGTCTAATCACTATGATCTATTAATTTATAGTTCCAAAACTGAGTAAACTACTTGTATTTATACTCATATTATGGTCTAACTACTAGGATTTAGTTTACTATATAAAATTTATACCTCAATTTAGATAAAAAAATTCCCCTAAGAGTAAAAAAAAGTACTTTATAGATTAATTTATGCCTTAAAAAGTAAAAAAAAGTACTAAATTGTTTTTGATTCAATAAAATTTGTTTTGATTTGTATTATCAAATTTAAATTCAACACAATCAATGACACAAAAAGATATTCTTGATTTTGTAGGGGAAAATGAAATGCTGAAGATTTCTGTAGTAGAAAAAAAGGCTGGTATACCTACTAGATCGTTATACAAAGCATTAAATGGCGAACAGAACTTAAAGCCAGAGTACATTGAAAAACTAATACAAGTACTTACCCCACTTGGATTAAAATTAAAGGATAAGTTTAAAGTAGTTTCTATTATTAATAACAAAGGTGGTGTAGCCAAAACTACAACGGCATGTAATTTAGGAGCAGCACTTTCAAGAATGGGTAAGAAAGTACTATTAATTGATGCTGATCCACAAGGAAACTTAACACAACATTTAGGATACAAAGATCCTCAACAATTTGAGAGTAGAGAGTTATCCGATGTAATTGAAGGAAATTGTAATGTAAATGATTCCATTTTAAAATATCAGGAAAACTTACATATTATTCCATCAACTACCAATCTTGACTTTACTAATAAAAACTTAAATAGGAACTCAGGTCCTTCTTCTTATAAATTGGTAAAGCGATTAGTAATTGATAAAATTGAAATGGAGTATGATTATATCTTTTTTGATCTATCTCCTTCATTTGCCCTAATCACTAATGATGCATGTTTGATTGCCTCCAATAGAGCTTTAATTCCTGTAGACGCTTCAGAATTTGCATTTAGAGGAATTAATAATGTAATTAATCACATCAATGACTATAAAGAAGAAAATCCTAACCTTGAAATTCTAGGCTTTTTGTTCACCAAATCTGGTAGAACAAAAGATATGAATAAATATAAGGAGGCACTTCGTTCAACAAACTACAAAGTATTCAATACCGAAATTGCTGTAAGAGATATGGCTTATAATAAAGGTCCACTTTATGGTAAAGACATCTTCTCATTATTTGAAGATGAGTCTCTAAAAAGACAAGAAAAAGAAGGAATTAAAAAAGGTATGGAAGAACATACAAATTTAGCCACAGAATTTATTGAGTATGTCTAATGAAATTAATATCGGAGATTTTTTACCAAATAGTAATAAATCATCCAAGCTAATCGATTCGAAGAAGGAAGAAATGTCAACTGACTCTGTCCATGTTTTACCTGAATTAAAGAAATGGATTCGCCCACTAACTAGTTCAGAACGTCAAAACTTAAAAGAATCAATCGAGAAAGAAGGAGTAAGAGATCCTCTAACCTTCTTCTATATGGAGAATGGTCAAAAGATTCTTTTAGATGGGCACAATCGTTTTGAGATAGTCAATGAACTTGGAGGGGCTGATTATGGATACGAATTTGAAGAAGTAATTGTAGATATTGACAATATCGAAGATGCAAAACTTTGGATGATCAAGAACCAAATCGGTAAAAGAAACCTTTCTAAACGAGAAATGTCTTTCTACAGAGGACATCATTATTTAACCCATAAAGGACAAGTTGGGTATACTACCGGTAGAGGAAAACTGTATGATGTATTAGCAAAAGAATATGGTGTTGGAAAAAATACAATCTTAAGGGATGCCACTATTGCTGAATTATTGGATCAAGTTTCCGATGATTTCAAACATGCATACTTTGATGGAGAACATAGTATTACTATTGCTAAGTTTGAAGATGCTTCTAAAGCTTTAGCTGCTGAAGAAATTGTCGTTGAAGATTTAGAAAAGTACTTATTAAATGAACTTGAGGCTGTAGAGAAAAAAGCAAGTACAAGAGCTGTAAATAATATTCCTAAGCCTTTTACCTTTAATAAGGTAAATAAAACGATTAGAACATTAATAGATACTCCATTAGATAAGGAATTAGGTAAAGCCGAAAAATTATCAATGGAAGAGTCAATAAAAGAATTAATATCTAAATACGAATTAGATATTTAATATAAAAAGGGATAGTCAATTTTGACTATCCCAATAAATCCAATTGCAGATTCCCTGCGATGTAGTTGAAGTATCTCACCCCATCAACTACAAATTGTTTAATTCAAATATAGTTATTTTCATGAAACCTGTAAAAATCATTGATTACTCTTTGGTAGTGATTTCAATGTGTTATAGTTCCTATGTGATGTTTTTATTTTTATCAGAACACACATCCTTTCTACCATCTTTACTGATATCAGTCTTTATTGTATTTCTCTCCCACCATTATACTTATCTGTCTATCATATATTATAAGGCTACAAAATCTTTAAATCAGTACATCATACTATCTTTATCATTAACAGCTTTTGTTTTTTATTCTGAATGGAATGGACAGTTTGTACATGCTAAAGAAAGTATTGGCATTGCTTCTACAGTTGAAATTGATACACATATCAAAAATATTGAAGCAACAATCCAACGAAGTTCAAACCATACTATAAAAGGAAAAACGAATTGGGCATTATATCAAACATTCCTTGATTCACAAAAACAGCTTAAAACCGCAGAACAAAAAAGAGAACAGTTATTAATACAACAGAAAGAAGATCTCACAGAAGCTAATATTCTTGCTAATCAATTTAGATGTTTTTCAGTAATATTATTTTTATTAGCTTTTCTAGCTTCTTCAATTGAAACAAAAAGTAGAAAATCAATTAATGTTGAAAATGAAAATCAACTACTAACTTTAAATGAAGTGGATAAGAAAAAATCTAAGATTATTGAATTAATAAAAGAAGGTGAAATTTCTAATATTAAAATGTTAGTTGATTATTTCAATTTGCCGGAAGAAGAAGCTTGTTTACTATTACAAAATTTCAAACCCTCACAGCAAAAGATTGGTTTTTAACTATTATACAAGAGGTCCCATTTTGGGACCTCTATTCTATTTCTGACATTTTTCATTAAAGGTCCCAAAATGGGACCTTTATTTTTTACCTTAGAATAGATTATTTAAAACCACTTATTTACGAAGAGAATTAATAACATTTCATTCTACTGGTTATTATCTATTTCTTTGATAGACTTCAATATTAACCAATGTGCTTGCCACTTACGTAATTCAATTAAATATGTAAACGCATGTATGAACCATTTAAAATGAAGTGTTGATTAAACGAAAGATGAATTCATCATTAGTAGCCCCACTTCTTTTAATGTATTCTTAGAGAAATTTTTCATGAACGAATAAAATTTATTAAAACAGGAGTAAAATTTAATATTCTTCTTCTTATATGATGACGTTAGATTAATTAAATCAAAACAAAAATCGTTATCATGAAAAAAATAATCTTCTCTACATTATTGTTATCATCTTCGTTATTAGCAAACGCTCAATATAAAATGTCAACAGATATTCCAGAGAGTGTCATTACTCCAGATAAGATTGAGACATCAGAAGGAGAGTTAAACTTCTTTGATGGTGTACCTTCAAAAGAAACGGTTGAAACAGCTTATAATTTCATGGATAAATCTAGAGCATATACAGCTTTTATGGATGGGATGAAATATGCTTCAATTTGGTCTTTATATAAAGGTCATTATAAAATGGGCAACACCACTGCTAACTCTACATTGATATTTGATGGCATGATGGATTCTAAATCACTTTTCTTAACGGCGAACACCTCAACAATGTATGTCACAGGTTTTGTTGATACAAAAAGAGATGGTGTAGTAGTTATTGAAATTCCTGATGGTGCTTTGGGATTCGTAAATGATATGTCATTCAATTACATCTGTGATTTAGGAATGATTGGTAGAGATAAAGGCAAAGGAGGGAAATATGCGATTCTTCCCGTCGGATACGAAGGGGAAATACCAGAAGGTTGTTTTCCAGTCTATTCAAAATCTCATATCAATTGGGTGTTATTAAGGATGAATGGAGATCAAAAGACAATAGATAATGTAATTGCAAAATATAGATCGTACCCAGCTAGTCAACCTGAATTGAGAGATGATATGAATTTTATACATGCTACAGGAAAAGAAATGAATACTATTCATTCTAATAATATTGAGTTCTATAATGAAATCAATGAAATGGTACAGTATGAATCTACATCAACTTTTGATGCTGAAATCTTAGGTACATTCAGGTCTATAGGGATCGAAAAGGGTGTTGAGTTTAACCCTGATAAAAGAATGGTCGGAATATTAAATGAAGCAGTGGCTTTGGGTAATGCAAGTGCTAGATCGATTGTATGGTATCCAAGACGAGAAGGAGTAAATCTTTATGAAGATGATCCTAATAGCTCTTGGAGAATGGGGTTTGCGGATAGAGATGTATTTTTTAATGACCAAGGTGCCGTCAAGAAAGAGGCAAGAGATATGTTCCACTACCCTTATACAGGAATTACTCCAGCCATGGCAATGCAGATTGCAGGAAAGGGTTCAGACTATGGGATATCTTATGTTGCAAAAGACGGTGTAGCATATGATGGTAGCAAGACTTATGTATTGCATATAGATGCAGATGTTCCTACTGCAAGATTCTGGGCGGTTACTTTATATGATACACAAACAAGATCCATGATTCAAACAAATCAAGTCCACCCATCTTTAGATAGTAATAAAAAAGATTTAGTGTATAATGAAGATGGATCAATTGATATATACTTTTCACCGGAACCTATAGAAGGAAAAGAAGGAAACTGGTTACAGACAATACCTGGGAAATCATGGTTCACAATTTTTAGAAATTACGGGCCAGAACAAGAATGGATTGATGGGAAATGGAGATTAAATGAAATTGAAGAGATTTCAACTTTAGATATCGGAAAGTAATAATCCAAGAATATACTCCTCTATTATTTAATGGTTCATGAATTAAAAACCATTAAATAATAGAGGAGATTTTTTATATAGTACTTATAATAAGTAGTTTAATGAAATTTATATAAAAAAATATATGAATGGTATTGCATTTATCAAGTTAGCTATTACCTTTGCACTCCCTTCAAACGGAAGGCCAAATGAAAAACACTTGTAGTGGGTGTTATTCATTTCAACATTTTGCAAAGAAGACAGTGATGTAAATTAAAATTTCAAATGAAATCAAATAAGCATTGCATATTAAATTTCTCTTCTTACCTTTGCACTCGCTTCTGAAAAGAGGCGGTCATAAAAGACTAAAACGTTGGTCTTTTTAAGCAGAGAGTGGGAGTTGAAAATCTTCAGAAATTAGCTCGAAAAAATAAAATAAAATTTTTTCAAAAAGAGTTTGGAGATTAAAATTTAGTTCTTACCTTTGCACT